>NZ_JARVSA010000008.1:0-90009 GCF_030209415.1 Plantibacter sp. lyk4-40-MEA-4
GGACTTCTTCGTTGAAATGGCCACCCAAGGTTCTTGGGTGGCCATTTTGCGTTAAGTCGTCGTTTCACGGGTACCGTGGGACAAGAATTCAACAGTAGGTTGACGCCGGGTGACGGCGTCCGAGCACCGTGGAGATCATCGTGAGTGACCAGTCAGCAGACCAGCCCGACAAGGGTGAGCGACGTCCTCCGAGATCTTCCGGTGACAACCGTGGGAACGGTGGTGCTGCACGGCGCGATGATCGCGCTCGTGGCACCGATCGTCCGCAGCGATCCGACCGTCCAGCACGGAGCGGTGACCGCCCGGCGGCGGGGGATCGTCCGCAGCGTTCGGATCGTCCCGCGCGCAGCGGTGACCGTCCTTCATCAGGAGACCGTCCGCAGCGTTCGGATCGTCCGGCCTGGCAGAAGGATCGGCCGGCGTCCGGCGACCGTCCGCAACGGTCGGACCGTCCTGCCTGGCAACGGGACCGTTCATCGTCGGGGGATCGTCCGCAGCGGTCGGACCGTCCTGCGCGGAGCGGTGACCGCCCCTCGTCCGGCGATCGCCTGGACCGTGGGAACCGGACCGACCGTGGACACTCCTCTGAGCGTGGTGGCCGCCCCGACCGCGGGCGCGACAGCGGTGGACGCGAGCTGTGGACGCGCGATGGCGCTCCTGCCCGCGGCGACCGCGACGCGTTCCGACGCGAGCGCGAGCTGACGGAAGAAGAGCGCATCGCGTTCGAGCTCAAGTCGATCCGGCCGCGTCACGACGACCCGGAGATCCCTGACGACGTCACGCCGCAGGACCTCGACAAGGGTGCGCGGAACGAGCTGAAGACCCTGAGCAAGGAGAACGCCGACGGCGTCGCCCAGCACCTGGCGATGGCGGCGCGACTGATCGACAGCGATCCTGCGTTGGCCCACCTCCACGCGATGTCCGCTGCCCGTCGGGCCGGCCGGATCGCGATGGTCCGCGAGACCCTCGCCATCACCGCGTACGAGACCGGCGACTACGCCCTCGCGCTTCGCGAGCTGCGGACCTACCGCCGTATCTCCGGCAAGGACGACCAGTTGCCACTCATGGTGGACAGTGAACGCGGCGTCGGCCGACCGGAGCGTGCCCTGGAACTCGGACGGTCCGTCGACCGCTCGACCCTCGACGTGCCGGTCCGCGTCGCCCTCGCGATCGCGATGTCGGGGGCCCGGCTCGACCTCGGGCAGACCGAGGACGCGCTGCTCGAGCTGCAGATCCCGCAGCTCGACCCGAAGCGTGCGTTCTCCTACAGCCCGGCGTTGTTCAATGCCTACGCCGAGACCCTCGAGGTCCTCGGTCGCGAGGAGGAGGCGGCCGTCTGGCACGACCGGGCGATGATCGCCTCCGAGGCGCTCGAGCAGTCCGCTGCGGACGACGCGGGCGAGACGATGGTGGTCGTGGAGGAGCTCCTCGAGTTCGACGACGAATCCGAGTCGCCCACGGCTGACGCCCCTGGATCCGACGATCAGCCCGGGGAGGAGCCGTCCGGTGAGTCCGCTGCTGACGAGAAGGCCTAAGCCCGTGACCCCGCTCGACGGCGTCGACGTGGTCCTCGCCGATCTGGACGGCGTGGTCTACGCCGGTCCGAACCCGATCCCGCACGCAGTGGAGTCGCTGAACCTGGCGGCGGAACACGTTCGCGTCGGATACATCACGAACAACGCCTCCCGGACGGACGCCTCCGTCGCGCAGCACTTGACCGACCTCGGGCTCAGCGTCGCGCCGGCAGAGGTCGTCACGAGCCCACAGGCCGCGGTCCGGCTGCTGGCCGGCCTCGTGCCCGCCGGGTCGACGATCCTGGTGGTCGGTGGTGCCGGGCTCGTCGACGAGGTCGAGAAGGGTGGCTTCGTCGTCACCCGCTCGGCTGAGGACTCGCCGGCTGCGGTGATCCAGGGGTTCGCTCCCGAAGTCGGCTGGTCGCAGCTGGCGGAAGCGGCGTTCGCGCTGCAGACGCCGACCGCCGACGGCTCCGAGCTGCCGTGGGTCGCGACGAACACGGACTGGACCATCCCACAGGCTCGCGGGATCGCTCCGGGAAACGGCACGCTGGTGTCGGCCGTCCACACAGCGGTCGGCCGTCTGGCGACCGTCGCCGGGAAGCCGGAGGTTCCGATCTTCGACGAGGCGAAGGTGCGTTTCGGCGCATCGAAGCCGCTCTTCATCGGCGACCGACTCGACACCGACATCCTCGGTGCGAACCGCGCCGGGATCGCGTCGGCCCTCGTCCTGACCGGTATCGATCGAGCCAAGCACGTCCTCGCGGCCGACCAGCACTCCCGGCCGACCTTCATCCTCGAGGACCTGCGGCAGCTGCACGAGCCCTATCCGGCCACCACCATGTCGCGCGACGGCAAGGCGGCGACGGTCGGTGCGGCCACGGTGCGGATCCGTGGGAACGACGTCGTGGTGGAGTCCGACGGCCCGTCGCGGATCGACCTGTTGCGCGCCGCGTGCGCCGCGATCTGGGCGTCCGGCCGGGCCATCTACGGGCTCAACGTCCCGGAGCACCTGTACGCGGAGTGATGCCCACCCCTCGGGAGGCGCGGTTCGTCACGGGTGTTCGCCCACAGCGGTTCCCGGGGGCGGCGACGGTGGCGGCCGGTAGGGTTGCCCTGTGACGAACGAACCGGAGCACCCGACCGACGGCCTCGTGTCCCGCGTCCGCCTCATCGACGAGCAGCCGCTCGAGGAGCGGGCCGCCGCGTACGGCGAGCTCGTCGACGAACTCCGGGCGACGCTCGAGGGGAGCGACTCGCCGAAGACGTCGGCGTAGCGCATGGAGAACACACCCGAAGCACCGGCTGCAGCCGATTCGCCGGACGGCGCCGCGCAGTCCGCCCGCCTCGACGCCGCCCTCGCCGCGCGAGGACTCGCCCGCTCCAGAACCCATGCGGCCCAGCTCATCGCCGACGGGCTCGTGAGCGTCGACGACCGCACGATCGTGAAGGCCTCCCACCGGGTCCACCCGGATGCTCGGGTCGCCGTCGCCGGCGCCGACCACTACGTCAGTCGAGCCGCCCACAAGTTGCTCGCCGCCCTGGACACCTTCCCGGTCGTGGTCGACGACGCGCTCGTCCTCGACGCCGGCGCCTCCACCGGCGGGTTCACCCAGGTCCTGCTCGAGCGCGGAGCGCGTCGGGTGGTCGCCCTCGACGTCGGGCACGACCAGCTCGTGCCGCAGCTCCGAGACGACGAGCGGGTGCGGGTCGTGGAGGGGTGCAACGTCCGCTTCCTGACGCCGGAGCAGCTCAGTGACCTCACCGGCCTCGACGAGCGTCCGTCGCTCGTGGTCGGCGACCTCTCGTTCATCTCGCTCACCCAGGTGCTCCCGGCACTCGTGTCGGTCGTCGCGTCACCGGCGGAACTCGTCCTGCTCGTCAAACCGCAGTTCGAGGTCGGTCGTGGTGGCGTCCGTGAGGGCGTCGTCACCGATCCCGCGCTCCGTGCCGACGCCGTCGCGGGCGTCCTGTGGGCGGCCTGGGACCTCGGGCTGGGGACGGCCGGGCTCATCCCGTCGCCGATCGTCGGCACCCACGGCAACCGCGAGTACGTGGTGTGGATATCGGCCGAGCACGGAACCAATCCGACAGAATGGATGCAGCAGATCACCTCGATGGCTGGAGCGTAACCCGATGGCACATTCCACCGATCCTGCGGTCGCGCCGAGGAACATCCTGGTCGTCGCGCACACCGGTCGCGACGACTCCCGCGATGCCGCCGTGCTCGTGTCCAGGCTGCTCCTGGAGGCGGGCGTCCGCCCGGTCCTCAGCGCGCTGGAGCGGGCCGACCTCATCGCCGTCGACCCGGAGCTCGACGTCGTCTCCATCCTCGACGAGGAGGTCTCCCTCGGCGACATCGAACTGGCGATCGTCCTCGGCGGCGACGGCACGATCCTGCGAGCGGCCGAGGTGACCCGAGGATCGGCGGCGCCGCTGCTCGGGGTGAACCTCGGTCACATCGGCTTCCTCGCCGAGAGTGAACGCGACGACCTCGCCGAGACGGTCGAACGCGTCGTGCGTCGCGACTACTTCGTGGAGGAGCGCATGACGCTCTCCGTCCGGGTGAAGGTCGGCGCGGAGGTCGTCTACGAGACCTGGGCGCTCAACGAGGCCACGGTCGAGAAGGCGAGTCGGGAGCGCATGCTCGAGGTCGTGATCGAGGTCGATCAGCGTCCGCTCTCCTCCTTCGGGTGCGACGGGGTGGTCATCTCGACGCCGACCGGCTCCACCGCCTACAACTTCTCGGCGGGCGGCCCGGTCGTGTGGCCGTCGGTGGAGGCCATCACCCTCGTCCCGCTCAGCGCGCACGCCCTGTTCGCGAAGCCGCTCGTGGTCGGCCCGGAGTCGTCCCTCGCCGTCGAGGTCCTGGAACGCACCGACGGCCTCGGCGTGCTCTGGTGCGACGGCCGCCGGGCCAAGGACCTCCAGCCGGGCGCACGGGTGGTCGTCAGACGCTCCTCGGTGCCGGTCCGCCTCGCGCGCCTCCACGAGAGCACCTTCACCGATCGTCTCGTCAACAAGTTCCGGCTGCCGGTCACCGGTTGGCGCGGCCCCGTCGGACGCGAGGAGCCGATGACCGGCACGATCCACGTCCCGGCCTCCACGGCCACCCGACACCACAGCGATCAGGAGGGCACCGCATGATCGAGGAGATCGAGATCCGCGACCTCGGCGTCATCGCGTCCGGGACGCTCCCACTCGGACCCGGTTTCACCGCAGTGACGGGTGAGACAGGCGCGGGCAAGACGATGGTGGTCACCGCCCTCGGGCTGCTCCTCGGTCAGCGGTCGGACAGCGGCGTCGTGCGAGCGGGCCAGAAGCAGACGAGTGTCCAGGGACGCTGGTTGGTGCCGGGCGACGGCGCGGTCGCCGAGCGCGTCCGCGAGGCCGGGGGAGACCTCGACCCTGCGGGTGATGCGGCAGAGCTGCTGCTCGGTCGGATCGTGACCGCCGAGGGCCGCGGCCGCGCGATCGTCGGCGGCCGGACGGCGCCCATCGGTATCCTCTCCGAACTCGGCGAGCAGCTCGTCGTCGTGCACGGGCAGTCCGACCAGATCCGGCTGCGGGCCGCGCCGGCCCAGCGGGACGCCCTGGACCGCTTCGCCGGTGAACCGCTCCAGCGGGCCCTCGGCGACTACCAGCGGCGCTACACGGAGCTCCTCGAGCTGCGGACGGAACTGGAGACCCTGACGAACGAGCGCGACACGCGACTCCTCGAGGCCGAGCAACTGCGCGTCGCGCTCGCCGAGATCGAGCAGGCCGACCCGCAGCCCGGCGAGGACGCCGAGCTCGCCGAGCGCGCCGATCGACTGACGAACCTCGAGGAGCTCCGTCTCTCTGCTGCCGGCGCCCGAGAACTCGTCTCGGCCGAGGCGGGCGAGGAGAGCGACGTCGTCGGACTCCTCGAAGGCGCGCGGCGGCAGCTCGACCGGGCCTCGGTGCACGATCCCGCTCTCGGCGCGATCGCCGCGAGTGTCGCCAACGCGAGCTACCTGGCCGCGGAGATCGCCGCCGAGCTCTCGAGCTACCTCGCCGGACTCGACGAGGACGGCGCTCGCGAACTCGAGGTCGTCCAGGAGCGCCGTGCCACGCTCGCGACACTCGCCAGGAAGTACGGGCCGACCCCTGAGGACGTCCTGCACCTGCTCGAGACGGGCAGCACCCGCCTCATGGAGCTCGACGGCGACTCCGACCGCATCACCCAGCTCGAGGGTGACGTCGAACGGCTCTCCGGGGAGGTCGATGCCGCTGCCGCGACGTTGAGCGCCGTCCGGGTCGAAGCCGCTGCTCGACTCGGCGCAGCCGCGAGCGCGGAACTGCGCTCGCTCGCCATGGCCGAGGCGGAGCTCGTCGTCGAGGTGTCCGATCGCGACGACCTCACGCTGCACGGCAAGGACATGATCGCCTTCCTCCTCCGGCCGCACGCCGGTGCCGAGCCCCGACCGCTCGGCAAGGGCGCCTCGGGCGGAGAGCTGTCCCGGGTGATGCTCGCCCTCGAGGTCGTCATCGCCGGCGCGGACCCCGTACCGACCTTCGTGTTCGACGAGGTCGACGCCGGCGTCGGAGGAGCCGCGGCGATCGAGATCGGGCGTCGCCTCGCGGCCCTCGCCGAACGCTCGCAGGTGATCGTCGTCACCCACCTCGCGCAGGTCGCGGCCTTCGCGAACAACCACCTGAGCGTGGTCAAGGGCGGAGACGGTTCGGTGACGGCGTCGAGCGTACGCCAGCTCGTCGGCGCCGAGCGTGAGGCGGAGATGGCGCGGCTGCTCTCCGGGCTCGCGGAGTCCGTTAGCGGCCTCGCCCACGCCCGCGAACTGCTCGCCCTCGCAGCCTCCTGACGACGCGACCGCGAAGGAAGCGACACATGAACCCGAACTGGATGGTAGGATAAAAGCCCGTGGTGAATACTTCTGAAGCGGGCAACCTGAACTCTCCGACCGACGGCATCGTCTCGGGCTCCAACGGCACGACCAAGCACATCTTCGTGACTGGTGGTGTCGTTTCTTCGTTGGGCAAGGGGCTCACCGCAGCCAGCCTCGGCAACCTGCTGACGGCGCGCGGGCTCCGGGTGGTCATGCAGAAGCTCGACCCCTACCTGAACGTCGACCCGGGCACGATGAACCCGTTCCAGCACGGCGAGGTCTTCGTGACCGACGACGGCGCCGAGACCGACCTCGACATCGGCCACTACGAGCGGTTCCTCGACATCGAGCTGAGCCAGGCCGCGAACGTGACGACGGGTCAGATCTACTCGACCGTGATCGCCAAGGAGCGTCGCGGCGAGTACCTCGGCGACACCGTGCAGGTGATCCCGCACATCACGGACGAGATCAAGCGCCGCATGCGCCTCCAGGCGTCCGAGACCCCCCAGCCCGACGTGATCATCACCGAGATCGGTGGCACGGTCGGCGACATCGAGTCGCAGCCGTTCATCGAGTCGGCACGGCAGATCCGCCACGAGCTCGGCCGGAACAACGTGTTCTTCGTCCACGTCTCGCTCGTGCCGTACATGGGCGCCTCCGGTGAGCAGAAGACGAAGCCGACGCAGCACTCGGTCGCGGCCCTCCGGTCCATCGGCATCCAGCCCGACGCGCTCGTGCTCCGCAGCGACCGCCCGGTGACCGAGAGCAACAAGCGCAAGATCGCGCTCATGTGCGACGTCGACGAGGACGCGGTCGTGAACGCGGTCGACGTCCCGAGCATCTACGACATCCCCACCATGCTGAACGACCAGGGCCTCGACGCCTACATCGCCGACCGCCTGGGTCTCGTCACGAACGAGGTCGACTGGAGTGGCTGGGCCGACCTGCTCGAGGCCGTCCACCACCCGAAGCACGCCGTCACCATCGGCCTCGTCGGCAAGTACATCGACCTGCCCGACGCCTACCTGTCGGTGACCGAGGCGCTCAAGGCCGGCGGCTTCGCCCACGACACCAAGGTCAGCATCCGTTGGATCCCGTCCGACGACTGCGAGACCGTCGAGGGAGCGATCAAGGCGCTCGCCGACGTCGACGGCATCTGCGTCCCCGGCGGCTTCGGCATCCGCGGCATCGAGGGCAAGCTCGGCGCCCTGAAGTTCGCCCGCGAGAACGGCATCCCGGTGCTCGGCCTCTGTCTCGGCCTGCAGTGCATGGTCATCGAATACGCCCGGAACGTCGTCGGGCTCGAAGGCGCCAGCTCCTCCGAGTTCGACCCCGACACGCAGTTCCCCGTCATCGCGACGATGGCCGAACAGGTCGAGATCATCGCCGGCGGCGACCTCGGCGGCACGATGCGCCTCGGTCTGTATGCGGCGAAGCTCGACGAGGGCTCGATCGTCGCCGAGCTGTACGGTGCGGACGAGGTGTCCGAGCGTCACCGTCACCGCTACGAGGTGAACAACGGCTACCGCCAGCAGATCGCGGACGCCGGCCTCCAGTTCTCCGGCCTGTCGCCCGACGGCACGCTCGTCGAGTACGTCGAGCTGCCGCGCGAGGTGCACCCGTTCTACGTCGCCACGCAGGCGCACCCCGAGCTGCGGTCGCGCCCGAACCACGCGCACCCGCTGTTCGCCGGCCTCGTCGGTGCTTCGCTCGAGCGCCAGCAGGCGAGCCGGCTGTTCGACGTCGCCAATGGTTGAGTCGACCGGCGACGCCGCGTCGTTGCGCGACGAGTCGCACCCCGTCGAGGTGGTGTCCTCCGAGCGCGCGTTCGCGGGCAAGGTGTGGGACATCCGTCGGGAGACGTTCCGCTACGGTGACGGGGAGGTCGTGCGCGAGTTCGTCGACCACACCGGGGCGGTGGCGGTGTTGGCGCTCGACGCCGACGAGCGCGTCCTGCTCATCCAGCAGTACCGCCACCCGATCGGGGAGCGCGACTGGGAGCTGCCTGCCGGCCTGCTCGACATCGCGGGGGAGGACCCGGCCGTGGCCGCGGGTCGCGAGCTGGAGGAGGAGGCCGATCTCGTCGCCGGTTCGCTCCAGCTGCTGACGGAGTTCTACACGACGCCCGGTGGCAGCAACGAGTCGATCCGCATCTATCTCGCGCGTGATCTCACGGCGACCGCCGAGGCCTTCGCCCGTGCTGAGGAGGAGGCGGACATCCTCGTGGAGTGGGTGCCGCTCGACGACGCCGTGGCCGCGGTACTCGACGGTCGGCTCCACAACTCGATCCTGATGCTCGGTGTCCTCACGGCCGCCGCGGCTCGCGATCGCGGGTGGTCGACGCTGCGCGACAGCGGCGACTCCACGATCGGGCCGGGCGGAGCCTGAGGCGTGGCGCTCGATCGCGCGGTCGCCGACTACCTGCGGCACATCGCGATCGAGCGCGGCCTGTCGGCCAACACGCAGGCCGCCTACCGGCGGGATCTCGAGGGCTACCTCGCCTGGCTCGGGGCGCACGACGTCGTCGAGGCGCCGGCCGTCACCGCTGCGCACGTGTCGGAGTACACGGCGTCGCTCCGGACACCGGAGGGGCAGCCGGTGCGTGCGTCCTCGCTCGCCAGGGTGCTGTCGTCGATCCGTGGTCTGCACCGGTTCCTGCTCGACGAACAGCTCGTCGAGGTCGACGTCGCACGTGAGGTGCGGCCGCCGAAGCTCCCGGGGCGGCTCCCGAAGGCGATCACGATCGACCAGGTCCGCGCGCTGCTCGAGACGACCGACGGCGACGACCTGTTGGCCGTCCGCGACAAGGCGCTCCTCGAACTGCTCTACGCGACCGGAGCCCGGGTCTCGGAAGCCGTCGGCCTGAACGTCGACGACGTCATCGACACCGACATCGTCCGACTCCTCGGCAAGGGCGGCAAGCAGCGGATCGTGCCGCTCGGCAGCTTCGCCCGCGACGCCGTCGACCGCTACCTCGTGCGCGTCCGGCCGGTCTTCTCCGGCCTCGGTCGGTCGACGCCGGCGCTGTTCCTCGGGCAGCGCGGTGCGCGGCTGTCCCGACAGAGTGCGTGGCTCGTCCTCCAGCGTGCCGCCGAGCGCGCCGGACTCGAGTCGCACGTGTCGCCGCACACCCTCCGACACTCCTTCGCGACGCACCTGCTGCAGGGCGGAGCCGACGTCCGGGTCGTGCAGGAACTCCTCGGTCACTCCTCGGTGGCGACGACGCAGCTGTACACGTTGGTGACGGTCGGCAACCTCCGTGATGTGTACACGCAGTCCCATCCCCGGGCGAGATGGACCGCGGGCGGAGCGGCACCGCAGGCCTGACCCGCGGCCCGGTAGACTCGTCACTCGAACGACAGCAAGCGGGAGCGAGGCAACACCGGTGGCCGGTACGAAGCACACGAGCGCAGTGCAGGATTCTGCGCGCAAGACCGCCGCCGAACTGAACCCGAACGGCCCGACCGGCCGCCCGCGTCGTGAGTTCGCGGTGCCGCCCACGCTGGCGCAGCACGGACCGGCACGCATCATCTCGCTCTGCAACCAGAAGGGCGGGGTCGGCAAGACGACGACCACCATCAGTCTGTCCGCCGCGCTGGCCGAATACGGCCGCCGGGTGCTCGTCGTCGACTTCGATCCGCAGGGCGCGCTGTCCGCCGGTCTCGGCATCTCCACCCACGACTCCAACACCGTGTACGACCTGCTGCTCGGCACCGTGAAGGACCCGGCCGAGGTCATCCAGCACACCGCCATCGAGGGTCTCGACGTGCTTCCGGCCAACATCGACCTCTCGGCCGCCGAGGTCCACCTCGTCAACGAGGTCGCGCGGGAGACGATCCTGGCCCGGGTGCTCCGCAAGGTGTCCGACGACTACGACGTCATCCTGATCGACTGCCAGCCCTCGCTCGGCCTCCTCACGGTCAACGCCCTCACCGCCAGCCATGGGGTGCTCATCCCGCTCGAGTGCGAGTTCTTCGCGCTCCGCGGTGTCGCGCTGCTCATCGAGACCATCGACAAGGTGCGCGACCGCCTCAACCCGGCGATCGAGCTCGACGGGATCCTGGCCACCATGTACGACTCCCGGACGCTGCACTCGCGCGAGGTCCTCGAGCGCGTCGTCGACGCGTTCGGCGAGAAGGTCCTCGAGACGGTCATCGGACGGACCGTGAAGTTCCCCGACGCGAGCGTCGCCGGAACCCCGATCACCGAGTTCGCACCGGAGCACGCCGCCGCGAAGGCCTACCGTCAGCTCGCGAGAGAGCTCATCTCCCGTGGCGCGATCGCCTGATCCCGCGCGGACGCCCGTGGCCGTCCTCCCTCCGGCCGGCGACACCGGCTCGCGCTCCGATGAGGCGACGACCGTCGACCCCGCACCGGCACCGTCACCGTCGTTCCGGGTGTCGTTCGAGGGTTTCGAAGGACCCTTCGACCTCCTGCTGACCCTCATCGGCAAGCACGAACTCGACATCACGGAGGTCTCGCTCAGCCGCGTGACCGATGAGTTCATCGCCTACCTGCGGACGCTCGAGGCCGATGACGAACTCGACCAGGCGAGCGAGTTCCTCGTCGTGGCGGCCACGCTGCTCGACCTCAAGATCGCCGGGCTGCTGCCGCAGGGCGAACTCGTCGACGCGGAGGACGTCGCCCTGCTGGAGGCGCGGGACCTGCTGTTCGCCCGCCTGTTGCAGTACCGCGCGTTCAAGCAGGCGTCCGCGTGGTTCGCGGAGCGCCTCGACCTGGAGGCGGCGCGGCACTTCCGGGCGGTCCGGCTGGAGGAGCAGTACCGCCAGCAGACCCCGGAACTCGTCTGGACGCTGACCGCGCAGGACTTCGGCGCACTCGCGACGCTCGCGTTCACGCCACGCGAGGTGCCGACCGTCGGTCTCGACCACCTGCACGCACCGCTCGTGAGCATCCGCGAGCAGGCGGCGCACGTCGTCGCCATCCTGCGCCGCGGCGGGTCCCACACCTTCCGCGAGCTCGTGGCCGGTGCGGAGCTGAAGGGCGTGGTCATCGCGCGCTTCATCGCCGTGCTCGAACTGTACCGGCACGCCGCGCTGTCCTTCGAGCAGATCGAACCGCTCGGCGAGCTCACGCTCCGCTGGACCGCCGAGACCTGGAACGACGACAGCCTCGCCAACCTGGGAGCCGATTACGATGCCTGACGCGACACCCGAGTCGATCGGGCGGCCGACGGACGCCGCCCAGAGCCTGCCGCCCGAGCCCGCGCCGGTGCCCGCACCGGACGTCCCACGGGCGCTCGAGGCGATCCTCATGGTCGCCGACGAACCGCAGAGCCTCGTGAACCTCGCCGCTGCCGTGCACGTGCCGGTCGGAGCCGTCAGACGGGCCATCGCCGACCTCGTCGCCGACTACGACGGCGAACGCGGTGGCGTCCGACGCGGATTCGAACTCCGCGAGGTCGGCGGCGGCTGGCGGATCTACGTCCGAGCCGACTACGACGCGCTCGTCACCGACTACGTCGTGACGCAGAACCCGACGAAGCTGTCGCAGGCGGCGCTCGAGACCCTGGCCGTGATCGCCTACAAGCAGCCGATCAGCCGCGGCGCGATCGCCTCGATCCGCGCCGTCAACGTCGACTCCGTCGTCCGCACCCTCCTCGGGCGTGGACTCATCACGGAGATGTTCACCGACAGTGAGACGGGTGCCATCAACTACGGCACCACCGATCTCCTGCTCACCCAACTTGGTATCAACGCCATCGAGGAGCTGCCGCGGATCTCGCCGTTGCTCGACGATGGCCGGGAAGGATTCGACAGTGACCAGCACTGAATCAGAGGGCATCCGCTTGCAGAAGGTGCTGGCGAACGCCGGCGTCGCCTCGAGGCGCGTGTCGGAGCAGCTCATCGAGGACGGCCGCGTGGAGGTGAACGGCGTCGTCGTCACCGAGCTCGGCTCGCGGATCGACCCGGAGCACGACCTCGTGTCCGTCGACGGCAGCGCCATCCAGCTCGACGCCTCGAAGCGCTACCTCATGCTCAACAAGCCGGTGGGCATCTACAGCTCGCTGAAGGACGACCGCGGTCGCCCCGACCTGCGCCGCTTCACCGAGCAGTACGAGGAACGGCTGTTCAACGTCGGCCGCCTCGACGCCGAGACGAGCGGTCTGCTCATCCTCACCAACGACGGCGACCTCGCGCACGTGCTCGCCCACCCCTCCTTCGGTGTGCAGAAGACGTACATCGCGAAGGTCACGGGCAAGGTGACCCCCCAGGTCCTCGCGAAGCTGACCGCGGGCATCGAGCTCGAGGACGGACCGATCTCCGCCGACAAGGCCCGCCTGCTCGGCACCGAGGACGGCTCCAGTCTCGTGGAGCTCACGCTGCACTCCGGGCGGAACCGCATCGTCCGTCGCATGCTCGACGCCGTCGGCCACCCGGTCGTCGACCTCGTGCGCCGTCAGTTCGGTCCGCTGCACCTCGGGACGCTCGGATCCGGCCAGTTGCGCGAGCTCAGCAAGGACGAACTCGGCGCCATCCTGACCATCGCCCGCGCACACGGTCCTGAAGCCCGTGCGGCCGACGGCACGGCAGCGGAGGCGCCGGAGCCGACGGCATGAGCGACTTGAGCGCCGCTCCCGCGCGCGTGCAGGGCTCGGTCCGCATCGTCGGAGCCGGCCTCCTCGGCGCGAGCATCGGACTCGCACTGCGCGCCAAGGGCGTCGACATCATCCTCGACGACGCATCGCCCAGTCAGTTGCGCCTCGCCGTCGACTACGGCGCGGGTCGTGCGGCGGAACCCTCCGACGACCCGTCCGTCGTCGTCATCTGCGTCCCGCCGGACGTCACCGCCCGCGTCATCGAGGCCGAACTCGCCGCGTTCCCAAATGCCGTCGTGACCGACGTCGCGAGCGTGAAACTCGAACCGTACCGCGCACTGCTCGAGCGCGGTGTCGACCTCACCCGGTACATCGGGTCGCACCCGCTCGCCGGCCGTGAGCGCGGGGGAGCGATCTCGGCGCGAGCCGACCTCTTCCTCGGTCGCCCGTGGGTGATCTGCCGCGACGCCGAGACACCCGCCTGGGCGCTGTCGCAGGTGGAGGGCCTCGCGCTCGACCTCGGCACCATCCCGATGGAGATGACGCCGGACGAACACGACCGCTTCGTCGCGCTCGTCTCGCACACGCCGCAGCTCGTCGCGAGCCTCCTGGCCGCCCAGCTGCAGGACGCCGAGGAGGGCGCCATCCAGCTCGCCGGACAGGGGCTGCGCGACACCGTCCGCATCGCCTCGAGCGCGCCGGAGCTCTGGGTCCAGATCCTCAGCGCCAACCACGCCGAGGTCCTCCCGGTGCTCGAGCAGCTGTCCACCGACCTCGCGTCCGTCATCTCGGCGCTCCGGGACCCGGAGGTGCCGGGCGCTCGCCGCACGATCGCGGACACGATCGCCGCCGGCAACACCGGCGTCGCACGGCTCCCCGGCAAGCACGGCCAGAACCGCCGGTTCGCGAGCATCGTCGTCCTGCTCGACGACCGCCCCGGCCAGCTGGGCGCCCTGTTCACGGAGCTCGGCGAGATCGGCGTCAACATCGAGGACCTGCGTCTGGAGCACTCGCCCGGCGCGAACATCGGTCTCGCGGAGGTCCAGGTCCTCCCCGAGGTGAAGCAGCGCACCGTCGACGACCTCGAGTCGCGCGGCTGGCGCATCGCGGAAGTATAGGAAGAGACATGACCGAACAGCACCCCACCAGCACCGGCGCGTCGACGACGCCTGACGCACCCGTCGTGGTCGCGATCGACGGACCGGCCGGCAGCGGCAAGTCCAGCGTGAGCAAGGCCGTCGCCCGTCGGCTCGGTTACCGCTACCTCGACACGGGCGCCTGGTACCGCGCGCTCGCGCTCCACACGCTCGACGCGGACGTCGACCCGGAGGACTCGGCGGCGGTGATCGGCTCGCTCGACGCGTTCGGTGGCGCCTTCACCGTCTCCCTCGACCCGGACGTGACCGCGTTCACGCTCGGTGATCGCGACGTCACGGACGAGATCCGCGGCCCTCGCGTGACGGCGGTCGTGTCCGCCGTCGCCCGTGTCCCGGAGGTGCGTGCGTGGATCAACGAGACCTTCCGATCGCTCATCGCCGGCGTCGACCGCCCGGGCATCGTCGTCGAGGGACGCGACATCACCACGGTGGTCGCACCGGATGCTCAGGCTCGGATCCTGCTCACGGCGTCCGAAGCGGCTAGAATGGCCAGGCGTTCAGCGGAATTCGAGAGCCACCCTGCCGGCGACGTCGCGGAACAACTGCAGCGGCGTGACCGGGCGGACTCCAGGGTCGTCGACTTCATGAACGCGGCGGACGGAGTGACCACGGTCGACTCCACGCACATCGACTTCGACGAGACGGTCGACGCGGTCGTCCGCGTCACCGAATCCCTCACAGCAAGGAACTCCCATGGCTCACGATGACGAGCAGTTCGACGGAGGCCCCGACGACCTCGCGGACCGCCTCCAGGACATGGACGAGGAGCTCGCGACCCAGCGGGCCGCGTCCCTCCGCTCCGGCCTGGCCGACTACGACCTCGAGGGCGACGACCTCGACATCCTCGACGGCGCGACGGAGGACCCGGACGAGATCCGCTTCCTGCCGGCGCTGCCGGTCGTGGCGATCGTCGGACGACCGAACGTGGGCAAGTCCGCGCTGGTGAACCGCATCCTCGGCCGTCGTGAGGCCGTCGTAGAGGACACCCCCGGTGTCACCCGCGACCGCGTGAACTACAAGGCCGAGTGGAACGACCGTCGCTTCACGGTCGTCGACACCGGTGGGTGGGAGCCCGATGCCAAGGGCATCGACGCCTCTGTCGCGGCCCAGGCCGAGATCGCCATCGACCTCTCCGACGTCGTGATCTTCGTGGTCGACGCCATGGTCGGTGCGACGGCGACCGACGAGCAGGTCGTCAAGCTCCTCCGCAAGACCGGACGCCCCGTCTTCCTCGTCGCCAACAAGGTCGACGACGCCCGTCAGGAGCCGGAGGCCGCAGCGCTCTGGAACCTCGGCCTCGGCGAGCCCCACCCGGTCTCCGCGATCCACGGTCGTGGTGTCGCCGACCTCCTCGACAAGATCCTCAAGGTCCTCCCGCAGGTCTCGGCCGTCGCGAAGGACGAGTTCGGCGGCCCCCGCCGTGTCGCGATCCTCGGACGCCCGAACGTCGGCAAGTCCAGCCTGCTCAACAAGACCGCAGGCGAGGAGCGCGTCGTCGTCAACGACCTCGCCGGGACCACCCGCGACCCGGTCGACGAGCAGATCGAGCTCGGCGGCAAGATCTGGCGCTTCGTCGACACCGCGGGCATCCGTCGCCGGGTGCACCTGTCGCAGGGTGCCGACTTCTACGCGTCGCTCCGCACGAGCACGGCGCTCGAGAAGGCCGAGGTGGCCGTCGTCCTCATCGACGTCACCGAGGTGATCAGCGAGCAGGACGTGCGCATCATCGACCTCGTCCTCGAGAGCGGTCGCGCCCTCGTGCTCGCCTTCAACAAGTGGGACCAGCTCGACGACGAACGCCGGAAGTACCTGGAGCGCGAGATCGAACAGGACCTCTCGCACGTGTCCTGGGCGCCGCGCGTCAACATCTCCGCGCGCACGGGCCGCCACTTGGAGCGTCTCGTCCCAGCCCTCGAGGTCGCCCTCGAGTCGTGGGACATGCGTATCCCCACCGGCAAGTTCAACGCCTTCCTCGCCGAGCTCACGGCGGCGCACCCGCACCCGTTGCGCGGTGGCAAGCAGCCCCGCATCCTGTTCGGCACGCAGGCCGCGAGCCGTCCGCCGACCTTCGTGCTCTTCACGACCGGCTTCCTCGATCCCGGTTACCGGCGCTACGTGGTCCGTCGCCTGCGCGAGATCTGGGGCTTCGAGGGCACGCCGATCAACGTCAACATGCGCGTCCGCGAGAAGCGCCAGCGCTGACCCGCGGCGTCCGTCTGCCTGACGGTGGCGACGAAGGCCCGGGACCACTCCATGAAGTGGTCCCGGGCCTTCGTCGTCCTGGTCGAGGCGTGGTCAGGGGCGAGCGAGGGCGGGTTCGTCCGCTGGCGCCAAGGCGGGCTCGTGTTCGGCCTGGAACGGCCACCAGCTCGGGAGCAGCTCGCCGATGACCTCGAGGAACGACGCGATGTCGCGTGGTGCAGGGGTGTCGAGCCAGACGCGGAACGCCGCGACGGAGCCCGCGGCGACGAAGTGCGCTGCCGATCGCGTGAACAGCTCACGCTGCTCCTCGCTCAGACATTCGGCGTGGGGCAGGGTGATCGCCCCGCGCTCGAAGATCTCGAGCACCGTCGAGGTGAAGACGCGGTTGAGCATCGGCTGCAGACTCGCACCGATGAGGTCGTCGCCGAGACCGACGCGGTAGATGTCGGCGCGCTCGTCGATGTGGCGGAGCGCGGCGACTGTGGCGCTGGTGATCGCCGCCGGGGCGTCGTCCGCGGAGACGGTCGCCAGGTGGGTCATGCTCAGTTCCGTGAGCTCCTCGGCGAGGACCGATTCGAGCAGCTCGCACGGCGCCGCCGCGTGCTGGTAGAAGGTCGATCGGTTGATGCCGGCGCGTGCGGCGATCTCCGACACGGAGATCTCGGAGGTCGGGCGTTCGGCGGCGAGTTGCAGGATCGTGCGCGCGAGCCGTGCCCGCGTCCGGCGTTGACGTGCATCCATGAGGGTCCTTCGCGTGGGTTCGGTGCGGCGGGCGCGAGCGCTGCCGATGCAATACTGGAGTTCAATATATAACATATTCTGCACGTGGTGTGGAGATGACGGTGGGCAAGGGGGTGCCGCCCAGCGTTTCGTGCCAGGCTGGTCCAATGACTGATGCGCATCCTCCCGGCGGCCCCCTCCGGGACGCAGGGGATGCCTGGGTCGAATCCGGGGACGGCCGCAAGTTCTGGGGGAGGTTCGGTGCAGCAGGACTCCTCGTGCACGATCGGGCGCGCGGCGTGCTGTTGCAGCACCGGGCCGGTTGGAGCCACTTCGGCGGCACCTGGGGCATCCCGGGAGGCGCGCGTCACCAGTTCGAAAGCGCTGTCGACGGTGCGGTCCGCGAGTCGCACGAGGAGGCGGGTGTCCCCGCCGAGTCGATCGAGCTGCGGTTCGACTCCGTGCTCGATCTCGGGTTCTGGTCGTACACGACGGTGATCGTCGAGGCGGTCGAGCCGTTCGAGCCCGTGGTGTCCGACCCGGAGAGCATCGCTCTCGCCTGGGTGCCGCTCGCCGAGGTCGAGACATTTCCTCTGCACCCTGGCTTCGCCGATTCGTGGCCCGGCCTGCGGTCGCAGCTCGAGCGCCGCGTCACGGTCGTCGTCGACGTCGCGAACGTCGTCGGCTCGCGACCCGACGGGTGGTGGAAGGACCGTGCGGGTGCCGCACAGCGGTTCGTCGCGCGCCTCGGCCGCCTCGCGCACGAGGGTCTCGACGCCCAGGCGCTCGACCTCGACTTCGACCGCTGGTGGCCGGCCTACGTCGCCGTCGTGGAAGGACAGGCCCGCGGCGTCCACACCGATGACAGCGTACGAGAGCCCGGGCACGAACTGCGGGCCGGCGTCTCGATCGTCGACGCTGCGGGGAGTGGCGACGACGCGCTCGTGGACGTCGTCCGTGAACTCGACGGGGCGGTCGTGGTGGTCACCTCGGACCGCGGGTTGCGCGAACGCGTCGAGCGTCTGGGCGCGACGACGCGCGGTGCCGGCTGGCTGACGGAGCTGCTCGACGCAGTGGGCTGAGGGCCCCTGCAGTCGCTCCACAGGGGCCCGCAGCCCGTCGCCGCCGTGACGGGAGACCGCTTTCCTGCACGTCGCCTGGGCGTTCAGTAGGGTTGGTGGCATGACCCTGTTCATCATCGTCGGCGCCGTCGGTCTCGTGATCGTCCTCATCTCCCTGGTCTTCGGTGAGATCTTCGACTTCCTGGACGGGGCGGTCTCGGCCACCGCGCTGGGGAGCGCGTTCACCGTCTTCGGCGCGGTCGGCGCGATCGTGCTGGCGAACGGGTTGCCCGTCTGGTCCGCCTATGTCATCTCGGCCGTCATCGGTGTCCTCGTGCTCGTTGGCGTCCAGCTGATGATCCGGAGCTTCAAGCGTTCGGAGGACGGCACGCCGAGTTCACCGCTCGGTCTCTACGGGGTCGCCCGGTCGACCATCTCGGCGTCCTTCGGCGAGGTCAGCCTCGACGGCCCGCACGAGATCGAGACGCGCCTCGCGTTCTCCGACACGCGGATCGAAACGGGTAGCCGGATCCGCGTGGTCGAGCTCCAGGGTTCCCGCGTGAAGGTCGAACCCGTGTCGAGCGGAGCCGCTGCCGACACGCAGCCCTGATTCCATCCATCCACCAGCACGCCCTCGAGGGGAAGGCACCTGCCCTATGGACTTCATCACCACCAACATCACGGTGATCGCCGTGATCGCACTCGTCGTGGTGGCGCTCGCGATCGTCGCGTTCGTCGCCGGACGCATCAAGCGCGTGCCGCCGAACCAGGCGCTCGTCATCGTCGGTCGGGGGGCCGGCGCCAAGACCGGTGAGCCCGATGGCGGTCAGCGCGTCGTCATCGGTGGGCGGGTGTTCATATGGCCGATCCTGCAGCAGGGCTTCCCGATCTCGCTCGAGCAGCGTCAGATCGGCATCGTCGTGGAGGGTGTCGACACCAACTTCATCAAGGTCGCCATCCAGGCGAGCGTGAACTTCAAGGTCTCCGGCACGCCGGAGGGTGTGCGCCGTGCAGCGCAGCGCTTCCTCTCCCAGCAGGGGTCGCTGACGCAGATCATCCAGCAGTCCCTCGAAGGGTCGCTGCGTTCCATCATCGGCAACATGCCGATCAAGGAGATCATCTCCAACCGCAACGCCCTCTCCGAAGCGGTGGTCGAGGCGACCAAGACGGATCTCGCCGAGCAGGGCCTCCAGGTCGACCTGCTGAACATCTCCGACATCTCGACGCCGGGCACCAACTACCTCGCCGACCTCGGGCGCGCGGAGAACGCGCTCGCCCGGCAGAACGCCGAGATCAAGGAGGCCGAGACCGCTCGTGCCTCCGAGTTCGCACGGATCGAAGCGGCGGAGCAGGTCGCGGAGCGTCAGAAGGCGCTGAGCCTCAAGCAGGCGACGATCAAGGCGGAGACCGACCGCGCGAACGCCGAGGCCGAGGCCTCCGGTCAACTGGCCACGGCGCAGCAGGACCGTCTGGTCGCGGAGCAGGAGCGTGAGGCGCTCGCCGAGAAGGCGAAGGTGGAGCAGGAACGCCTCGACATCGAGGTGCGCAAGCCGGCCGAGGCCGACGCCTACGCGACGGTCCAGCGCGCGCAGGCGGCCCGAGACGCAGCCAATGCCGCGACGGAGGCCGACGCGTTCAAGCGCAAGACCATCGCCGAGGCGAACAAGGTCGCGGCCGTGCAGGACGCCCAGGCCGCTGCAGAGTCCGTGCGCCTCGCCGGTACCGCTGAGCGCGACAAACAGATCGCGCTGGCCGAGGGTATCCGCGCCCAGGGTGACGCGAAGGCGTCGGCCGTGGCCGCGGAGGGTCTGGCCGAGGCTGAGGCGATCGACGCGAAGGCGGAGGCGCTGAAGAAGTACGGTGAGGCCGGACTCGCGTCCGAGATCATCGCTCGTCTGCCTGAGATCACGCGCGCCGTGTCCGAGCCGCTCGGCAACATCTCGAACCTCACGGTCATCTCGACCGAGGGGGCGTCGGCCGTCACGAAGACGGTCGGCCAGGTCGTCAGCGAGGTGCCGAAGGTCGTCAAGGACATCACCGGGCTCGACCTGTCCGCCCTCCTGGGTGGGGTCGCCGGTGGCGCACTGGGGGAGAACCTCCAGCAGGCGATGTCCGACAACGCCGCTGCGGCCGCGAAGCGTCAGCCGAAGACGCCCGCGTCGCCCGACGCCGTCTGAGGCGTTCGATCCTCGGAAGCCGGTCGCCTTCGGGTGGCCGGCTTCTGGCGTTGTTCCACCGTTCCTCGGGCGATTCACCGGTGTCGGTTTGGAGCTTGTCAAGCAGTCCGGTCGCATCCCCGGTCGGGCATACGCGCCCGCCTAGGGTGGAGGCATGCGTGCGGTGCGCGCGGTGTCATCTGGAGGATCATCGTGGACCATCGAGGAAACACAGCCGAGCAGCGCGAGGGCGAGCAGTCGTCGGAGCCGACCGAGGCCGGAGAGGCACAGCGTCAGCGTCTGGCCGAACGGCCGTGGTTGTCGTCCTACGCCAGTGGCGTGCCAGCCGACATCGACGAGGTCACCGAGACGCTCGTCGACCTGCTCGACACCTCGGTCAAGCGTTTCGGTGATCGCATCGCCCTCGAGTTCTTCGGTGCGGAGACCAGCTACAGCGAGCTCGGCGAACAGGTCGCGCGAGCGGCCGAAGGGCTTCGCAAGCTCGGTGTGAAGCCGGGCGACCGCGTGGCCCTCGTGCTGCCGAACTGCCCGCAGCACGTCGTCGCGTTCTACGCGGCGCTCCGGCTCGGCGCGACGGTCATCGAGCACAACCCGCTCTACACGGCTCGGGAGCTGCGGCACCAGTTCGAGGACCACGGTGCGCACGTCGCGATCGTGTGGGACAAGGTCTACGACCTCGTGGCCGACCTCCCGGCCGACGTGATGCGCGGACGGATCGTCTCGGTCGACATCACCCAGGCCCTACCGTTGTCGAAGCGGCTGGCGCTCCGGCTGCCGGTGAAGCGTGCCCGCGAGTCGCGTGCGGCGATGACCGCGACCCCGTCGGCGAAGCACGTGCTTCCGTGGGATCGGCTGATCGGCGGACGGAAGCTGTCGAAGCGGGTCGTGCGTCCGACGCTCGACGACACCGCGCTCCTGCAGTACACGAGCGGGACGACCGGGGCGCCGAAAGGTGCCATCCTCACACACCGCAACCTGCGCGCGAACGCGGCGCAGGGACGCGCCTGGGTGCCGGGCCTGAGCGAGGGTGGCGAGGTCTTCTACGGGGTGCTGCCGTTGTTCCACGCGTACGGCATGACGCTGTGTCTGACGTTCGCGATGAGTATCGGTGCGCGGCTCGTGCTGTTCCCGAAGTTCGATCTGGAGCTGGTGCTCACGGCGGCGAAGAAGTCCCCGCCGACGTTCCTGCCGGCGGTGCCGCCCATCTACGACGCGTTATCGCGTGCGTCGAGCCGCAAGGGTGTCGACCTGACGAGTGTCCGCTTCGCGATCTCCGGGGCGATGAGCCTCCCGGTGTCGACGGTCACGCGCTGGGAGGAGGCGACCGGCGGTCTGCTCGTCGAAGGCTACGGGATGACGGAGTCGTCGCCGGTGGCGCTCGGCAACCCGATCGGTCCGTCGCGTCGGCCGGGCACCGTGGGGGTGCCGTTCCCGAGCACCGAGATCCGCGTCGTCGATCCCGAGAACCCGACGGTCGATCGTGCGGCGGGGGAGTCGGGCGAGCTGCTGCTCCGGGGTCCGCAGGTCTTCCAGGGCTACTGGGGTCGTCCGGACGAGTCGCGTGAGGCGTTGCTCGAGGGTGGCTGGTTGCGGACCGGCGACATCGTGACGGTGTCGGCGGACGGCTTCGTGACGGTCATCGACCGGGTGAAGGAGCTCATCATCACCGGCGGGTTCAACGTGAGCCCGTCCGAGGTGGAGGAGACGCTCCTGTCGCACCCGGACGTCGAGTCGGCCGCCGTGGTCGGCCTGCCGCGCGATTCCGGTGGCGAGGACGTGACGGCTGCGGTGGTCATGCGTGCCGGCACCGTCTTCGACGCCGGCTCGCTGCGCGACTACTGTCGGACCCGCCTCACCGCGTACAAGGTGCCGAAGCGGGTCGTGCAGCTCGACGAGCTGCCGACGTCGCTCATCGGCAAGGTGCTGCGACGCAAAGTGCGCGACCAGCTCGTCGCGGATCGCAAAGCCGAATAGCGGCTCTGCGATGGCACGTGCCCGATCTCGCGGCGCGTCGTGCAGGGCGTGCCGCGGGTGCTGCGGCCTGCCGCAGTGGTCAGCCGCGGGACTCGGGGTGCACCCAGTGGCGCACGACGGGGATGAGGAGCGACAGCGCGACGAAGGTGATGGCGCCGCCGATGACGGCGTCGTCGATCGGCGTGTTGCGGCTGACCTGGACGATGCCGGAGCCGATCGCGACGGGCAGGGCGGTGAGGGCCGCGACGCGGACCTCTTTCCAGTAGTGGCTGTAGCGCATGGGGTCCTCCATCTGGTGGCCGGATCGGTCCGTTCGTCCTGTCACGCGATTGCGGACGAGTCACCGTAGCGTGCCCCGTTCGAGGGTGGGCAGGGGAGACCTCCTGCCCGACGAGTGCGGCTTGTCTGGGATGAGCTACCGTCGCCGGAGCCGTGTCACGGAGCGCCCTCGGAATCCGCTAGACTGTTCGAGTTGTCTTCTCCGCCCGCGGAGATGGCATCGGGCTGTGGCGCAGCTTGGTAGCGCACTTGACTGGGGGTCAAGGGGTCGCAGGTTCAAATCCTGTCAGCCCGACCATATTTGAGTTGCTCAAACAATTGGACTCGTTGAGGCCAGTGGAGGAGCCTTCCGCAGAAATGCGGGAGGCTCCTCACTTTTTGCCCACGACGTGGTCAGCTGCGGCGACGCGCTGCTGTACTGAACAGCTGTGAAGCGTGGCGTGGATATCTGGTCTACCGCTCTCGATCCTGAGGCCGTCGCTCTCGACGTACACGCGGAGCTTGCTGTGGGAGGCGAGCAGCAGACTGCGTTGCATGCCCTCGTGCACTCGCTCATGAAGCTCACCGCGCCTTTTGAGGAGATTGACGAACGCAAGCACCTGGTCTGCTCCGAACTTCATCCGGTCTTCCGTCCTGGTTAGCTTCTCCGCGACGGCTGCCTTTCGTAGCGTCATGGGGTCGAGGCACTGCCTGATCTTCGTGATCTGCAGTTGTCCCTCGGCTGCGAGGTCGATGAGTCCCGCCTCCTTCTCTTCTAGCGGCTTGTGCCGCGCGCGCAGGGCCGCCTTGTCTTCGCGATCCGATGTCTGGAAGTCGGCGAGCGCTCGCGTGACCTCCTCTCGAATCGAAACCATCGTGGAGGCCGCGAACTGTTTGCGGCGGACAGCCTTGGCTACTTCGACGGTGTACGCCTGACGGCGAGCCGCAAGCAAGCAGGCACCCTGTCGGTTCCGAGCGACACAATGGCAGTGTGACGAATAGTCAATTCGAACTGCCAGCGACACTGTGGTCCATCCCGGATGGTCCGTGGCCGGACCCGCCTGTGCAGACCAGGCCGGCGCTGCTGCCTGTTGGAGAGCTGACTCCGGAGAATGCTGAACGTCTGTTCACGCGCATGCTGGAAAACGAAGCACACATCGAGCATGCAATTCTGTACGGTCTGCCTGGACAGGCCCAGGCAGGAATCGACGTCTATGCGCGCACGACACCCTCGCTGGACGCCGCCGCCACGGTGGCGCGAAGCTTCGTGGCCCTGCAGTCACGCCGGGTGAAAGACCTCACCGCCGCGTCAATCACCTCAGCGGTCACTGACTTCCTCGCCGGTGAGTGGGCGGACCGGTGCTCCCGGTTCTACTACGCCACGAGCTCATCGCTCCGCGACACAAAACTGGATGCCGTCGTCCGGTCTGCGCACGACACCCTCGCTGGGCAGGGCATCGAGTTCGTGCCGTGGGGAGCGGAGGAGGTCGCGGCCCGGCTCCGCGATCACCCTCGCTTAGTGGATGACTTTTTCGGACGGGCTTGGGTGACCGCGTTCTGTGGCGAGGACCGCGCCGCGGAGCTTTCCCGGCGGATCACCCCTGAGAAGGCACGCGCGGCTCGCGACGCCCTCGGAGCCCTCTACCGGGCCGCGTTCCGGGCGCAGGGAGCCTCGCCGACGGTCACCGGCACGCACACGCAGGGTCTGCCGTATCTGATTCTCGATACGCAACCAGCGACCGAGAACACCACAGCACGAGTCACTGCCTCCGAGTCGGAGCAGACGGAGCAACTGCTATCGATCCAGCCGCTCGATGAGTACGCAGGCACTCCTCGGCGGATGCGCCGCCGCATCCGCCGGCAGGCGCGGCGAGACCCGGTCCGATCGGCGGATACGGATCTGGCGCGCACTCGTGTCGACGAATGGATCGAGTCCGCGCGACTGCGGCTCCTGATCGGCGCACCCGGGTCGGGCAAGTCCAGCTTCCTGATGTTCACCGCCGTGGATATCCTCGCTACCGAGCCGCAGTCCGCGGCGCTGCAGCGGGCACACGGCGGCGACTTGCCTTTGTGGCTCCCGTTCGGTTTCCTGTGTCGTCACCTCGACGGATCCACCACGAACTCGGTTGTCTCGGCCATTCGGGCGTGGGTCACCCAGCAGGGTGGACCGTCGGCATGGGATCTCACCCAGCCGGCTCTCGATGATGAACGGGCGATCCTGCTCGTCGACGGCATCGACGAGTGGAACGACCCCGCCTCCGCCGAGTACGCGCTCGGGCTTCTCGAATCGTTCGTATCCCAGCGTCGCATCGGCGCGATCCTCACCGCCCGCCCGTACGCGGTGGACCGGTTGAACTGGGTGGAGCCATGGGCGAAAGCGGTCCTCGCACCTCTCACTCGCACGCAGCAGGTCGACCTGGTCACGCGGGTGTTGTCCGAGTCCGACACGATCGGTGTGGATGGGCCCTCCAGCCCGCAAGCGGAGTCGTTTCTAGCCGAACTGACTCAGATCCCGGCGTTGAGCGCGCTTCTGGGTACGCCGCTATTCCTCGGGCTGCTGGCGAAGTCGTGGCGAGGTGAGTCGTTGCCGCCGCAACGGTTCCATCTGTTCTCCGCGCTCGTCCAGCTTCTGGTGGACAAACATCCGCAGATGCGCCGCCGCGCCTCCTCCGCGGCGGGATCAGAATTCTCCACCGGCGACATGCTCACTGTGCTGCGTGGCGTCGCCTATAAGGCGCGGGTCGAGGGCGGCTCGACAATCCGGCAACGGCAGGAGATGGAGCGACGGTTCCGGGAGGAGCTTCGCCGCGATGACGGGCTGGCGTACCCGGCGGCTGACGCAGCCAGGGTCGCGACAGCCGTGCTGTCGCAGGCGGAGGACGAATACGGTCTGCTGGTCCCGCAAGGCGTCGGCATGGTCGGGTTCTTGCATCGAGTTCTGCTCGACCAGCTTGCTGGCGAGCACCTGGCTACCCTCTCACCTGAGGAGCAGGAGAGTGCCCTGACCGCGCGGGCCGGCGACCCCACGTGGCGGGATGTGCTCATCGCCGGGCTTGCTACGCAGGTCAACACGCACGTGAACGCATCCCTGCTCGCCCGGCTCAGCGAGCACCCCGAGGTGGACCCGGTCGACAAGTACGAACTGATCGCCGACGCCATCGCCGCCAACGTCGCGCTCACCACGCCGAAGCAGTCGCAATGGGTGACGGAGATCATCGACCGGGTTGACGAGCACGCTAACGCCGACCACCGGGCCACCTTGATCGCGTCGTTGGTCTCTATGACGAAACACGCATCGCTGCGACCGCTGCTGCTTACAACGTTCAGGCGATGGCTCAACGCCGCGCACCCTGAGCCGACGTCCCCGCTGTGGATGCTCCGCGACGCCGCGGTCGTGGACACGGGGGTCCTGCCTGCGCTGTTGTGGGGACTGCGGCACGAGGAGGAGACTGTGCAGCTGAACGCGGCCCATGCCATCGCCATCCGATACTCCGGCGACGCGACAATCGGCGACCGCATCGAGGCGAGCGTCCGGGACGGTGCGACGGCCATCGACCAGGCGTTCGCGTTGCTGTGCCTGGGAACTGGGTGGCCGGACTGGCCGCAGCTGCCCGCTCTCCTGGAGTGGGCGAGAGCGCAGATCACCCCGGAACTGCGGGTTTGCGCTTTGCACCTACTGCGGGACGCCGCGGGAGGGAGGTTTGATCACCTCACCGCTGCGGAGAAGCAGTGGTTCGGGGGGTTCCTGCGGCACGAGGGGTTGCGGCCGCGGGAGCACTGGAAGGATCTCGCTATCCCGTTCTTGCAGCATGCGCTGTCCGAGGAGCCGAGCGAGGCGCTGTTCGTCCTGGAGACCTTGTCCGGAAACGGCGAGAACGGCGGCGACCGGTCGATGGCCTGGCTGCTGGCGTGCACCACGTTCAGCGGCGACGACGCGATTAAGAGCTGGGTGGCGAGCGAGTTGGAACACCCCGACCGCCACGGACTTTTGCTGCACAACCTCGCACTTATCCCCGAGTCGTGGCGCGCGGACCCAGCTTTCGCGCGCAGTGCAGCGGCGACCATTCGGGAAGAGGCACCGAAACCTCCGTTCAACGACGGGGTCATCGCCCTCGCTGAATCGTTACCCGACGACGACGCGCTCGATGTGCTCCTGCCCGCCCTGGACTCGTGGCGTCCGGTCCGTACCGGGGCAGCGCTGCTACGACGTTTTGGGGAGCGTCCCGAGGTGCGCGCAGTGTTCGATGAGCGCCTGCATGGGCCTCTCGAGTCGGCGGCGCCACTCGCGCCGCTCGCGCTGAAGGCGCTCGGTGCCGCGGAAGGGTTCCGGGTGCTCGTCGGGTTGTTGCGGTCCTCGGCCGATGAGGGCGACGGAGAAGCGAAGGTCGTAGTGGCGATGGCCGTCGCTGAAGCGTGGGCCCAGTTCACCACCACCCCGGAGTGCCCTGAGTCCGCCGCAATCTTGCGTGACTACGATCCGGACGAACTCGCGACACGCTGCACAGCCGTCGGAACAGGACACCTCACCTGGCATGTCGACGCGATCATCGCCGCGTGGCCGGCGCACGAGCTGGTAGTCACATTCGCGTTGCAGGCGCTGCAGCATCCCCGGCACCTCAGCAGCGGTATCCATGACCCGGCGCCCCCGGCGATTGTCCGCGCGTACGGTGCCCGCGCCGACGCCACCGCCAACATGATGATGGATGCGGTTCTCAATCAGCTCGGCTACCTGCCACCGCATTTGAGGGAGGTTCTCGTCGATGCGCTGACCCGCTCCGATCTGACTCCCGCCACGTTGCGCGATATTGTCGGATACTGGGGTGAGGATCCGGATGTGTGGGTACAGCGCGCGGCACTGACCGGCCTGATCCGTCGTGTGGAGCGGTATCGGATATCGCCGAACGCCGAGCACGTACAGACCGATGAGGCCACCGACTGGCTGCGGGCACAGGTGCAAGCCGAACTCTGCGGGTACGGTCCGGCTCTAGAAGACCGCCGACAGAACGGGTGGGTGGGGATGCTTCTGCTCAGTGATCTCGGACTGCATGACGGGCTCCTGGAGACCATCGGGGAAGCTACCCGGCCCGGCGTGCACCTTCGACACCTGTTCGGCGGCGTCGACCGGGAACTGGTCGACCTTCTCAACGCCAACTGGGACGAGGTATCTGCTCACTTCGGTGAGGACCTGTTCGCGCTGCTGTCAGCCTCCAACGGCAGGGATGTCCGCGAGGACGCGCGGGCAAGCGTGCTCGGCCAGCTCAGCATGAGCTCATCACCGCATCCCTCGATCAACGAGCTAATCCGTGCGGAGGCGGACTCGAACCCTCAGTTCCGCAATAGCGCCGAGCATCTGCTTTGGTCGCATCGCGGTGGGCGCCGTGATCTCGACCTCTTCATCGCGTGCCTGACAAACGCGAGCTCCGCCACCTCACGCCGGGGTGAGACGAACGAGGTCTATAACCTATTGGTCGATTCAGACTCGTGGCAGATTCCCGCCGACACGCTCCGCGAAGCGCTGACGCAGGAGCCCGGTTTCGACACCGACCCGAAACTTCGGGCGTTATTCTGCGAGCTGTTCCCGACCGACGAACGCAGTCGCACGATGTTTGTCGATCTGGAGGCCTGGTTCCGCGTCGACGACCCACGGGAACGTCGCGAGTGGATCGACTCGCTCGCCGTCGCCGTGCGGTCCTCCCCACCCCGCGCGCTGCCCGTGATCGTCGAACGGGCCCATCATCAGATCATGCTCCGGGACGCCCCCGACCTGTTTCCCCTGCTAACCGGGCCGCTGCTGCGCCGACTCCGCCACGACCCGGACGCTGTCACTGCACTTCGAGCCGCGATCCAAGACCCTGCCGCTGTGGATTCCGCCACGCCGATCTGGGCGCTGACGCCTGCGGGTGGGCGGACCCACGACCCGGTCTTAGATACGCAACGGACCTACCTGTTGGCAACCGTGCTCGACCACGTCGGACTACTCGATGAAAGCTCCGCGACGATAGCTCGGGAATTGCTTACCGTCACCAACCCGGATGTGGTGGTCCAAGATCCGTTCACCGGGGCCGAACGTCCCGCGCACGCGGCAGCGGTCACCCTCACCAGGCACGCGCCATAGAGGGTTGAACCCAGCTACAGGCGGCACGCTGGTGCTGGGCTGGGAGGCCGGTCGGGTGCTCTTGGAGATCGTTGCGAACAATCTCCCTGCGTAGTTGCCGGTCCTGACGTGGCTAGCGCGGCGGCACCTGCGCACTTTGCCGGATGGCCCGACGTCGCTCGTACACAACGAGTCCGGGAAATGGCCCGGATGCTCGACAAAGTCGACTTGCCGCCACCTGTTTGGGTCAAGGCCGATCATCCAGTCTGCTTCTTACTGGGTCTGGGGTGACCCAAGTCGTTGCCCCCTATGGGCTGTTGAGTACGGCGTCGTCTGGGGGCGTGGGGAGCTTGTGGGTGACATGTTCGGTGTTGGCGGATACGTCGACGTGGAGGTAGGTGAACCCTGCGGCGATGTCGTGGTGAGGACGTCCTCGCTCGGCCGGACCTCGACCATCAGATGTTGGTCGACGTTGCGGGCGTATTGGACCGTATTGATGAGTTCGGCGCCGGACGTGGGCGTGGGCGTGAAAAGTGCCAGGTAGGTGGCCTTGTCGTGGAGCTGCTTTGTGAGTAGGTCGTTGAGGTTTTGCTCCGACCGAGCCAGGCGCGGGCGTGCATGCCGAGGTCGCCGCCTCGGGCGGTCGCTGCGTAGTACGCGGCGACGTCGTTCTGAATGTCCACCATCACCTTGCGCAGGCGCGGCTCTCCAGCGGGGTGATGGTCAGTGGCGAGGTCTTCATCGTTCGTGTCCTCGGGTCTTGTACGTGTTCGTCGAATGTTGCGAACGGCGGCGGGCAGGATCGTCGTTTCTGGAGTTGCCAAACGCCCACGCTGGCCTGTGGGTTCTAGCCAGACTGCGACATGTCACCAGCGGAGGGAGAGCCGGGGTCTAGTGAATCGAACGTGAAGAGGAAAAGCAGCTGAGCGGCCACCTGCAAGATGACCACTACGTCGAGGTGAGTTAGCCGCTCGAGGAATCCGTGTAGGTACTCGTTGCGGATGTTGAATCCGAGCTGGTCTGTCAGCGCGAAGTCCCAGAACCGTCCGAAGCGCGCCCCATTTTCTAACGCAGGAGTGAGGTCGCGGATAAGGCCGCCGAGGGTCTTGAATACGTTGGCAGCGCCAGCGGCATTGTAGATCGAGACTTGCGCTTCAATAGCGAACGTGCGGATAGCCGCTTCGATCGTCGGGAGTACAACGCCCGCGGGATCAACGTCACCTCGGAGGAACGCATCGAAGGCATGTGAGACCCGCTCAGCGCCGATGGTGGTGAATAGCGGCGAGCGCGTGCATTTGTCGCGGAGGGCAGCAACGCATTCCGGACGATTGAGGAGGACGAGTAGTCCCGGTCCGATGACGAGCTGGAACTGATACTCATACAGCCGTCGATCTTCCTTGTGGTGACGGTAACGGACGATGTCGTCGTCAGAGTTGGCCTGGAAGCTCACATGGCCGGCCCGGTTTACCTCGGTGATTGTCGCGATCTGGTCCACGATCTGGAACTCGTATGGCGGGCGTTCGCTGCTTGGGAGAAACTCCGGTGCCTTGCTTGCCCAGATCGCCCACGCCTGTTCTGGCGGTGATGTCCCCAGGAGTCCGAGGAAACGTTCGACCTGGCCGCGAGTCTCGTCGTCTAGCTTCCATGAGAACTCGCTCGTTTTGAAGTCGTAATCCTCGGGGCGGATCTGGGAGAGAGCACTGCTGGCCTCACCAGCTACGTCTCTGAGACCCTGCGCACGCGCGGTGGCGAGGATTTGCCGTAGCATTGCCTCCTTCAGAAACCCTTCACGGGAATCTGCCTGTGCGACCAGCGCACGAAGGTGCTCTGCGACGATGTAGTCAGCGTCATCTTTGGACTCCTGGAGTGTGGCCAGGAATAGAGCGAGCTCGCGCCGCAGATGCCAATCGCCCTCGAACAGCGGGAGCGCTGCGCGCACCCGCGCATCTGCCTCCGACTTGGACCCTCCGCAAAAGACGAGATATTCCAGCGTCCGCAGAATGGTGCCACCCTCAGAGTTCTCTGCTGTTGTAGCCGCGAGCGATTCGTCGGCGATCTCAAGCAGTCTTGTTCGAGCGGCATCCTGTCTGCTCGTATCGTCAAGACGCCGCCCAACAACGAACGCCCTCGCTGCGAGGAGGTACTGCTCGACGCGATCAAGGTTCGGGTCGCGCGCGAGGTGAAGGTAGGCATCCGCGGAGATGGAGCCCACTTCCGTCTGGTTCGCGCGGTAGCTGTAGGTGAGGTCGCCGATGTGCGCTCGTACGAGCGCGCTCGCCGCAGGCGATTGCGCCGCGTCGAGAAGAACCTCAAAGTCGAGAGTGCGCGGGTCAGTTCGGCCTTCCTCGTACTGTCGCTGCCAGTACGGGCGACGCAGCGGTGCATCATCCTCATAGAGCCGAACACTTTGGGAGAACCCGCGGAGGAGCGCGACCGCCGCTGGTGTTTCGGTCGCCTTGAGATGCGCGATCAGTGCGGAGACCGCATCCTCGCGCCGCTTCGCATCCGACAGTAGGGCAAGGGCAGCGATCAGCCCGCTGCTCGCGTCGTTGGCGTCGCCTGCGAGCTTAGACACCTGGAGCGCCTCCCACCCGCGCGATCTCGTTCCACTCGTCGATCCGTGTCAGGAGCATGTTGCTGAGTTCGCGTGCCGTCGTGGAGTGGAGGTAGTGCCGCACTCCGTGGATCGTGACCTCGAGGCACTCCGTTTCCTCAGCTCCGGTCAACTCGACCGCGACGTGGCCATCGGGCCAGTTCTGTGGCGCTGCTGGCTCGTGGGTCTCTCTGATCAGGATTTTCGCAGGCTTCTTGCCTCTGTGACTCATCGTGCACCTCCCGCAACTTCGCTTTGTCATTCATGATCCCGTACCCGGCGGCCTGCGCCCAACGACCGAAAAGCGGACTGCCCGCAGCAGCGATGCGCTACCCAGCCAGGTAGAAGCCAGCGGGACGCGCATAGGCCGGGCCAGAGGCGGCTGTAGCCGAGATAATGTGGGTGGCATTGCAGCGAATACAACGCTGCTTGCGCCGCAGCATACCTTTGTCGCTAGAGCGGGGATAGCTGCGCCTTCCGTGTAGTCGAATTGAGGTCGTTGGACCCGCCGAGCGCCGGGACCTGATGCACGCAATACATGCAATCTACGATGTGAAATAAGGCCGTGTGAGGGCAAAGAAGCTTGGGAAGTCAAGTATCTGGGCTGAACAGTCCACCTGGGGGTCACGGGGTCGCAGGTTCAAATCCTGTCAGCCCGACCAGGAAGTCCCGGAAGCCGTCTGGTTTCCGGGACTTTTTCCGTTGGTCCGCACCACGCCCGGCGCTCAGGACCGCTCGTCGAACGCCCTGCGGCTCGCCTCGATCGTCGGGACGTGCTCACCGGCCCACTCGGCGAGCGCCACCGCGTGCGGGATGAGCGATTCGGCGAGGTCTGTCAGCTCGTACTCGACCCGTGGCGGCACTTCGGCGAAGGTGGTGCGGGTGACGAGCCCGTCGCGCTCGAGGTTCCTGAGGGTGAGGGTGAGCATGCGTCGGGAGATGCCCGGGACGCGCTGCTCGAGCTCGGTGAACCGGAACGGGCCGTCGTGAAGCGTCGCGATGAGGAGCAGCGCCCACTTGTCGGCGATGCGGTCGAGCAGCGACCGGATGGCCTTGCCCTGGTCGCCCCGGACGGAACACAGCCTCTGGTAGCGGAACACGGCACTCCTCGCGGCTCGGTCACACGCGTGTGCCTTTTGTACGCCGGTCCGATCCGGTCCACACTTGCGTTGGTTACCTATCGTAACCATCAACGCACACACGCACTCGGAGGTTGCACATGGTCATCGCCTACTGGATCGTCGCAGGACTGCTCGCGGTCATGTATCTGTACTCGGGCGGCATGAAGCTCGTCCGCTCGGCTGATCAGTTGCGCCCCATGATGGCCTGGGTCGACACGATGCCGCTGTGGACCGTCCGTGTGATCGGCGCCCTCGAGATCCTGGGCGTGGTCGGCCTGATCCTGCCCCCGCTCGTGGGCGTCCTCACCTGGCTGACCGTCGCGGCCGCGGTCGGCCTCGTCCTCGTGCAGATCGGTGGCATCACCGTGCACGTGCGCCGCGGCGAGTTCCGGGTCCTCGGGCTGAACGTTGCCCTGCTCGTGCTCGCCGCCGTCGAGGTCTGGCTGGCGACGATCTGGCTGTAGCGGTGGCGGATCGGTGCCTGCCTCGTCAACCGACTCAGGGGACGAGCACGATGCGCCCGAACACGTCCCCGGCGTCCATGAGCCGGTGCGCCTCGGCTGCGTCGCTCAGCGGCATGGTGTCGTGGACCACCGGCGACAGTGCGCCTCGGATGGCATCGTCGAACACCTCGGCTCGCACCCGGGCGAGTTCCTCGCGCGGCACGGTGTCGAGGCTCAGAGTTCCGAAGGTGATCGATCGGCGGAAGCCGGCCAGGAGAGCCGTGCCGAAGTCGGCGGGCGGGAACCCGCCCACCACGCCCACGGCGATCAGGCGGCCGTTCGGCGAGAGCCGCTCGATGAACCGGGGGAGGTCGGGGCCGCCGACGATGTCGAGGATGACGTCGAACTCCGCCGGGGCATCCGCATCGCCTGCGCCGGAGCGGTCGAGCACGTGGGTGGCACCGAACGCCCGCAGACGTTCCCCGCGTTCCGGGGACGACGTGGTGACGGCGATGACCCCGGCGCCGGCACGAGCGGCCAGCTCGACGCCGGCCAGGCCGATACTCCCGGCGGCGCCGCGCACGAGGACGGATTCGCCCTCGGTCAGGCGAGCGCGATCGAGCGCGAAGTGCGCGACCGGGAACGCGCTGCCCAGCGTGACCGCCTGGACGGACGTCAGGTCGGACGGCAGCTCGACGATCTCGTCGGCGCGCGCGGTCACGTACTCGGCGTACGCACCCGAGGTCCCCGTGAACGCCCAGACCCGTCGACCGACCCACGCGGGATCGACGTCCGGCCCGGTCGCGGCGACGACGCCGGCGGCTTCACTTCCCGGGATCATCCCCGAGTCCCGGGTGGCTTCGGTAATCCCGCCCCGGCGGATCACGACGTCGACCCCGCCGACGCCTGCGGCCTCCGTCCGAACGAGGACCTCACCGGCCCCGGGCGTTGGTACCGGCAGGTCTGCCACCTCCATCCCACTCGGGTCGCCGAAGGTCCGGATGATCACTGCGCGCATGGGTGCACTCCGTTTCGCGGCGGGGGATCTGACCCGCCTCCCGAAACGTAACGGACGCACCCGTCCACTTGAGTAATGTGAGACACATGTCCGCGACACTGCCTCAGAACCTGCGTTCCGACGCGCAGGAGAACCGTGACCGCGTCCTCGCCGCAGCCCGCGATCTGTTCGGGACGGACGGCCTCCACGTGACGATGCGGGAGATCGCCCGCCGAGCCGGTGTCGGGCCGGCCACCCTCTACCGACGGTTCCCGACCAAAGCCGATCTCGTCAGAGCCGCCTTCGTGGACGAGCTCGGCGCCTGCCGCTCGATCGTGGTCGACGCCCTCGCGGACGTCGACCCCTGGCGTGCCTTCCGCAGCATCATCGAGGAGGTCCTGGTCCTCAACGCCCGCAACCAGGGGTTCACGGACGCGTTCCTCGCCGCCTACCCCGATGCCGTCGACTTCCGGACCCAGCGCGAACAGGCCGTGCGGGCGATCACCGCCGTCGCTCGTCGTGCCATCGACGCCGGCGCGCTGCGCCCGGACTTCGTCCTCGACGACTTCCTCGTGGTCCTGCTCGCGGCTCGCGGACTCTCGACGACGACGGAGACGGAGCGCGTCCGAGCTGCACGACGCTACGCCGCACTCGTGATCGACGGATTGCGTGCGTCCGACCGGCACGGACCGCTGCCTCCAGCGCCGCGACTCATCCCGAGCGTCATCCCGGCGTAGGCGTGTGCCCGTGCCCGCGGTGACCCGGATGACCACCACCCGGCACCGAGTCGTGGGCGTGTCCGGTGGCAGGTCAGCGCTGCTGCGACGCGACCAGAGCCTCCAGGGTGGCCAATCGGTCTGACGGGTCGCCGATGATCTCGGCGACCGTGACGTGGTCGGCGATGAGATCGGGGTCGTCGACGAGATCGAGCAGGACGGCGTTCATGGCCGTCCGCAGCTCCAGGTCTTCGTCCGCGCCGACGTGGATCCCGTCGTTCGGCGTCAACGGAAGGACCACCAGCACATCCACCGTCTGGAGCGCCGCGGCGGCGCGCGTGTTCGCCCGCTCGAGGAACCCGGTGTCGAGGTCGGTGCCGGACAGTTCCGCTGACGCGAGGAGGTATGCGAGGAAGTCGAGTGGCCCGCGTTCGGCGATGACGTCGCCGTCATTCGACTCGTCCAGCAGCCGGTCCGCCGAGAGGCGTAGCTGGGCGGCGAACATGGCGCTGCTCGGGACGTCCCCGGCGTCCTCCACGAGGTCGAACACCTCCCCGAGGACCGTGAACTCCGGGTGGCGGAGCGCGAAGTCCGCGATGAGGGTGCTCTTCCCGCTGGCGTGGGTGCCCGACACGACGATCTTCACGGGACCGAGGATAGACCGTGTTCCGCTCGCCGGCTCTGGCGTGTCAGCTGATGAGCTGCTCGGACTCCTCCCACATCCGGCGAGCGTGTCATCCCGGCGTAGGTCGTGGGCGCACGTCACGAGGCGACGCGTTCACCCTGCGTCAACGGTGATCGGGGTGAAGACGTTGACGAGGTTCCCGTCGGGGTCGCGGAACAGCAGCGACCGGTTGCCCCACGGCATGGTCGTCGGCTCGTTCACGAACGTCTCCACGACGCCCTGCAGCCTCGTGTAGACCGCGTCGACGTCCTCGACGAGCAGATCGAGGATGACGGATCGGTTGGCACGCGGTGCGGCGGCGTCCTCGCCCAACAGTGGGATGGTCGCCGAACTGGCGATGGCGAGCGTGCCGGTGTCGGTGCGCACCTCAGCGAACAACGGGTGCAATCGTGCCGCGGTCGCACCGGTGACCCGTTCGTAGAACGCGACCAGGGTGTCGACGTCGTCGGTGATGATCCGGGTGGCTGCGAGCTGCATGCGTGTCTCCTTGGCAGTTGGGGTGCCCCCGCGGGTGCGGCGGCGTTGACGACGATAGAACTGATACCGGACCGATTTCGCCCGGTATTCTCAGGAGATGGGACATCCCGGCTCGCCGACTGCTCGAGCGCTGCAGCTGCTCGAGTTGCTGCAGTCCGCTGAGATCCGCAGCGTGCCAGAGCTCGCCGAGCGGTTGGGCGTGGACGAACGGACCGTGCGCCGCTCCGTGCAGCGTCTCGTGGACATGGATGTCCCGATCGAGTCGGTGCGCGGTCGCTACGGCGGGTACCGCCTCGCCGTCGGCCGACGCGTGTCGCCGATCATCCTCACTGACGAGGAAGCGGTCGCCGTCTTCCTCGGCTTGAACGAAGCCCAGTCGTCCTCGGACTCCCCGGACGTCGCAGCGCAGATCGCCCTCGCGAAGATCCGACGATCCCTCTCGGCCGCGTCCGTGGACCGCCTCGAGGCGGTCCTGCAGGCCGCAGCACGGAGGCCGAAGCGCCACGACGTGCCCGACGCGGGAGTCCTGCTCACCGTGTCGGACGCGATCCGAGCGAGACGCCCCGTTGAACTGCGCTACCGCGACGCGGAGGACACGCCCTCGCGTCGCACGGTGCATCCGTTCGAGCTGCTCGTCCATGCCGGTCGTTGGTACCTGGACGCGTTCGACGTCGAGCGAGCGGAGGAACGCACCTTCCGTATCGACCGCATCCGATCGGCGCGGGCGCTGCCCGGCGTCGTCCCGGACCCGGTTGCTCGAGCGAAGCGCCCTCCACTCGTCGATCGCTTCGCGGGGGCGGACTACCGATGGCACGTCCGGTTGCGCATCCAGGCGAGCGTCGCGCAGATCCGGGCCCACTTCCCGGAGAGCGTGGCCGTCGTGGAGTCGATCGATGACGCACCCACCTGGCATCGGGTCTCGATCCGAGCCAAACGCCTCGACTGGCTTCCAGCGGTGATCGCCGGGCTGGGGGATCATGCGGTGATCGTCGACGAGCCCGAGGATCTCCGCGAACTCCTCCACGCGACAGCGACGCGGATGCTCCGCATCGCACGCGGCGCGGCTGGGATGCCTCCGCTCCCGTAGGGCGCGACCATGCGAATCACGTCGAAGCACGCCGCCGGACGTCCGGGGTGGCGGTGACCGCCACGGGTTCCGGCGGGCGTGCTCAGAGCGCCGGCCGTCCGACTAGCGCCCAGCCGCCGCGTCACCGTCCGATGAGCCGCTCGGATTCGTCCCAGAGTCGACGGGCGTCGTCCAGGTTCCGCATCGGCGGCCAGAGTGCCGGGAGGAGCGCGGGTCGGCCACCCATCGTGCGGACCGGGCCGTAGAACTCGTCGCCTCGCGCGGTCGGTGCCGTCGCGGCCATGAGCGCGGGCTGAGCGGCACTCGACACCGTGCCTGCGACGCCGAGGCGTGAGAGCAGGCGGACCACACGACGGGCTCCGGTGTCGCGCTGTCGGCCCATGCCCGGCTGGGCGGCCAACAGGTTGGTGGGGGAGACGCCGGGGTGCGACAGGTTGCTCGAGACACCCCAGCCGCCGGCTCGGCTCCGAGCATCGAGTTCGCGGGCGAACAATGCCACGGCGATCTTGGACTGCTGATAGGCCCGCATCCCGTCGTAGCTGCTCTTCCAGTCGAGGTCGTCCCAGTTGATCGATCCGCTCCGGGCGGCGATGCTCGTCTGGTGCGTGACGCGCGCTCCACCGGCCTTGAGCAGCGGTAGCAGACCGAGGGTCAGCGCGAAGTGGCCGAGGTGGTTGACGCCGAACTGCAGCTCGAAGCCGTCCCGCGTCTCCTGCCGCTCGGGCGGCGTCATCACGCCGGCGTTGTTGATGAGCAGGTCGATCGGGCGGTCCTCGGCGGTGAGCTGCTCGACGAGCGCTGTGACGGAATCCAGGGAGGCGAGGTCCAGACTGCGGACCGACACCGTCGCGCCGGGAACCGCTGCACGGATGCCGTCGGCGACGTGCGCGCCCTTCGTGGTCGAGCGTACTGGCAGGACGACCTCGGCACCCGCCCGGGCGAGCTCGGTCGCGATGACCCGTCCGAGGCCGTCGCTCGCGCCGGTGACGACGGCGAACGACCCGGTCAGGTCGGGGATGGTGAACGCGGGTGTTCGTGGCATGGTCGTTCCTTCGTCGTGGGTGTCGCCGTGGTCCGGCGTGTGGGAACCACTCTCGACGGTCGGCTTCGGCAGGTCCAGGACCGGCTCATCCACTGATCGGCGATCCGTGGCTGGCACCGCTCTCGCACGATAGAAAGGAGGTCCACGGACCGCTGCACGACGAGGAGACGCGACATGATCGATCGGCACGGCCTGGCGACCTTCCTCAGCCACCGTCGGCACCAGCTGCAGCCGGAGGACGTCGGGCTCCCGCGCGGTCCGCGGCGACGGACTGACGGCCTCCGCCGCGAGGAGGTCGCGGCGCTCTGCAACATGTCGACCGACTACTACGCCCGGCTCGAGCGCGGCGTCGGGCCCCAACCGTCCGAGCAGATGATCGCCGCGATCGCGCAGGGCCTGCACCTCTCCCTCGATGAACGGGACCACGTCTTCCGGTTGGCCGGCCGCACGCCTCCCGCTCGTGGAACGCACGGCGACCACGTCGGTCCCGGTCTGCTGCGCATTCTCGACCGCCTACAGGACACTCCGGCGGAGATCATCAACGAACTCGGCGAGACGCTTCGCCAGACCCCGATGGCCGTCGCCCTCAACGGCGACGCCTCCCGGTTCACCGGGGACGACCGGAGCCTGGGCTACCGCTGGTTCACCGACCCGACCGCGAGCGCCGCCTACCCGCCTGCCGATCGTCTGCTGCTCTCGCGCGTGTACGCCGCCGGGCTCCGCGAGGTCGTCACGATGCGTGGACCCGAATCGCGTGCGGAACGCCTCGCGAACGCTCTGCTCGAGCAGAGCGCGACCTTCCGTGAGCTGTGGGCCGCGCAGGAGGTCGGTCTCCGGCCGACGGAGGTCAAGCGGTTCCTCCACCCCGAGGTCGGCGAGCTGGAACTGCACTGCCAGACGCTGCTGGACCCCGAGCAGTCACACCGGCTGCTCGTCTACACGGCCGAGCCCGGGAGTGAGAGCGCCGAGAAACTCCGACTCCTCGCCGTCATCGGCGCGCAGACCCTGCCAAGCGGGCCGGCCGTCTCCTGAGCACGACGCCGGGGTTCGCCGATCCCAGCACGCCCGGAGCCCTTCGGCAAGCCCCACCCCGGATGGGGACGCCTGCCCAGCCTCCCGGCTACAGTGCGAGCCAAGCACCACCACGTCCCGTGCTTCGCGGGACGGGCACGCACATCGAAGGAGAGCACCCCATGTCAGACCTCCGAATCGCCATCATCCTCGGCAGCACCCGCCCCGGCCGAAACGGCAAGGCCGTCGCCGACTGGGTCGTCGAGCAAGCCGCCGGTCGGAGCGCGAGCTACGAGCTCATCGACCTGCTCGACCACCCGCTGCCTCTCCTCGACGAGCCGACGCCGCCGTCGTTCGGGGCATACGAGAACGAGCACACGAAGGCCTGGGCGGCGACGATCGCGCCGTACGACGGATTCGTCTTCGTCACGCCCGAATACAACCACTCCACGTCCGCCGTCCTGAAGAACGCCATCGACTACCTGTACGCCGAGTGGAACAACAAGGCCGCCGCGTTCGTGGCGTGGGGCAGCCTCGGCGGTGCCCGCGCGATCGAGCACCTTCGCGGCATCAGCGCGGAACTGCAGATCGCGGATGTACGGCAGCAGCTGAGTTTCTCGCTCTTCACCGACTTCGAGGACTTCAGCACCTTCACGCCCGGGCCCCAGCACGCCGAAGCCGCCGGGGTGCTGTTCGACCAGCTCGAAGCGTGGGCAGGCGCCCTGAAGCCGCTCCGCGCCTGATCGAAGGACCGAACGCTCGGCGATTCCGCCTCCCTCGTCGGCCCGAGGTCGATGGGTCGACGCCGGCGGGCTCCTGGGACTCGTGGTCGGTGCCCGGGTGTCCGCTCAGCCCGTCGGCTTCCTACGCTCCCGGGAACGGGCGCAGCTCGAGGCGGCCGTTGCGGGCCATCGGGTGGCGGGCGGCGACGTCGATCGCCTCATCGAGGTCGGCGCACTCGAGGATGTCGAAGCCCCAGAGCGTGTCGGTCGCTCCCGGGATCGGGCCGTCGGTGACGAGTCGCTCACCGGCGCGCACACGGACGCCGCGCGCCTCGCTCGGGTCCAGCACGTCGCCGAGGAGACGCCTCCCCGTCGTGTCGAGCGCCTGGACCCAGTGGTCGACGTCCGCGTCATCGGCTGGCTCGTCGGGCACGGGGTCCGTGAGGACGAACATCATGAATCGCATACGTTTCTTCTCCTTCGACGCTCGCAAGAGCGCACTCGTGGTCGTCACCGGACCGGGTCGACGACCGGTACCGCGCTCTCGTCGTGCCAGAGGGTCTCGATGGGAATCGACCGACCGAGGACGCGCTCGGCGGCCCGGTGGCCGGAGTGCAGGGCCGCTGTGACGGTCGCCGGGTCGTCGGTCCACGTCGCCTCACCCGCGAGGTGGAGGACGTCGCCGACCGGGGTCGCGAGGGCGTCGTGGTCGTCGGTCGTCGACCCGACGGTCATGTAGGCGTAGGACCCGCGGGAGAACGGGTCGTCCTGCCACCGGGTGACGTGCACCTCCGTCGGCTCCTCGACACGGTCGCCGTACAGACGCCGCAGTTGGTCGAAAATCGACTCGACGACGCGCGACTCGTCCCAGTCCCGGATCTCCACGGCCGTCGGGCCGGCGGCGAACGTCAGCAGGGTCGGGGCACCGTGCGCCGTCGTCAGGTCGTACCAGGAGTGCCACCGGCGACCCTCCGGCCCCTGCTGGCGGATCGCGTACACGTCGTCGTCCCAGAACCGTCGCTCGAAACGCAGGAACACCTTCTCGAACGCGTTCATCCGCAATCGTGAGAGGGCGCCGGCGACCGGCTCCGGCAGCGGGGGATCGATCGCGAACCCCTTCGACTGCAGCACCCCGACCGGCACGGTCACCACGACGGAGTCCGCTTGGTAGGACTCCTCGCCGGCGGGCCCTCGGGTCGTAACCGCGGCGCCACCACCCTCCGACCACCGGACGTGCGACACGAGGCGCCCGAGACGCACGTCGAGCCCCTCGGCCAGCCGCCGCGGGAGCACGTCGTACCCGTCGGGGAACACGACCTCGTCACCGTCGATCGCGTCGTCGTCGAGCCCGTGCGCCGCGAGGTCTGCGATCCACGCACCGTACTGCTCCTCCGAACGATGCTCCAGGTACTCGCGGACCCGCTGCGCCCGCTCGGTCTCCCACGCCTGCAGGGCGAGTGCCGCCTCGGTCACGTCACGGTACGACGCGTCCGGGGCCGACTCGGCGACGACACCGAGCAGCGTCGCATCGAGGGCATGGACGTCCTCGGCGAAACCGCGAGCCTCGGCGTCCGACAGGCGCCTGCCGTCGGGACCGTAGTACGCGATCGGTCGGCTGTCCGGCTGGTAACCACCGACGGTGAACTCGACCGTCCGCATCCCGAACGCCTCGGCCGCCGCGGCGACCGCGCTGTCATCGACACCGTGCACCCATGACGCGCCGAGATCGGTCACCCGGCCGTCGCGACGTTCGGTCGACACCCGCCCGCCGACCCGGTCGCGGGCCTCGACGACGACCACTGCGCGTCCGGCGGCCGCGAGCAACCGTGCGGCGACGAGCCCCGCGACGCCGGCACCGACGACGACCGTGTCGAAGCGGGTGTCTGCTTCGGACCGCTGCGCCGACGCCGCGTCCGACGCGCTCATCGCGGGTCGCCCATGTCGCCGGTGGCCGGTGTGCCGTCGATCCGTTCGTAGCGAAGGTGCACGGTCCCGGCGGGGGAGGTGGTCGCGGGGCCGAGCAGGCGCAGCGTGGACGGGACCGTGCCGGTCGCGAAGACGCGCTTCCCGGTGCCGAGCGTGATCGGGTACACCCACAGGTTCAGCTGATCGAAGAGTGCGTCGGCCAGCAAGGTCTGCACGAGGTCGAGGCTGCCGATGACGTGGATCTGCGAGTGACGCTCGCGCAGAGCGCGAACGGCCTCCGGGAGGTCCGGTCCGAGTTGCGTCGAGTTCGCCCACCCCAGCTCCCGCGGCTCACGTGACGCGACGTACTTCGGCAGTCGGTTGAACAACCGCGCGATGCCGTCGTCCTGGCCACCCTCCTGGTGCGGCCAGTACCCGGCGAAGATGTCGTAGGTCCGGCGCCCGAGCAGGAGGGCGTCCATACCCACCATGCCGGCGTCGATCTGCTCCCCGTCGACCTCGTCGATGAGCGGCGCCTGCCAGCCACCGAACACGAACCCGTCGCTGGGGTCCTCCTCCGGCCCGCCGGGTGCCTGCGCGACGCCGTCGAGGGTCATGAAGAGGTCGATGTGGATGCGTCCCATGTCCTGCTCCGATCTGCTGCACTCACGATCCACCGGTGGGCAGGCGGTGTCAACGCCTGTCGGCTGGGAACGCCCTGCCGAAAGGGCGCCGGCCGTGTCCTGGGCGAGTAGCGTTCGGAGTGGATCCGCTTGCGCACACCGGTGCTCGAGCAGGACGTCGTTCGACAGATGAGAGGCATCACACCATGACCGATCTGGACACCATCCCCGTCACCACCCTCGACGGCCGGGACACGACCCTCGCTGAGTGGGACGGGAAGGCCAAACTCGTGGTCAACGTCGCCAGCCGCTGCGGCCTCGCACCGCAGTACGAGAAGCTCGAGGCACTCCAGAAGGAGTACGCCGACCGCGGCTTCACGGTGATCGGGTTCCCGAGCAACCAGTTCCTGCAGGAGCTCGGCGACAACGAGAAGATCGCCGAGTACTGCTCCACCACCTGGGGCGTCACCTTCCCGATGATGGACAAGGTGAAGGTCAACGGCCGCAACCGGCACCCGCTCTACCAGGAGCTCGTGAAGACCGCGGACGCCAACGGGAAGGCGGGCAACGTCAAGTGGAACTTCGAGAAGTTCCTCATCGCGCCCGACGGGACCGTTCACCGCTTCCGCCCGACGACCGAGCCGGACGCCCCCGAGGTCATCGCCGCGATCGAGGAGAGCCTTCCCTCGTGACGCCGAGAGGGCCGGGCGCGCTCACCGGTAGGTGATGCCGGTGAGCGCCTCGGCCGTCTTCCAGAGCTCGGCGGCGACGTGCTCGTCGCGGGCCGCCGAGGTCCGGCCGACGGGCTTCGGGCCACCACGCATCTCCCCGAAGCCGCTCGGACCGTAGTAGCCGCCGGGCTCGACGTCGGGCGAGGTCGCCGCATACAGCGTCGGAAGTGCACCCATGTCCGCGCTCTGACCGAGGAGCCGGGTTCCCCATGCGAGGAGCGGACCCTGCGCGGACTCGGTGTGCGACTGGAGCTCGGTCGACGCGAAGCCGGGGTGCGCGGCCACGGACAGCACCGAGGACCCCTCCGCCGTGAGGCGTCGCTGCAACTCGGCCGAGAACATCAGGTCGGCGAGCTTCGACTGGCCGTAGGCCGACCAGCGTCGATACGTCCGGTTGCGCCAGTTGAGATCGGCCAGATCGATCTTGCCGGCCCGGTGCGCGGCACTCGACAGCGTCACGACCCGCGTGGTGATGCGGTCGATCAGGAGGCCGGTGAGTGCGAAGGGCCCGAGGAAGTTCGTGCCGATCTGCATCTCGAAGCCGTCGGTCGTGCGGCGTTCGGGGACCGCCATGACGCCCGCGTTGTTGATCAGTACGTCGACCCGCTCGACCCCGTCGGCGAATCGACGGACGGACGCCAGGTCGGCGAGATCCAGCTGCCGCACCTCGACGTCGCCGGTCATCGTCGCCGCTGCCCGCGCGCCCTTCTCCGTGTCGCGGCAGGCGAGGATGACGGCGGCGCCGCTGGCGGCGAGCTCACGGGCCGTCACCGCGCCGATCCCGCTGTTCGCACCGGTCACGATCGCGACGCGGCCGTGCTGGTCGGGGATGTCTGCTGCGGTCCAGGGGCTCATGAGGGCGACGTTACGCCATCACGATCTTCCGATTACACATATCGTTCACAGCTTCACCGATATATCGTTGAGCATCGTTCACGTACGACGGAGGAGAGCAATCATGGGTGGATTCCCAAGCGGTGGCGCAGGATTCGGTGGCGCAGGGTTCGGTAACGGCGGAGGCTTCGGCAGCGGAGCCGGCTTCGGGACCGACGGCATGTGGCAGATGATGGAACAGCTGCGTTCGAAGTTCGAGAAGAGCGCCGGCTCCCGTGTCGGCCGCGGCGACGTCCGCTCCGCCGTGCTGGCCCTCCTGGCCGAGCAGCCGATGCACGGCTACCAGATCATCCGCGAGATCGAAGAGCGCAGCGGCGGCTCCTGGAAGCCCAGCGCAGGCTCGGTCTACCCGACGCTGCAGCTCCTCTCCGACGAGGGCATCATCACGGCCGAGGAGTCGGGCGGTCGCAAGACCTACGCGCTGACCGAAGCCGGTCGCGACGAGGTCGCCCAGTCCGGGGCGTCCGCTCCGTGGCAGAACGCCGACTCGTCCGACCACCCCGGCTTCACCGCCCTGCCGAAGGCCGGTGTCGAGCTGGCCCAGGCCGCAGCCCAGGTCGGCCGCACCGGAACGCCCGAGCAGGTCCAGCAGGCCGTCGCCATCCTCGACGACGCTCGCAAGCGCCTCTACGCGATCCTCGCCCAGGACTGACCGAGTGTCGTCGACCGGCGGGACGCCCAGCGACACGGCGTCCCGTTTCGGCGAGCTCCCCTTGAGCGGGCGGGCCGGCGTTCCAGCCGGTCCGCCCGCTCATGGGCGTGCCCGGTACCGTCGCATCCTCCGCTTCGCGAGCTGGCACCTGGCCGCCGCCTGGTGGTTCGAGATCGTCCTGCCGCGGTTCGGACTCATCAAACTGACGGAGCGGACCCGCACTCGCCGCATGCAGAAGTTCGCACGACGCTTCCACATACTCGCCGTCGACCTCGGCGGCCTCATGATCAAGGTGGGCCAGTTCATGTCGTCGCGCCTCGACGTGCTCCCGCCGGAGATCACGAAGGAGCTCGAAGGCCTGCAGGACGAGGTCCCGCCCGTCGCCTTCCCTCGCATCCGCGCGCTCGCCGAGTCGGAACTCCGCGTGCCGCTCTCGCAGGTCTTCGCCGGCATCGACGAACGTCCCGTGGCAGCAGCCTCGCTCGGACAAGCGCACCGCGCCACGCTCGCGCCGGCGCTCGCTGCCGACACCGGGCTCGACGCCGTCGTGCTCAAGGTCCAGCGGCCGGGCATCGATGAGATCGTCGCAGTCGACCTCGCCGCCCTCCGCAAGGTGGGTGGCTGGCTGCGCCGTGTCCGGCTCGTCTCCGACCGCGTCGACATGCCCGCACTCGTCGAGGAGTTCGCCGCGACGAGCCTCGAAGAGATCGACTACCTCCATGAGGCCGCGAGTTCCGAGCGGTTCGCCGTCGATTTCGCCGGGGACGACCGCGTCTCCGTCCCCGCGGTGGTGTGGGAGCGAACGACCCAGCGCGTCCTGACGCTCGAAGACGTCACCGCCATCAAGATCACCGACGCGGACGCCCTGCGCGCCGCCGGCATCGACCCGGTCGACGTGGCACCCGTGTTCGCAGCCGTCATGTTCGACCAGCTCTTCACCAACGGCTTCTTCCACGCCGACCCGCATCCCGGCAACATCTTCGTGACGCCCGTCGACGCCGCCCCGGGGGAGCGACCCTGGAAGCTGACGTTCATCGACTTCGGGATGATGGGCGAGGTTCCACCGACCACGAGGCGCGGCCTCCGGAAGCTCCTCATCGCCGCAGCCTCACGCGACGGCAAGGGCCTGGTCGACGCGATCCGCGACCTCGGCGTCCTCCTGCCCTCGGCCGACACGACCGAGCTCGAGCGGGCCATGACCGCACTGTTCGGACGCTTCGGCGGCATGGGGTTCGCGGAACTGCGCGACGTCGACCCGAAAGAGTTCCGAGACTTCGGCAACCAGTTCAGCGAGGTCATCCGCACGCTGCCGTTCCAGCTGCCCGAGAACTTCCTGCTCATCATCCGCGCGATCTCGCTCACCTCCGGTGTCTGCAGCGCCCTCGACCCCGAGTTCAACCTCTGGGACTCCGTCGAACCCTACGCCGCGCAGCTGCTGCGCGACGAGCGCGGCAACGTCGTGCAGGACCTCGGTCGCGAGGCGCTCGACATCGCCACGGTCGCCGTCCGCCTGCCGAAGCGTCTCGACGCGGTCATCACGCGGGTGGAAGCGGGTGCTGTCGCGACCACCAACCCGAGACTCGAACAGCGGATCGCGCGGCTCGACCGCACGACGGGCCGGGTCGTCTCGGCCGTGCTGTTCGCCGCGCTGCTCGTCGCCGGCGCTGTCCTCCGAGCCGACGACGCCGTCCTCGGCACCGTCTTCATGGTGGTCTCCGCCGTGCCGCTCCTCCACGCACTGTTCTCGGGGCGACGCGGCCGCTGACCCGTCCGGCATGTGTCGTGACCGTCCAGGGGACTGCGGATATGGTCCCGACGGACATGTCCCCACGGTCGGCCTCGGTGACAGGATCGCCACGCACGATCGGGACCGTTCCGACGTGCAGAGCGGAGCGACATGCGCAGGCGGCCGGACCACACCACCTCGACGACCGGGGGCACGCGATGATCGACGAGGACCTGCGTATCCGCCTCGCCGATCTCGGCGGCTTCGACACGGCGCGCGGCTCGCTCGCAGGCGTGGTCGTCGTCGACGTGACCCGGGTCGTCGCCGGTCCGTACTGTTCGATGGTCCTCGCGGACCTGGGGGCCACCGTGATCAAGGTCGAGCACCCGGACGAACCCGACTACACCCGGACCTTCCCGCCGTTGCTCCCCGGGGAGGGTGACTCCGACGGTCAGGTGGGCGACGACCCGCTGAGCGGTTTCTTCGCGCAATACAACCGCAACAAGCTCGGCGTCACCGCCAACCTCCGGCACGCGTCGGGCGCCGCGCTGCTCGAACGTCTGGTGGCGCGTGCCGACGTGCTCGTCGAGAACTTCCGCCCGGGCACGATGGACCGCCTCGGCCTCGGCTACGAGCAGCTGCGCACGATCAACCCTCGCCTCGTGTACGCCGCCCTCAGCGGATATGGGCAGACCGGTCCGTCGCGCGGCCGCCCTGCCTACGACAACAGCGCCCAGGCGACGGGCGGTCTCTGGTCGATGAACGGACCCGCAGGCGGGCCGCCGACGCGGGTCGGGACGATCATCGGTGATCTGGCGGCGAGCCTGTACGGCACGATCGGCGTCCTCGCCGCTCTCCGGCACGCCGAGACCACCGGCACCGGACAGCTGGTCGACATCTCGCAACAGGACTCGGTGCTCACCCTGACCGAGAACGCGGTCGTCGCCTACACGGCCGAGGGCACGGTGCCAGGTCCGCTCGGGAACGCGCACCCCTTCGTGCGGCCCTACGAGGCGTTCCCATGCCGCGACGGGTTCGTCTTCTTCGGCGGCTACACCGACAAGTTCTGGCGGATCTCCTGTGAGCTCTTCGGCGGTCCAGGGGAGTACGAGGCGCACCCGGGGCTCCACGCGATGGTGGACCGCTTCGACGAGGAGGTCTACGAGCATGCGGTTCGTCCACTCGTCGAGCGCTGGTTCGCGGGCCGCAGCAAGGCGGAGCTCGAGGCGCTCGCCGGAGACCTCGTCCCGTTGAGCGCGGTGAAGGACATCGGCGAGGTGGTGGCCGACCCGCAGATCGCGGTGCGGGAGATGGTCGTCGAGACCGCCTACCCCGGGTTCGGCGCACTCCGGACCTTCGGGTCACCCGTCAAACTCGACGCGACCCCGCCGCGGACGAACGGCCGGGCGCCGGCGACGGGGGCCCACACTGCGGCAGTGCTGCGGGAACTGCTCGACTACGACGAGGCCACCATCGACGAGCTGCGGGCCGCGGGGACCATCTGATGAGCGGAATCCGACTGGACCGGTCCGGGGCGACCGCGGTGATCACGATCGACCGTCCGGACAAACGCAACGCGCTGACCCTCGCGATGTACGAACAGCTCGGTGAGGCGTTCGTCGAGGTCCGCGACGACCCGCGCATCGGGGTCGCGATCCTGACGGGTGCGGGGGACCGGGCGTTCTGCGTCGGCGCGGACCTCGGCGAATCGATCCCCGCGCTGGCCGACGGCCGGTTCGACATCAGTGAGTGGGACGACGCGCATCAGAAGCACACCCGTCTCGACAAGCCGGTCATCGGCGCGGTCAACGGGCTCTGCCTCGGAGGCGGGTTCGAGATCCTGTTGTCCACCGACATCCGGATCGCCGCGGAGCACGCGGGGTTCGCGTTCCCGGAGACGGGCGTCGGTGTCGTGCCCGCGGGAGGCACGCTGAGCCGTCTGGTCCGTCAGATCCCGTACGCTTTCGCGATGGACCTCATGCTGCGCGGTGAGCGCATCGACGCCCCGACCGCTCTCCGGTACGGCGTCGTCAACCGCGTCGTCCCGGCGACAGCGCTCATGGACACCGCGCTCGGGGTCGCCGACGAGCTGCTCGCGAAGAGTCGCACCGCCATCGCCACCGTCAAACGGGCGGTCCGCGAACTCTCGGATCTGCCGCTGGAGGAGGCGTTCCACCGCGAGGCGGTTCTCGGACAGGAGGCCTTCACCAGTGAGGACGCCCGGGCGGGGCTCGCCGCCTTCGCCGCCCGCACCCCACCCGTGTTCCCCTCGCACGACTCCTAGACTGAGGCCATCCTGCCCGAGGCGGTCATGTGCCGCCACCACGCTGATGGAGTCCGCATGAGTCCGGCGATCGGCTCCGACGAACCACGCCCGAGTGTCGAAGCAGCGACGTCGGAGGCCTCCCTGGTCCTCGACCTCCTCGCGGCATCCCGCGACGAGCCCGGGCGCCCCGGGGCGGGCGTCCGGGACCTGCTCGCCCGGGCCGGTGTCGCGGGAGCGGAGGCCGAGGCGGTGGTCGAGACCGTCCGCGAGTCGCAACTGCGCGGCGCACGGTTGCGGCGCCGGGCGAACGAGCTCGAGGCGCTCTTCTCGACCGCGCGGGAGCTCGTCCGCCTGCAGGACGTCGACGAGGTCCTCGGTCGCCTGGTGGAGCGCGCGCACCAGCTCATGGGCACCGACGTCACCTATCTCTCCGAAGTCGAGAACGCCGGTGGGGACCTGCGGGTCCGGCACTCCGTCGGCACGGTGACGCCCGGGTTCCGAGATCTGGCCGTCCCGGCCGGGGTGGGACTCGCCAGCCTGGTCACCGGGACGCGCGAACCAGCGTGGGTCGCGCGGTACGAGGCGATGACCGAGGTCGGGCACGACGACCGGATCGACGCCGCTGTTCGGGCGGAGGGGCTCGTGTCGTTCCTCGGCGTCCCGCTCGCGGTCGGCGACGAGGTGCTCGGCGCGCTCTTCGCGTGCAACCGGTTCGGGTACGACTACACGCCGGACGACATCCTCCTGCTCTCGGCGTTCGCCGACCACGCTGCAGCCGTCCTGCACACCGCTCGGGCGCTCGCGGAGCGGGCGGCGGCCGTCGTGCGCGCGGAGGAGGCCTACCGCGAACTCGAACGTCACCTCGCCGCGACGGAGCTCGCGAGCGGTATCCACGAGGAGCTCACGTCGGCGGCGATGTCGGGCGGCACGGTGGTGGACCTCGTCGCGACCCTCGCGCAACGGCTCGGACGGCGGGTCTGGGCGCTGGACGACCAGGCGAGACTCCTCGACGGCGGAGGTGAGCTGCCGAGCCGACCGGTGCTCCGTGACGCGGTCGGTCGGAGCCAACTGAGCGGGCACGCCGAGCTGGTGGAAGCCGGGGTGCGCCGTTGGCTCGTCGTGGCGATCGTCGGTGCCGATCGCGTCCTCGGATCCATCGTCGCCGAGGCCGGATCCGGTCCCGACGACAGCGTCCTCCGCCGCACGCTGGAGCGGGCATCCCAGGTCGCCGCGTTGGTCTCCTTCAAGCGCGACGCGGTGATCGCCCTCCGAGCAGAACGTCGCGCGCGCTGGCTCCTGGCGGTCGTGGACGGCACGGACGATGACCGCTCAGCGGACGTCGAACCGGCGCTGCGTGCCATGACGCCGGAGGCCTGCGCGGTTGTCGACGTCCTCGAGCGGGACGTCGCCGACGCGGCGCTCGTCGCCGCGAGCGCCGTCGGAGACCATGGCGTCGTGGCCCGGCGTGATCACCGGGTGATCGTGGCCTGGTCGGTCGAGGATCCTGTCGCCGACACGGAACGGCTCCGGCGGCTGTTGGCCGACCGACTGAACGAATCGGCTCTCACGGCGGTGGTCTGCACCGGCCTCGGCGGATGGGCGGAGCTCGGTCCGGCCGTCGAACGCGCGACGGACGATCTGCGGCTCCTCCGCCCGCTCGGTATCGAAGCCGCCACCGTGCCGTCCGACGGTCTCGCGCCCTATCACGCGCTCACCTCGGGCGAGCCGACAGCGGTGATCCGCTTCGTGGACGAACTGCTCGGACCGATCCTCGACTGGGACGAACGACGTGGCACCGCGCTGTTCGACACGCTGGCCGGCTTCTTCGACGACGGCGAGAGCCGACATGCGGTGGCGAGACGCCTCCGCATCCATCCGAACACGGTGCAGCAGCGCCTCGACCGCATCCGCTCACTGCTCGTCGGGGATTGGGACGACAGCGAGTACCGGTTCCGCGTGCAGGCCGCCGCGCGACTCGAGCGCCTCCGACGATCGCTGCGCGACGCACACCCGGCCGGCTGAACCCAAGCGAGACACTGATCGGCGCCGTCCGTCGTTCCGACACACTCTCGGGGCGGAAACATGGGTGCTCGGTCCATAGGCCGGTCTCCGGCGCTCCAGCACACTTGCCTGAATCGATCGGGCAAGCACGAAGGAGCACCACCGGATGGAATCGTTCGACGTCGCGGTTGTCGGCATGGGAGCTCTGGGCAGTGCCGCCGCCTACCACCTCGCCCGTCGGGGCGCGAAGGTCGTCGCCTTCGAGCAGTTCGAACTCGGGCACGTCCGCGGCGCCTCGCACGACACCTCGCGGATCGTCCGGACGTCGTACGGGGCTCCGCAGTACGTGCGACTCGCGCAGTCGGCGTACCGCGACTGGGCTGACCTCGAGCAGGAGTCGGGCGAACGGTTGCTCACCATCACGGGTGGCGTCATCTTCCTGCCGGTCGACGGACCCTACTCGGCCACCGACTTCACCGCGGCCCTGGATGAGTGCGGGGTGCCGCACGAGCTGCTGACGCCGGCCGAGGTGCAGGCGCGCTGGCCGCAGTTCCGGATCCCCGAGAACGTGGAGACGGTCTACACCGCCGACACCGGCATCGCCCACGCGGCCCGTACCGTCGCGACGCTCCAGCTCCGTGCTCGGGCGCTCGGGGCGGACATCCGCGACCGCACCCGGGTCGACGCGCTCACCCCTGACGGAGCCGGCGTCGTCGTGCAGACCTCCAGCGGGCCGGTGCGTGCCGGCAAGGTCGTCCTCGCCGCCGACGCCTGGGCGAACGAGCTGCTCGAGCCGCTCGACGCGGCGATCCCGCTCGACGTGATGCAGGAGCAGGTCACCTACTTCCGCCCGTCCGATGCCGAGCAGCTCGATCGCGAGCGGTTCCCGGTGTGGATCTGGGAGGACGAGGAGTGCTACTACGGCTTCCCGACCTTCGGGGAACCGACCGTGAAGGCCGCACGCGACGTCTCTGAGAACCGCATGTCACCGGCGGAGCGCACCTTCGTCCCGTCGCCGGAGCTCACCGGGCAGCTGGCCGACTTCATGGCGGACCTCGTGCCGGCGTCGGGCCGCGAGCTCCGCACGGTGACCTGCCAGTACGCGCTCACCCCGGACCGGAACTTCGTCCTCGGCCCGCTCGAGGAGCACCCGGACGTCATCGTCGCCCTCGCCGCCGGTCACGGCTTCAAGTTCACGCCCGCGTTCGGACGCATCCTCGCGGAGCTCGCACTCGACGGGCGGACGAGCGACGACATCTCGAGCTTCGCCCCGTCCCACGCCCGCAGCGCCGACCGCGTCTCACCGATGCCGACCTCCGTGAGCTGATCCCATGGCGCGATACATCGTCTCCCGGGTCCTGTCGTCGCTCTTCGTCCTGTTCGTCCTGTCCGTCCTCGTCTTCTCGATGGTCCGGGTGATCCCGGGCGACCCCCTGTCGGCGTTCGCGGACCCCTCGAACCCCGACCCGGCCGCGCTCGACGCCCTCCGCACGGAGCTCGGCCTCGATCGACCCTGGCTGACGCAGTACCTCGCGTGGCTGCTCGGTGTCCTGCAGGGTGACTTCGGACGAGCCATCACCGTCCCGAACGAGGTGTCCAACCTCATCGCCCAGCGCCTCCCGCTCAGCCTCACCCTCGCCGTCATGGCGACCCTGTTCGGGACCGTCCTCGGCATCCCGGCCGGTGTCCTCGCAGCGACCCGGTGGCGTCGGGCCCCCGACAACGCGGTCCGAGGGCTGTCCTTCGTGCTCCTCGCGACGCCGCCGTTCGTGCTCGGCACCGTCCTCATCCTCGTGAACTCACTCACCCTGCGCCTGCCGCTCGTGGGTACGGCGGGGGCGAGCGGGGATCCGCTGCGACTCGTCGGCGTGCTGGTCCTGCCGGCACTCCTCATCGGTCTCGTCCTCGCGGCGATCGTCGCCAGGTACACCCGCGGCACCCTGCTCGACACGCTCGGACAGGACTTCGTCCGCACGGCGCGAGCCAAAGGGGCGTCACCGTCCCGGCTGGTCGGTCGGCACGCGCTGCGCAACGCCCTCATCCCGGTCACGACCGTGATCGGCATCGAACTCGCCGCGCTCGTCGGCGGGACGGTCGTCATCGAGACCGTGTTCGCGCTCCCCGGGATGGGCTCGCTCCTCCTCACCGGCATCCGCTCGTCCGACTACCCGATCATCCAGGCGACCGTGCTGCTCATCGGTGCGGTCTACGTGCTCATCAACTTCATCGTCGATCTGATCTACCCGCTGATCGACCCACGAGTGAGGGTCCACACGTCATGACGGTCACCCGCGCCATCGCGCTCGCGAAGATCGACGGCCGCCGCCGTCGCAACGGGTTCGGCCCCGCCTTCTGGGGCGGATCCGGCATCCTCGTCGGCATCCTCCTGCTCGCCGGATGGATGACCCTCGCGCCGCCCTACGACCCGTTCGCCGCCTCCGGACCGGCCCTCGCCGCGCCGAGCCTCGACCACCTGCTCGGCACCGACAACCTCGGCCGCGACAACCTCACCCGGCTGGCGCTCGCCGCACGGACGAGTCTGCTCATCTCGGGCGCCGCCGCCCTGCTCGGTGCGGTCATCGGCACCGCGCTGGGGCTCGTAGCCGGGTACCTGGGCGGCTGGGTCGACGCGATCATCATGCGGATCGTGGACGCGGCGCTCGCCCTGCCGGCGATCCTCGTCGCGCTCGTCGTCGGGGTCGTCATCGGCACCGGGCCCTGGCCGCTCATCATCGCCCTCGGCCTCGTGTTCGCGCCGGGATTCGCCAGGGTCATGCGAGCCCCGGTCATCGCGCTGCGCGAACGGGACTTCGTCCTCGCAGCGACGCTCAGTGGTGTGCGGGGACATCGGGTGATCGTCGAGCACCTGCTCCCCAACGTCCTGACGCCGCTCTTCGTGCAGTTCGCGTCCGTCGCCTCGCAGGTGGTCCTCATCGAAGCCGCGCTCAGCTACCTCGGACAGGGTGTCCAGGCGCCCGAACCCTCGGCCGGCCGCATGATCAGCGAGTTCACGCGCTTCATGCAGGTGCAGCCCCTCCTCATCGTCCTGCCCTCCCTCGTGATCATCCTGCTCTCGGCGGCCTGGAACCTCCTCGCCGACGGGCTCCAGGACCGCTTCGCCCCGAGGCGGGAGCCCGCGTTCTCGCTCAGCCGCCCACGCGGGCGTCGCCGAGCGTCAGCGGCGCACCACGGCACGTCATCCGGCACCACCATCGACGCGGCGTCCACGGACGACGCTCCAGAGAAGAGGCAGCAATGAAGACACGCATCCTCGCGGGGACGGTCGCCATCGTGGCGGCGTCCCTCGCGCTCAGCGGCTGTGCGCCCGGCGGATCCACGGCCGACGCGGGCGGCGACCCGGTCGCCGGCGGCACCCTGCACTGGGGAGTCCCGGCCGAGCCGTCGGCCGGCGGACTCGACCCGATGGCCGCCAGCGCGATCGCCGCCGAGGTCATCAACGCCGTCGCGTACGACACGCTGCTCGCGAAGGACGACGACGGCGAGGTCATCCCGGCGCTCGCCACCGAGTGGTCGCAACCGGACGAACTCACCTGGGTCTTCGAGCTGCGCGACGACGTCACCTTCGCCGACGGCAGCGCGTTCAGCGCCGACGACGTCGTCTACTCCTTCAACCTCATGAAAGAGGCCACCACGTCGGCGAGCACCTACCTGGCGAACGTCTCGAGCATCGAGAAGACCGGCGAGACCGAGGTCACGTTCCGGTTCAGCGCACCGGACGGCACCTTCGTGGACGCGGTCTCCGCACGCCAGACGTTCTTCATCGTGAGCGAGGAGGGCTATGGCGCGGCGACCCCGGACGAGCGGCAGCGGACCACCTTCGGGACCGGCGCGTTCCAGGTGACCGACTGGAGCGACGGTGTCAGCGTCACGATGGCGAAGAACGAGAACGCCTGGCAGGACACGAAACCGTACCTCGACGAGATCGTCTTCGACTTCATCCCCGACGAGTCCGCACGCCTCGCCGCGCTGCAGCAGGGCAGCATCCAGGCCGCCTACTTCACGGACGGGAGCCTCGCCGATCAGGCGGTCCAGGCCGGATTCACCCTCGGGGAGGCGTCCTACCGCCAGAACCTCGCGATCTACATCAACCCGGAGACCGGGCCGCTCGCCGACATCGACGTCCGTCGCGCCGTCGCGCTGTCCCTCGACCGCCAGGCCCTCGTCGACACGGCGATGCTCGGCTACGCCGCGCTGTCGTTCGTGCCACCGGCCGGTGACCCCGGCGCGCTCGACCCGAAGGGGCTGCCGTACTACGAGCGCGACGTCAGCCGGGCGAAGGAACTCCTCGCGGACGCCGGCCAGCCGAACCCGACCATCACGCTCAGCTACATGGGCGACGTCGCACAGTCGCACCACCCCGTCTACGAGATGATGCAGCAGCAGCTCGCCGAAGCGGGCATCACCCTGAAGCTCGACGCGAAGCCGCTGTCGGAGATCGCCCCGGTCTTCACCACCGGCGAGAGCTGGACCGACCTCGTCGCCATCCCGGGCAGCCCTCGTGCTGCGTCGCTGTTCTACTACGACCCCGTGCTCGTCGACGGCGGGGTCTACAACCACTGGGAGGGGAACCCCGAGGCGGACGCGGCTCGAGAGCTCTTCCAGCAGGCGAAGAGCGCCTCGGACCCGGCCGAGTACGCCGAACTCGTCGACCAGCTGGCAGAGGAAGCGGCCGAGCAGGTGCTCGAGATCGTGCCGGTCGCGGTCCCGGTCTACTTCGAGGTCTGGGACAGCGCCAAGCTGCACGATTACCAGAGCGACGCGTACTACTCCAGGTACCGGCTCGACGAGGCCTGGCTGAGCCAGTAGTCCTGTCGTCCACCCCACCGTCCCTCCCGCACCACTCGAGCGAAAGCTGGTCTGACCATGGATCGAGACGTCGACGCCCTCCACGTGGAGGGGCTGAGCATCGCCTACGGTGGCGCTGCGCCATCGGTGCAGGACGTGTCCCTGCGCGTCGGTCCGGGGGAGATCGTCGGGGTGATCGGCGAGTCCGGGAGCGGGAAGTCGAGCATCGCCCTCGCGATGATGGGGCTACTGCCGGACTCGGCGACGGTCACGGCGTCCCGCCTCGACGTCGCGGGGACCGACATGCAGGGTGCCACGGAACGTGACTGGTCGGGGCTCCGCGGAGCGCGCGCCTCGATGGTGTTCCAGGAGCCGATGTCCGCCCTCAACCCGTGCATGCGGATCGGGGCGCAGATCGCCGAGGTCCTCCGCATCCACGGGATCGCCGACAAACGGCAGGCTCGGGCGCGGGCGTTGGAGATCCTGCACCTCGTGCGGATGCCCGACGCGGAACGACGGCTCGGCTACTACCCCCACCAGCTGTCCGGCGGTCAACGCCAGCGAGTCGTGATCGCCATCGCGGTGGCCGCCGGACCGACCCTGCTCGTCGCAGACGAGCCGACGACAGCGCTCGACGTGACGGTGCAGGCACAGATCCTGGAGCTGTTGTGGACTCTGCGCGACGAGACGGGGATGGGCGTCCTGTTCATCAGCCACGACCTCGGCGTCATCGGGCAGCTCTGCGAGCGGGTCGCCGTGATGTACCGCGGGCGCATCGTCGAGACCGGCCGCGCCGAGCGGGTCCTCGCGGACCCGCAGCATCCGTACACCCGGGCGCTCCTCGAGAGCATTCCGCGACCGTCGGTGCCGGTGCGGTCGCCGTTGGCGGTCATCCCCGTCGACAACGACTTCGCCGAGGCACCGGCGGTCCTGGAGGAGGTCCGATGAGCGACACCCTGCTCCGCGTCGACGGTGTCACGCAACGGTTCGGACACGGTGAGCACGCGACGCTCGCGCTCGACGACGTGTCGCTCGAGGTGCGTCGGGGCGAGACGCTCGGACTCGTCGGAGAATCCGGCTCCGGGAAGAGCACCCTCGCCCGGGCGATCCTCCTGATGCGGCGACCGAGCTCGGGCCGCATCGAGTTCGACGGTGGCGACGTCTCGCGGCTCCGTGGGTCGGCGCTGCGGACGCACCGGCGGCGGGTGCAGATGGTGTTCCAGGACCCCAACGACTCCCTCGACCCGCGCTTCACGGTGGCACGTTCGATCGCCGAACCGCTCGTCGCCGCAGGCATGGGTTCGGCCGCGCGTCGAGCCCGGGTCGTCGAGTCACTTCACCAGGTCGGGTTGCCGGGGGACGCCGCGGGGCGCTTCCCTCACGAGTTCTCCGGTGGGCAACGGCAGCGCATCGCGATCGCCAGGGCCATGGCGGCGAAGCCCGAGTTCGTCGTCCTGGACGAGCCGACCTCGGCCCTCGACGTCTCCGTGCAGGCGCAGGTGCTCAACCTGCTCGTCCGCCTCCAGGAGGAGACGGGTGTGACGTACCTCTTCATCACCCACAACCTCGCGGTCGTCCATCACGTCGCGCATCGGGTGGCGGTGATGCGCAACGGCCGCGTCGTGGAGGAGGGGACGGGGGAGCAGGTCATGACCCGGCCTCAGGACGCCTACACGCGCGAACTCCTCGAGTCGATGCCCGTCCTCTACCGGACCTGATCCCACCACCGATCGACGACCACCGGGAGGAATCTGATGCGCGTGCAACGACTCGGCGACAACGCTCACGAGGCGGCCCTGTACGAGGGCCCGGGCCGGATCGAGCTGGAGTGGTACTTCCAGCAGACCACGGCCCTGCCGTCATCGGTCATGCGGTATCGGCTCGAACCCGGAGCAGCAGAGGGCGAGCACCTCCACCTGGAGGGTGACGACGCGAGTTGTTCGCCGAACAGCTCCGACGAACTGTACGTCGTCACCGCGGGCGAACTCGTCGTGACCTCGGGTGAGCACCGGAGGTTGTTGCGATCCGGCGACGCGTTCTACGCGCCGGCCGGGCTCGTCCACGGTGTCCGCAACGAGTCCGACGCCGTGGCCGAGATGATCCTCGTCTTCGGCCCACCGACGGGCAACCCGTTCCCGCAGTCGGGTGTGGAGGCCTTCTCCGCGGACACGGACCGCTGATCCGGCGACCTCGCCTACCGTCCGGCCTGCAACTGTTCACGGAGCTCGTCGAGGCGGACGGCGATGCCGAGCCGGAACATGCGCTCGTCCTCGCGCCAGGATGCTCCGAGCACCTGGTCGAGCCGGTCGAGCCGCTGGAGGATCGTGTTCGTGTGGAAGTTCAGGGCGCGCGCCGTGCGGGTGGGGCTCGCGTTGTTCCGCACGAACGCGCGCAGCGTCCCGAGCAGGTCGGCGTTCCGCTCGGCGTCGTAGCGCCGGACGAGTCCGATGGTGTCGCGCAGGAAGTCGGCGAGCGCCCGCGCATCGGTGTCGAAGATCGCGGAGTAGGGCAGGAAGTCGTCGGTCGATGCGGTGAGGTCCGAGAGTTCCAGCGCGGCGATGAGTCTGGCGGTGCGCATCGCGCTGGTGAACGCGGAGGTGAGGGCGTCGGGAGCGGTGCGGGGTACGACGGCGACGACGGGCTGCTGGATGCTGCCGGCGACGTGTCGGCGGACGGCGTCGGCGTCGAGCGGCCGGCGGTCGGAGGCGTGTGCGGCGACGACGTACCCGCGGTACTCGCCGACGAGCGCATGGTCGTCGAGTCGGCGGCTGAGCGCTCTGGCGGCGGTGGTCTGCTGGTCTCCCGGGACGGCGAGGAGGAGCAGGGAGTCGAGTTCGTGCAGGTCGATGCCGAGGCGCCTGGCGCGTCGTTCGACGTCGGATCGGCGTTCGGGCACGTCGTCGAGGAGGTCGGCGATGAGTTCGCTGCGGACGCGGTGGTCGGCGCCCGAGGCCGCTTCCTGCTGCAGCTCGAGGAGGGCCGCGACCTGGGCCGCGCGTTCGACGGTGCGGAGGTCGACGGCGCCGAGCTCGAAGTCGCCGTCACCGAGGATGAGCGCACCGAAATGCCGGCTGCCGGCGGACAGGGCGGCGACCGCTCCGACACCGCCGCTCGCGACCAGGACGCAGTGGCCCGAGCGACGGCTGTCGGTGATGGCTGCGCGGGTGGCGTCGTCGAGGTCGAGCATGCCGGGGGAGAGCGGGAGCCCGGCCGCCGCGATCACCCGGTCCTGCGCGTCGGTCACGGCGACCGCACGGCCGAGCGCGGTGGCGAGCGTCTCCGCGACGGGTGCGAATCCGCCCCCCGCGAGGACCGCCTGGACGAGTTCCTGGTGGACGGTGTTCGCCCGGTCGCGTTCGACGAGGTGGGCGGTGAGGTCCGCCAGGTTCCGTCGGCTGGCGTCCTCGGAGTCCTGCAGGTCGCGGAGGGTCTGCGTCGTCTGGAGGATGACCGAGGCGTGGTCCGCGAGCGCCGCCAGGAGCGCGACCTCATCGGAAGAGAAGTCCTTCCGGTCGCGGTTACCGACGAAGAGGACGCCGAGGACGTCGTCGCTCGTGAGCATCGGCACGCCGAGCAGGGAGACGAGCCCCTCCGCTGCGACCGCGTCATCGATGCCGCGCTCGTGTCGGTCGGTCGAGTAGTCGGAGTAGTCCGCGACCCACTGGGCCGTGCGCGATTCGACGACGACGCTCGCGAGCCCTCGCCCGGGAGGCACCCGGAGCGTCTGGAACGACGGACTGACGGAGCCACTCGTCTCGCGGACCCGTAACTCGTGCGTGACCGGGTCGAACTCGGACAGGTAGGCCAGATCGACGCCCATCATCTGGTGGGCGCGCTGGACGAGCCTGGCGAGCACGGCGTCGCTGTCGCGGAGCTCGGCCAGTTCACGGGCGCTGGAGAACAGGGCGGAGAGCTCGTGCTCGCGGCGTCGCAGCCGGATCAGCTCCCGCTCGGTGTCGTGGACGGGGTCGGCGTCGACGAGGTCGGTGGCCGTTCGCATGTCGGCAGGCTCTCGCATCGGGTCTCCTGACTGGTCCCTCAGGAGTCTAAAGCGACGGCCGGTCCAGCGGGGTGTGGGATCCGCCCACACGATCGTCGATCCGCTGAGTCATCCACCCATCGTCGTCGACGATCACCGCTCCTAGGGTCGTCTTGACCGCAGCACCGAGGATCCGGTGTCTGCCTGTACCGAAGGGCGACCCATGCCGAGAAACAGCCGAATCCAGGGGCTGCGCGACCACACGCCGGACGAGCGGCTCGAGCTCGTCGCCGAGGGGTCCGGGATCGCGGCGGAGGCGCTCGCCGCACTGCGCCCCGACGCCGGCCTGTCGATCGCCCAGGCGGACCACCTGGTGGAGAACGTCGTCGGCGTCATCGCCGTCCCGGTGGGCGTCGCGACGAACTTCACGATCGACGGCGAGGACCGACTCGTCCCCATGGCGTCGGAGGAGCCGAGCGTCGTCGCCGCGGCTTCCAACGCCGCCCGCATCGCGCGCGTGCACGGCGGTTTCCGGACGTCGTCGTCGGGCGACGTCATGATCGCGCAGATCCAGATCCTCGACGCGGTCGACCCGCACGCCGCGCGGCTCCGTGTCCTCGAGGCCCGGGACGAACTGCTCGCCCTCGCGAACGAGCTCGACCCGATCCTCGTCTCCTTCGGCGGTGGCGCCCGAGACATCGACGTCCGGATCCTGCCGACGCGCGTCGGGACGCAGGTCATCGTCCACCTCCACGTCGACGTCCGCGACGCCATGGGCGCGAACGCCGTGAACACGATGGCGGAGGCGATCGCGCCCCGCATCGCCGAGATCGCCGGATCGCGGACCCTCCTGCGGATCCTCACGAACAAGGCCGATCAGCGCATCACCCGGGCGAGAGCGGTCTTCGACGCCGACCTCCTCGGTGGTGCGCAGGTCGTCGCCGACATCGTCGCCGCGAGCGCGTTCGCCGAGGCCGATCCGTACCGGGCGGCCACACACAACAAGGGCATCATGAACGGCATCACGGCCGTCGTCCTCGCCACGGGCAACGACACCCGGGCCGTCGAGGCCGGCTGCCACTCCCACGCGGCGCGGTCCGGTCACTACTCGGCGCTGTCGCAGTTCGAGCAGGACGTCGACGGGAACCTCGTCGGCACGATCGAGGTCCCACTGGCCGTCGGACTCGTCGGTGGAGCGACGAAAGCACACCCGACGGCGCAGGCGGGCGTCACCCTCCTCGGTGTGGGGACAGCCCGGGAACTCGCAGCCGTCATCGCCTCGGTGGGCCTCGCCCAGAACCTGGCCGCGTGTCGGGCGCTCGCCGCCGAAGGCATCCAGCGCGGACACATGACGCTGCACGCACGGACGATCGCGGCGAGCGCCGGCGCGACCGTGGACGAGATCGGGGCGGTCGCGTCGAGGATCGTCGCCGACCGTCGGATCCGGGTCGAGTACGCGCGTGAGGTGCTCGACGAGCTCCGGGCGACGTCGGCATGAGCGGCCTTCCGCAGCCCCGGATGGAACCGGTGGACGGTCTCCCGACACGGGTGCGCGTCTACGAGGTGGCACCGCGGGACGGGCTGCAGGCCGAGACGGACATCCTGCCCACGGCGGTGAAGGCGGAGCTCTGTCGGCGCCTGTACGAGGCGGGGTCGCGGGACCTCGAGGTGACGAGTTTCGTACCGGCCACCTGGATCCCGCAGTTCGCGGATGCGGAACGGCTCGTCGCGGGACTCGAGGTGCCGACGGGTGCTCGGGCGGTCGGCCTCGTGCCGAACCTGCGCGGTCTGCATCGGGCGATCGACGCGGGTGTCCGGGAGGTGTCCGTGGTCGTGAGCGCGTCGGAGTCGTTCGCCAGGGCCAATCTCAACACCTCGCGCGAGGGGGCCGTCGAACGGGCCGAGGAGGTCGTCGCCGCCGCGACCGCGGAGGGCGTCCCGGTGCGCGGCTACGTGTCGATGGCGTTCGGGGACCCCTGGGAGGGTGCTGTCGATCCGGCGACGGTCGTCGAGGCCGCCGTGCGGCTCCACCGCGCCGGGTGTTCGACGGTCGCCGTCAGCGACACGATCGGCGTGGGGACGCCCGGGCTCACGACCCGCGTCGTCCAGGACGTGCTCGCCGCCGGGATACCGGTCGAGGCGGTCGCGCTGCATCTGCACGACACCTACGGGCAGGGACTCGCCAACGTGTACGCGGCGCTCTCCCTGGGCGTCGCCGAGTTCGACTCCTCCGTGGGTGGCCTGGGTCGCTGCCCGTACGCGAAGGGCGCCACCGGTAACCTCGCAACCGAGGACCTCGTGTGGATGCTCAACGGGCTCGGGATCGAGACCGGGCTCGACCTCGGGGCCCTCGCCGCGACGACCGCCTGGTTGGCGCGCGTCCGGGGCGTCGCAGCCCCCTCGAACGTGGCGACGGCCCTGGCGGCCGCAGCGTCCGCGGTCGACACCCCGAGCACCGCAGGAGGCGGCAGATGAGGCACACCCCCGAGTACGTCCAGGGCGACGTCGAAGCCGTCCGCGCACTCGTGCGCGAGCACCCCTGGGCGACGGTCGTCAGTCACGTCCCCGGTCGTGGGCTCGTCTCGTCGCACTATCCGGTCCTGCTCGAGGAGGACGAGGACGGGATCGTGCTCCTCAGCCACGTCGGGCGGCCGGATGAGCGACTGCACGAGCTCGGCCAGCATGAGGTCATGGTGATCGTCTACGGGCCCCAGGGGTACGTGTCCCCGAGCTGGTACGACACCTCGCCGGCCGTCCCCACCTGGAACTTCGCGGTCGCGCACCTGTACGGGGTGCCCGAACTGCTCCCGGACGAGGAGAACCTGCAGGTACTCGACCGCCTCGTCGCCCACTTCGAGCGTGTGCTGCCCGAGCCGTACCTGATGAACGGGACGATCGCGAACAGCGAGTACGCGGCGCGCATCGTCCACGGGACGGTCGGGTTCCGCCTGCGCGTGACCCGGTTCGAGGCCAAGGAGAAGATGAGCCAGGACAAACCGGCCGCGGTCGTCGAACGGGTCGTCACGGCGCTCGGGGAGCCGGGTCCGTACCAGAACGTGACCCTGGCCGCCCGCATGGCGGCCCTCCATGGGCTCGACACGGGGACGACGGCGCCGACCACCGACGACGGGACAGGGACACCGTGACCGAGCTCACGCTCCGGAATGCACGGCCCTCCGGCGGCGAGCCCGTCGACATCCTCGTCCGCGACGGTCGGATCGCCGAGATCGGACCGGCTGGGACGGTCCAGGCGTCCGGCGAGGTCGTGGACGTCGCCGGACGCACCGTCGGACCGGGGCTCTGGGACGCCCACGTCCACATGACCCAGTGGGTGATCCAGCGGCGCCGGATCGACCTGACCGCCACCGCGAGCGCGGCCGACGTCCTCGCGGCCGTCCGTCGCGCGGTCGACACCGATGCACCCCTCACCGACGGGTTCCTCATGGGGTACGGCTTCCGCGACGGCCTGTGGACGCAGCCGGCGACCCTCGCCGCGTTGGAGGCCACCGAATCGGACGTGCCCGTCGTCCTCGTCAGCGGCGACCTGCACTGCGCCTGGATGAACACACGCGCCGCGCGACGCCTCGGCTTGGACCTCGACGCGAGCGGTGTCGTCGCCGAAGCACCGTGGATCGAGGCGCTGCAACGGATCGACCAGCGCTCCGGGCTCGCCGCGCACGCCTACCGGGACGCCGCCGACGCGGCAGCCCGCCGCGGCGTCGTCGGGGTCGTCGAGTTCGAGAACACCGACAACCTCGGCGAGTGGTCCGAGCGCATCGCGGACGGCGCGACGAGCCTGCGGATCGAGGCCGCCGCGTGGCCCGACCGGCTGGAGTCCGTCATCGCGGCGGGACTCCGCACCGGCGATGCGATCGACCCGGCCGGACTCCTCACCATGGGACGACTCAAGGTCGTCGTCGACGGTTCCCTCAACACGAGGACCGCCTGGTGCTGGGACCCGTATCCGGGCATCGACCCCTCGAGCCCGCACGCCTGCGGGGTCGAGAGCGTCTCCGTCGACGAGCTTCGCCGACTGCTGGAACGAGCGAGGAGCGCAGGGATCGAGGCGGCCGTCCACGCGATCGGCGACCGAGCCAACACCGAAGTCCTCGACACCTTCGAAGCGCTCGGGATGCGTGGCGTCATCGAGCACGCCCAGCTCGTGCGCGAGCAGGACTTCGCCCGGTTCGCGAGCCTCGGGCTCATCGCGAGCGTGCAACCCGAGCACGCGATGGACGACCGCGACGTCGCCGACCGCCACTGGAGCGGCCGCACGGGTCGCTCCTTCGCGTTCGGATCCCTGCACCGCGCAGGCGTCGGCCTCCGACTCGGCTCGGATGCTCCGGTCTCGCCCCTCGACCCGTGGCAGGCGATCGCCTCCGCGACGAGCCGGAGTCGCGACGGACGCGACGCCTGGCACCCCGAGCAACGACTCCCGCTGGACGTGGCCCTGGCCGCGAGCGTCCGGACGTCGATCGCGGTCGGACAGCCCGCCGACCTCGTCATCACGGACCTCGATCCGTTCGACGCCGACGCCGAACGGCTGCGGTCGATGCCGGTCGCCGCGACCCTGCTCGGCGGTCGATTCACCTGGCGCGCGATCTGATGGCAGCCGAGACCGAGACGGAGACCCCCACCGTGACACCGCAACCCACCGCGACGCCGGCCACCTCGCAGCTCTTCACGAACGCCCGGGTGTTCACCGGCACCGACGAGACGGACGTCGCCTCCGCGTTCCGCATCGTCGACGGCCGCTTCGACTGGGTGGGCGAAGCGTCCTCCGTCGCGGGGGAACCCGCGGTCGACCTCGGCGGACGCACCGTGCTCCCCGGCCTCATCGACAGCCACACCCACCCGGCGCTCATGGCCGCCACTGCTGTGGCCGCAGAGTGCTTCCCGCCGTCGGTGGTCTCGATCGACGGACTCGTGGAGCGGCTGCGCGAGCACCAGGCGACCCTGACGACGCCGAGCGCCTGGGTGCTCGGCCGAGGGTTCGACGACACGAAGTTCCCCGAGGGGCGGATGCCGACCGCGGCCGATCTCGACGCGGTGTCCGCCGAACGCCCCGTCCTCGTCTGGCGCTGCGACGCCCATTCCGCCGTCTGCAACACCGCGGCGCTCCGCCTCGCGGGCATCACGGCCATCACGCCCGACCCGGCCGGAGCACGTTTCGAACGCGGACCGGACGGCGAACCGAACGGCGTCCTCACCGAGATCGCCGCGGTCGATGCGGTCGCCAGGTTCATCCCCGTGCCGGAACGCGACGAGCAGGTCGCCTCGCTCGTCGCGATCGGCGAGGAACTGGCCTCACGAGGGATCGTCGCCGTGTGCGACCTGCTGTCCAACCGGCTGCACGACCCGCTCGACGCCTTCCGCGCCGCTGCCGCCAAGGGGCTCCGCACCCGCGTCGCCCTCTACCCGGGCTGGGACCCCTCCGCGCCACTCGACGAGCTGACCCCTGACGATCGCGAGGGGCGGATCCGCATCGGCGGGGTGAAGGTCGTCCTCGACGGGGCCTACTCGAACCGCACCGCCTGGGTCGCCGAACCGTATCCCGAATCCTGCGACCACGGACTCCGGTTGGTCGAGGACGACGATGTCCTCGCAGCCGGCGCCTGGGCTCGCCGCAACGGCGTCCAGCTCGCGGTGCACGCCATGGGTGACCAAGCGCTCGACCGCGTCGCGAGCCTCTTCGCAGACCAGGAGCCCTGGCTCGACGGCATCCCGTCCGTCCGCATCGAGCACGCGACCATCATCAGCGAGGAGTACGCCGAACGGCTCCGCGGCGCGCGCATGACCTTCGGGATCGCCACCCACACCGTGTTCTTCTTCGCCGAATACGACGGCTACGAACTCGCACTCCGCGCCGAACAGGTCCCCGACGCCTACCCGATCGCCCGGTTGTTCCGCACCATCGGGCCACTCGCGCTCTCCTCCGACCGCCCCGCCACGGCCTGGAGCGGAGCCGACGACGTCATGCTGTCCGTCGAGGCCGCCGTCCGACGACAGGCCTACAACGGCGCCGACTTCGTCCCCGAGGAAGCCGTCAGTGTCGCCCAGGCGCTCCTGCTGTACACCGGACGAGCCGGCCTGCTCTCGCCGCTCGACAGCGTCGGTCGGATCGCCACGGGGTACGACGGCAGCTTCGCCGTCCTCGACCGCGACGTCTTCTCCGTCCCCGCGGACGAGATCGCCACCGTCAGGGTCGCGGAGACGTGGATCCGCGGCGAGCAGGTGTACCGGCGCTCGCCGCACGTCGAAACGGTGCGCTCGTGACCGTCTTCCAGGAGGACGCGACGGCGATACGCGACGAGCTCGTGGCGGTCCGGCGCGAACTGCATCAGGCCGTCGAGGTCGGCCTCGACCTGCCCGCGACCCAGGGGATCATCCTGCGCGAACTCGCAGGGCTCGGCCTGGAGGTCACGACGGGCACCGGCCTCTCCTCGGTCGTCGCCGTCCTCCGGGGTGGTGCTCCGGGCCCCACCGTGCTGCTCCGTGCCGACATGGACGGTCTGCCGGTGACCGAGGCGACCGGGTTGCCGTTCGCGTCGACGTCCGGAGCCATGCACGCCTGCGGCCACGATCTCCACATGGCGGGTCTCCTCGGCGCCGTCCGTCTGCTCGCCGCCCGTCGCGACGACCTCGCCGGCACGGTCGTGTTCATGTTCCAGCCCGGGGAGGAGGGCCAGGCCGGCGCGCGGCTCATGCTCGAGGAAGGCCTCCTCGACAGCGCGGGAGAGCGACCCGTCGCGGCGTACGCGCTGCACGTGGACTGCAGCACCCCACGCGGGCAGCTCGTCACCCGGGAGGGCGCCATGATGGCGAGTGCCAACGCCCTGCAGCTCACCATCCGTGGGACGGGCGGTCACGCGGCCTTTCCACACCTCGCCGTCGACCCGGTGCCGGTCGCCGCGCACCTCATCCTCGCGGTGCAGACCTTCGCGGCACGGAGACTCCCGGCCACCGACCAGGCCGTCATCTCCGTCACCCGGTTGAGCAGCGACTCCGAGGCCAGCAACGTGCTCGCCTCGGCCGTCAGCCTGGAGGCGAACATCCGCACGCTGTCGAAGGCGACGCTCACCACGGTGCGCGAGCAGCTGCCCGAGCTGCTGACCGCGATCGCCGAGGCGCACGGCTGCACCCTCGAGTCGACGTTCATCGCGTCCTACCCCGTCACCGTCAACGATCCTGAGGAGACGCGGTTCGTCCTCAGCACGCTCGACGCGCTCGTGGGGCCAGACCGGGTGACCCGGCAGGAGGTGCCGTCGATGGCGTCGGAGGACTTCGCCTACATCCTCGACGAGGTCCCCGGCACGCTCGTCTTCGTCGGCGCCGCCCCCGACGATGGCTCCGTCGCCCTGCACTCCGAACGCGCGGTGTTCGACGACGGCGTCCTCGACCTGCAGGCCGCGGTGCTCGCCGAACTCGCCTGGAGGCGACTCCGGATCCGTTGACCGCTGGGATGAGACATCCCCGACAGCCGGGGCGGTGCATGTGCCCTGGATGGGTAGCATGGACACGTTCCGGATTCCGACGACGAAAGGGCGCGCGTGATCACCGCAGAGGACATCACGAGGCGTGCCGCGATAGCCGAGTACCAGGTCGTCGGTCGGCCACCCGAGACCGATCTGCAGAGCCTCGTCCAGCTCGCCGCGACCATGTGCGATGTGCCGAAGGCCGTCATCAACATCATCGACGACCGGTTCCAGCATCAGATCGCCGCGGTCGGGCTCGAACCGGCGAGCTGTTCGCGCGAGGACTCGATGTGCGCGGTCGTGTTCCAGGAGCACACCCGCACGATGGTGTCCGATGCCCGCCAGGACGAGCGGTTCTCGACGAACCCGTTCGTGACGGGCGAGATCGCGAACGTCCGGTTCTACGCCTCGAGTCCGCTGGTCACTCCGGACGGGGTACCCATCGGGACCCTCTGCATCTTCGATGATCGCGTCCGGGAGCTGTCGCCGGAACACGGCCGAGCGCTCGACCTCCTGGCCCGTCAGGTCGTCGACGTCCTCGAGCTGCTCCGCCTCACGCACGAGCTCGGCCAGTCCAACGAGCAGCTCGCCCAGTTCGCCGGCCAGGTGAGCCACGACCTGCGCAACCCGCTCATGGCGGTCTCCGGGTTCCTCGAGCTGGCGACCGACAGCCCGGAGATGGCGAACGCGCCGCACGCGGCGAAGGCGCTCGCCCGAGCCGAGTCCGCCGCGGACCGGATGGCGGCGATGATCACCGATCTGCTCGATTTCGCCCGGATCGGTGGCGCCCGCCCGCGACGCGTCCCGATCGACCTCGGGTCGCTCGTGTCCTCGGTGGTCGAGGACCTCGACGCGACCATCACCGCGACCGGCGCGACCGTCGACGTCGACACGCCCCTTCAGGTGCACGGCGATGAGACGCTGCTGGGTGCGCTGCTGCAGAACCTGATCGCGAACGCGGTGAAGTTCAGTGCAGCCGGCGGCGTCGTCCCGCACGTGCTGGTGCAGGCTGAACGGGTCTCCGCCGGGGTGCTGATCGCGGTCGAGGACAACGGTCCCGGGGTCGCCCCGGAGCAGCGTGAGCGGGTCTTCGACCTCATGGAACGCGGGGCGGGCGGCGAGGTCGCGGGTCTCGGCATCGGTCTCTCGACCTGTCGGCGCATCGTCGAGGCGCACGGTGGTCGGATCGAGATCGACGACTCCGGGCTCGGGGGAGCGAGCGTCTGGTTCCTGTTGCCCGACGCCCGATCAGCGGGCTGAGCCGCCCGCGCGTGCGCGGTGTCTGCGGACGCCCGACCGGTTGGCGCACCGCACCGAGCAGTAGCGCTGACGGCCGTTGCGGGTGACGTCGACGACGACCCGCCGGCACGTGTCGCCGGGTTCGGTCCCCGCGGCACACCGACCGAGCCGCTGCATCCCCCTCGTCGTCAGGTGGAGGGCGGTCCCGACGCTGATCACCGCGGCCAGGACTTCGGGGAGCGCCTGATGCTCGTCGCGGTAGTGCAGGTGCCACCCCTCGCCGTCGTGGTCCGTCAGCCGCGGGAACGCGGCCGCCGAAGCCATCTGGCGGTTGAGCGCGGCCGCCCTGGCCTGATCGTCTGCCGCGTCGACGACGGTCAGCCACTCGTCGACGACCCGGCGGACTCGGGCGTGGTCGTCGGTCACCTCGGTGAAGGGCATGGTCATCCCATGCTCGCGGGTGCGGGCGACGATGCCGTGCCGGTCGTCGGGCCAGTCGTTCGCCAGCGACGCGGCCAGGAGGACGGCGTACGAACCGTAAGGGTTGAGATGCATAACGCCATTACATCATGGTGGAGTCATGACCCTCCTCGACGCACCCCCGCAGTCCTCCGAACCGTCGCCGAACGCCCTCGACGCCTGCCGCCACACCTGGGCGACGGAGTCGACGCACACCACCTCGGAGGGGTCGCTGCGCTACCTCCGGTGTACCGCCTGCGGCAGTCGTCGGGTGGAACTGCGACCCCACGCCGACGAACCAGCGGTCGCGGTCACGCGCCAGGACATCCCGCCGCGGTGATGCACCACCGAGACGGACCACGGTGACGTCCTCCCGCCGCGCGCGTTAGCGTTGGACGCATGCATGCGGGACCGCGCCCGCCCAGTGACGAGAGGAACCCCATGAGCGCCGACGTCTGGCTCGACAAGGAATCACCCGAGGTCTATCAGGCGCTCGTCGAGACCGGACGCGCCGCGGGTCGAGCGGCCCTCGCCACCGGCATCGACAAGCGGCTCATCGAGCTGATCCGGATCCGGGCCTCGCAGATCAACGGTTGCGCGTACTGCCTGCGCATCCACGTCGCCGATGCGATCGCGCTCGGCGAGACCACGGAACGCCTCGCCATCCTGTCCGCCTGGCGCGACAGCGAGTACTTCAGCCCGGTGGAGCAGGCAGCCCTCGCAATCACCGAGGACGTCACCCTCATCGCGGACGTGCAACATCGCCGGCGACTGCCGGACGACGACCTGTCGACGCTCACGAACGGTCAGATCGCCGCCGTCCGATGGCTGGCGATCGTCATCAACGCCTTCAACCGCGTCTCGATCACGAGCCACCACCCGGTGCGCCCGGAGCAGGCGGACTGACGGCGGTCAGTCCTTCCGGCGTCTCGCGCCGCGGAACCACGCTGCGACGCGGGTGCCCAGCCCGTCGGAGTACTCGTTCGAGAGGTCGAGCGTCTCCTGGCCGAGATCGCCACCGTTCCTGATCGACTCGAGCGCACGCAGTGCCCGGGCCTCCTGCTCGGCGGCTCGCTTCCGGCGGTCCTCATCACCCATGCGCCCAGCCTAGACGCGGTCGGCGGTGACGCCCCCGTTCACACCGTCACGTGGTGACGGCCGATCGGCAGCATGAGCGGCCTGCCCGAGGTCGGATCGGTGATGACCTGGTTCTGCAGTCCGAACACCGCGCGCACCGTCGACTCCGTCAGCACCTCGTGGGGTGTCCCCGCCGCATGGACGCGGCCGCCGGCGAGGGCGATGAGGTGGTCGGCGTATCGTGCGGCGAGGTTCAGGTCGTGGAGCACCATGACGATGGTCGTCCCGCGCGAACGGTTGAGGTCCGTGAGGAGGTCGAGCACCTCCACCTGGTGGCTCACATCGAGGAAGGTGGTCGGTTCGTCGAGGAGGAGCAGGTCGGTCTGCTGCGCGAGCGCCATCGCGATCCACACGCGCTGACGCTGTCCGCCGGACAGCTCGTCGACGTGCCGGTCCGCGAGCTCGCTCGTCTCGGTGGCGTCGAGGGCTGCGGCGACGGCGACGTCGTCCTCGGTGCTCCAGCGCGAGAGGAAGCCCTGGTGCGGGTGCCTGCCCCGGCCGACGAGGTCGGCGACCGTGATCCCCTCCGGAGCGATGGGCGACTGCGGGAGCAGGCCGAGCGTGCGTGCCAGCTGCTTCGCCGGCAGTCGGTGCACGTCCTTGCCGTCGAGGACGACCCGACCGCTCCGAGGCGTCAGCAGGCGGGACATCGATCGCAGCAGCGTCGACTTGCCGCAGGCGTTCGCGCCGACGATCGCCGTCACCCGGCCGGGTGGAACGAGGAGGTCGAGCCCGTCGATGACGGTCCGGTCGCCGTAGCCGAGCGCGAGTCGCTCGACGAGGAGCTGATGTTCCGTGGTCACAGGGTGCCTCCGGGATGGTCGGGCGGCGTGCCGGTCACAGCGAGCCACCGGCGCGATTGGTGCGGATGATGAGCCAGATGAGGAACGGCGCCCCGAGCACCCCGGTCACGACGCCGACGGGGTAGCGTGCGCCGAGGAGGTACTGCCCGGTGAGATCGGCCACGAGGACGAGGAGGGCACCCACGAGCGCGGCGGGCACGAGCATCGACCCGCCGCGGCCGACGATCCGCGAGGCGATGGGGCCGGAGAGGAACGCGACGAACGCGATGGGACCCGACGCCGCGGTCGCGAACGCGATCAGCCCGACGGCCGCGACGATGATGATCAACCGGGTCCGGTCGACGCGGACGCCGAGCGCGGCGGCGGTGTCGTCGCCGAGCTGAGTCGCGGCGAGGTCCTTGGACTGGGCGAGGAGGACGGGGCCGAGCACGAGCAGTGCCAGGACGACCGGACCGAGCTGCGACCAGCTCGTCCCGTTGAGACTGCCGGTCAGCCACCGGGTGGCCTCCTGCAGGTCCCACTGGGCCGCCCGCGACAGGATGTAGGTCGTGACGCTGTCGAGCATGGCGGCGACACCGATGCCGATCAGGATGAGTCGGGTTCCGGCGACGCCGCCGCGGTATGCCAGGACGTAGACGAGGACCGCCACCGCGAGGCCGACGACGATGGCGAAGATCGACACCTCGGTCGCGCCGAGCGAGAGGGTGACGATCGCGAAGGCGGCGGCTGCGCTCGACCCGGCGCTGATGCCGATGATGTCCGGGCTCGCGAGGGGGTTCCGGAGCATCGTCTGGAAGGTGACGCCGGCCAGGCCGAACGAGGCGCCGGCGACGACCGCGAGGACCGCCCGGGGGAGCCGCAACCGTCCGACGGCGAAGGAGGCGCCCGGCACGTCGTGACCGAGGATGACGCGTACGACGTCGCTCGGCGGATAGAAGGTGTTGCCCACCATCAGCGAGATCAGGAAGACCGCGACGATGAGTGCGGCGAGGGCGGTCATGACGGCGACCCGGCGACGACGGCGCACCAGGCGTCCACCGACGACGCGGTCGATGGTCGAGGGCGTCTGCTCGTCGACGCCGGTCACAGGGCGCTCACCTTCTGGCGGCGGACGATCGCGATGAAGATCGGTGCGCCGATCAGCGCGGTGATGATGCCCACGTCGATCTCCGCGGGGCGGGCGACGATGCGGCCGAGGACGTCGGCGACGGTGAGGAGGATCGCCCCGACGACGGCGGAGAAGGGGAGGAGCCACCGGTGGTCGACGCCGACGATGAGCCGACAGGCGTGCGGTACGACGAGCCCGACGAAGCCGATGGGACCGGTGACCGCGGTCGCCGCCCCGCAGAGCACCACCGAACCGAGCGCAGCCGCACCCCGTGCGATGGCGACCCGTTCGCCGAGGCCGGCGGCGAGGTCGTCGCCGAGTGCGAGGGAGTTGAGGCCGCGGGCCGACAGCAGGCAGACGAGGAACCCGACGACGAGGAACGGGAGGACCTGTTCGAGCTGGACGACGGTGGCGCCACCGACGCCCCCGATCTGCCAGGACCGCACACTGCTCGCGATGTCGCCGCGGGGCAGCACGACGGCGGTGATGACGGAGGCGAGGGCGGCGGACGTCGCGGCCCCGGCGAGGGCGAGTTTGAGTGGGGTCGCGCCACCGCGGCCGAGCGAGCCGACCGTGTACACGAAGACCGCCGTGGCTCCGGCACCGATGATCGCGACCCAGACGGTGGTGTTCGCCGCTGCGAGCCCGAAGTAGGCGAGACCGGTCACGACGGCGAGGGAGGCGCCGAGGTTGATCCCGAGGATGCCCGGGTCGGCGAGGGGGTTACGGGTCACGCCCTGCATGACGGCGCCGGAGACGCCGAGCGCCGCACCGGCCACGACCGCCAGGAGCGTGCGTGGGATCCGCTTGGCCACGGCCGCCTGGTCGAAGCCGTCCACGCCACCCGCGAAGGCACCGAGGACCGCCGACCAGTCGACGTCGCGCGAGCCGATCGTCACGGAACCGACCATCGCGGCGAGGAGGACGAGGGCTGCGACGAGGAGCCAGAGCCCACGAACCCGCCTCGGGCGTCGCACGACGGCGACACCCGAGGCGGGTGGGGTGGCGGTGCCGGTGGTCACGCCGCCTGGTCAGCCGCCTGCGCGAGCAGCTTCAGGTAGTCGTCCAGGATCCAGGAGATCGAGAGCGGCGTCGGGTTGGCGGCGGTTCCGAGGGGGCTGGTGCCGGGGAGGGCGACGATGGCGCGGTTCGCGACCGCGGGCATCTGCGACAGCAGCGGGTCGGCCTCGAGCGCCGCGATGAGCTCGTCGCCACCGTACGTCACGATGATGTCGACGTCGCTGAACGCGTCGGCCTGTTCGGCGCTCTGCGTGAGGGAGAACGACTCGGTCTCGGCGGAGGCCGTCGCGACGCTCTCGGGGAACGCGAGGCCGAGGTCCTCGAAGAACGCGGTGCGGGTGTCGTGGGTCGTGTAGTAGCTGACCTCGCTGAGGTCACTGGTGTCGACGTGGGTGAGGAACATCGCGGTCTTGCCCTCAAGCTGCGGGTACGCCGCCGCCGCGTCGCTGATCTCGTCTTCGAGCTGCGTCACGAGTGCTTCGCCCTCGTCAGCCATGCCCATCGCCTCGCTGTTGAACAGGATGGTGTCGCGCCAGGACGTGCCCCAGGCGGTCTCCGGGTAGGCCACGACGGGGGCGATCTCGGTGAGGGTGTCGTAGTCCTCCTGGGTGAGCCCCGAGTATGCGGCGAGGATGACGTCGGGGTTCGTGTCGGCGACGGCTTCGAAGTCGATCCCGTCGGTCTCGTCGAAGAGCACCGGGGTCTCGGCGTCGAGCGCTTCGAGCTTCTCCTCGACCCAGGGGAGCATCCCGTCGCCGTCGTCGTCACCGAAGTTCGCAGCGGCCATCCCGACGGGCACGACGCCGAGGGCCAGTGGCACCTCGTGGTTCGCCCAGTTCACGGTGGCGACGCGCTCCGGCTTGGCGTCGATCGTCGTGGTGCCGAGGGCGTGCTCGATCGTAATCGGCGTGAAGCCGTCGCCGCTGCCGGTGCCTTCGTCGGCCGACGACGACGAGCAGGCCGCGAGGCCGACGGTGAGGAACGCCGCCGCGGAGAGGGCGATGAGACGTGGTGCGCGCTGCATGGGGTCCTTTCGGGTGCTGCTGGCTGACACCTGCGTGCGGGCACGACGAACGACGGCGCCGGAGGACGTCGTCGAGGGGTCGGGTATGGCGACCGCGAGCGGTCGGCATCATGCACGAGGAGAAGGAGATGAAGGCTTGCCTAACCAAAGTTAGCTGGCAGCCGATCCTGGCGCAATCGAGCGGATCCGACGTGTTCCTTCGCGAATCGGACAACCGATCGCGGATCCACCGATCCGTCCTAGCGGTTCCGGAATCGCCCGGGGCTCATGCCGGTGACGCGGCGGAACGCGGTCCCGAACGCCGTCGACGAGCGGTACCCGACGGCGGTCGAGACCTCGTCGATGCTGTCACCCGCCGTGAGCCGGGTGATCGCGTGCTGGGCACGGGCGGCGGCGACCCAGCGGGTGAACCCCAACCCGGTCTCTGATTCGAAGGCGCGCGTCACCGTCCGGGTGCTCACGCCCAATCGGGCGGCCCAGTCGACGAGCGAGGTCGTGTCGGACGGGTCGATGCGTATGCGCTCGGCGATGGGTGCCAGGAGTGCCGACCGGGGGACTCGGAGGAGCAGCTCGTGCTCAGCCGGCTCCAGCACGTCGACGATGGCGGCCTCGGTGGTGGCACGCGCGCGGTCCTCGAGCTCGGCGTCGCTGAGCCGATCGAGCAGGAGACGCAGCAGAGGCGTCACCTCCACCGCGGTCGGCTGCTCAGAGATCGTCGGGACCCGATCGACGCTGAACATCGCGGCCCGCTGCCAGGTGCCCGCCGGGGTCCATCCGGTGTGGCGGACACCGGCCGGGATCCAGAGACCGTGGTGCGGGGTGACGGTCCAGACACGCTCGTCGACGGTCGCGGTGGATGCGCCGCGATCGTTCCACAGGAGCTCGTGCGTGGGGTGGGAGTGTTCGTCCCAGTGCGTGTCCCGCGCGATCCGCTCGGTGTTGCCGCGGATGACGAAGGGCACGGGGATCGCGCCGGCCTCGTAGAGGGGGAGTCGGCGGCGCGCCGGAGCCGTGTCCGTCGCGTCGAGGGACTGGTCCCACGGGTCGGCGGCGGCGGGGACTGGCACCGCTCCAGCGTACGGGGGTCCGCGCCGGACCGTCCCGCTTCAGCACTGCTTCAGCTCGTCCGCGCCAGACTGGGACGCGCCGCTCGACCGTCGACCGGCACGGAGCCTGGAGGTTGCACCGGATGCGGATACTCGTCGTGGACGATGAGGTGCGACTCGCCGACGGTGTTCGGAGAGGGCTCGAGGCGGAGGGCTTCGCGGTCGACGTCGCTGCGAACGGTGTCGACGGCTTGTGGATGGCCGGCGAGCATCGCTACGACGCCATCGTCCTCGACATCATGATGCCGGGCCTCAGCGGCTACCGCGTCTGTCAGCAGCTCCGCGACGCGGGCGACTGGACCCCGATCCTCATGCTCACGGCGAAGGACGGCGACTGGGACCAGGTCGAGGCCCTCGACACCGGTGCCGACGACTTCCTGAGCAAACCGTTCTCCTTCGCGGTGCTCGTCGCACGGATCCGCTCACTCGTCCGGCGTGGATCGCGGGAGCGGCCGACGGTGCTCGAGATCGGCGAACTGCGGCTCGACCCGGCGTCGAAGCAGGTCCACCGGGGCGACGTCCCGATCGACCTGACCTCGCGCGAGTTCGCGGTCCTCGAGTTCCTCATGCGACGCGGGGGGGAGGTGGTGTCGAAGCGCGAGGTCCTGCAGAACGTCTGGGACGACGACTTCGAAGGCGACCCCAACATCGTCGAGGTCTACGTCGGACATCTCCGGAACAAGGTGGACCGCCCCTTCGAGCGTGCCTCGATCGAGACCGTGCGCGGGTTCGGATACCGGTTGGCGGGCGGGCGTGGCTGACGGCGGGCAGCACGGAACGGTCGTGCTCCGGCGCCGGCCGTGGCACTCCGTCCGAGCCCGCGCGGCACTCGGATCGGTGCTCGCGGTCGGAGTCTTCCTCGGGGTCGGCTCCGTGGCGTTCGTCGGCCTGTTCTCCGCGGCGCTGCGTTCCGGCGTCGAACAGAGCGCCTCGGCCGAGGCGGAGAGCGTCTCGGCACAGCTCGTCGCGGCCGACGCGACGACGCTGCCCGAGGACGACGGTCGACTCCTGGTCCTCGTCGAGGACGGACGTGTCGTGGACCGGACGGACGACGAGATCGAGCTCCCGACGCCGATCCCGGACGGTGACGTGTTCGTCTCGGTCGTCGACGACGAGCCGGTGGTGTTCGCCAGTGAGGACGTCGACGTCGACGGCCGTGACCTCGTCGTCCTCGCGGGCCGTTCCCTCGAGGAGACCGACGACGCCGTCGGACTCGTGTCGATGCTCCTCTTCATCGCGGTGCCCGTGCTCGTCGCCCTCGTCGGCGGCCTGACCTGGCTGCTCGTCGGGCGTGCGCTGGCGCCGGTGGAGCGGATCCGCCGCGAGGTCTCGGAACTGGGGGCCGGCGAACTGCATCGACGGATCGAGGTCCCGGCCACGGGCGACGAGATCGGTCGCCTGGCCGGGACGATGAACGGCATGCTCGAGCGGCTCGAGGACGCCCAGACGGCGCAGCGGCGGTTCGTGTCGGACGCCTCCCACGAGCTCCGCTCACCGCTCGCGGTGATCAGGCAGTACGCCGAGGTTGCGGCGCTCCACCCGGACCGGGTCGATCCGGCCGAGCTGTCCTCGACGGTCCTCGAGGAGGGTGCCAGGATGCAGGGGCTCGTCGAGTCGCTCCTGCTGCTCGCGAAGCTCGACGAAGGGGCGGCGGGCACCGGGCGGCGCACGGTCGACGTTGACGACCTCCTGTTGGCGGAGGCCGCTCGCCCTCGGTCTGGAGGCGGACTGCGTGTCGAGTCCGCGGCCGTCGCGGCGGCGAGGGTCGACGGCGACGACGTCCTGCTCGCCCGGGTGGTGCGGAACCTCGTCGACAACGCTGTCCGGCACGCGCGCTCCGTGGTCCGACTGGGATCCGCCACCGATGGTCGGTTCGTCAGGATCTCCGTGGAGGACGACGGCCCCGGCGTGCCGGTCGAGTCCCGCGCACACGTGTTCGAACGGTTCGTCCGCCTCGACGAGAGCCGTTCGCGTGACGCCGGCGGTTCTGGCCTGGGCCTGGCGATCGTGGCCGACGTCGTGCGGCTGCACGGTGGGTCGATCGAACTGGTCGACAGCGCGCTCGGCGGTGCGGCGTTCATCGTCACGCTCCCGGCGTCTTCCGCTTCCTGAACGCGGCTTCAGCTCGCTTCAGGTCCGCTTCAGCGCTCCTCGGACAGTCTGGGGCACATGAACGAGAACACCGCCTCCCAGCCCACCGATCGCACGCAGGACACCGCAGCCACCGAGCGCATCGAGCCCATCGACCGTGTCGAGACGACCGATCACACCGCCATCCCCGCGACCCCGGCGACCTCCGGGAAGCCGGCCTTCTGGCGCCGGAAGCCCGTGTGGATCACCGCGATCGTCGTCGGGGCCCTCGCCCTCGGTGGAGCCGGTGCCGCCTACGCCGTGGACGAGTTCGGCGACGCCGACGACGACCGCGTCACGGCGGCGTCGAACACCGACCGCGACGGTGGCACCGCCGTCGACGACGGTGACACCACGGCGGCGACCGACGACCGTGACGCCCGTGACGCCGACGACGTGCCGCTGACCGACACCGAGTTCGACGCGGCCTCGAAGGCAGCGCTCGCCGAGGCCAAGGGCGGTACCGTGACCGACGTCGACCGCAGTGACGACCCCGGCGAGGCGTTCGAGGTCGACGTCCTCCTCGAGAACGGCGACGAGCTCGAGATCACGCTCGACGCGGACTACGCCGTGGTCACGAGCGTGCTCGACCCGCGCGACTGACGGACGCACCCCGCCGGGTGCGGAACGACGAGAGCCGGACGGAATCTTAGGATTCCGTCCGGCTCTCGTCGCATGTGTGGCGTGCTAGGAACGCGGCTTGCGGTCGTACGAGCCGCCGCCCGTGCCGCCCTCGTCGTCGCGTCGGCGGGCCGGGCCGCCGCGGTCGGGACGGAGCTCGATGAGCTTGCCGCTGATGCGGGTGTTCTCGAGACGGTCGAACACGTCGTTGCCGAGGCTCGCCGGCAGTTCGACGATCGAGAAGTCCGGCTTGATCTGGATCGCGCCGAAGTCCTCGCGCTTCAGGCCACCCTCGTTCGCGAGCGCGCCCACGATCTGACGCGGGTCGACCTTCTGGCGACGACCCACGGCGATGCGGTACGGGGCCATCGGTCCGCTGGACGGGCGGCTGCGACGCTCGGGGCGGTCGCCCTGATCGCCGCGGTCGCCACGGTCACCGCGGTCGAATCGCGAGCCGCGGTCACCGGAGTCGCGACGGTCGCGACCGGCGCGGTCGTTGCCACGGTTGGAGTTGTCGAACTCCTCACGACGGCGACGCTCGTCCTCCGCGGACAGGAGCAGCGGCGTCTCGCCCTGGGAGACGACGGCCAGCGCCGCCGCGACATCGGCCTCGGGGACGTCGTGGTGGGAGACGTAGTGGCCGATGATCTCGCGGAAACGCTCGATGCGCTCGGTCTGGCCGAGCGCTTCGGTGATCGCGTCGTCGAAGCGGGTGAGGCGGGTCGCGTTGACGTCGTCGACGCTCGGCAGCTGCATCTGCGTGAGCGGCTGACGGGTTGCCCGCTCGATGGCCTTCAGTAGGTGGCGCTCGCGCGGTGTGACGAAGCTGATCGCGTCGCCCGTGCGTCCGGCGCGGCCGGTGCGACCGATGCGGTGCACGTAGGACTCGGTGTCGACGGGGATGTCGTAGTTGACGACGTGGCTGATGCGCTCGACGTCGAGACCGCGCGCGGCGACGTCGGTCGCGACGAGGATGTCGAGCTTGCCTGCCTTCAGCTGGTTGACGGTCCGCTCGCGCTGCACCTGGGCGACGTCGCCGTTGATGGCGGCAGCCGAGTAACCGCGTGCGCGGAGCTTCTCGGCGAGCGTCTCGGTCTCGTTCTTCGTGCGCGTGAAGATGATCATCGCGCTGAAGTTCTCGGTCTCGAGGATGCGGGTCAGCGCGTCCACCTTCTGCGGGTACGAGACGGTCAGGTAGCGCTGCGTGATGCTGGCCGAGGTCGTGGTCTTCGTCTTGACCGTGATCTCTTCCGGGTTGTTCAGGTACTTCGCGGAGATGCGACGGATGGACGACGGCATCGTCGCGGAGAACAGCGCGACCTGCTTGTCCTTCGGGGTGTCGGCCAGGATCGTCTCGACATCCTCGGCGAAGCCCATCTTCAGCATCTCGTCGGCCTCGTCGAGCACGAGGTACTTGAGCTCAGTGAGGTCGAGGGTGCCCTTCTCCAGGTGGTCCATGATGCGACCGGGCGTGCCGACGACGATGTGGACGCCGCGACGGAGGGCCGACAGCTGGACGCCGTAGCCCTGGCCGCCGTAGACGGGCAGGACATGGACGCCGCGCAGGTGGGTGGCGTACTTCTCGAACGCCTCGCAGACCTGGAGGGCGAGTTCACGGGTCGGTGCGAGGACGAGCGCCTGCGGCGTCTTCTGCGTGATGTCGAGGCGGGACAGGATCGGCAGGGCGAACGCCGCGGTCTTGCCGGTGCCCGTCTGTGCGAGGCCGACGACGTCGCGTCCCTCGAGCAGCAGCGGAATGGTGGCCGCCTGGATGGCGGACGGGGTCTCGTAGCCGACGTCCTTGAGTACCTTGAGCACCGCGTCGTCGAGGCCGAGGTCGGAGAAGGTCTGCGTAGCGCCGGCGGGTTCCGCCTCGGGCTGCGTCGTGGAATCAGAAGACGTCATACTCCTAACGGTAGTCGCACCGCAAGCGTTTGCAGGACATGGTCTGGAGCCGACCGGTCCGCGCCGTCGCCCGGGGCGCCGGCCTCACCGTCCTACAGGCTGCCCCAGCGCGCCCGGGCACCGCAGTAGAGTCCGTAGGCGATGAGCCCGACGCCGACCACGAGCAGGATGACGACGCCGAACGGGAGCGCGGCCAATGCCGAGATGGCACCGTCCATGCCGGAGGCCTTCTCGGGGTCCTGGGTGGCGGCCGCGACGAGGAACAGGATGCCGACGGTGACCAGTGCGATCCCCTTGGCGACCCATCCGATGACGCCGAGGACGACGACGGCGCGCTTCGTCGTGCCGGTGGGCGGGTGCACGTCCTCGAGGAACTTCCGCGTGACGCCCTTGAAGACGAAGAAGCCGCCGATGCCGATGACCACGAGGCCGACGACGACGACGACGAACACCCCGCCGGGGGAGGACAGGAGTGTCGCCGTGAGGCCCTGGCTGGACTGCGAGGAGTCCTGGCTGCCGCCGAGGGCGAAGGTCAGCGCGGTCGATCCGACGGCGAGGTAGGCGATCGCGCGTCCGGCGGTCGAGATCCGCTTGCTCCACCGCTTGCGGGTGTCGGATTCGCGCACGAGGAAGGCGGAGATCGCCGTCCAGAGACCGAGGGCGAACAGGCCGACGGCGACGACCCAGATGATGACGATCCCGCCGGGCGTGCCTGCAAGCGTCTTGAGCGCACCCGACTGGTCCGCGTCACCACCGCCGCCGGATCCACCGCTCGCGCCGGACAGGGCGATGGAGATCGCGATCCCGCCGATGAGGACGTGGAGCAGGCCGTTGACGGCGTGGCCGGTGCGGGCGAGGCTACGGAGGGCTGTGCTGTTCTGGGCGGTCCCAGCGGCTTGGTCTGCGGCGGCGCGCGCGTTCTCAGGCATCAGACCACGGTAGCGGCCGGGTATCAGGACCACAGGGGGGTTGCGCGGCGTCGCCGCGGTTCGGGGCCGCCGGTCGGACACCGATCCGAGTGGTCCCTCGATTCCGAATGATGCGCATGTCCGTCGATTCCGCTCGTCCTGCCCCGCAGGAGTTCCCTTCCGCCATCTCCGCCGACGCGACCGCGCTCGGACTGGGACGCGTCACGGTCGACACGGGCCTCGGACCGGTCACCGTCCACGCGGGTCGTGAGGCGGGCGGGCCGGCCACGATCCTCCTCCACGGTGCCGCCGGTTCGTGGACGACGTGGTCACCGCTCCTGCGTGCCGACGACGAGCGGGGTGCGGTCGTCGACGACGTCATCGCCGTGGATCTCCCGGGGTGGGGTGCATCGGCACTTCCCGCCGCCGATCCGGTGACGGTCGGAGACCTCTCCACCGCCGTCGCGACCGTCGCCCGGTCGCTCGGCTACCGGTCCTGGCGTCTCGTCGGGCATTCGCTCGGCGGGTTCGTCGCGCTCGACCTCGCCGTGCGTGAACCCGAGGCGACGATCCGGGTCGACCTCGTCTCACCGACGGGGATCGGGGTCGTCGAGGCGATCCGCCAGCCGCTCGGTGGCGGCGCCCGGCTCCCGTGGTTCGCGGGCATGCTCCTCGCGATGCGCGTGCTGCGGGCGCTCGGCGGACGCGGGCCAGGGCTCGTCCGCGCGCTGAACCGGATCGGTCTGCTCGCACCGCTCATGTCGCCCCTGTTCGGACGACGTCGGGACCTCGACCGCTCGGTCGTCGACGCGCTCGCAGCCGACGTCCGGCCGGCGTCGTTCCTCCTGGCGGCCCGAGCGGCCGCCGCCTACGACCTGCACGTCTGGCGCGGCGTGCGGTGTCCCGTCCGCTGCATGACGGGCGACCGCGACGTCTTCATCGGGCCCGACGATGCAGCTGTCCTCACCGCCCTCGTCCCGGACCTGCGACTGCGCACCCTGCCGGCGACCGGGCACTTCGCGGCGGTGGAACACCCGGAGGCCGTGCTCGATCTCTTCACCTCGGACTGATCCGCGTGGCCTCACGGGTGCAGCGACGTCGGCATCCGCTATCCTGGTCCTCTGCCCGACTTCGTGGTTGGGGTGGTTGATCGTCCGCACCGTGCTGCACCCGCGCCGTGTGTCGAGCATCGATCTGGGGCTGGAAACCCCCAGCACCCACACCCCTCGCACGGAGGTCCTCCTTGTCTGCATCCGCAGCCACCGCATCGCATCCCATCACAGCACCGTCCGGTTCCCCGGCCCGCCGCTGGTGGGTCCTCGTCGTCCTCGCGATGACGCAGCTCATCGTCGTCCTCGACGGCACGATCGTGAACATCGCCCTTCCGGCAGCCCAGCAGGAGCTCGAGCTGTCCGACACGCAGCGTCAGTGGGTCGTCACGGCCTACGCCCTCGCGTTCGGCGCGCTGTTGCTGCTCGGTGGCCGCATCGCCGACTACTGGGGCCGGAAGCGCACCTACCTGGTCGGCATGGTCGGCTTCGGCGCCGCATCGGCCTTCGGCGGGTTCGCCCAGAGCGGGACCGAACTCATCATCGCCCGCGGCCTGCAGGGCGTGTTCGCCGCGCTCATGGCACCTGCCGCACTCGCGCTCCTCACCGTCACCTTCGCCCACGGCCGCGACCGCAACACGGCCTTCGCCGTCTTCGGTACCGTCGCCGGTGCCGGGGCGGCCGTTGGCCTGATCCTCGGCGGCGTGCTCACCGAGTTCGTCGACTGGCGCTGGTGCCTGCTCGTCAACGTGCCCTTCGTGATCGTCGGACTCATCGCCGGCCTCATCCTCGTGACCGAAAGCAAGGCCGAGGGCGACAACCGCTACGACTGGCTCGGTGCGATCACGGTCATCCTGGGCCTCGGTTCCCTCGTCTACGGCTTCACGCTGGCCGAGGGCGGCTGGGGGAGCGCCGACACCATCGGCTTCCTCGCGCTCGGTGCGGGACTCCTCTCCCTCTTCGTCTTCATCGAGATGCGTGTCGCGCAGCCCCTGCTCCCGCTGCGCATCGTGGCGGACCGGGTCCGCGGCGGTGCCTTCCTCATGCAGATGATCGTCGGCAGCGTCATGATCGGTGCCCTGCTCTACCTGACGTTCCACCTGCAGATCGTGCTCGGCTTCCCGCCGCTCGAGGCGGGCATCGCGACCCTCCCGATGACCGTCGCGATCATGATCGTCGCCCCGATCGCCACGAAGCTCCTGCCGGCCATCGGCCCGCGCCCGCTGCTCATCATCGGTCCGCTCGTCGCGGCCGCCGCCCTCGTGTACCTCAGCCGCATCACGGCCGACGGCGACTACTTCGTCCAGGTGCTGCCGGCGCTGCTCGTGCTCGGGATCGGCATGGCGATGATCTTCGTCCCGATGCAGAACCTCGCGCTGACGGGCGTCGCACCGCACGACGCCGGTGCGGCCTCCGCCACGGCGAACGCCTCCATGCAGATCGGTGGGTCGATCGGCCTGTCGGTCTTCACCACGGTCTACGCGAGTGTCACCGACCAGGCGACGGTCACGGATCAGGCCTCGCAGCTCGTGGCGTTCACCCAGGGCTACTCGGCGGCGTTCATCGCGGCTGCGGTCGGCCTCGTGATCGCGAGCGTCATCGCCATCGTCTGCATCCGCGGTCGCAAGGAGGACCTCCTGCCCTCGGGCGACCAGCAGGCCGTCCACCTGGGCTGAGCGGGACGGCCCTGCCTCGTCCAGCGCAAGCCTCCTGACAGCAGGGTGCCGTCGGCGTACGGTGTCCGACATGGCCAGCACCGCGATCGTCCTCACCGTCCCCGGACCGCACGGCGACCGCGAGGTGCGGCTCTCCAGCCCCGACCGCGTGCTCTGGGAGGCGTCCGGCGTCACGAAGCGGGAGCTCGCGGAATACCTCATCGAGGTCGCGCCGGCCTTCCTCGCCGCCAACGGCGGCCGTCCGGTGTCCCTGCAGCGGTTCCCAGGCGGCGTGGACGGCGAGTGGTTCTTCTCGAAGAACCCGCCGAAGGGGGCGCCGGAGTACGTCCGGGCGGTCGACGTCGTGTATCCGAGTGGCCGGCGGCATCCGCAACTCGTCCTCGACGAGGCGGCTGCGGTCGTCTGGGCTGCGCAGATGAACACGGTCGTGTTCCACCCGTGGCCGTCACGGGCGTCGGACACCGACCATCCGGACGAACTGCGGATCGACCTCGACCCGCAGCCGGGAACCGACTTCGCCGACGCCGTGCGCGTTGCGGGCTCGCTGCAGGAGCTGTTGACGGAGGTCGGTCTGACGGGGTTCGTGAAGACCTCCGGCAACCGAGGTGTCCACGTGTTCGCGCCCATCGAGCCGGAGCACGAGTTCCTCGACGTCCGGCACGCCGTGATCGCCGCGGCTCGGGAACTGGAGCGACGGGATCCCGACCGGGTCACGACCTCGTGGTGGAAGGAGGAGCGCGGTGAGCGCATCTTCGTCGACTACAACCAGGCGAACCGCGATCGGACGATGGCCGGTGCCTACAGCCCGCGTGCGCTGGCCTCGGCGACCGTCTCGTGTCCGGTGACCTGGGACGAACTCCCCGAGATCGACCCGGGTGCCTTCACGGTGCGGACCGTCCCGGAGCGACTCCGGACGACCGGCGACCCGTGGGCCGGCATGCACGACACCGCTGGGCGCATCGACGTCCTCCCGCAGTGGTGGGAGCGGGACCTCGAGCAGGGGCTGGGCGAGCTTCCGTTCCCTCCCGACTTCCCGAAGATGCCGGGCGAGCCGCCGCGGGTGCAGCCGAGTCGCGCCAGACGCTCCGAGGACTGAGCCCACCCGGACACACGAACGCCCGGTGATCGTGGATCACCGGGCGTTCTCTGGACTGAGTGCGCTATTCGGCCTTTCCGAGGGCGAAGCGGACGCCGCCCTGCTCGTCGATCTGCGCGTCGAGGACCGCGTCGCTCAGGGCGACGGCTGCGGACTCCTCGAGGAAAACGGTCGCTCCTGCGCTCTCGATGACCTGGTCGGCCTCGTGCGGCGTCGCCGTCATGGTGACTTCGAAGTTGTTGTCGTCGGAGCTGCTGCTAATGCGCAGTCCGGCGCCGTGCGTGAGCGACGACGCGTCGTCCGGGACGACCAGTCCCGGGGTGAGTGGTGCGTTCTCGGCGAGGGTCTTGACGACTCGGCCGGCGTTCTCGGTCAGGGTGAGCATGTGTGTTCTCCGTTCCGTTCGCGAATACGAGTTCCCCACCATGCTCGGGTTCCCGGCGAGATGCCACCCCGAGGCCGATCCTCTGCGGGAACTGCCAAGCAACTCTGCAGGGATTCACACCTCCACGCCGCTCGTAGCACAGCTCGGGTGATCGTCCCTTGGGGGTCCGTCCGGTGGAGTGGGCTGCTAGCGTCGAACGTGCTGTCCGGCGCGTGCATCCCGCCCCACGGCACCCCCCCCAACACCCCAGCCCGAGGAGTCCTATGACCACCGTCGCCGCCATCATCAAACCCACCGCCGACGCGCCGTTCGAGGTCGGCACCATCGAGCGCCGTACGCCGCGCGCCAACGACGTCGTCATCGACGTCCGCTACGCCGGCATCTGCCACAGCGACATCCACCAGGCCCGCGAGGAATGGGGCAAGGCCATCTTCCCAATGGTCCCCGGCCACGAGATCGCCGGCATCGTCACCGAGGTCGGCGACGCGGTCACCAAGCACCAGGTCGGCGACCGCGTCGGCATCGGCTGCTTCGTCGACTCCTGCCGCGAGTGCGAGAACTGCCTCGCCGGCGAGGAGCAGTTCTGCCTGAAGGGCAACGTCGCCACCTACAACGGCCGCGAGTACGACGGCGAGCCCACCTACGGCGGCTACAGCAAGCAGATCGTCGCCGACGAGAACTACGTGCTGAGCATCCCCGAGGGCATCGAGCTCGACGTCGCGGCACCCCTGCTGTGCGCCGGCATCACCACCTACTCGCCGCTGAAGCACTGGGGCGCCGGTCCCGGCAAGCAGGTCGCCATCGTCGGGATGGGTGGCCTCGGGCACATGGGCGTCAAGATCGCCCACGCCCTCGGCGCAGAGGTGACCGTGCTCAGCCAGACGACCTCGAAGGAGGAGGACGGCAAGCGCTTCGGGGCCGACCACTACTACGCGACCGGCGAAGAGGGCACCCTGAAGTCGCTCCGCGGACGCTTCGACCTCATCATCAACACGGTCTCCGCCGACCTCGACATCGACGCCTACCTGTCGACCCTCAAGCTCAACGGCTCGATGGTCTTCGTCGGACTGCCCGAGAACACGCAGCAGTTCCGGGTGTTCTCGCTCGTCGGTGGCCGTCGCTCGCTCGCCGGCTCGAACATCGGCGGCATCCGCGAGACGCAGGAGATGCTCGACTTCTGCGCCGAGCACGGCATCGGTTCGCAGATCGAGCTCATCGGTGCCGACGAGGTCGAGGGCGCCTACGACCGCGTGGTCCGCAGCGACGTCCGCTACCGCTTCGTCATCGACACGGCGACGATCGGCTGATCGCACCGATACCCTGAGAGCATGATCCGGCTCCCGTTCCGTCGTCCAGGCGGAACGGGAGCCGTTCCTCGTGAACCCCTCGGCCGCGAGGTCCTCGTCCTCGGCGGTGTCGCATTCTTCGTGATGCTCGGGTTCGGTGTCGTGATCCCGGTCCTGCCCGTGTACGTGCGCAGCTTCGGCGTCGGCTACCTCGAGGTCGGCGCGGTCGTCTCCGTCTTCGCGCTCATGCGGCTCATCGCGAACCCGTTCGTGGGTGCGCTCGTCGATCGGATCGGCGAGCGGGTGGTGCTGGCGTCCGGCATCGGGATCGTCGCGGTGTCGAGCGCGCTCGTCGGGCTCGCGGCGGACTATCCGCAGCTGCTCCTGCTCCGCGGGGTCGGAGGGATCGGGTCGGCGATGTTCTCCGTCGCCGCGATGACGCTGCTGCTGCGCACCACCCCACCGCACCGTCGCGGGCGGGCGGTCGGGTTCTACCAGGGCGGGTTCCTCGTCGGCGGCATGGCCGGACCGGCCGTCGGTGGCCTGCTCGCGACCATCTCGCTCACGGCACCGTTCTTCTTCTACGCCGGGACCCTCGCGGTCGCCGGCGTCCTCGGACTCGTGATGCTGCGCGGCAGTCGGATCGCCGCGCCGGTCGAGACCGCCACGCAGGCCGAGCCCTTCCGCACGGTCCTCGCCGATCGCCGGTACCAGGCGGCGCTCCTCGCGAACTTCGCGAACGGCTGGGCGTCGATGGGCGTCCGTGGCGCACTCGTTCCGGTCCTCGTCGTGGAGGCGCTCCATGAGGAGGCAGCCTGGACCGGCATCGCCTTCGCGATCGCCGCTGTCGCGCAGACGCTCGCGCTCGGTCCCGCCGGCCGCTTCGTCGACACCGTCGGACGACGACCCGCGATGCTCGTCGCGTTCCCGGTCGCGGCGGCGGCGCTCCTCGCCATGCCGTTCGTCGGCGAGCTCTGGCTGCTGGTCGTCGCCCTCTGCGTCTACGGTGTCGCGGCGGCCTTCCTCGGGACCGCTCCGGCGGCGGCCGTCGGAGACGCCGCGGGTGGTCGGGGTGGTCGGGCCGTCGCGGTCTTCCAGGCGACGTCCGACCTCGGCGCCATCGTCGGCCCGCTGGTCGCCGGCGCACTGCTCGACGCCTTCTCGTTCCCCGCGGCGTTCGGCTCCGCGGTCGTGCTCATGCTGCTCGTCCCCGTGCTCGCGTCCCGCATGCCGCGGGAGCACCGGAACCAGCCGACGACCGCCTAGCGGGACCGGAGTCGCAGGCCCACCGAGGTGGTGATGTCCTCACGCTGACCGCCGGAGTGGACGAGCTGCTCGCCGTCGACCGTCAATTGGCTGGCGTGTTCCGCGAGTGCCGCGGCGACGATCGGGAGGCGGTGCCCGAGTGGGAACCACACGGCGTCGTCGCCCAGCGGTTCCAGGTCGGTGCGGTGGTGCACGAGTTCCGCGAAGGGCACCCCGCTCCTCCGCGCGGCGACGATCGCGGCCTCGTGCATCCGGAGATGGTCCGGGTGCCCGTACCCGCCACCGTGGTCGTAGCTGACGACCAGGTCCGGCGAGACGTGTCCGATGAGTGCGACGAGGTCGTCGGCGACGTCGTCGAGCGGAGCGAGCGAGAACGCGCCGGGGGAGACGTCGTCAGCGGGGCCGGCGAGTCCCTCGCGCACCCACCGCATGCCCGAGTCCACGTACCGCGTCGACGTCCCCGGCCGGGCCGCCGGACCCGTCCCCAGCCAGAACTGCTCGGCCACGCCGAGCGTGCGGCAGGCGGCGGCGAGCTCCGATTCGCGGTGGGACGCGAGAGCAGCGGTTCCGGCGAGGGACCGGAGCGGGCCGTCGACGACCTCGCCGCGCTCGCCTCGCGTGGCCGTCACGAGGACGACGCGAGCACCGTGGTCCACCAGTTCGGCGATGAGCGCGCCCGAAGCGAGGGTCTCGTCGTCGGGATGCGCGTGCGCGAACAGGACGGTGCGCCCGCTGTCGATGAGCGGGAGGAGTCCGTGGTTCACGAGGTCGAGGTCGCCGGGGCGGTGGCGACGGCGGGAGCGGTCTCGAGCAGGGTCCGGTAGACGTCGACGAGGGCGTCTCCCGAGCGCTGCCAGTCGAACCGCTCCGCCCGACGTCGCGCTGCCGAACCGAGCTGCGCGAGCCGCTTCGGGTCGCCGAGGATGGACGAGACCGCAGCACCCCAGATGTGCGGGTCGCGGGAGTCGATGACGATGCCCGTCTCTCCGTCGACGACGGCCTCCCGCAATCCGCCCGAGGCGGCCACGACGGTCGGCACGCCGCTCGCCGCGGCTTCCAGCGCGACGAGACCGTACGTCTCCGAGTGCGAGGGGACGAGCACGAGCGTGCTCTCGCGGAACAGTGTGGCGAGCCCGATGCGCGACTGCGGCCCGACGAAGCGGACGTCGTCGGCGACACCGAGGTCGCGGGCGAGGGCGGCGAGTTCCTCGGCGTAGCGGTCGTAGTCGACGGAGACGTCCCCGGCGATGACGAGTTCGGGGCGGAGCTCGGGCGCGACCGCGGCGATGGTCTCGATGGCGAGGTCGAAACCCTTCAGCGGGTGGAGGCGACCGGCGACCACCGCGGTCGGGCGACCGGAACGAGGACCGTCCAGCGGGTGAAACAGCGTCCCGTCGACACCGGGCGGCACGATCGACACCCGGTCGGGGCGGGCTCCGAGCCGCGTGATCGCGGTGTCGGCCTCGGCCGCGCTGATCGCGACGACCGCGTCCGACTCCGCGGCGAGCCGTGCCTCGCCGGCCAGGCGCCCGGGGGACTCGGCGCGCTCGCCGTGCGAGAGCGGGGTGGTGGACTCGGCGGCGATGCTGTGGAAGCTCTGCACATGCGGGATCCCCAGTTCCCGCGCGAGGGGGAGTGCGGCCATGCCGGAGAACCAGTGGTGGGCGTGCAGGACGTCGTATCGCGGCAGTCGGGCGAGTTCCGAGCGGAAGTCGTCGACGAACTCTTCGTGCCGACCCTTCGCGACCGGTTCGGCGGGACCGGCGTCGAGGAAGCGCAGGGTCACGCCGGGGGCGAGGGATGCGGCGGACGGCTGGTCGGCAGATGACCGCCGGGTGATGACGTCGACCTCATGGCCCGCTGCGCCCATCGCGACGGCCTGATGACGGACCACGACGTTCATCCCGCCGGCGTCACCGGAACCCGGCTCGTCACCGGGACTGGTGTGGAGCGAGATCATCGCGATGCGGAGGGGCTGGGGTTGCGAGGGCACCAGACGAGCCTAGTAGCCGTGGGCGTCCCAGCCCCTCGTGACGGAGACACCAGAACGTGCTCGCACATCCGACGCCGGAGCGTGAGAATGATCGCGAGACGAGCGCGACGATGCGCCCGTCCAGGCGAAAGGGACGATCATGACGACGCTCAACCCGTACCTCGGCTTCCGCGGGACAGCCCGTGAGGCGATGGAGTTCTACCAGGGGGTCTTCGGCGGCGAACTGACGGTGTCGACGTTCGGCGACTTCGGTGCCGCGGTCGAGCCGGACGAGGTCGATCTGGTGATGCACTCCCAGCTGACCGGCGACGCCGGGGTCGTCTTCATGGGGTCGGACACGCCGAAGCACATGGACTACCGCGAGGGCAGCAACTTCTCGATGTCGCTGAGTGGGTCGGATGCGGACGAGGCCCAACTGCGCGAGTACTTCGAACGGCTCTCTGATGGCGGCACCGTCCAGCAGCCGTTGAGCGTGGCCCCCTGGGGCGACTCCTTCGGCATGGTGCAGGATCGCTTCGGGATCACCTGGCTGGTGAACATCGCCGCCCCTGCAGAGGGGTGACGTGAGCGTGACGGCAGTGGTGTCGTGGGACGACATCGGCTTCCCGAGGAGCAGCGATGACTGAAGCGTGGAACGATTTCTTCGTCGCGACGGCGGGCGCTGCGGCGGCGCTCGCCGGACTCATCATCGTCGCGATGTCCGTGAACATCGCCAAGATCATCGAGATCCCGTCCATGCCGGCGCGGGCGGCGGCGACGATCAGCTCCCTGGTGTTGATCGTCGTCGTCGCTGCCGCAGGACTCATCCCGGGTCAGGTCGACGCCTTGTACGGTGTCGAGGTCCTGCTCCTGACCGCCCTCGCCCTGTGGTTCGCCATCGACGCCGCGGTCCGGATCCTCCGCCATCAGGATGCCGAGCACGGACCGCGCGCCCTCAAGGCTGCGGTGCCGGTGTTGCAGATGATCCCGTTCGTGATCGGCGGTGTGTTGCTCCTCCTCGGTTCGTCGGTCGGTCTCGGCTGGCTGGCTGCCGGCTTCATCCTTGTGTTCATCGGCTCCGTGGTCGGTGCATGGGTGCTGCTCGTGGAGATCCTCCGGTAGCCTCCTCCGACCCTGAGCGCCTCAGCGACTCCGAGCAACCCCGCCCGGTTCCTGAGCAACCCCTCCCGGTCCCTGAGGAACCCCCTCCCGGTCCCTGAGGAACCCCCTCCCGGTCCCTGAGCAACTCCTTCCGGTCCCTGAGCAACTCCTTCCGGTCCCTGAGC
>NZ_JARVSA010000012.1:0-32473 GCF_030209415.1 Plantibacter sp. lyk4-40-MEA-4
ACACCGGCCGAAGCCGAAGGCGAGCCGTCGCCCCGAGGTTATCGACCGCCGCGCGCGCGTCGGCCTCCTTGCTCGGGTCGATGACGGTCGCGGTCACGAGGATGCCGAAGTTCACCAGGCCCGCGCCCGATGCCTCCTCCGACTCCGTGGCCTGAGCCGAGCGCAGCGCGAGCGAGTCGCGCGCCGCCGGCTTGCGGCTGGACGTGGCCTTGAACTCCGCAGCTCGCACGTCAGCCTGCACGAGCGCCGCCGCGCGGGCGGGGTCGATCGGCTTGTAGAGCAGCGTCACGCGCTTGCGTGCAATGTCGCGGTGCGGAGCCAGCAGACGCGCCAGCACACCCGACTGCACCAGGCCGCGAGGGGCCTGTGTCATCTGCCAGGTGACCGACGTTGCCGAGTCGTGCCGGTAGCTGTCCCAGTTGGCCTGAGCAGCCGTGGGGCCGACGTCGGCCCAGTTCAGATCGGGCACCTCGCCGTTGGCGTGGGCGTCGTCGATCAGCGTCGCCGCGGCCGGGTCGTACGCGACGAGGATCGTCTCGCACAGCTCCTGAGCCGTCAGCGGGTGCGCCGCTCCCGCGCCGGTCGCTTGCAGCGTCGCGGTCAGGCCAGGAAGGCGAGCGGCCAGCTCGCGCCCCATGTCCTCCGGGGTGCGCGGCTTGGCACCCTTGCGCGGTGCCGCCGAGAAGGTCAGCGCGACGTACGCCTTCACCGTCGACGAGCCGGCGGGGTAGTTCATCACTACCTCACCGAGCATCGCTTTCGCGAAGTCCGGTGCCTCCGGGTCGGTGTTCGTCTCCACCTCGCGGCGCAGCCGGCGACCCGAGTCGGGAGCCGTCTCGATCGTCACCTGAGCGGCCTCCATCCCCGGCTCATCCGCCAGGTTGCGCAGCCAGTGACCCCAGTCGGCCACCCACAGGTCGACCTGTTCCTGGTCGACGAGGGCCGCGCCGTCAGGCTCGGTTCCGATCACGATCGAATACGTCTTCGCGTGGGGGTTGTAGATCATCGCGAACGGGCGGGCGTAGCTGTCCTCGTGCTCGGAGAGCCGGGACTGAGCCGCGAGGCCCGGGAGCTGGTTCGTGCCCCACTCCGAACGCCCGAGGGGGCCGGAACGGTACACGTTCGCCTTGCGCCGCTTCGTCGACGACCACGCGGCACGGTTCGCTGCGCGCGAGAGCACGCTACGACCGTCCGCGTCGCGGATCGTCAGCAGCAGGATCATCCCGCCGAACACCGCGGCGGTGATGACGGCGTTGAGGATGTTCGTCGTCATCAGCACGACGATGACGATCAGCAGCGCAACGAACATCAGGCCCGTGCCGACCGTGCCGAGGCCGAGGAGCCCCGGCGACGTCGGCTGACGCCAGTTCCCGTAAGTGCGGACGCCCTTACGGCTTGTCTCTACGGTTGCCATCAGCTCCCGCTCCCTTCACCCGTTGCTTGGTTGCCTACGTTCTTCGCGGCCCCCGTGGCCGCTTGCACACCCTGAGCCGCTGCGCCGATCGCGACGCCCGCGGCCATGCCGACAGGGCCACCGGCAGCGCCGGCAGCAGCTCCACCCGCAGCAGCTCCACCACCGGCAGCAGCGCCGCCCGCGGCAGCGCCGCCAGCAGCTCCACCACCCGCAGACGCGGCAGCAGCGCCCGTACCGCCGCCAGCGGCACCCGAGGAGGCCGCGGCACCCGTCGTGCCGCCACCGCCGCCACCAGCCGCGCTAGACGCCTGAGCGGCCTGAGGTGCCGACCCACCGCCGCCGTTCGAGCCGGAAGGCCCAGCAGCTCCGGTCGAGCCCTGCCCGCCGGTAGCGCCCGGACCGCCGCCCGCCGAGGAGCCACCGCCCGAGCCGGTCGCGAGGCGACCAGCAGCGGCAGCGCCCGAGGGCAGCGCCATGATCGCCGCAGCTCCCAGCGCCCCGCCGGCACCCGCCGACAAGGAGCTGACGAGCGGGGTGACGAACCGCATCAGAGCGGGCATCGCGAACAGCGCGAGCACCATGAGGATGAGGCCCGTCAGCACGGCGATGAATCCCGTCCCGTCGTCGGTGAACACGTCGGTTCCGACGAGCTGGAACGCGGCGGCGTAGACGATCGCCGCGGCCGGCTTGTACAGGATGAACGCGACGAGCCAGCCCACGTTCTTCTTGAACCAGCCCTTACCCATTTCGGTGTTGGTGGCCGACGCCGACAGCGGCAGGATGCCCGTCAAGATCACGAGCATGCCGCCGCGGGCGATCATCAACACGATCTGAGCAGCCGTCGCGAGGATCGCGATGATGCCGAGAATGATGATGAGCAGCGCCCCGAGCCCACCCGTGTTCGGGTTCGTCGTCAGAGCGAGCAGCGTCGCGATGTTCTCACCGAAGCACGCCGAGTCGGCTCCCACGTCGCAGCTCAGCGCTCCGTTGAGAATCCACACCGAGAACGAGTCGAAGGCCGATACGAGAAGGCCGACGATCGTCACGCCGGCACCGGCAACGACGATGAGGGTCAGCAGACTCTTCACCGTCTCCTTGCCCGGTTCGGCCCGCTGTTCCCAGGCCATGCGGACGCCGCCGATGATGACCGACACGACCGCCGCCGCTCCCATGTACCACCAGAGCGACGACTGCAAGAACAGCACCGCGCCGCCCGCACCCTGAGGCCCGCGCGGGAGCAGCCCAGAGACGAGAGCGGTCGCACCGCTCATCAGGAAGATCGCGCCCAGTACGATCCCGAGTCGGCCGGCGGCTTGGAAGCCCTCACCGTTCCGCATCCTCGTTGCGATGAGCGCGCCGAGGAGAATGATCGAGATACCGGCCATGACGATCGCAATCCACGTCACCCAACCGAGCACCGTAATGATGCCCTCAGAGTTGGGCGCCGACGATCCCGCCGCGATGGACGATCCCCCGCCCGTTCCCGTGAGGTTCGGTGTGCCGACGTTGACCCAGAGCGTGCCGAGCGAGGCCACGGCCTTGCCGAACGCTTCGAGCACGGCACGAGCCAGGTTCTCGATCGCGTCGCCAAGGGTGCTCTCCACCCAGTCCTGCGCCCAGCAGCCGGGGTCGAAGAACCCGCAGCCGGCGTCGTTTCCTGCCGCCATTGATCTACTCCTGTCGCCAGGTGATGTACCCCGAGGTGTCGGGGAGCTGTGCGAGGCGGAAAGGCTCTGCCTTGTCCGCGTCGATCTTCCAATCGCCCTGCCACCAGGTCAGGTCGAGCACGGCTGAGCCGTTCACCGCCTGGCCCTGTGCGGTGCCGCGGAAGGCCACGTCGACGCGCGCCGAGCTGCCGTCGTACGACAGCACCCGGAAGCCTGCAATCGAGGCGCGGACGTCCGAGGAGGACGATCCGACCTCCGACAGCAGGGAGTCACGGTAGGTGCCGTTCGTGAGTGCGTACTCGAGGAGCGACCGTCGCGACTCGACGTCTCCGAACAGCCCGATCGTCATGTTCGCCGCGGCGAACACTGCGCCTTCCGGGCTGTGCTGGTAGCAGTACCGGTAGCCCTGAGGGGCAGTCGCTCCCGGCCCGTACGTCGGCGACGTCGGGTAGGCGTACACGTCCTGGTACTGCCACGTCGACGCGGGGGCCGTTGTGACAGTGCCGGACAGCACTTCGCCGTCCAGGCCACAGACGCTAGCGCCGCCCGCGCCCCCGGTTGCAGTCGGGGACGGGGCGGCGCTGGACGTGGCACTGGACGACGGGTCAGGGGCCGGCGGCGCAGCGTCAGACCCACGATTCAGGTTGAGAATCGTGAGGAAGACGCCGGCAACGATCAATGCGGCCACCACGACCGCCCCGACGATGAAGCCGGGGCGGGCGAACGGGTTTTGCTGAGTGTCGTCGTCGTCAGCCATGAGGGTTCCTTCCTTAGGCCCCAGCGAGGATGCCGATCAGGGCGGCACCGCCGCCGATGACGATCGCGCCGGCCATAGGCCAGATGATCTTGGGGAGCGCGTCGTGGCCCTCACCGCGGCGGAAGCTGACGGCGATGAGGATTCCGCCGACGATGATCGCGCCGCCGACGACGACGTATCCGATCCACTTCAGCCACGACAGGATTGTGGTCACGCCCTCCGTCCCCGGCGGCTGCGCGGGCGGGGGGTTCGGGATGACGCCGGCCAGGACGTTGGCCGTCTCGTTCACGGAGTGCAGCACTTCGATCGCGGACATGACTTGCCTTTCAGTTGGTGGTGCCGGCGGCACCGATTCCGGGGATTGCGCTCAGCTCGTCGATGACTCGCTGGACTTCGCGCGGGACAGGTGAAGCAGTGGGCTCGTCGAGTCGCCAGGCGTCGACCCACGGCACCGTCCAGGTGCGAGGGCCACCACCGCCGACAACAGCGAGGAGGTCGCGCAGGGCGCGAGGCATGCGGCCGGGGGCGTCAGCCATGACGACCAGCCCGAGGACGTTGGAGGGCGTCAGCCCTGCACCCCACTGCCGAAGCGCGTTCTGTGCGGCGCGAAGGCCCGAGGCGTTCGATCGAGCAACGATGACGACGGGCGTCGGTTCGCCGTTCGAGCTGCGCGGCCAGGCGTGGCCGGCGGCGGCGGACCACCCCGGCGCGAGAGCTGCCAGCGTCGATTCACCCGCGCCGCCATGCGCCCCGAGCCACCAGACCGCGGGCGTCGCCCGCTGGTCAGCGATCGGGAGCTGGTCGACCTGATCGGGTGCGGGTACGCCCCGCTGTGGTGCCACAGGTCCGAACGTCGACGGGACGACCGCGATCGGTACGTCCGCGTCAGGCGGCGGCGTGGTCGGACGCGACAGCCACGGATTCTGCGGGTCGCTCATCTTGCCCCCCTAGGTACAGTGAGATTTGCCGTTACACGGTAACCCTACTCCCTTACCCCCCAACCTAGGAAGGGCACACCCGAATGTTCCCAACCATGTACAAACACAGCCAGATTGGTAATATTGGGCCATGCAGCCGTCAGGAGGACTCACCGTGACAGACGACGCCGACGCGATCGACCGTCTATTCCAGCAGAGCCCTCCGACAATCGGTCCGACCGAAGTAGCGCAGCGTCTCGGCGTCTCCCAGAAGAGCGTCTACACGTGGCTCAAAGACGGCTTGATCCCCGGATACAAGCTCGGCACGAACTGGCTCATCATCACTGACGAGCTGAAAAACGTTCTCCGCGCCGGGGCGAATAAGCACACGCCCACGGGGCCTGTGATCGTCGTAAAGCCGACCATCGTCGAAGGAGAGTGACCGTGAGGAAGATCGGGACCGTCATCGTCGTGACCGCCGCTGCCGTCGTGCTCGCGGGATGCACGGGGACCGCCAGCACCCCCGAGCCCGCGCCGACTCCCAGCGGGAGCGCGTCTGGCCCGATCTTCCCCGACACCTCCACCATGACCCCGGCCCCGCGCGGAATGATCGACGAGGACTCGGGAGAGACGCACGGGCCGCGGCCCGTGCCCGTCTGGGATGACGACTCGCGCCAGAGCGCGATCGCCGCGGCGGATGCCGTCATGCGCGCTTACGCCCGCCCCGATCTTGGCTTCGACGCCTGGTGGGCGCAGCTGCAACCCCTCCTCGATCAGAAGGCCACCGCCGACTACGCATACATGGACCCCGCACGCATCGTCGCGTCGAGTGTCACCGGCCCCGGCACGATCACCGACGAGACGAGCGCCTACGTCGCTTACGTCGACGTCCCGACCAACGCCGGCACCTACAGCGTGATCCTCAGCCGTGCCGACGCCGACAGCCCGTGGCTGGCAAGCCGGTTCATCGTCCCCGAGGGTGTGAACTAGCGTGGCCGGGCCTAAGGGGGGCGGGGCCTACGCGATCGCAGCCGTGCCGATTCTGATCATCGGCATGATGCTCGGTTTCGTCGTGGTCGGCGGTGATGACTCGTGCGCCACCGCGGCGGTTCCCGGCGCGCCAGGCGTCTCGGTCGACCCCAACTCGGTGCCGCAGACGGAGATAGCCGGCTACGGCCACGAGCAGCTTGTGAATGCTGCGAACGTGATCCAGGCCGGCAAGGACTTGGGCCTGAACGTGCGGGATCAGACCATCGGCGTCATGACGGCGATGGGCGAATCGAGCCTCCGCAACATCGACTATGGCGACTGGGAAACCGGCGGCGTCACCAACCCGGACGGTTCCCGCACGACCTCGATCGGTCTGTTCCAGCAGCAGGACGGATGGGGCACCCGCGAGGAGCGGCTGAACCCCTACATCTCGTCGACGAAGTTCTTCCAGGCGATGATCCAGAAGGTTCCCGACCGGGAATCGCTGGAACCGACCATCGTCGCGCACCGCACCCAGATCAACGCCGACCCGTACCACTACGAGCGGTTCTGGGACGGCGCGGTGCAGATCGTCGAGGGGCTGACCGGCGTCAAGACCGGACTCAACCCCGGCGACAGCAGCCCGAGCGGCGGAACATGCGATCCGACCGTCCCCGGCGGCGTCAACGCCCAAGGCTGGGCTGCGCCCTCCGCAGGACCGGTGACGAGCCCCTTCGGCATCCGTACACACCCGATCTACGGCACCCAGCGTCTCCACGCCGGCACCGATCTTGGTCCCGGCTGCGACTCGCCTATCTGGGCAGCTCAGGACGGAACGGTCACGTTCCGCGGTTTCGACGGCGGCGGAAACGGCGTCATCGCGATCGACCACGGCGGCGGCGTCACCACCCGCTACCTGCACATGTACGACTCCGGGATGCTCGTCAATGTCGGAGACAAGGTGAAGGCCGGCCAGCAGATCGCTCGCGTCGGCAGCAGCGGTGAATCCACCGGATGCCACCTGCACTTCGAGGTGCAGGTGAATGGCGAGAACGTCGACCCCGAGCCCTTCATGGCCGCGGTCGGAATCACGCTCGGACAGTGAACCAGGAGACGAACATGAGCAGCATCGACGTAGCCCCCAACGCCTTCCCCAAGATCGACGCGCACCTGTCGGCAGACGGCACCGCGAAGGTGTTCATCAGCGGCACGCCGCACGACATTGCCGCGGCCGACCTGCCCTCAGCTCGCGCCGAGGTTGTCGCCCTCATCGCTCAGACCGCCGCGCAGCTCGGGCGTCCCGTCCGCGTGCAGACATTCGGCCCGGACGGTCAGTGGCCCCTCATCGTCCACGCAGACGGGAGCGTGGACGAGGACGCCTCGCAGCCGGCGCGACCGGCGCCGATTCTCGAGGACGACCCCGCCGTGGACGAAGACACCGTGATCCCCGTCCCGGCCCCCGTGGCCGCTCCCGCCGCGGCATCCGGCCTCCCCGCCGACAGCAGCGCGTGGACGAGTCGACCCGTCGACGTCCCGCCCATCGCCACCGTCCCCGCGGCCGAACCGATCGCCGCAGCTCCCGCAGCTCCCGCGGAGCCGACTCGACGCGAGGCGCGTCAGTCGTTCCTCACCCAGGAGCAGACCGAGGAGCCGGCGACGCTCGGGTGGCGCGGGTCGCTGACCCGCTTCGGCATCCGCATGAGCCCCAGCGAGGCAGAGCGCGCCGAGCGCGCCGACGTGCTCGCCGTGTCTCAGCACTGGCCCGGGCCGCGCACGATCGCCGTGGTGAACGGCAAGGGCGGGGCCGGCAAGACCCCGACCACCGTTCTCCTCGCCGCCGTGTTCGCCAAGTACGGCGGGGCTGGCGTCCTCACGTGGGACAACAACCAGACCCGCGGCACGCTGGGCTGGCGCACCGAGCAGGGGCCGCACGAGGCGACCCTCCTCGACCTTCTCCCCCAGGTGCCCCGTCTTCTCAGCACGGGCGCTCAGTCGGCCGACCTGGCCCACTATGTGCACCACCAGACCAAGGACAAGTTCGACGTGCTGCGCAGCAAGCCAATGGCCCTCGCACACGAGCAGCGCGTCGAGCCGAGCGACGTCGACGCGATCCACGACGTCGCCGCGAAGTACTACCGCCTGATCTTCATCGACAGCGGCAACGATGAGTCCGACCCGATGTGGCTGCGCATGATCGACAAGACCGATCAGCTCGTGGTCGCCACGACCACCCGCGACGACCACGCCGAAGCCGGCGCGCTTCTCCTTGAAGCGCTGGCCGAGCGCGACCAGGGATCGGCAGAGCTGGCCCGTGACGCCGTGGTCGTCGTAAGCCAGGCCGACCCCAAGGCCACCGCCGCCGAGCTCGCGCATGTCGCGGACGGCTACAAGAGCCTGGCCCGCGCCGCCGTGACCATCCCCCACGATCCCGCGATGGTCGACGGGGTGCTGAACTACGGGGCACTGCGCCCCTCCACTCAGCGGGCATGGCTCGCTGCCGGCGCAGCGGTGGCGAAGGGCCTGTGAAGGACACACAGCCCGTCCCCGGGCTCACCCGCGTACCGACCTGGCCCCGCCTGGTCGCAGAGCTGCACGGCGACAACACCGGCACCCTGACCGTGAACGGCACGAGCCGCGCGTGCGCGGCCGAGTCCGTCGCGGCCCTCAGGACTGGGCTCATCGCCCGCGCCGTGTCCTACGCGGTGCAGCTTCGCCGCCCGGTGCGCCTGGACGTCACCGAGGCCGCAGCGAGCTACCAGCTCGCCGTGCGCCCCGAGGGGTACGTGCAGCTCGTCGACGCCGAAGGCATCATCCCCGCCGCGGACGGCCTCACCGTCGACGAGGGCCGCTGCCGGCACTGCCGGCGGCTACAGCCCGTCACGTCGACGACGTGCATCCAGTGCCACATCGAGGAGCCGTTGCGCGTCGAGGTTGCCCCCTACGGCGAGCCCGTCGACGTCCCGCCCGCCGTCGTCGTCGACGCTCCCGAGGAGCTGCCCGCCGACGTCGACAAGGTGGTGCACCTCCCCGAGGTGACACCCGCCCCGGTCGCCGCGCCGGCCCCCGTGGCCGCGCCCGTGTCGACAACCGCGCCCGCGGCCGAGCCGATTCCGGCACCGATCGCGCCGCCCATCCGGCGACGCTCCGCAGCCCCCGCGCGCGCTCCCGAGCTGGACGAAGACGTGGAGGCAACGCACGTGCGCCGTGCGCCCGCGCCCGTCCTGCACCTCGCGTTCTCCTCGCAGCGCAGCGTCACGGCCCCGGGCCGTGTCGTCGTCGGCCGAGACCCGATCGCGAAGGACGGACAGCACCCCGTCACCGTCGTCAGCCCCGGCAAGCAGCTCTCCCGCTCGCACGCGGCGATCGAGGTCGACGAGCACGCGCGGATCATCGTCACCGACCTCAACGCCGCCAACGGCGTCGAGCTGCTGACGACCCCGCCGCGGTGGCTCATCCCCGGAGAGCCCACCGTCGTCCCCATCGGCGCGAAGCTGCTGCTGGGCGACGTCGAGTGCACCGTCACCCTCGCATGACCCGGCGTGTCGAGACAGAACTAGCTATCGCTAGCGAATAGGTTCGACCCATGACAGCGCGCGTGCGACGACGGCGGGGAGCCCCCGTCGAAGGTGTGCACTTTCGCCTCGACCCCGAGGTGAAAGCGATGATTCTCGACTACGCAGACCGGTTCGACGTCCCGACGTGGGCGATCGTCGAAGCCGCTGTGAAGGCCGCGAAACCTGGCCCCAACGGCATCCCTGAGGGCTGGGACCTACCCGAGCCGCCCGCCGCGCCCATGCTCGACCTTCCCGAGGAGGCGTCGACGAGAGCCGCATAAACGAGCAGACCCCCCGCCTCTACGAGACGGGGGGCCGAAGCTGAGTGCCTGATCTTCTGAGTTTGGCGACCTGGACAGATCAAGGCAGTTCCAACGAAGTCCGGTAGGGAACCGGGGCTTTGCTGTTCCGTTCAACCGAGGTCGAAAGGTGGTGTCATCATAACCCCTAGGTCTAGACGTTCGCAGTATTCGCGCGCAGATTCTTGGGCGCTCACTGTCGAGCTGAGCCCCCGCCCTCGCGTGCGCGTGGCCGTGGCCGACGCCTACGGCACGGTCCTGAATCGCTACCTCGACCGCGAGCTGCGCGATCGCCCACCCGAGCGCCCGTGGGCGATGTACCTCGCCGGCACCGATCAGCGGTTCCGGTTCCTCGCGTTCGACCTCGACGCCCACGGCGACGCTGCCGCGCCGCTGCGCGACCTCGACGTGCTCGCCGGCCACCTGGTCGACGCCGGTATTCCCTTCCTCGTGTGCGAGTCCGGTCCTGCCGGCGGTCGTCACGTGTGGGTCGGCCTGGCCGAGTCGGTCGACGCGGCCACCGTGGCAACGCTCAATCGCCTCGTAAAACACCTGTGCCCGAGTCTCGACCTTTCCCCGCTGTCGAACCCCGTCACCGGCTGTGTACGGCCCCCAGGAGCGCCGCACCGCGACGGAGGCGTGTCAACACCCCTCACGGGCGCGCTGGACGTCCTGACGGCCCCCCAGACGCCCGCAGCGGCAATCCGCGGCCTCGTGACCCGTCTCGCCGCGCTCGTCGACGACACCGAGCCCGCCGACACCGAGCAGGAGCGGCCCAGCGGCCCGCTGCCGGTCGATCAGCACCGCCGGCTGTACCTGCCCGGTCGACGTCGCGAGCTGCCCGCCGTCAGCGCCGCAGCGCTGCGCGAGCTGCCCGCCGGGGCCGACGCCTCCGCGCAGCTCTGGCGCGTCCTGATCGGCGCAGCATCCGCACGCTGGCACCACGCCGACGTCGCCGCCCTCGTCGACGACGCAGAGGGCCTAGAGCACGTCCGCACGCGCACGACGCCCCGCGGCCGCACACCGCGGCCGCGGCGTGAACAGGCCGCGGTCCTCGCGCGCCAGTGGGACAAGGCCGTGCGCTACGTCGCCACCAGCTCACGCCAGATCGGGGACGATCCCACGTTCGACCGGCGCGCCGACCGGATCGCCGCGCACGTGCGCGACGTCCAGGAGCACGCCGACGCCGCCGCCGGCCGTTGGACCCGCGGCGGTGGCCCCGCCGATCGCCGCATCCTCGACGTCCTGTGCGTCATCGCCCTGCACGCCCTCAGAGGCACCGTGGAGGCCGACACCCGCCGCCTGGCCCTCCTGGCCGGCGTCGGCCGCGAGACGGCCCGCACGGCCCTGCTGCGCCTGGCCGAAGACGGGTGGATCGCCCACGCCGCCGCGGCCGAGGGACCGCGCGGGGCTCAGTGGACGATCGACCCCAGGAACGTTCTCCACAGCACCCCGGATCACGCCCGGTCACAAGCGGACCCGCGCCCCCCGGGGGCCGGGGCCGCTGAGAGAACCCAGCTCCTCGCAACGATCACCGCCCGTATGACGGATGCCGCGCACGACCTGTTCACCTCAACCCGCCCCGCGCTGGGACACCTCGCCGGCAACATCTACGCACGCACCGACCACTCCCCCGCCACCCTTGACGACCTCGCCCGCACCATCGGCGCCGGCCTCGTCCGCACCGCTCGTCTCCTCGATCGTCTCGCGTACGCCGGCATCATCGAGCCGACGCCGGCCGGATGGGTGCGCAGCTCACGCAGCACCGTCGACGCCGCGGCCGAGCGGTTCGCGATCGCTGGACGTCTCGACGCCCGCGCAGCTCGCTACCGCGTCGAGCGCGAGGTGTGGGCCTGGTGGAAGGCCGAGGAGACGTGGATGCACGCCCCCCGCCGATCCGACGCGAGCCGCCGACCGGGCCGCGGGCAACTCTCCCTCGTCCCCGAGGACGGCACCCACGCCTACGGCCCGCACCCGCGCCACAAGGACGGTCGCCTGAACTTCGCTGAGGCCCGTCGCGTCGTCGAGCACGAGCGCGCCGGCACCGCCGCACGAGAGAGCGCCCCTGAGAGCGTCGACGGAGATCTCCGCTCGAGTAATTCTGTCGAGCCGGTGGCCGCGGCCGAGCCCGTGGAGCTCGACGACACCGACCTGATGCTGGCCCGACTGCTGGGAGCTGTCCGCATCGCCTGACGGCGGGGCGACGGTGCCCGTCGCTTGCGAGCCGCCGGCTCGCTGACGGAGCCGGCTACGCCGGCCAGCTAGGGCCTTCGGCCCGGTTTTTTGCCGTGAAGCCTTCGGCGGCTCCCTCCGCTGCGCTCCGGTCGTAGCTACCTCCGGGCTCCGTTCAAGTGGCTACGCCACCGGCTCCCCCGAGACTTTCGGCACGCGGTCGCTGCGCTCCCTTATTTCGCGCCGAAACTCTCTCCTCCCCCGCCCTTCGGGTTGCACTGCACCCTCCGGTTGCTAAGGCGGAAAACCGCCTTCACGGCAAAAAAACGTGGGGGGATGAGCAGCAAATGACTCTATTACCGGCACGAAAGGTTCCGAACATGGCCCGCACCGTCAAGAACACCAAGACCGCCGAGCAGCGTCGCGCCGAGGCCGACGAGCTGCAAGCGAAGATCGCGGATCAGGTCGAGGCGCTGCGCGAGTCCGAGGCGTGGGCGCGGTTCCTGGACTTCACCAAGGCATTCCATCGCTACAGCATCAACAACCTGTTGTTGATCTTCGGACAGTGCCCCGAGGCGTCCCACGTCGCCGGTTACCGGACGTGGCAGAAGCTCAACCGCCAGGTGCGCAAGGGCGAACGCGGCATCCGCATCTACGGCGGTCGCGACGTGCGCGAGACGGTCGAGAACCCCACCACCGGCCAGGAGGAGGAGCAGCGCCGAACGATGTTCTTCCCGGTGTCCGTGTTCGACATGGGACAGACCGACCTCATCGACCCCGAGGCGGGCGACCCCGCCGACATTGCCCGCCCCCTCACGGGCGAGGACACGGCCGGGATTCTCGACGCCGTGACGGACTACCTCACCGCGCAGGGCTGGACGGTCGAGCACGAGAGCATCCCCGGCGGGGCGCAGGGATTCACCGACCCCGAGACGCGCCGCGTTGTGCTGGACGCCGACCTCTCGCCCGCCCAGGCCGCGAAGACCGCCCTTCACGAGGCCGCTCACGTCCTGCTGCACGCCGAGGAAGATCACGCCGAATACGTCGAGCACCGCGGCATCAAGGAAACCGAGGCCGAGAGCGTGGCCTACGTCGTCGCCGGGATTCTTGGACTAGACACGAGCGGCTACAGCGTCGGATACGTCGCCGGGTGGAGCAAGTGCGACGCCGAGACAATCAAGGCCACCGCCGCGAACGTGCGCCGCGCAGCTCACACCCTGGCCGACGCGCTCACCGAGCAGCCCGAGGCCGTCGCCACCGTCGCCGCTTGACGGCAATAACTCTATTTCCGGCAACACCAGCAAGGAGGAACCCGTGAGCATGGATGCCCTGTTCGACCTGGCCGAGTTCGAGCGCGAGGCCGTGGCCGCGACCGCGTGGGACGGCGCGCCCCTGACCTACACGACGAGCTACTACACCCCCGCCGAACTGGATGCAGCGTTCGAGCGCTACCGCGCCGAGTTCGGTCACTTCGGATGCATCCCCCGCTCCCACATGTGGAACCGCAACGAGTGGAACGCGGGCGCGCGCGTCGTCACCGAGGACGGCCACGAGCTGCACACCTTCCACGCGGACACGAGCTGTCGGCAGGAGGACCACGACCACAGCGCCGCGCCGCTCCCCCAGGGCGGGACCAATCTCGCCGTGTGCCCCGGCTGCGCCTGGCACGTCGTCACCGACACCGAAAACGAGGCCGTCGAAGCGTGGCACGACCACGCGATGCCGGGGTGGCGATCCCTGCCCGTCATGCCGCAGCTCACCAGCGACCGCACCGACGAGAAGAAGGCCCGCGCCGCCGCCGCGAAGTGGTGCGCGAAGAACTACCCCGCCGAGTGGCAGCGCCCCGGCTCCCCCATCCGCACCGAGCGCGGCCCCCACCAGGGCCGACACGTCGAAGCCCGCTCCCCGTTCGGCGGGTACGACCTCGCCGCCAACAACTGACACCGAAGGAGAACCCCCGTGGACACCCTCACCCCCGCCACCGTGGCCGAGCTGCTGGAAGACCTCGCGCAGCTCCTCCCGTTCCCCACGTCCGTCTATACCGACATGGGCGCGGAGAGCTGGACCCCTCAGCTGTATTTCGGGCCGCTCGACGAGTCGAGCGGCCTCCCCAGCCACCGCGCCGGGATCGACGCCGACACCGTGCGCCCCGTGTGGTGGATCGACCTCGACACCGGAATGCGGACGATCCTCCTCGACGAGGTGACCCCCGACGACGTGTGCAACGTCGCCGCCCGCATCGCGTCCGAGTACCCCGAGCACCGGCAATAACTCTATTTCCGGCAACACCCCCATTACCGACAGGAGAACCCACCGTGCGACTGACCTTCACAGACGGCTCAACCCTCGACGTCGAGCCCATCGGCACGAGCAGCAAGGGCGCGCCCATCGTGGACGATGACACGGCCTTGCAGGTCGCGGAAGCCTGGCAGGACGTCCAGGGCATCGACGAATACCGCGGATGGACGGCCCCCGACGACGACAGCCAGCCCGTGCCGTACATCTTCGGACGGGTCGCGCCCGGTTCCATGACCCGGGTGACGTTCGACGAATGGCCCGTGATCTACGACCCCGCCGCCGGATTCGACGGCGAGAGCAGCGCCTACAGCCTGCATGCCTTCCCGTACGAGCTGGACATATCCGAGTGAGCGCGAGCGGCCCCCACGGGGGCCGCTTCTCCCTCCCCGGCATCCCGAGGCCAGGAACCACCACGGCGGCCGGCGTCGGACGGAGCCGCCGCCGGCTAACGGACGGTCGGACGGAGCCGACCGACTGCAAGGGCCTGACGGCCCGTTGTTTTGCCGTGAAGCCTTCGGCAGCATCCGGTCGATCGGGCTCCACGCAAGCCCCCGCTGACGCGGGGGCCGGCTCCTCCGAGACTTTCGGCACGCGGTCGCTGCGCTCCCTCACATCGCGCCGAAACTCTCTCCCCCACCGCCCTCCGGGTTGCGCTCCACCCGCTCTCCCTCCGCGGCACATTCGTGCCTTCACGGCAAAACAACGAGAGGGAGAGAACCCATGAGCACCAGCAACTACAGCCGCGGGGACGCGATCACGCTGGACGAGCGCCCCGGCGTCGTCATCGAAGACCTGGGCCGCGGAAACCTGCGCGTCTCGACCTTCCCTGGTCAGGAATCCCTCATCGGGGATCGTCACTCGGGCCTGTCCCCCGTCGTGCGCGACTCGGCGGTGTGGGTCGAGCGCATCCGCGAGATTCGCGACTACTTCGGCATCCCCACCGAGGGCGACCGCGAGCCGTGGCGCAGCCGCCGGAACCCCGAGCTGCGCGCCAAGACCCCCGACGCCTTCCCCGAGGCGGTCCTGACGTGGGGCGTCGACTACCGCCCGCGCACCAACTGACCACCCGTAAACAACTCTATTTCCGTCAATAACCCCATTACCGGAGGACACCATGACCGCCATTCACGAACTCACCCCGGCCACGCACCCCGAGCTGTGGGCGCTTCTCGCGCTCGGAGACGACGCCCCGGAACGTCTGTGGGTCCGCGGCGACGTCGACGCGCTCACGGCCCGCCAGGCCGTCGCGGTGACCGGATGCCGCGCGAGCACCGCCTATGGCGAGCACGTCGCGGGCGAGTTGGCCGCAGACCTCGCCAAGACGCACACCATCGTCACGGGCGGCGCGTACGGCATCGACGCGCAAGCCGCGTATGCGACGCTCAACAGCAGCGGAACCGGCGTCATCGTGGCCGCGGGCGGCGTGGACCGCGTGCACCCCCAGGGACACCGCGAGTTGGTCGCGCGCATCGTCGAGACGGGCGGCGCGATCGTCAGCGAGGTTGAGCCCACCGAGCCGCCCAGCCGCTACCGGTTCATCCGCCGTCAGCGACTCGTCGCGGCCCTGTCGGCGGGATCGGTGATCGCTGAGGCCGGGTGGCGCAGCGGATCGCTCGCCGTGGCGACGTGGAGCCGCGAGCTCGCTCGCCCGGTCGGGGCCATCCCCGGCCCCCTGACGAGCGTGTGCAGCTCGGGCACCCACCAGCTCATCCGCGGCGGGGCGACCCTCATCACGTCGGCCGACGACGTGCGCCAGATGCTCGCCTGAGCAGATCGGGGGCGGCGCAGCCGCGCCGCCCTCCCCCGCGGTCGATTCTCGAGAACCGGTCACGACCACCGCGGCCGGCAGCGGACGGAGCCGCCGCCGGCTAATCGACGGCCGGACGGAGCCGGCCGACTGCAAGGGCCTTCGGCCCGTTCTTTTGCCGTGAAGCCTTCGGCAGCATACGGTCGGCCAACCTGCGCGCTAGTGCTTTCGCGGCATATCCTCCCTCGCTGCGCTCAGTCCGGTATTCCACGGTCACTAGCACTCCGGCCGTCCTCCCTAGCGGCGAATGAATTCGCCTTCACGGCAAAAAAACGAGGGGGAGGAGAGAGACAATGAGCGACATGATCCAGGACGAGCTGGTGGTCTACAGCAAGCCGTCGTGCGTGCAGTGCACCGCGACCTATCGCGCGCTGGACGGCAAGGGCATCCCGTATCGCGTGGTCGACCTCAGCGAGAGCCCGGAAGCGTTGGAGTACGTCAAGGAGCTTGGCTACACCTCCGCCCCCGTCGTCGTCGTCGACGATGAAGACCACTGGGCGGGATTCCGACCCGACCACATCGACCGCGTGGCAGCTCACTACGCCGCGTGACACACCCGTAAATAACTCTATTCCCGTCAACACAGGTATTACCGACACCGGAGGATGACATGAGCACCAACAACCTGACCCCGTACGACACCGGCGACCGCCTGGAGCCGCAGCTCTGGCCGCTCGGGGAAGACCCCGACAGCTATGGGCGCGTGGACTTCGACAACGACGAGAGCGCAACCGTGCTGACGGCTTACGTCGAGCGCGAGGGCGACGGGTACGCGATGCACGTTACGGGCATGGCCGAGCCGCTGAGCCTCGTCGTCGACGGGGGCGGGCGCGTCGTCCCGGTCAGCGCCGAGCTGGTCGAGGGCATCGACGAGCTGTTGAGCATGGCGCAGCGTGGCCGCGAGGACTTCGAGCACCAGGCCGGTTACGGCGACTACACCGCCGAGGATCGCGCCGCAGCGGATCGCCGTTGGATTCTGGCCGAGGCCGTGGCAAATCTCTTGCGCGGAGAAGCCTCTAGGGCTTGACGGTAATAGAGTTATTACCTAGAATAGAGTTATTACCAAGGAGGAACGCATGGCACTCGAAACGCTCACCATCACCCGTCTGGCCGATCTTCGATTCGGTGACCGGATCAAGAGCTGGGACGGCAACACGTACAACCCGCCGCGTCGGGTCATGTACGAGCTGGGACCGATCGAGCCCGGTTCGCCCGTGCAGGGCGTCCGCCTGGAAAACCCGAACCCCGACAGCACCCTGGAATACGTGCTGTACCCCTCGCAGATGGACGGACGCCGTTTGGAGGTCGAGCGCTACATCGTCTGACGCAGTAATAACCCTATTTCCGGTAATACCAGCACCACCGAACGAAGGAGCATGACATGAGCTACATCACCCGCACCGGCAACCTGGCCGCTACGCCCGAGCTGCGCCAGGGGGAGCGCGGCCCGTACACCTACGCGCGAGTCCTCGTGACCGACCGCATCAAGCAGGACGACGACACCTACGCCGACGGCGCGACGATCGGTTACGACGTCGCCGTGAGCGGCAGCGAGGCCGTCAACCTCGTGGACGCCGCCGAGGCATCCGGGAACATCCGTGTCACGTTTTCGGGTCGCTACCGCGTCACCGAGTACAAGGGCGAGAACGGCACCCGCATTCAGCACCAGGTGAACGCCGACGAGGTGAGCGTGAGCCTCCGCGGGCAGCGCGTCCGCGTCGAGAAGGGCACCGCCGGCACGGAGGCCGGCTCCGAGGCCGGCTACGGCGACGACACCCCGTTCTGATCGACGAACCGAGGGGGGCGCACGCGCCCCCCTCCCTGTCGTTCACCCCACACCAGCAACACCCGCAATAGAGTTATTACCGTCAATGGAGGTATTCATGCCCGCTCGCATCCTCGCCCTGTGCAACCAGAAGGGCGGCGTCGGCAAGACGACGACCACGTTTCAGCTCGCCCGCGCGGCAGTGAACGCCGGTCGCCGTGTCTTGGTGATCGACAACGACCCGCAGGGCAACCTCACCAGCGATATCGCGGGGGAGCCCCTAGAGCCCACTGACCCCGGCCTGGCCGACGCGCTCAGTACCCGCGCGCCTCACACGCTGCGCGAGGTCATCGTGCCCGGCATCTGGCCCGGCCTCGACGTCGTGCCGACGTCCGGGCGCACTCTCGGCAGCGTCCGGGACGAGCTTGTCGTGGCCGGTGTCGGCCGCGAGGTCCGTCTACGCGAAGCCCTCGCAGAGGTCCGCGACGACTACGACCTGATCTTGATCGACTCCGCACCCTCGCTCGACCAGCTCACGATCAACGCCCTGAGCGCGGCCGACAGTGCCGTGATCGTCACGCACTCGAAGAAGTACAGCCTCGACGGCCTGGCCCAGCTCCTCGACACGATCGAGAGCGTCAAGGCGTACACGAACCCCGGCCTCGACGTCGCCGGGATCATCGTCAACCAGCACGAAGAGCGCACCGTGGGCGGTGCCGGGTGGCTCGATGAGCTGAACACGTTCGCGGAACACCGCGGGCTGCGCCTGATCGGGCGACCCATCCCCAAGCGCGTCGTGATCGCAGACGCCACCGAGGCCGCGCGCGGCCTCGACGAGTGGGGGAGCGCCGAAGCGACGGCGCTCGGAGCGATCTACACCGAACAGCTCGCCGTCATCGAAGGAGAATCCGCATGACCCGTCCTCCCCGCCGTCCTTCCGCCCTCGCAGGGGCGAGCGCGTTCGATCACCCCGTGACGGCAGAAGGGCCCCAGGAGGCCCCCGCAGCCGGTCAGGCTCCCGCAGCACCCGCCGCAGCGCGCAAGGCCGCGACAGCGCCGCAGAGCGCCGCTGAGAGCACGAAGCCCGCCGCCAAGGAGAAGCCGAAGAAGCTCACCATCTACCAGGAGCCCGAGGACACCGACCGCATGCGCGGCGCGATGGTCGCCACCATCCCTTACGAGGGCTTCAAGACCCTGTCGAAGTTCGCGCAGGAAGCGATCGCGGAGAAGGTCGAGCGGCTGGAACAGCAGTACAACAACGGCAAGCCGTTCCCCGCAGTCGGCCCCGGCGTCATCCCCGCCGGTCGACCGATGGGGGAGTGACATGGCGACCAACGAAGAACACCGGCAGATCGAGATAGCTCGCGCCCTTTCAGATCAGGCGCGATCGCTCGCGCACTCGACGCGGGACGTTCCCAACCCGTCCGATTCGTACTCGCTGCTCGCTGAGCTCACGGCAACGATCGACGACCTCGAACAGGCGTGTCGTCAACTCGGCGCATGGCACACCCGCACCGTGGACGGGAAGCACTATGCGGGCGAGGACGAGCGAGGCGACGGGGCAACGGGAACCGTTACCGCAGCGGCCGAGCTGACGAGAGCCGCCGCCGCGCTTGCAGACGCCGCGGACGCGATTCGAGCTGCGCACTCGGCAAACGGCGTCGTGCGCTGGTACGAGGAGCCGAGGTGACTCGCCACGTCGACGCCGGGAACGTCTACCACTCCGCGCGTGAGGGCGCGCAGCTCGCCGTAACCGCAGGGGAGAACTTCGGCCTGACTGACGTCGCCACCGAAGACCAATGGGCGAGCATCATCGCCACAGGTGCCGGCGTGCTCGCCGTAGCCGGCTCGCTGCACGGCGTCGTCGACGCGCTGCGCGCTTACGGCGCGACCGCGGCCGACGTGCTCAGCCAGGACGGCAGCACCGGGGGCGCGCCCCTCGACCCGTTCGCCGTGGCACTGGCCCGCGGGTGGCTAGCCAACACGATCGGCCTCGACCTCGACGAGGAGGGCGCGCAGCGTCTCGTGTCGGCCGAGCTGGTCGACCGCGGGTGGCTGATGGACACGGGCGCGATCACGCAGCTTGTCCTCTCCGTCGTCCTTGTCGGCGCTCACGCGGCCGAGAGGGTGGCGGACCGGTGAGCACGGGTCGCCTGTGGGCGTCCGTGAGAATCGGCGGCGTCCGTCCGGTCCGTCTGCCGTGGCCGATGACCACGCGGGAGCTGGTTGCTTATCTCGCGCTCCTGCTCGGTATTGCCGCGGCGACAATCGCCGTGGCCTTCTTCGCCGCGACGCGGCTCATCGAGCCGTCGCCATGGCGTCTCGCGCCCTTCGCGATCGCGCTTGTCGTGCTGAGCTTTGTCTTCCGGTCGCTGCGCCGATCGCTCGAACCCGACGACGTGCAGGAGCGCCGCCAGACGTTCAGCGCTCAGGAGCGGCGACGTCGTGGGGATCTCTGAATCGATCGACGCCAGGTCCGTTTCTCGAGCGTCACTTTCGGTTGCTCGTTGACGGCCCCGTGGCCTTGACGTACTCCGACCAGGTGCACTCGACCGCGAGGCGCATCGCGTCCTCAGGGAAGTACCCGATGAGCTGACGCTGCGCCGGGTCTTGATCGAAGGTCACCGAGCGCAGCAGCTTGCGCCCGTGCACCTCGACGACGCGGACGATTGCTATCCGCTTGCTCTTGTCGAAGATGAACCACACCCCCGGTTCGGGGGAGCGCTGTAGCTGCGACATGGGCGACCACACTTGCACCACGCGCGGCCCCCTACGCCTCTCTGACGGTCACGAACCGTTGATCCCGCCACCGGGCACGCCCGCCGAAATGATGACGCGGTGCAGCCGCTCCGTGGCCGTTTTGAGCGACGTCGCCCAGCCCAGCAGCTCGCCGCCGGCTACCTCGACCCGGTAGCGCGGCCCGTCGTCGGTGCGGCGCAGCTCGATCGTTCCGGCCACGTTGTCGCGGGCGTCGAGCATGACCCAGTGAGCGGGTTTTGTCTCGCGCGCGAGGAGCTGGGGATGCCAGCGGGGGCCGTCGTCGCGCATGTCGCCAGTATCGAATATGTGTTCGATAGGTGCAAGTCGCCAGAGCTGGGGCCGGCGTCGGTCGACGCCCCGCCGAATGGAGCGCCGACCGACTCGCCCCCGGTTAGACGTGGCTCGTCCCAGGGGTTGCGATCATTCTCGCGCAGACGGCCCGACACCCGGCCGGCGCGGGCGCGTGGGGGGACGCGGGGGGCAGCGCCGACCGGGCGCACTCGACCTTACGCGGACGGTTCCGAGGAGGGATGCAGCGCCGCGGCGACGATCGCCGCCAGGCGCGCATCCGTGATCCGGTAGGCGTACGTCATGCCCTCGCGCCGAGCCGTCAGCAGCTTGGACAGACGGAGCTTGCTCAGGTGTTGCGACAGGGAGTTGTCCGAGCCCGGAAGACGCTCGTTCAGCTCGCGCACGGTCAGCTCGTCGACGTCGAGCAGCGCACGCACGACACCCAGGCGGATCGGGTGGCCGAGGAGCGCGAACAGCGTTGCGGCGTCGGCGGTGTCGGCATCCGTCTCGGTGTCCATCCATCGAGGCTATGACGATCTGCGCAAAAGCTCAGGTTGCGACTCGACCGCGCGCAGCGTCGACCCAGTGGTTAGGCCACGCCCCAGCCCGCGAAGCTCAACGCGCCGAGAATGGCCGCGGGCGCACCCGTGGCCACGGTGAAGATGTCGAGCAACGCCAATGTCTTCTCGTGCTTGGTCTTCTGCGTCTCCGTGAAGGCGTTGTCCTCGCGTCGGTAAATCCAGATCGTCAGCGCCATCTTCCACAGGCTCAGGGCAACCGCGATAGCGGCGAACACGAATACCCACCAGCGGCGATTTCCGCTGTCTAGGGGGAACGGAACAAACCCGACGGCGACGAGACCAAGGACGGCGATGATTGCGAAGCCGGCAAAGAGGCCTCGTTTCGTTGCTACAGACACAGACACGTCGTCAACATATGGCCCCGCGCGCACTAGTGCGTAACCGATCGGTTTCGCACCACCCGGAGGGCCGTCGACGAGGTGCCGGAAAACCGCGGATCGGCGCGGTGCAAAACCCCGTCGCAAAACCCGAATTGGTGCGAAATTAAGTGGAGCCCTTTTGCATCATTTGGTAGGATTGAGGGAACGAAAGGGGCCGGCCATGACCGCAGCTCAGAACGTCGCGGAGCTGTTCACCGAAGACGAGTGGGTGCGCTTCGTCGAGGCTGGGCGCGAGCACGCCCGAGCGCAGGGCTCGATCTTCTTTCTCGATGAGACGGCGCAGATCATCAGCGCGCGTGCATGGGCGACGTACCTGCGCGATGTGATGACGGTCGTCGGCGTCGACGACCTCGCCGCTCGCATCGTTCCCGAGAGCTACCCGCACCACACCGACGAGAAGGAGAGCCGCCGTGGCTGAGTCGCAGATGAAGATCGAGCAGCAGTACCCCGAGCTGTTCGCGCAGCTCAACGACAAGCAGCGTCGCGCCGTGGTGCAGTCGCTCGCCGCCGGCTGGCACGAGGGCTGGGAGCCCACGCGCGAGGACGTCGAGAACCTGACCGACTACGCGCGCGGCGCGATCGACGCGGCCGAGTACGACCGTCGATCGGCGGCAGCAGCTCACCGCGCGGCCGAGGTGTCTCGACGAGCCGCCGGCATCGTGGGTGCGGCGTGATGCCGACTGTCGGGGCGATCCTCCTGCTTGTGCTTATGAACGTGGGGCTGTTGGTCGTGTTCGGCATGCTCATGCGCGGTTTCGTTCGTGCGGCGCGACCTAACCTGTCGACGCGAATCACGAAGGGCTTTGCGCAAGCCGCGCTCGACAACTACGCTCGCCGCTCGACCGGCGACTGACCAGTGGCCTTTGACACCTGGGAGTCGTACTTCTACCCCGAGACGTACAACCCGCAGACCGGGATTGGGACGCTGCGCAACAAGTTCGATGAGCGCGACTTCTTCGAGCTGAAAGACCGCGAGTACGGGCAGACCGCCCGCCGCGGGTTCGAGCTGGAAGCGGGGATGGTCGATATCCCAAAGACGTTCGACGCGGAGCACTTGAAGGCGATCCACCGGCACCTGTTCCAAGACGTCTACGAGTGGGCCGGGGAGTACCGGACGGTGAACATGTCGAAGGGTCCGGGACGCGAGTTCGGTCGCGTCGACAACGGCGAGGTGGACCGCTACCTGTCCGAGGTGCACCAGCTCGCCACGTCGACCGACTGGGCGTCGATCAGCCGTAACGACTTCATCGCCACCAGCGCCACGGTCTTCGCGTACGTCAACCAGGCGCACCCGTTCCGCGAGGGCAACGGACGCACCTCGAAGCAGTTCATGCATGACCTGGCCGAGGGCTCACCGTTCCGGTTCGAGTTTGACCGCGTGACCCCGGAGCAGTGGAACCAGGCATCCGCCATGAGTCGGCCCGACCTCGACAAGTTCGCTCCCGATCCGACGTCGCTCGTGCCGATCTTCCACGCGATCAGCGTGGAGAAGCCGGCCCCCGCGGCCGACCCTCTCGCAGACGTCCGAGCCGTCATCAGCGGCAGCTACCAGCGGTCACCGAAGGAGGCGACCCGGGGCGCCGGCCAGAGCGGCCAGCAGCCGCCCCAGGCACGCCGCAGCGGCCCCGGCTACATGTCCGACCGGTTCCCGACAGGTGGGCTCGAACGATGACCGTCGCCGGCATCGTCATCATGGCCGCGGGGAGCCTCACGATGCTCGTCGGGATCGTCGCGCAGTACCGGTCGACGCGCGTCGTCGACGAGGCGCGTCGTGCCCGCGCGTTCTTCCTCGCGACCTGTCTCATGCTCGCCGGTTTCGTCATCGGGTATCTCGGCGTGTGCGTCGACACCGGTCAGCCCCCGAGCGCCGCCGTGACGATCTTTGTCGTCGTCGCCGGGGGAGCGCTCGCCCTGTGGAGGATCAAGACCGTACGCGCCGACGAGGCCCGTCGTCGGAACACGAAGGAGCAGCCATGACGAACGTGATCGGGTACGCCCGTGTCTCGCGCCGGGAGCAGAATCCGGACGCGCAGGAGGCCGAGCTGCGCGCGGCCGGCGCTACCCGTGTGTTCGTCGACCACGGCGAGTCCAGCCGGGTCGCTGCGCGCCCTCAGTGGGTCGCGTGCCTCGACTACCTCCGCGAGGGTGACACCCTCTTGGTGCGCCGCCTCGATCGTCTCGGCGGCAGTGAGCGGATCATCCTCGACACGTTGAACGAGCTGCGCGAACGGGGCATCGATATCCGCAGTCTGACCGAACCGCAGATCGACACGACAACCCCGATGGGTCGCGCACTGTTCGGGATCGTCGCGGTGTTCGCAGAGCTGCGCGTCGACACGATCCGGGAGAACACGCAGCGCGGCATGGATCACGCGCGCGCGCAGGGGAAGGCGATTGGTCGGCCCTCGAAGCTCGACGCCGAACAGCTCACGCAGCTACGCCGGATGCGGGACGACGAGGGACTGAGTTTCGCGCACATCGGGCGCGTGCTCGGCGTCGACAAGTCGACCGCCTCCCGCGCCTACGCCGACCTCACCCGGTACGCCGACGAGCAGCAGCCGGCAGCGTCCTAACCGGACGTCATCACCACTCTTTCCCCGTCCCCCTGATAAATGCCGCCCTTCACAGCACGACACCCCGTCAAGGGTGCGGCTTGCCGCATCACGGAGTGACGCGAAGCGCCCTTGACGGGGTGTTGGACTGTGACACAATCCCGGGCATCAGGGGGAGGGGGAGTCCTCCCAACGAGGCCGCGGAGCGGTCGGACAACTAGGGTCCCGCTGTCCACCTGTGGGCGGGTGGAGCCCGTAGGTAGCTCGGGCCGTCCACAGGTGGTCAGGGGGATACGTCAGCCGCCGTACGACTGACCCTCGCCGCCGTTCTCGGCGGCGTCGGCCGGCGGCGTCGCCGCGGCCTCACTCGACGTCGACTTGCGCGCATTGCGCTGTCGCGGCGCGCGCTTCTTACTCGCCTCCGCAAAGCCGATCTTGCGCAGCTCGGCGGCAGTCCATCCGGCGTCGATCGCGGCGCTGTAGGCGCGTGCGTCGTCACGTTCCGCGGCGTCGACCTTCTCGCGTTCCTCGCGCTCGACCTCAGCGAGTCGAGCCGCCGAGTCGGCGCGCACGTTCGCGACGTTCTGGCGCGAGTGTGCCAGCTCGCGAACCGACGTCAGACGGTTATCCATAGCGCGCTGCGCGCGCTCCACTGCTTCTTCCGGGGAGAGTTCTTTAGCCATGCGCCCAGCCTACGGATGCAGCGCCGTCCGCGCGAGGTTCCTCGCGCTTGCAGCAGGACCGTCGCGGCGAAGCCGCGACCACTCCCGGCTGTCGCCGTGAGCGACCTCGAATCGAGTCCCGGACGGAGCAAGCTAAAGGATCAGGTGCCCTGATCCGTCTTGACCCCTCGACAGCCGTCGAGAGGTGCGGCACACTAGACGTGTGCGGTCCCCGCAGGGGCGGAGTCGCTGCGCTGGGCCGAGGAGAGGGGTTGCCATGTCTGACGAGTCGACGACGAAGCGTGAGCGCGGCACCGGCCGGCGCACTCGCGTCAAGGGCGGTCGCCCTGGTCGCCACAACGTGCGGACCAGCGCCGAGGAGGAGGGCGCGTTGCAGCGCCTCTCTCTCGCCGCCGGCATGAGCGTGCCGCGCTATCTCGTGGAGAGCGGCCTCGCGATGGAGTCGGGCGAGACGATCACGGATCGTCGCTCGACCATCACGAAGCTGTACGAGCTGCACCGCCTCCTCGCCGCTATCTCGAACAACGTCAACCAGATCGCGAAGGCCACCAACGCCACGCGCGAGCTGCACCCCGAGACGTCCGCGACGCTCGCAGCGGTGCGCAAGACGGCGATGCGGATCGACGAGTTGACCGACGAGCTGAGCCTGACGTGATGCCGAACATCACGCGGGGCGATCGCATGTCGGGCCTCGTGACATATCTCGTCGGTGGAGGCCGCCACAACGAGCACACGGAGCCGCACCTTGTCGCGGGCGACGATGCGCTTATGGCCTGGTACGACGACGCCGAGCTGAGCCGCGACAGCGGCCTGGCGATCGCGCGTCACCTGGACCGCCCGCACAAGCAGCTCGGAGTGGAGGTCAAGGGCGGTCACGTCTGGCACGCCTCCCTCTCGCTGCGCGCCGAGGAGGGCATCAAGACCGACGCCGAGTGGAACGCGATCGCCACCGACTTTGTCGCGGCGATGGGGTTCGACGACAACGACGGCACCAAGGCACCGTGCCGCTGGGTCGCGGTCCGTCACGGCCTGTCGAAGTCCGGTAACGACCACGTGCACATCGCCGTGAACCTCGTGCGCGAGGACGGCACGAAGGCATCGACTCATCTCGACTACGTGCGCGCACAGAACGCCGCACGAGCCCTTGAAGTGAAGCACGGCCTAGAGCTGTTGGAGTCGGCCAAGGGTGAGCGCGCGACGCGCGGCTACAGCCCCGCCGAACAGGCCAAGGTGGAGGAGCGTTCGGCGCTGTTCGCGCAGCGCAAGTACGAAGTGCACGCCGAGAAGATCGGCGGCGACGTCACGCCCTGGCACCAGCTCGACCCGCGCGAACGACAGACCCGCATCACCGCTGAGATTCGTCTCAACGCGCCCCGCAACGACCTCGCCCGTAAGGTGCGCGCGTGCGCCAGTGCGAGCGATAACGAAGCCGAGTTCGTGCGTCGGCTGCGCCGCTCCGGTGTCGTCGTCCGACCCCGCTACGCGGACGGTCAGACCGACGTCATCACCGGCTACTCGGTGGCCGCGAAGCCCGCACCGGGGGAGCGTCCCATTTGGTACGGCGGCGGTCACATGGGCCGCGACCTGACCCTGCCGCGACTGCGCGCCGAGTGGCCCGACAGCGCGACCGGCGCGATGGATGCAGCGGCCGAGTGGAACGCGGCCAAGCGCAACCAGCGACCCGTCGCGCCGGGACGCGAGGCGTCCGAGCCCGACCCCGAGCTGTGGGGCCGGTACACCGCCGAGCTGAGCGAGCTGCGCGATACGCTGCGCTCGGTTCCGCTCGACGACCGTGACACATGGGCGCGCGTCGCACGGCAGACGTCGGGAGCGTTCGCGGCGTGGTCAAACGCCGTCGAGGACGTACCCGGCGACCTCGCCGCCGCCGCCGACGAGCTGGCGAAATCGGCGCAGACGTACCGCGGCCACACGAAGCCGCAGAAGGCGGGTCGCGTGTCGGCCGGCGGGGCAGCAATGCTCCTCGCCAGCGCCGTTCGAGGCGGGCAGGGAACCGCTGCGCAAGCGGCCATGCTCCGACAGCTCATGAACCTCACCCAGGCGGTCTACGACGCCGCCAAGGCCGCGCAGCAGGCACGGCACGCGGAAGCGATCGCCACAGACGTCCGCGCCCGTCTCGTTCGCGTGCGTGCTGCCCTCCCGGCAACGTCGACGACGGCCCCCGCGGCCACGGCCACGAAGACCGAACCGCGCCGCATCGACATGTCCGCGACGATCGACGAGGCCACGCGCGAGGCGCTGGACAAGATGAACCGGGCCGAGGAGAACCGTCGTAAGGGAACGACCTCGCCGCTCCCGTCGACGATCGAACCAACTCGACCCCGCACGACCACAACCCCGCGGCCCGACCGAGGCCCGGAACGATGAGAGGAGCACGTCATGGCCGATGAGAGCGACGGCATTTCCGAAGCGTTCGAGGGGCAGCTCCGTGTCGCGGTGACCGCCGCCGGCCGCGTGGGCGAAATCCTCGCGCGCCAGCGCGAGGAAGCAGCTCGACGAGCACAGGCCGAGAGCCAGCAGCGAGCCCGCGAGCTGGCATCCCGGTTCGAGGCCGAACGGCAGTCCGCGCGCGTTGAGCTCAGCGGTGTCTACCGCAGCGAGTGGTGGGATCGAGCAACCCCCGAGCAGATCGGCACGACGCTCGCCACGGCGCGCGCATGGGGCAACGAAGACCCCGAGGCCGTGCGCGCTGAGGCGCACATGCGGGACGAGCTGCGCACCCGCTACGGCGTCGACGTCGCTCAGGCCGGCGGCGACCCTCAGGCGGTGCAAGCAGCCGTCGACGCTGAGCTGTTGCGCCGGCAGTCGGAGACGGAACGCCAGCGCGGCACGGGCGAGGAGGCCGAGGCGGCGCTACTGATGCGCGAAGCCGACCGAGCCGACCGCCAGGCCGACGCCGCCGACGCGCGCGCCGAGAACGCGCCTGAGGGCTCCGAGGAGCGCAGCCAGGCGCGCGAGGAGGCGCAGTCGCACGAGCGCGCGGCCGAGTCCGCTCGCGCCGAGGCCGGCCCCAAGTACGACTCCGCAGAGCGGCGCGAGGCCGACGCGAACAAGCTCGAAGCCAGGGGCATCGACAGGGAGGCCGTGGCCGCGAAGATGAGCGCCGACGTCGGCAACGCCAAGCCGGCCACCGAGGCCGTCAAGGGCGCACCCGCGACCGCGGCGAAGGCTAAGCCGGCACGGTCGGCAGCGGCCCGCGTGCAGCGGTCCGAGCTGGGGCGCTGAGCGCCCGTCTGAGCGCATGAGAGAGGGACCGGGTCTGTTGGCCCGGTCCCTCTCTCATTGCCGCTCAGGGCGTCTCAGACGGCCTCTCGCACGTCAGGAAACAGACCCTCAGGGGGAGGCGCGTAGGGAAGCGGCTCGCCCTTGTCGTTCACGTTCTCGCCGTCCTTCCCCTCGCCGGCCGCGGCGAAGGGTCCATCCGTGCTGAGCAGGATCGACATGTGGTGCTCGGCGTGGTCGCGGAACCACACCGACATGCCCGTCTGGGCGTCCTGGCGCAGGTGCTCCCACGCCCGCCAGAGCGCGTCGAGACGCGCGACGGCTTCGGCGTACTTCCACCACTCCGCAGCCCACACCACGCGCTGGCCGTCCACGCGGCGCTTGTAGTTGGGGAGCAGGAAGCCGCGCACGAACTCGTCGACGGAACCGAAGTACAGCTCGGGCTCCTCGTCGGCGGGCTCGTCGTCCAGCTCGTCGAGAGCGGCGCCGACCGATCGGCGCGCAGCGGTGGCCGCTTGCGCTTGCAGCTCCTCGATCACGGAGGGGTCGAGCTGTTCCGCCACCTCCGCGTCGACGACCTCGTTTACGACGTCGCGGACGGCCTTTTGCAGCGACCGCGCGATCGCCGGCCGCGCCAAGCTCTCGACGACCTCCGCGACGTCGAGTCCGAACATGCGTCCGGGCTCGCGCTCCTCGCGCTCCGCGGTCGGTTCGTCGTCGACGTCGAACGGCTCGGCCTCGATCCCGTCGTCATCGCCCCAGTTGTCGCTCATCAGACGGCCTCTCGTTCGTTCTCCGCGCGGGCGACAGCTCGCACGGATTCCTGAGCCTCGTTGATCGTCCGCTGCGCCGCCGGGTCGTGTGCGGCGATCGACGCCTTGACCTTCTCGGCGTGCGGGCCGGTCATCCACGGCTGCGTGCGGATCAGCGTCGGGCGGTTCCCCGAGGACAGCACCACGGCGCGCCCCTTCGGCATCGCGGACAGGTCCGCGACGTCCAGGATGCGCTCACGGTGGAGCTGCTGGTTCACGCTGCGCCCACCGCGGCCCGACGACACCGACGACGCCTGACGGTCGTAGTCACCGATGAGCTTGGAGAGCGATTCGAGGAACGTTTCTTCGGCCACACCGCCGCCGTAGACCTTCACGTTCGAGGCCGACCAGAGCTTGCGCATGCCCGATTCGCCCCACACGTCGATGCCCTGTGACCACGACTGCAGAATGGTCATCAGGACGATTCCGCGCGAGCCGTAGTGGCTGTAGAGGTTCGGCAGCTCACGCCAGCGGCAGACGTTCGCCGCCTCGTCGAGCACCCCGAGCAGGGGCACCGAGAGACGGCCCCCGGGGGATGCCGCGGCAATCTCCTCCGCGGCCTCGACGACGGCCACGGTCAGCGCCGTCACGAGCGGGCCGGCGGTGCCGCGGCCCTCCTTGGACAGCGAGTAGAGCGTGCCACCGCCGCGCACGAACGCGGCGGGGTCGAACTGAGGGCGAAGGTCGGTCTGCGTCAGGGGGTTCACCCACGACGCCACCTGACGGTTCGTGAGGCACGACGCCATTTGCTGCGCCGTACCGTAGATGCCGCCACGCTGCTTCTCGGGAGCGGTGATGACACCGCGCACCTGGTCGGCGGTGAGCTTGTAGCCGTGTCGTTTCAGGATCGACACCGCCTCGTCTTCGGTGGGGCGCGTCAGCCAGGCGTAGACGTCGGTGATCGGTCGACCGTCCAGCGCCGCGGCGAGCAGGAGCCCCGCAAGGAGATCCTGCCCCGCGGGGTCGAAGTAGGCATCCGTCTTGGCTCCGGGATCGCGTGAGCCCGACGCGAAGTGATCGGCCAGCTTGGCCGCTTTCACCTCGTCGGTGACGTAGCTGAGCGGGTTCCACCACCACGACGGATTCTCGAGCGCGATTCCCTGAGGGTCGAACACCCACACCGGGCCGGCTTCCTCGCGAACGTCTCGGGTGGCATCCACCACGTCGCGCTTGTTTGAGGTCACCAGGACGCCGCCGGGGGCGTCCAGGATCGCCGGCACGGCGCGAGAGGTGGTCTTACCGGTACGCGGCCCCCAGATGTCGATGTGCATGTCCTCCCAGGTGCCCCACAGCGGCATCCCGCCGACCGTCTTACCGATCGGCACGCCCAGCACCGGCTTGCCGTCGACGCCCTTGACGCCGAGACGCTCAGCCGAGGCCACAGCGTTCTGTCGGCTCAGGCCGGCGACGTCCTTGCCGCGGCCCATGTACGAGCTGGCGCGGTCGACGCGGGTCCGCCCCTTCCGGTAGCGGACAATGCCGACGATCGCGAAGACGGCGAGGGCGAGCAGGACAGCGCCGAAGACGGCGATGATCCACGTCGCGGATGCCGGCCACGCCACGCGCCCGAGGACGAGCCCGAGCGTGAGCGCGAACGGGTCGGACGGCAGCTCGGCCGCGGTGCCGTCGAGCTGCGCGCCGAGGCGCACCGCAACGTTGGTGAGGATGAGCCCCCCAACGACCACGACGATGAGCACGAGCAGCATCAGCGTCTCGGCTCCGAAGCCGCCGGGATCGCGGCGGCGGTTGTTGGGGGTGCTCATCAGACCGTCTCTTTCTCGCGCGTCTCGTGGTCTTCCACCAGCTCCTCGACGACGCGCAGCGCACGGCGCGAGGTGCGGGACTGTTCGTACCACCGCTGGTTCGTGTCGCGGATGCTGCGCTCAGCCTCCGTGAGCTGCACCTGTACCGGGATGCCCGGTCGGGTGCCGACCTTCACGAGGAACTTGCCGCGGCCGGGAGGGTCGACCTCGCGGCCCGTGGCGGCGTCCCACGCGGGCGGGTCTTGCCACCCGGTCAACAGCTCTTGCTCAGCCTCAGAGAACGGGATGACCGTCGTGAGCTCCGGCATTTCGGTGTACGGCAGACCGCCGCACATGACCATGCCGGCGCGCTCCACGAAGCCCTTCGCCTTCAAGCGGTCCTCCTCCGGGAGGGCGCTCAGATCGGCCATAGTGTGCGAAATCATCGCCGTGCCGACGCCCACCTGACGGTTGAGTCGGGTGAGGAAGTCCACGCGGTCGACGATGCCCTTACCGGCGCGGAGGGCGCGCCACAGCTCGTCCATGATGACGAAGTAGTGCCGGCGCGGTTCCAGCCCCGCGTCCGCGAGGACGTTGGCGATGTTCACCGTCGCGAAGCCGTTCGACCAGCACGCGAGCAGCGTCGCCGCTCGCAGATCGCCCTCAGCCTCACCGATCGCGGAAATGTCGTAGACCACGGGACGGTCGAGCGCCATTGGGTTCGTGGTGTGGTGCGAGAACACCCCACCGAGGCGACCGGAACCGTTCGCAAGCGCGAGCAATGATCCTTCGAGTCCCTGTGTCGTCTCCTGGTACTTCTTGAAGTCGCCGCGGTCGACGGCCACCTCACGCAGCTCGCTCGGCCCCTCCTGCACGACCCGCAGCAGGTCACCGAGAACCGGAATGCCGTCCATTTCGCGATCGAGCACGCGGAGCGCCTGGTCGATGATGGACTCCTCGACATCGGTCGGCTGCGCGTTCCGTTGGATCGTCAGCAGGGAAGACACCATCGCCAGGCGGCGACCGTGGGCGTCTTCCAGTACCTCGTTGGCCTCCTTCTGGAAGCCGGCCTCGATGAGACGCTGCGCGGCCTCCTTGGCCTCGCCGGGGTCGAGCACGTTGAGGTATCCGCGCCCGCGGCCGAGGGTGATGACCTGACCGCCGAGCGCGCGGATGACCTCCACATAGTCGGGTCGCAGATCACCGAGCACGAGCGGCTGCACGCCGTAGCCGGCGAGCCCGGTCGCCATGCGGGCGACCGCCGTCGACTTGCCGAGTCCCGGCTTACCGAGGACGAACAGCGACGGGTTGCTGATGAGCTTCGCGCGCTGGAACCACGAAATCGGGTCGGCGCACAGCGTTGCGCCCGTGTGAATGTGACGGCCCAGAGGGACGCCCACCATCGGCGTGCCGGCGCCGATCGCGTACGGCCACAGGCCGCACGTCTGCACCGTCGTACCGCGCCACTCCGGGACGGGTTGCAGGTACGTCGACATGCCGCCGCCGGGGCCGCTCCACCCGCGAGCGGTGAGCGACCCCCCGGACGCCGACGCGCCCGATTCGGTGTTCTTCCGTCCGGTGCGGACGAAGACCAGCGCACCCACCACGACGAGCAGGATCAGCCCGCCCAGGGCGAGCAGCGCAATCAGATCAGGGCTCATCAGACACGCTCCCTCAGCGCCGCGGGGACCGACACGTGCTTGGTCAGCACGAGCCCGAGGGGCAGCGCCGCGGCGAACGCGCTGTCCTGTGATCCGTACACCGGCCGAAGCCGAAGGCGAGCCGTCGCCCCGAGGTTATCGACCGCCGCGCG
>NZ_JARVSA010000013.1:0-26444 GCF_030209415.1 Plantibacter sp. lyk4-40-MEA-4
GGACTTCTTCGTTGAAATGGCCACCCAAGGTTCTTGGGTGGCCATTTTGCGTTAACACGCACAGCGCGTTCAGTACGAGAAACACGAATTTGCAAAACGCCTGGTCACAGCGTACGCTTGACCCTTGGTGTGGACGCTCCATGTCCACATCGTGTCCACGATCCCCCACCGCTCAAGCAGACCGGGATCGCGCACGCCGACAAGAGATCTTGGGCAGGGCAGTCGCCCTGCGGTAATGAAGGAGAAACTACTATGGCAGCAGTGTGCCAGGTGACAGGAGCCGTTCCCGGCTTCGGTCACAACATCTCGCACTCGCACCGTCGCACGAAGCGCCGCTTCGACCCGAACGTGCAGAAGAAGACTTACTACGTGCCCTCGCTGCGTCGTAACGTCACTCTCAAGGTGTCCGCCAAGGGCATCAAGGTGATCGACGCCCGTGGCATCGAATCCGTCGTCAAGGACATTCTCGCTCGTGGGGTGAAGATCTAATGGCTAAGCAGCAGGACGTCCGTCCAATCATCAAGCTCCGTTCGACGGCTGGTACCGGTTACACGTACGTGACCAAGAAGAACCGTCGCAACAACCCAGACCGTCTCGTGCTCAAGAAGTACGACCCCGTAGTGCGCAAGCACGTTGAATTCCGAGAGGAGCGCTAAACATGGCTAAGAAGAGCAAGATCGCCCGTAACGAGCAGCGCAAGGTTATCGTCGACCGCTACGCCACGAAGCGCGCCGAGCTGAAGAAGGCCCTCGTCGACCCCGCCGGGACCGACGAGTCGCGTGAAGCAGCTCGCCTCGGCCTCCAGAAGCTCCCTCGCAACGCTTCGCCGGTTCGCCTTCGCAACCGCGACGCGATCGACGGTCGCCCGCGAGGCAACCTCTCGAAGTTCGGCATCAGCCGCGTTCGCTTCCGCGACATGGCGCACAAGGGCGAACTGCCCGGCGTCCGCAAGTCGAGCTGGTAGCACCCGCTCAGTCGGAGCTCACATTCCGCTGACACAGCATGGCAACACCGAAAGGGCCGTCCGCATCGCGGACGGCCCTTTCGCGTCGTCGGCGACAGCTGCAAGGATCGAACGGTTCCCACATCCATCGAGGAGGCGCTGCTGGACGTCCGCACGCAACGAGCCATCGCCCTCCTGGTCGCAGGCTGCTTCTTCATGGAGAACCTCGACGGGACGATCCTCACCACAGCCGCACCGAGCATCGCGCGCGACCTCGGGACCTCGTCAACGGCCGTCGGGCTCGCCGTCACCGCATTCCTACTCACGGTGGCCGTCCTCATCCCCGTCAGCGGTTGGCTGACGGACCGGTTCGGTGCCAAGCGCATCTTCGCGCTGGCGATCGCGGTGTTCACGATCGCCTCCGTGATGTGTGCCTTGAGCTCGAGCCTGCCGATGCTCGTCGGCTTCCGGGTGCTCCAAGGCGTCGGCGGGGCGTTGATGGTGCCGGTCGGCCGGCTGGCCGTGCTCCGGGTGACGCCCAAGGAGCGGTTGATCCAGGCCATCGCCCTCCTGACGTGGCCCGCCCTCGCCGCCCCGATCATCGCGCCGTTCCTCGGTGGGGTCATCACCCAGTACGCCTCCTGGCACTGGATCTTCCTCATCAACGTGCCGATCGGTGTCGTCGCCTTCGTCGTGGCGCTCCGCATCGTCCCCGACTTCGCCGCCGACGAGGTGCCGCCGCTCGACTGGCTCGGCCTGTCCCTCGCCTGTGTCGGGCTGGCGTCGCTCCTGGTGGCGGCGTCCCTGGTGTCCGGAGCCGGGTTCGACGCCCGGTGGTTCATCGGGTCGCTCCTGGCAGGTGTCGTCCTGCTCGCCCTCGCGATCCGACACCTGTTCCGTGCGCCGCACCCGTTCGTCGATCTCCGCTCGCTGCGGATCGAGACCTTCCGTCTGGCCAACGCTGGCGGCAGCGTCTACCGACTCACGATCAGCGCCGTCCCCTTCCTCCTGCCGCTGCTGTTCCAGGACGCGTTCGGCTGGACACCGGTGCAGGCGGGATCGATGGTGCTCTTCCTCTTCGCCGGCAACCTCGCGATCAAACCGGCGACGACCTGGATGCTGCGGCGGTTCGGATTCCGTCTGGTGCTCGTGTCGTCGAACCTGATCGGGGTCCTGTGCATGGCCGGGATGGCGTTCCTCACCGCTGACACGTCGATCGTGCTGACGGCGATGCTGCTCTTCGTCAGCGGGGTCGCCCGGTCGATCGGCTTCACGGCGTACAACACCATCACGTTCGCCGACGTCGAACCCGCTGCGATGTCTCGGGCGAACACGCTCAACTCGACCCTGCAACAGGTCGCGAGCGGCTTCGGTGTCGCCGTCGGGGCGATCCTGCTGACGACCGGATTCTCCCTCGAGGATGGGGTCGGTGGCGGCCAGCTGCTGCCGTATCAGTTCGCGTTCCTCGCGATCGCCGTCCTGACCCTCTTCCCGACGATCGAGGCGTGGTTGCTGTCGCGGGCGGCCGGGCACAGCGTCATCGGGGTCCGCTGAGCGCTCGCGCCGACGGCTCCCAGCTGGGAAACGACCGACACGCAGGCCCGATTGTCCGCGTAGAGCGGAGAAATCCGCGAAATCTCGCGGATTGCTGCTACATTCGAGGCGGTCACACCGACCAGTTGGTGCCGTATCAGCGACACCTTCGCTACCAACACATCAGCTGTACGTTGCAGCAACGTCCGAGGAGGACCCTCACAATGGCAAATTTGAACAAGACCGAACTCGTCGCCGCCATCGCCGCATCGACCGGCCAGAGCCAGGCGACCGTCGGCAGCGTTGTCGACGCGCTGTTCACCACCGTCGCTGAGACCGTCGCCACGGGCGGCAAGGTCTCGATCCCGGGTTGGATCGCCTTCGAGCAGACCGACACCGCCGCTCGCACGGGCCGCAACCCGCAGACCGGCGCCGAGATCCAGATCCCGGCCGGCAAGCGCGTCAAGGTGACCGCCGGCTCGAAGCTCAAGGCTTCCGTCAAGTAAGTCGTCGCGGGCGCGAGCCCGCACGGACTCGGACCGCGGAGACACTCCGTCGGTCCAGACCACACAGCAGGGCGTCGCGAGAGCGACGCCCTGCTGTCGTTCGTCCGGGTGCCGTCCGGGGCGCGGCGAGGTGTCGGCGGCTCGGCCTAGCATTGCTGTCATGCGGATCCTCCACACCTCGGACTGGCACCTCGGCCGTTCGCTGCACGGGGTCGACCTGCTCCCCTTTCAACGCGACTTCCTCGTGCACCTCGAGCAGACGGTCGTGGACCACGAGGTCGACGTCCTCCTCGTCGCCGGCGACATCTACGACCGCGCCATCCCGCCGGTCGAGGCGGTGACGCTGCTGTCGGAGTCGCTCGGGCGGCTGGCGGGCCGCACCCGCGTCATCCTCGCCCCGGGCAACCACGATTCGGCCATCCGGCTCGGCTTCGGGGCCGCCATGCTGCGCGACGGGATCGACATCAGAGCCGACCTCGCCCGCATCGGCGAACCGGTCCTGGTGGAGGACGAACACGGGCCCGTCGCCTTCTACCCGCTGCCCTACCTCGACCCCGACACCGCACGAGGGGTGCTCTCCCCGGACGACCAGCCGCTCGCGCGGTCGCACGCCGCCGTCATGGGTGCAGCCCTCGCGAGCGTCCGAGCCGATCTCGCGCAGCGCCGCGAGCAGGGAGCGGTCCGGTCGGTCGTGGCCGCGCACGCCTTCGTCATCGGTGGTCTCGCGAGCGACAGCGAACGCGACATCCGGATCGGCGGGGTCGATGCGGTGCCCGCCCAGCTGTTCGACGACTTCGACTACGTCGCGCTCGGCCACCTCCACGGTGCGCAGCGCGTCGGGGCCGCGACGGGCGTCGACCGCATGCGGTACTCCGGGTCGCCGCTCGCCTACTCCTTCTCCGAACGCAACCAGGTGAAGTCGAGCGTGCTGGTCGACCTCGCCGCCGACGGCTCCGTGCACCTTGAGCTGCTGCCGGCGCCGGTGCCGCGTCGGCTCGTCGACGTCATCGGAACCCTCGCGGAGCTGCAGGGCCCCGCGGGAGACGACGCCGTCGACGCCTGGGTGCGCGCCACGGTCACCGACGACGTCCGGCCGCCGGAGCTGTACGCGACGCTGACCCGACGCTTCCCGCACCTGCTCGTCTGGTCGCACGCGCCGGCGAACCGCTCCGAGGAAGCGCGTGCCGCAGCCGTCACGGCGGTCTCCGATCCGGTCGAGGTCACCGCGGAGTTCATCGAGTACGCGACGGGTGCACCGGCGACCACTCGCGAGCGAGAGCTCATCGCGGCGGCGAACGAGGCGGCACTCGCCGCAGAGGCGAGCGCCTGATGCGACTGCACCGACTGACGCTGCAGGCCATCGGGCCGTACGCCGGTGAGCACACCATCGACTTCGTCGAACTCGGGCGGGCTGGTCTGTTCCTCCTGGAGGGACCGACCGGCGCCGGCAAATCCACGATCATCGACGCCATCGTGTTCGGGCTGTACGGCGAACTCGCCGGTACCGGGGCCAGCAAGGACCGCCTCCACTCCCACCACGCGCAGCCCGGGACGGAACCGTTCGTGGAACTCGTGTTCGAGACCGGATCCGGCGTGTACCGGGTGCGGCGGACGCCGGCCTACCAGCGGCCGAAGCAGCGCGGTGCCGGCTTCACACCGCAGCAGGCGAGCGCCACCCTCGTCCGCCTGACCGATCCCGACGCACTGGCCGGAGAGACCCTGTCGACCCGCGCGCAGGAGATCGGTCCCGAGATCAGTCGGATCGTCGGTCTCACCCGGGAGCAGTTCGTCCAGACGATCGTCCTCCCGCAGGGCGAGTTCGCGAAGTTCCTCGCCGCCGGCGGTGAGGAGCGCAGCGAACTCCTCCGGTCCCTGTTCGGGACGGAGCACTACGAGCGGGTCGCCAAGCACCTCGTCGAGCAGCGACGGCAGGCCCAGCGGGACATCGAAGGGGCACGAGAAGCGCTGGGCCGCGCGATCGCCCGGTTCGCGGGAGCGGCCGAACTCGACGACGCACGGGAACTCGTCGCGGGCGGGGGAGCGGACACCCCGGCCGGGATGGACGCTGCCTCGAGAGTCGATGCCGAGCCAGGCGACACCGCGACTGCGGAGCCCGACCCAGACCCTGACGTCGCGACCCTCGCGGTCCCGCTCGAACCCGGTTCCGAAGACCTCGTCGGTGACGCCTCGCGCATCGTCGCCGTCCTCGAGCGCCACGCCGCCGCCGATGCCTCGACCGCTGGCGCTGCTCGGGTCGCCCTGGAGCGCGCTCGCGCCGAACACGCCGCGGCCCAGACGCTGCTCGCGTCCATCGAACGTCGCGCGGAGCTGCTGACCGAGCGCGAGCTGCTCTCGGTGGACGACGAACCGGTCGCGCGGCTCTCCGAACGGATCGCGGCAGCGGCTCGGGCGGACACCGTCGCGTCCGCGCTCGCCGGAGCGGCCACGGCATCGGTGGCGCTCGAGGACGCCGTCGCGTCGCTCGCCGCGATGGAGGAGCAGGCCGACGAGGCGATCGTCGCACTCGACGACGCGTCCGTCACCGCGCGCCGCCAATCCCTCACCGTCGAGCGGGCGTCGATGGCGGCCGTGCTCGTCCTCGAAGCCGCCGACACCGATCGCGAACGCGCGCTCGTAGCACTCGCCGAGGAGCTCGCGACCGTCGAGGCACGGCTCGCCGAGCTTGCAGCGGAACAGACGCGACGGGACGCCCGCCGGACAGCGCTCGGCTCGGCACCGGAGCGCGCCTCGCATGCGGCCACCGAGTCGGCCAGGGCCGCTCGGTCCGTCGAGCGCGCGGCTGAACGCCGTGCGGTGCTGGATCGGGTGGACGCGGCCGACGAACGCCTCGCGGGTCTCGCCGACGAGGTCACCGAGGCCGCCACGGCCGCGAAGGCGGCGATCGACGTCGAGACGTCGCTGCGCCTCCGGAGGATCGAGGGTATGGCGGGTGAACTCGCCATCGGCTTGCAGGACGGCGAGCCCTGCAGCGTCTGCGGCTCGCTGAGCCACCCGGCGCCCGCGGTGCTCGACGGAGACCACCCCGACGCGGACGCGGTCGAAGCGGCATCCGTCGCGCGGGCCGAAGCCGAGGCGACGATGCAGTCGGCGCAGAACGCCCGGGACATCGCTCGGGCGGAGCGTCACCGCCTCGTCGAGCAGTTCGCCGCGCTGGCCGACGACCCGAGCGACGTGGCTGTGACCGGCTCGTCCGGCGCGTCGACGGCGGCGACCACCGGCTTCGACCCGGTCGCTGCGCGGGCGGCCGTCGATGCGGCCGCTGCGGAGGCCGATCGGCAGTACGCGGAGGCCGTGGTCGCCGCCGAGCAGGCGGACGCCGAGGTCGCGGAGGCCGGGCGCCTCGCGGACGAGCACCTGGCCGGCGTGGTCGCGGTGTCGGAACGCACCGCCACTCGGGCGACACTGACGGAGCGGCTCGCCGCCGCGCAGCGCGCCCACGAGCAGGCCCGCGCCGAGGTGGCCGGTGTCCTCGCCGGCCGAGCGGCTTCACTCGCCGAGCTCGACGCGATGCTGGAGTCCGAGCTCTCCTCGCTCTCGCTGCTCGCGGCGGCACGAGCGACCGTCGCGGACCGGCGCCTGCGGGACGCCGAGCGCGCGGTCGAGCTGGAGGCGGCACTCGAGCGGGCCGGGTTCGCCGACCGCGCGGCCGCGGAAGCCGCAGCCATGAACGGGGTCGAACGGGCGAGCGCCGAGGCGCGGGTGGCCGATCACCTGCGTCACACGACCGCCAACGCGGAAGCACTCGCGAGCCCGGCTCTCGCCGGCGTCGCCGGTACCGCCGCCCCCGACGTCGAAGCGACGGCCCGACGACTGGCCGACGCCGAGGCGGCGGCAGGCACCGCGACGGCAGCGGCCGCCGTCTCCGCGCGACGAGCGGCCAACGCGGCTGCCGCCTGCACGGCACTCGCCGAGGCGGCCGACGAGAACGCCGACGCGGTCCGCGAGGCCGCGGCCGTCGTCCGCCTCGCCGACGTGGTGTCGGCCACCGGTAGCGAGAACAGCACGAGGGTCACCCTCGGCACCTACGTCCTCCTGCGCCGCTTCGAGGATGTCGTGGCGGCGGCGAACGCGCGCCTGGAGTCGATGTCCGGCGGGCGCTACGAGCTCGTCCGCAGCGACGTCAAGGAAGGACCCTCCCGCAGCCAGCGCGTCGGGTTGTCGCTCACGGTCCACGATCACCGGACCGACCGGCGTCGCGATCCGAAGTCGCTGTCCGGTGGCGAGACGTTCTACGCCTCGCTCTGCCTCGCACTCGGGCTGGCGGACGTCGTGACGGGCGAGGCCGGCGGTGTCGAGCTCGGCACGCTCTTCGTCGACGAAGGGTTCGGCAGTCTCGACCCCGAGACGCTCGACACCGTGATGGCCGAGCTCGGTCGGCTCTCGGCCGGCGGGCGCGTCGTCGGCGTCGTCAGCCACGTCGAGGAGATGAAGCAGCGCATCGGCGAACGCATCGAGGTGCGGCGGCTCGAAGACGGCTCCTCGACGCTGCTCGTCCGGGCGTGAGCGGGAACTCTTCGACAGGCTCAGGGACCGTGGGTTCGGATCAGGGACCGATGGTTCGGCTCAGGGACCGGTGGTTCGGTTCAGGGACCGAGCACCGGCTGATCCCGCTGCGGTCGGGGTTCCCAGCAGCGCCGCGTAGGCTTGCAGCGTGAATCGTGTCGTCCGCCTCGCGGGTCCTGCCCTCCTGCTTCTCGTGGCCGTGGCGACCCTCCTCGCGGGTCTGGCCTTCGGCGGTGGAGCGGATGCGCAACTCCTGGGCGATCCCGGCGCCGTGGTGCGGTGGGGGCTCCCGATCGCACAACTGCTCGTCAACCTGAGCGCCGCCGTCACCATCGGCGCGTTGCTCATGGCCTGCTGGGCGCTCAGCCCGGACCGGCGCGAGTACGGCGCGGCGCTCGACGTCGCCGCTGCCGGCGCCGCGGTCTTCACCGTCGCGTCCGGCGTGACGGGTTTCTTCACCTTCCTGAACGTCACGCAGGTGCCGCTCACCTTCGACGACGCGTTCGGTGCGAAGCTCAGCCTCTTCTTCACCGGGATCGAGTCGGGTCAGGCCTGGCTGCAGACGACCCTCATCGCCGCGGCCGTCACGGTGCTCTGCTTCGCCGTCCGCAACCACACGGTGCTCGTGTTCGTCTTCGGGCTGTCCCTCGTGTCGCTGCTGCCGATGGCCCAGCAGGGTCACTCCGCCGAGGCGAGCGGGCACAACGCCGCCGTCACCGCACTCGGCCTGCACCTGGTGTTCGCCGCCATCTGGCTCGGCGGTCTGCTCACGCTCGTCTTCATCCGCAAGACCCTCGAAGACGGCCGGCTCGCCCCCGTGCTCATGCGGTACTCGACCGTGGCACTCGTGTCCTTCGTCGTGGTGGCGGTCTCCGGATACGTGAGTGCTGAGCTGCGCATCGGCTCGCTCGACCGCCTGGGCACCCCGTACGGCATCCTCGTCCTCGTCAAGGTCTTCGCGCTACTTGCGCTCGGCCTGTTCGGCGCGCTGCAGCGTCGGGTGCTCATCGGTCGCATCGAGCGCTCCGCCGCTGCGCGCCCGGACACCCCCGCGGGCCGCACCGGCACCTTCTGGTGGCTGGTTGCGCTCGAGCTCGGGTTCATGGGTATCGCCTCCGGTGCCGCTGCAGCCCTCGCGAAGACGGCCCCGCCGGTCGACCAGACCGTGCCGACCGCGCCGACACCAGCGGTCCTGCTCACCGGTGAGGAACTGCCGCCGGAACTGACCTTCTCCCGCTACTTCACCGAGTGGAACATCGACCTCCTGTGGCTGCTGGCCTGCGCCTTCGGCATCTTCTTCTACATCGCGGGCGTCGTCCGTCTGCACCGCCGTGGCGACTCCTGGCCGATCCTGCGCACCGTCAGCTGGGTCCTCGGGCTGCTCGTGCTCTTCTACCTCACCTGCGGCGGCATCAACGTCTACCAGCCGTACCTCTTCAGCGTGCACATGCTCGGGCACATGGGCCTCACCATGCTCGTCCCCGTGCTCCTCGTCCCCGGGGCGCCGGTCACGCTGCTCGCGCGGGCGGTGCGGAAGCGCTCCGACGACTCCCGAGGGGGCCGGGAGTGGATACTCCTGGCCGTGCACTCGAAGTTCGCGGGGATCATCTCGAACCCGATCGTCACCGCGGTGCTCTTCGCCGGATCGCTCTGGGTCTTCTACTACACGCCGCTGTTCCGCTGGTCGATGGAGGATCACATCGGTCACGAGTGGATGGTCGTGCACTTCCTCATCACCGGCTACCTCTTCGTGCAGTCGCTCATCGGCATCGACCCGGTCCCGTACCGCCTGCCGTACCCGATGCGGTTGCTGCTGCTCTTCGCGACGATGGCGTTCCACGCGTTCTTCGGGCTGGCGATCATCTCCTCGACCGGGCTGTTCCTCGCCGACTGGTTCGGGGCGATGGGGCGGACCTGGGGGCAGGTGCCGCTCCTCGACCAGCAGACGGGCGGCGGGATCGCCTGGAGCGTCGGCGAGATCCCGACCCTGGCGCTCGCCGTCGCCGTCGCGATCTCGTGGAGCAAGAGCGACGCGAAGGACCAGAAGCGACTCGATCGCAACGCGGACCGCACGAACGACGCGGAGCTCAACGAGTACAACGAGCGTCTCGCGCGCATGGCGGCCAACGACACCCGCTCCTAGCCCGCGAACTGTCACTCCGGAACAGTGTTAGGGGTGTCGGACTGTGCTGGAGTGACAGTTCGCGGGCTTCAGCGGAGGTCGATGTAGAGGGAGCCGTCGTCGCGGATCGTCACGAAGGCCGACAACGTGAACGGGACGTCCTCGTCGAGGGTCGAGACCGTGCCGTCGAACAGTGACTTCACGTCGACGACGAGGTGCGCGGCTCCGGCCGTCGCCGGCATCTGCCAACCGTTGTCGCCCGGCTGGACCGCCACCACGGGGTAGGCCGCGATGGACCACACCGGTAGGTCGTCCACGCGATCGCGGATCACCATGCCGAACGGGCATCCGGTGGGCTGGAGGACCTGTTGCGTGGCGCAGTTGTCGAGGTAACCGTCGATCTGCGTCTGGACCTCCCCGACGAAGTCCGAGGTGGCACTCGCGGTCACCTCGGCGTCGACGACGCTTGCGACCTCGGTCGTCGTCGCCGTCTCCACCGAAGCCGCCAGGTAGGTGGTGTCGACGTCGAAGTCGACACTGCCCGGCGTGAAGGTGAGGAGCGGGATGGTGGAGGTGAAGGCCCCCTCGGTCCCCTCCGCGACGCGGCGGGTGTCGAGCTCGAAGCCGTTCGCCCGGAACCCGGTCGTGTGTGCGACGGTCAGCTGGACGACGCTCAACGGGCTCGTCTCGAAGCGCCACGACGGGAACAGCCCGAAGGTGCGCTCGCCGCTCGTGATCGAGAACGCCGTGCGGTGCGGCTGACCCGCGAGTCGGTACGAGAAGGTCACCTCGTGGGCGCCCGAGGCGGTCGTGACGTCGGAGACGAGGCGCACGTCCTCGATCGTGCCGAGCGCCTCGCTCCGGAGCAGGGCGTCCGAGCTGTCGGCCGGCAGGCCCGCGTCGGCGAGTTCGGCGGAGCTCAGGGCGACTCCTGGCAACGCGAGCGCAGTCGCGGCGTCGTCGTCTGCGAGGGCGTCGAGGTACCCGCGCGCGAAGGAACCGGCGCCGTAGACGTCGCGGGCGACGGCCGACCAGGCGGAGACGATGGCCGCGACGAGCAGTGCCGCGATGCAGAGCCACAGCACGACGGCGCGGACGAGCGCACCGCGCACCGTTCCCGGGCGTCGCAGCTCCCCACGTGTCGCGACATGGCTCATCCTGACATCCTAGGCGGGCACCTCGCATAGGATTGGAGGGCGAAAACGGGAGGGAACCGAAGCATCATGAGCGTAGCCCTCTCCGCCGAGCAGCAAGCCGTCTTCGACCGCATCGAGAGCACCCGCGAGCACCTGTTCGTGACGGGGCGAGCGGGCACCGGGAAGTCGACGCTCCTCAACCACCTCGCCTGGAACACCTCGAAGCAGCTGGCCATCTGCGCCCCGACCGGTGTCGCCGCGCTGAACGTCGGCGGCCAGACGATCCACTCGCTGTTCCGCCTGCCGATCGGGCTCATCGCCGACCACACGATCGACCAGAACGATCAGACCCGCAAGCTGCTCAACTCCATCGACACCCTGGTCGTCGATGAGGTCTCCATGGTGAGCGCCGACCTCATGGACGCGATGGACCGGAGCCTCCGGCAGGCCCGGCAGCGGCCGCGCGAGCCGTTCGGCGGTGTGCAGATCGTGCTCTTCGGCGACCCGTACCAGCTCGCTCCCGTGCCGGGCAGCCTCGAGGAACGGGCGTACATCGCCGACACCTACCGCTCGTTCTGGTTCTTCGACGCCAAGGTGTGGTCCGAGACGCCGCTGCAGCTCGTCGAGCTCACGGAGATCCACCGCCAGCACGAGGCCGAGTTCAAGTACCTCCTCAACGGTGTCCGGCACGGCCAGGTCACCGCCGAGATGGCCGGCCGGCTGAACGGCATGGGCGCCAGGACCCCACCGGAGGACGGCGTCATCACCCTCGCGAGCCGTAACGACACCGTCGACCGCATCAACAAGGCGGCGCTCGCCAAGCTCGACGGCAAGCCGCTCACCGCCAACGCGGAGGTCTCGGGCGACTTCGGCGGGCGGGCGTTCCCCGCCGACGAGGCGCTCGACCTCAAAGTCGGTGCGCAGGTCATGTTCCTCCGCAACGACAGCGAGCGTCGCTGGGTGAACGGCACGCTCGGGACCGTGGTGAAGATCGACTCCACCGTCTGGGTCGAGGTCGACGGCGAGCAGTTCGAGGTCGAACCGGCGACGTGGGAGAAGTACAAGTACTCCTACTCCTCGGTGACGAAGCAGCTGAAGCGCGACATCGTGGCCGAGTTCACCCAGTTCCCGTTGCGGCTCGCGTGGGCGGTCACCATCCACAAGTCGCAGGGCAAGACCTACGACCGCGCGATCGTCGACCTGGGCAGCCGCGCGTTCAGCCCGGGGCAGAGCTACGTCGCGCTCAGCCGCATCTCGACGCTCGACGGCCTCTACCTCTCCCGGCCGCTGCGCCCGAGCGACATCATCGTCGACACCGACGTGAAGCGGTTCATGTCGGGGCAGTAGCGTCCGTTCGCCCATTGTCGGGCGAATCGGCGCTCCGTCGCCCGAAAAGGGGCGAACGAACGGGGTCGGTGACCCTACGATTGTCGGTTATGACGCATCCCATGCAGCAGGGCTGGCCGCAGCCCGGTCCGATCACCGCCTGGCGCACGCTCGAGCTGAACGCCAGCAAGCCACCGTTCGCCGGATACTGGGGGTTCATCCCACTCGTGGTCCGCATCGACGGCTTCGAGCATCGCCCGAGCTGGGGACCGTCGCAGTTCACTGTGCCGGCCGACCGGCCCGTGCAGGTCTCGTGCTCGATGGCGTGGCTGTGGGAGTTCGGCCGCGCCGACTACCTGCTGCACCCCGGTGAGGCGCCGACGCTCGACTACATCGCCCCGGCGCAGCAGTGGGTCTCGGGCTCGCTCGCACCGCGGGGGCAGGCGGTCATCAAGGGACGCGGCGCGCAGATCGCCGTGTACGCCGTGCTGGCACTGATCTTCGTCGCGATTCTCGGCATCCTGCCGCTCGCGTACCTCATGACCTGAGCGCCCGTCGACGCCTCGCGCTGACCGGCCTGGTCGAGGGTGGACCGTCGTCAGGTGCGATCGACGGCCCGGAGGAGGATCGCGCCGAGTTCCGCCGGCTTCGTGAACTGCGGCCAGTGACCCGTCGGGAGGTCGACGAACTCGACGTCGTGCAGCCGTGCCAGTTCCGCGACGTACGGGTGTCCCTGTTCCATCAGGCCGCGCAGCATCTCCGAGGAGAACTCGCACGCGACCACGGTCGCCGGGACGGACAGGCGACGGTCGTCGTCGGAGAGCTGCTGTCGGTCGACGGCGACGCCCTTCGGTTGCGGGACGGCTCTGGCCCGGAACTGTTCACGGAGCTCGTCGTCCAGGTCGACGAGGTCCTCTGCGTCGAACACCGTCCAGTCGGGCAGTGGGATGTCGGAACCCGACGAGGGGAGTTCCTCGTTGATGCACGCGCCGTCGGCGAGCGGACCCGAGTCGACGTACACGGCGCGGACGACGCGGTCAGGGCGGGCGTCGATCGCGGCGGAGATGATGGCGCCGCCGCCGGAATGCCCGACGAGCACGACGGGCTCGGCGCCGGCGTCGATCTCGGCGACCACGGCGTCGACGTGGTCGCGGAGGCCGATGCCGGCGCGGTCGGCAGTGACGCTCTCGAGCCCGGGGAGCGTGAGTGGTCGGACCCGATGGCCTGCCGCTTCGAGCGGGGGTGTGACCGCACTCCACGAGGATGCGTCCAGCCAGAAGCCGGGTACGAGGATGACGTCCATGCCCGAGATGCTACGCGGCGCAGGCGAGCCGCGGGAGGGGTGCTTCGCGGGCAGTGCTGCACCCGGCCGAGGGCTGAGAGGGACGGATCAGGCGATGGCGGTCGCTGCGGCCTTCGCGGTCGCGAGGTCACGGAAGAGGTCGGTGTTGAAGCGGTACGCCACCATGACCTCGTCGATCACGCGGGCCTGCTCCTCGTCGTCCCACGGGACGGCGTCGAGCTGCTCGCGGTAGGTGTCCTTGAATTCGCGCGGCTTCGCGATGTCGCCGAAGAGGTAGAAGCCGACGCCGTTGGTGTCGAAGCCGAACTGGCGCTGCATGAGCGTGCGGATGATCTGCCCGCCCGAGAGGTCGCCGAGGTACCGGGTGTAGTGGTGCGCGACGAAGCCGCCGGGCCAGACGGCGCCGACCTCGTTGATCCGTGCCACGTACCGGGCGGTGGTGGGGAGCGGGGTGATCTGCTCGCGCCAGTCCGGACCCATGAGGAACTCGAGGTCCTGCACGATGGCGGGAAGCCGCGTCAGCTTGTCGCTGATGAACGGAGCGGCGACGGCATCGGCGCGCATGCGGTCGGCGGCGGCCTCGAGGGCCTCGTAGATGAAGAAGTGCTGCGCGACGAGGGCGATGTAGTCCTCCTTCGAACCCTTCCCGGTCATGAGGTCGCTCATGAAGTCCGCCCCCTCGCTGGAGGAGTGGCCGGAGGACGTGCGCTCGCGCAGGGCCTGGGAGAAGGGGATCACAGTGCTCATGTCGGACTCCGCGTCGGCTGGCTCGGTAAGGGTTACCTAAGTGTAACGGGCCGGGCTCCTGAACGGGAGGGTGGATCTGTCGCTGTGGAGGGAATCAGTGGCTGCTGTGCAGGGAACCGTGCGGGACCGCGAACGCACCGGCGTTGGTCTGCGCCAGCGCCGGTGTGGTGAGGGCCGCCACGAACGCCGCCCCGACGAGCAGGGTGAACACGTACCGTCCGGTGCTCGGCTCGCGATGCGGCCGACGGCTCGCGCGCGTCACCAGGGCGTCGAGCTCGAGTTCGTCCGGCGCCGTCGATGCGAGGGTGACCCGCCGGAGTCGCCGCGCGAGCACCCCGGCGACCAAGAGCAGCAACACCGTGGACGAGAGGGTCGGCAGGAACGGCGGCACGGTCGTGACGCCGAGGGAGGCGAGTCCGTAGAGCGCCACCCAGACGACCACCGCGCCCACCGCGCCGGCGAAGGACGCACGGAGGCCCGGCACCCGGTCACGGACGAGGACCACGACGGACCAGAGCAGTGCGGCGACGCCGAGGGCGACGAGCGGGATCGCACCCACGGGAGAGGACCCGGCGCCGGTCGCGATCAACACGAGACCGGCGCCGAGTGCGCACATCGCGAGCAGACAGTTCGAGATCGACGTCGTGCCGGAGCGGATCGCGTCGTCCTCACCCGTCCGGGCGTCCTGCCGTTCGACGGAGACCGACATGTCAGGCCGTCGCCGCCCGGTGCGTGCGCTTGTCCGCAGCCAGCCCGGCGCCGAGCAGCACCACGGCGCTCGCGAGGTGGAGGAAGTGGTCGGCCGTGTTGAGCGCGAGGATGTTGAGCGCGGAGCCCACGATGAAGAATCCGACGACACCGAGCAGGAGGTAGAACCCACCGATCACCGTGTTGACGGTCTTGGCCGCGACGACGTTCGAGAGCCCGGCGATGAGCAGGGCCGCCCCGATGAGGACGTGCGCGATGTTGTGCAGCGGGTTGACCTCGAAGATCCCGAGCAGGAGACCGCCCTCGGTGGTGAGGAACGGCAGGCCGCCGGCGACGATCCCGCCGAGGAGTCCGACGACCACGTAGACCGCGCCGAAGACGGCGGCGAGGAGCCGGTTGGGTGAATGACGCATGGGAATGCCTCCTGATCCTTCGTGCCGCGAGTCGTCCCGGGGCGTTGAGGAGTTCGGAGGTGCGGGCGTCGACGGTTTGGTCACCTGAGGCCGTCGTCCGAGGTCGGCGGCCGAGGGGTGGCCGTCGCTCAGTCGTGCGGGCGTGGCTCCACGCCCAGACGGGCGCACGCGGCGTCGTAGAGGGCGACGACCTCGCGTCGGATCTCGCCGCGCTCGGTGATCGCGCCGGCGGGCCAGGGCACCCGCCCACCCGCGGCGGTGCCGTCGACCGTCCAGGTCCATTCGCCACCCGTCCCGTCCAGCGAGATCATGGTGGCGGCCTCGGCCGTTGGTTCCAGGAAGGCTCGCACGATGAGCACGTTGTCGTCGGGGTGGTCGCCGTTCATGTGCGCCAGGACGGCGTCGACGGTGGTCTGCGGGAAGGCGTTCGAGGTCACCTCTCCAGGGAACACCATCGACGGGCCCCGCACCAGGTCCGCCGCCCGTGTGACCGGCACGCGGCGTGCGACCGCAGCTCTCAGCCGCGCCCGGTTACAATCGGGAACAGTCTGCAGCTCCGCAGACCGCTCATCAGGGGGATGACTTGACTGCAACAGCTCCGAGGCGCCGGCGTCTCGCCGCACTCCTCACCGCGGCGACCCTCGCGACGGTACTCGTCGGCTGCTCGGGCCCCTCGGTGTCCGATACCGACTTCCCCGACCAGGTCAGCGGCACGCTCGCGGGCGACACGACCGACGCCATCACGGCGGCGGTCGAGGCCGCCGTCACCCAGTCCGGATCCTCCGGTGCCATCGTCGGCGTCTGGGCGCCGTGGGCCGGGAGCTTCACGGCCGGCGTCGGCACGACCGAGCCGGGTGGCAAGACCAAGATGGATCCGTCCATGGTCTACCGCATCGGCGACACCACGCGCCCGATGACCTGCACGGTGCTCCTCGAGCTCGTCGACGAGGGCAAGATCAAGCTCACCGACCAGGTCCACAAGACCCTCCCGCAGGTGCAGGGCATCGAGGGCATCACCTACCAGCAGCTGTGCAATGGCACGTCGGGGCTCGGCACCTACACGCCCGCGCTCAACGCCCAGTTCGTCACCAACCCGACCCGCAACTGGTCGATGGCCGAGATCCTCGCGAACGGGCTCGCGAGCGGTACGCGGACGGCTCCGGGGGCGCTCTTCGGTTCGAGTGACACCGGCTACATCCTGCTCGGCATGGCGCTCGAGGAGCTGACCGGTCAGTCCTGGCAGTCCCTGTACGACCACTACGTCTTCTCGCCGCTCGGCATGTCGAAGTCCAGCTTCCCCGACGCCTCCACCGTCGAGCTTCCGGGATCGCACCCCAAGGGGTACCTGACGCCGCGGATCGCGGACGGCACCTACCAGTGCGACGCACCGACGGACGAGACCGAGCTGTCGACCTCGATGGTGTGGACCGCCGGTGGCGTCGTCTCCTCGGTCGACGATCTGCGGAAGTTCACCCAGTCCTTCGCGTCCGGCTCGCTGCTGAACGACAGCACGTACAAGAAGCAGTGGAAGGACCCCGTCTCGCTGGGTGAGGCTGAGCCGACCTGGAAGAGCTTCGGCGTGGGCGGGTTGCAGATCGGTCCGCTCCGGGGGCAGGCCGGGTCGATCCCCGGGTCGCTCTCGGCGGCCTTCTCCGACCCGACCTCCGGCTTGACGGTCGTCGTCATGCTGAACAACTCGACGCTCGGTGCGGGCTTCGCGCAGACGCTCGCGATGCAGCTCGCCTCGATCGGTGCGAAGGCGGCACCGGCGAGCGGGCAGAAGGCCCCCGAGATCGCACTCCCGTGGTCCGAGCAGCAGATGGCGGAGCAGCTCGCCGCCTCGGCGATGGTCTGCGCCCCGCCGGTCGCCCCCGCCGGGTAACGGAGGCATCGGCGCGGCGCCGCCAGCGGACGGTGGCGGCGGATCGCGGCACGATGACGCTTTCGCGAGGGTGCTGGGCCATGCCGCTTCCTAGAGTGAACCCATGACGACGAACACCCCCGACGGCGACACCATCGTCCCGGACACGAAGAACTGGACCTGGGTCCTCGAGCGCGCCTGCTCCGAGTGCGGGATGGACACCTCGCGGTTCGGCTTCCGGGACCTCCCCGGGTTGATCCTGGCGAACGCCGCCGCGTGGCCGGCGGTGCTGGAGCGTGCCGACGTCCGGGAGCGGCCCGACCCGCGGACCTGGTCGCCGCTGGAGTACGCGGCCCACGTGCGGGACGTGTTCCGCATCTTCGACGTCCGGTTGCGGCTCGTCCTCGACGAGGACGATCCCGCGTTCGAGAACTGGGACCAGGATGCGACGGCTCTCGAGGAGCGCTACGGCGAGCAGGACCCGAAACGGGTCTCCGCGGAACTGGTCGAGGCCGCGACGGTGCTCGCCGCAGCGTTCGAGCGGGTGCCGGACGACGCGCTCGCGCGGACGGGCCGCCGGAGCGACGGCGCGCGCTTCACGACCGAGACCCTCGGCCGCTACTTCATCCATGACCCGGTGCACCACCTCTGGGATGTGACGAGATCGCAGTGATGGTCGTCATCCGGGTCTGGTGATGCCCGCTACTGCGCTCTCGCGCGGAAGGCGATCGTGTTGACGCGGTTGCTGCAGCGGACGGAGCAGTAGCGCTTCGAACCGTTGCGGGACAGGTCGACGAGCAGGCCGTCGCAGTCGTCGGCGGCGCAGAGCCGCAGGCGGTCCCAGGCGTCGGACCGGACGACGTCGACGAGTGCCATGGCGATCTCGGTCTGGACGCGATCGACGAGCGGTGCGTCGAACTCGGTGGCGTGGAGGTGCCAGTCGAAGCCGTCGTGGCGGCGCAGTTGGGGGAGCGCGGCTGACTCCCGGAGCATCGCGTTGATCTCGGCGACGGCCCGGTCGCGGGTGTCCGGGGCGTCAGCGTCGGAGGCCCAGAGCGCGTGGATCCGCTCTCGGAGTGCAGCCACTGCGGCCCGCTCGGGCTCGTCGCCGTCGACCCGACCCGAGTACCGACTGACGCACAGGAGCTCCACGAGCTGCGGCGGTGCCGCGAGTTCGTCGCCACCGCTGCGGGACGCCGATGCGCGGGTGTCCACGAGCAGCGCGGCGAAGTGCAGCGCATCCTCGGTGTCATGGGCAAAACGCAAGTTGACTCCTTACTCTCTCCGAGAGTAGCTTCATCTCAGCCGGGCGTCCACCTCTTCCGCCGGCCCTACTCGCGGCAGCTGGAGACACCCATGAAGCACACGTCCTCGACCACGGTCGGTCTGCTCGTCGCGGTGCTCGCGGCGGTCGCGTTCGGCACCTCCGGAGCGTTCATCAAACCGGTGCTCGCGTCGGGGTGGAGCCCCGCTGCCGCGGTCACCGTCCGCGCCCTGATCGGTGGCCTGGTGCTCGCCCCGTTCGCCCTCATCGCACTGCGCGGTCGCTGGGACGCGGTCTGGCGTGGCCGCTGGCGACTCCTCGGTATGGGCCTCATCGGGGTGGCGGCGACGCAGCTCGTCTACTTCGCGGCGCTGCAGACCATCGCCGTCGGGACCGCGATCCTCGTCGAGTACATGGCGCCGCTGCTGCTCGTCGCCGTCGCGTGGGTGCTGACCCGACGTCGTCCCGCGACGGTCGTCCTCGTCGGCTCCGTCGTGTCGCTCGTCGGGCTCGTGCTCGTCGTCGCTCCGAGCGGTGGCTCGACGCTCGACCCGGTCGGTCTGCTGTTCGCCATCCTCGCGATGGTGGGCTGCGCCGCGTACTACGTCATCTCGGCGCGGCCGGCGAAGGGGCTGCCTCCGGTGGCGTTCGCCGCCATCGGTCTGCTCATCGGGGCACTCAGTCTGTGGCTCGCCGGGCTCGTCGGCGTGCCCTTCACGACCTCCGACGCCGACGTCACGGTGCTCGGCACCGACGTCGCCTGGTGGGTGCCGCTCCTGTTCGTCGGGGTGGTGTCGACAGCGGTCGCCTATGCGGCGAGTATCACCGCGAGTCAGATGCTCGGCTCCCGACTCGCGTCGTTCGCGGGCCTCCTCGAAGTGGTCGCGGCGACCGGGTTCGCCTGGATCCTCCTGGGGGAGCAGTTGTCGCTCGCGCAGCTCCTCGGCGGGGTGTGCATCCTGCTGGGGATCGGCTTCGTGCGCTCCGAGCGGGCTCCCGCGGTGCCCATCCCCGTGCCGGTGCAGTGACGGGGTCAGTGCTGAGGGAGGGCGACGGTGGCGTCGAGGTCGGCGAGGATCGCCAGGACCGCCGCCCTCCCGGCCCGGTTCGCGCCGACCGTCGAGGCTGAGGGGCCGTACCCGATCAGGTGCACGCGCGGCTCGTCGGCCGCCCTGGTGCCGTCGATCCGGATGCCGCCCCCGGGCAGCCGGATGCCGAGCGGTGCGAGGTGGTCGAGCGCCGCCCGGAACCCGGTGGCCCAGAGGATGGCGTCGACCGGGAGGAAGGAACCGTCGGCGAGAACCACGCCGTGCTCCTCGATCCGGCGGAACATCGGCTGACGCACCAGGACACCGCGCGCTTCGGCCGCCCGCGCCCACGGCGTCCAGTGCATCCCCGTCACGGAGATCACGCTGCCCGGCGGGAGGCCCTGGCGCACGCGTTCCTCGACGCCCTTGATCGCCTCCACCCGCGCGGCGGTGTCGAAGTCGTCCTCCACCCATTCCGGTTCGCGTCGCGTCATCCACACCGTGTCCGCCACCCGCGAGATCTCCTCGAGGAGTTGGATGGCGGAGATGCCGGCACCCACGACGACGACGCGCTGGCCGCGGAACTCGTCAGCTGAGACGTAGTCGGCCACGTGCAGCTGGCGTCCGGCGAAGCGCTCCCGCCCCGGGTACGCGGGCCAGAACGGTTTCGTCCACGTGCCCGTCGCGTTCACGACCGCCCGCGCCCGGAACAGGGCGGCGGGGGAGTCGGCGCCCGAGGAGTCGGCGCTCGCCGCGGTCTCGACGAGGAGTCGACCGTGCGGGTCGTCGTCCTCGCGGTGGACGGCGCGGACCTGCACCGGGCGGCGGACCGCGAGGGCGAAACGCTCCTCGAACGCCGCGAAGTACGGCGGGATGACGTCGACACTCGGCGACGTGGGATCGAGCTCGGGCTTCGGCATGCCGGGCAGGTCGTAGATCCCGTTGACGGTCGACATGGTGAGCGACCGCCATCGGTGCTGCCAGGCACCGCCCGGGGCGTCGTTCGCGTCGAGGACGACGAAGGTGCGTGCTGCGGTCGCGCCCTCGGCGGTGCCCAGCGGGACGAATCCGCGGCGATGCAGGTGGTACGCGGCCGACAGCCCGGCTTGACCCGCGCCGATCACGACGACGTCGACGGTCTCCGGAGTGCTCACGTGCTCCTCAACGTCGTCGACCGCGCCGACATTTCCGACGGGGCCGAGCCCGCGTCCGCGACTCAGCCGTGGGCCAGGACCTGCACGCCGATGACGAGGACCCCCAGGAGCACGAGGGCCGCGAGCGCGATGAGCTGCTGCCAGACGGACAGCCGCGCGCGCCGGACGGCGACCCACCCGCTGAGCCCGAGGGTGACGAGGTAGACGATCGCGGACACGCGGAGGGAGGTCTCGACCTCCATGACGTCGAACACGGCGAGCACGAGCAGGATGGTGGGGGTCGCGACGGTGAGCAGCGAGCCCCAGGCGATCCGGAGCATGGAGTGCCACCCGCGCTCGTCGGGGAACGCACCGTGGGCGGCGAGGTGCGCGATCATCTCGGCGACCAGGCCGGCGAGGGTGATGCCGACCACGCCGATGACGAGCGAGAAGAGCGCGTCGGGCGCGTCGTGGTGCTCCACGTTCGCCGCCAGCACGAGGACGATCGCGAGGCCGGTGAAGGTCGCGTAGACGCGCTCCTTGAGGTACTTCGCGACGGTCTCCACATCGCCCGGCGGGAGTCCCCGACTGGCTGGACCGTACTCGTTCCCCCGTCGTCCATGTCGTCGATCCGCCCAGGTTCCGCCGTCCGTCATGGTCCAGAGCGTAGCCGCCGTCGCGGGATAGAGTGCCGGGTATGAGTGAAACGATCATCACCGTCGAGGGCCGCTTCGACTACCACCACCCGGCCGAACGTGGGACCGTCCTCATCTCGGCGGGGTTCCAGGGGCCGGAACGTGAGCCCGTCGTCTCCCACACCACCGCACTGCACCGTGCGCTCAGTCAGGCGGCGGAGCAGTTCCGCGCACAGTCGGCCGTGACCTGGTGGTCGGCCGATCGCTTGCGGGTGTGGAGCGAGCGGCCGTGGAACAAGGACGGGAAGCAGTTGCCGCTCGTGCACCACGCGACGGTCGCACTCGAGGTCAAGTTCGCCGACCTGCAAGCATTGGCCCGCTGGGCCGAGGAGATCGCGACCCAGGACGGCGTCACGGTGACGGGTGTCACCTGGGCGCTCACCGAGGCGACGAAGCACCGCATCACGGCCGAGGCTCAGCACAACGCCGTCCGCGACGCCGTGGACCGCGCGACCGCCTACGCCAGGAGCCTCGGGCTCGGCGCCGTGCGGCCGGTCGCCCTTGCGGAACCCGGCATGTTGGGCGACGACACCCGCTCGCCGTCGAGTCAGGCCGCGGCACCGATGATGCGCGGGGCCGCGGCTCCTGCCGGCGACACCGCCCTCGACCTCAAGCCGGAGGACATCACCGTGTCCTCCCGGGTGCACGCCCGCTTCGCCGCGTCCTGACCTGACGATCAGCTCGGCGCGATGCTCGGCTGCACCTCGGGTGAGGGACCCCGTCGGGCTGAGAGCACGGCACCGATTCCGGCGCCGACCACGCAGGCGATGCCGAGCCACTGCGGTGTCGTGAGCTCCTGACCGAGCACGAGGAGTCCGGCGATCGCGGCGATGGCCGGCGCGGATGCGAGCAGGATCGAGAAGGTCGCAGCGCTGAGTCGTCGGAGGGCGACGAACTCCAGCGCGTACGGCACAGCCGACGAGAGCGCGGCGACGCCCAAGCCGAGCATGAGGATGACGGGATCGAACAGCGCGGTGCCGGCGGTCGTCGCGGCGAGCGGGATGGTCACGAGAGCCCCGATGGCGGCGGCGATCGCCAGACCGCTCAGGCCGGGGAACTCCGTCCCGGTCCGCGCCGACAGCAGGATGTAGCCGATCCAGAGGGCGCCGGCGGCGAGCGCGAGGATGACGCCGATCGGATCGAGTGCGGCCGTCGGTCCGCTGTGGAGGAGCACCCCGCCGAGGAGGAGGACGCCGACGAGGGCGACACCCGCCCAGAGCGCGCTCGTCCATCGACGACCCGCGATGACGCTGAGCGCCAGCGGGCCGAGGATCTCGAGGGTCACCGCCGGACCGAGCGGGATGCGGTCCAGAGCCAGGTAGAAGCAGACGTTCATCGCGGCGAGGACGACTCCGAAACCGACCGCCGACACCCAGGCGCTCCTCGGGTGTCCGCCCAGGGATGGGCGGGCGACGGCCAGCAGGATGAGCGCGGCGAACACGAGGCGCAGCGTCACCATGCCGATCGGACCGACCTGCGGGAACAGCGTGACCGCGATCGATGCGCCGAGCTCCTGACAGACGAGTCCGGCCAGGACGAGGAGGGCGCCGGTCGCCGCCTTGCTCGGTCGCGGTCTGCCTATCACTGCACCACGCTAGCGCGCCCCGGTCGCCGAGCCCATCCCGTCGCCGAGCGGCTCCCCGGTCACCGAGCGGCTCCCCGGTCACCGAGCTTGTCGAGGTGCCGCCCCAGCCGGGCTCGCCGGTGCGGCATCATGAGGGCATGAGGATCGACGAACTCGCGTACCTTCGGGCGCTCGCCGAAGACGGTCACGTCCCGTACGCCGCTGAGGCGCTCGGTATCTCCCAGTCGACGCTGACGCGGGCGATCGGTCGGCTCGAGGCGGACGCCGGGGTCGAGTTGTTCGACCGTCACCGCAGCCGGCTCGAACTCAACCGCTACGGCGAGATCCTCCTCGTGCACGCGCTCCGTGCGCAGACCGAGCTCGACAACGCGCAGTCGCGGATCGACGAGCTCCGAGATCCCTCGGCCGGTCTCGTGTCCATCGCCTACGTCTCGTCCCTCGGCGGCTGGCTCATCCCGCGCATCGTGAGCGAGTACCGCCAGCTGCTGCCGGACATCCGGTTCGTCCTCGACGGTGGGAAGGCCGACAGTGTGCTGGACGCGCTCCGCTCCGGCTCGGCCGACGTCGCGTTCATCAGCCCCGAACCGCGTGATCCGGAGATCGAGTGGCGTCCGCTCACCTCCGAGCGGCTCGCGCTGGGCGTGCCGGTCGGGCATGCGTTCGCCGACCGGACGTCGTTGGCGGCGTCCGATCTCGAGCAGACGGAGTTCCTCGCGATGACGACGGACTCGGGGCTCCGGCAGATCGCGGACGCGTACTTCGCGAGGCACGGCGTCGTGCCCCGGGTGACGATGGAGGTGTCCGAGCTGTCGACGCTCCGTGGTCTCGTGCGCGCCGGGGTCGGGATCGCCGTTCTCCCCGATTCCACGAGCATGGAGGGCGTCGTGCTCGTCCCGCTCGACGACGAGGCGGTCCGGGTGATCGGTGTCGCCACCAGCCGTGCCCGGGCGGTGTCGCCGGCCGTCGAGCAGTTCGTGCGGTTCGTGCGCGAGGAGTGGGTGAGCGCGCGGATCCACTGAGTCGCCCGAACCTGCACGAAATCGACCGAGATCCGAACCGTTTCGGGCAATTGACGGGCCTGCTGCTCAGTGCTCGCGGGTGGTGCTCCATGGCGTGAAGGCGTCCGGGTAGTGCGCCCACGCCGCCGGCCCGGCGAGGAGTTCCTCGTCCGTCAGCGTGCAGGCGTGCAAGGCGGCGGTGATGGCGAGCTCGTCGAGGTCGATCCCGGTGACGACGAGCTCCTGGCCGAGCGGTGCGCCAGGGTCGTTCGTCTCGAACGATGTGGGTTCCAGATCGATCATCTGGCCGACGTGCTGCAGGACGCCGACGCGGGAGGCGCGCGTCGCGAGGACGAGGAACCCCGCCGTACGGATGAGCCGGCCGAACCGCCCCGCCTCGATCGGTCCGTCGAAGCACGCGAGGAGTCGTTCCGGATGCATCGGTCGGGGGCTGTCGAACCGCAGGGTGGTCACGCGGTCGTGATCCACCCATGGCCGGTGTTCGCCGTTCAGCATCGCGATCCACCCGGGGGACGTGCTGAAGCGGTCCAGTTCGAACGGGGAGTCGCGGTAGCGCGCGAGCGGTTCGCGGTTGCTCGCGGTCGCCGGAGTGCCGGGTGTGGCCCGTGGCCGGGCCGCGACCGGCTCGACCATCCGCGTCAGCGCCGTCGGGTTCAGGTGGCTGAGGAGAGCGAGGAGCACCGCGAGTCGCTCGTGCGTCACGCCGCGTCGGCCGGCGACGGCGATGGTGTCCGCGTACTCGAGCTGCTCCACAGTGATCATCGATCGTGCGGTGTAGGCCGTGTCGCCGTCCTCGTCGTGGGTGACGTACTCGTCGTCCTGGAGGTCGTGCAGGAGATGGGCTGCGTCGACGACCGTCACGACGGCGTCCAAGACGGCCGTGTCGCGGTGCCCGAGGACGGCGGAGACCGCGTCGACCGGGCGGACCGTGCTCCCGCAATCGAGGACGAGGTGCCGGGGAGCGAGCGGGTGTCGTGCAACGGCGTCGATCGCGTCGTCGATGTCAGGGTGGGCGCTTTCAGCCTCGCCCTGCCGCTCGATCGTGACGAGCGCCGCGGATCGACCGGCGATCTGTCGGGCCACGGTGCGACGCTCCGGCGGACAGGTGCCGAGCACGAGCGTGACGGTCAGCGGGATGCGAGGCGTGGTCACGGCGGGTTCTCCTGGTCGATGGGTCTACAGTATGCTCTGTTGAGAATCGTTCTCAACAAGGTAGCACGCATCGTGATCATCAGGAGGTCACCAGGAAGGTCCGCGCATCACTCCAGTCGCTCGAGGGCAGGCCGGGGTCGCAGATCGTCCGCCGCCGTGGGCGGGTGTTCGGCAGAACCCGCGGTGGAAGAGTCGCCAGGGCTGAGTGTCAGCCGCGCACGACGTTCACGACGATCGTGACGACACCCAGCGCGGCGATGACGTACGCCCAGAAGCGGACGGGGATGAAGAAGAGTGTGGAGCTCGGGCGGCTGTAGAGCTGCTCGCCGGTCTGCGGGTGGCGCACGGGCACGGCCTCCTGCTTCACGGTGATGCCGTGCTCGTTGACGTACGGCTGCGCGAGCTGCTGCCACACGACGACCGGCCGCGGTGCATCAAGCTTCGCCAGCGCGAACTTCCCGAAGGCCCAGCACGCGACGGCGCCGAGCAGGAAGCCGATGCCGACGAACACCCCGGACTGCGCCGATCCGCCGTCGGGAGAAACGATCGCCTTGATGAGGAAGCCGGCGCCGACGGACAGCCCGAAGATCAGGAAGACGACGATGCCCCAGCGGGTCCAGATGATCATGTGTGCTCCTCTTCGGGTGTCGGTCGCGACGCGCAGCTGAACACACGGCACCCGCGCGACCGTCGGCTCGTCCATCACGGTACCGAGGTCGGCTGTCCGCCCGCGATGGGGAGCGGTGCCCATGCGGCGTCGACGCGTGGTGGTCCCCCGGTTCGGTCCCTGAGCTTGTCGAAGGGTGGTTCGCGTGTCGGTCCCTGAGCTTGTCGAAGGGCGGCTGGCCGCTCGTGTGCCCTTCGACAGGCTCAGGGACCGGGGTGGCTGGGTTGTCGAGGACGGCGTCGTTCACCGGAATTGTCGAGGCAGGGTGGTTCCCCGGTTCGGTCCCTGAGCTTGTCGAAGGGTGGTTCGCGTGTCGGTCCCTGAGCTTGTCGAAGGGTGGCTGGCCGCTCGTGTGCCCTTCGACAGGCTCAGGGACCGGGGTGGCTGGGTTGTCGAGGACGGCGTCGTTCACCGGAATTGTCGAGGCAGGGTGGTTCCCCGGTTCGGTCCCTGAGCTTGTCGAAGGGTGGTTCGCGTGTCGGTCCCTGAGCTTGTCGAAGGGTGGCTGGTCACTCGTGTGCCCTTCGACAGGCTCAGGGACCGGGGTGGCTGGGTTGTCGAGAACGGCGTCGTTCACCGGGCTTGTCGACACGCGGTGGTTCCCGTGTCGGTCGCGGAGCTTGTCGACGCAGCGTGGTTCCCGTGTCGGTCCCTGAGCTTGTCGAAGGGTGGTTCCCGTGTCGGTCCCTGAGCTTGTCGACGGGCAGGCGGGTGCCTCGGGTTTAGGCGGCGAGGTGGATGCGTCCGCCTCGGATGGGGGTTTGGTGGCGGTCGATGTG
>NZ_JARVSA010000005.1:0-729767 GCF_030209415.1 Plantibacter sp. lyk4-40-MEA-4
GAACCAGTGACCTCTTCCGTGTCAGGGAAGCGCGCTACCGCTGCGCCAATCGCCCGGGTGGCGTGTGAGACACGACGCCGGGATGTTGCTGGTGGAACTGTGTTGCTGAGGTGAGGTGGCGACGGGATTCGAACCCGTGTGGACGGCTTTGCAGGCCGCTGCCTAGCCTCTCGGCCACGCCACCATGTGTGACCGAACACACTGCCGAGTAGGGCTCCTGCCGGAACAACACCACTGACACTCGAGCGGATGACGAGATTCGAACTCGCGACCCTCACCTTGGCAAGGTGATGCGCTACCACTGCGCCACATCCGCATTGCCCGCATCACTGCGTGCTCGAACGACTCTAGCCGAAACCGGGACCGATGTTCAAACCGGCGCGCGTACGGCGCCGATGTGCGTTCGTCCCCCGCCATCGGCTAGTATCGTGACTCGCGGCTGTTCGGCACCTCTCCGGTGCGGACGACCTGCGGGCGATTGGCGCAGTTGGTAGCGCGCTTCCTTCACACGGAAGAGGTCATCGGTTCGAGTCCGGTATCGCCCACATCATCCACCATCGCCCGGGGTGTACCACCCTCCACTGCGGCGACTCACTCCGCGAGATCAAGACGTTCCGCCCTGGCAGCCCCTGTCCGGCGGGGATCGCTCGGGAAGCAGTGTCTGCACGCGAGCGGCGTGCCGAGTCCCTGCGCAGCCACGCCCCAGCCGATCGAGCCGGTGGCCATCGCGCGCATGAAGATGAAGATGCAGATCGAGGCTCCGCGGGACCGCACCCACTGCGGCAGGGTGAGCTGCAGCGCGAAGAGCGCGGACCGCAGCAGGATCCGGCGGACGAGGTGCGCGGACACGACGTACCGGACCCCGCTCGCAACGCTGCCCCGAACGCTCGTGGTCGTCGAGACCCGTCTGCGAGGGTCGCTTCCACCAGACGAGGGCGATCACGGCCACGACGAAGCTCAGCGCGTTGACACCGAACACGACGGGGGCGCCGAAGGCCGTGCCGATATTGCTCCCCAGCTGGGCGAACCAGAGCACCCTGAAAGCGGTGATGGCGATCTGCGCCCATGCCGACGGTTGCGACGATGGGATCGCCGAGGGTGAAGACATGGTCGAACGACAGGACGCCGTCGCGGCCCGGGCATCGTCGGTTTGTCGCAATCATCGAGCGGTGTCATCACCGTCGAGGGCCGGCTGGCGGCGACGCCCTATGGAGGATCATCGCCGGATCGTCAAGCTCCCCGTGCACCGAATCGTGCTGGCTACCGTGGACGCATGGCCATCACGGAACTGATCCTCGTCCGCCACGGTGAAAGCGCCGGGAACCTCGCCGCGTTGGAAGCCGATCGTGCCGGATCCCACCGCATCGCCGTCCCCGATCGTGACGCCGACGTACCCCTCTCGGCCCTCGGTGTCGAGCAGGCAGCCGCGGTGGGCGCTCGACTCGCCACCCTCGCTCCCGCCGACCGCCCTGACATCGTGTTCAGCTCGCCCTATCGGCGAGCGCACGAGACGGCCGTCGTCGCGCTCCGGACCGCCGCGTTCGACGCCGATGAGCTTCGGCCGGTCGTCGACGAACGGCTGCGCGATCGCGAACTCGGGATTCTCGACACCTTCACCTCGGTCGGCGTCGATGCGGAGTTCCCGGAGGAGGCCGCTCGACGACGGTCCCTCGGCAAGTTCTACTACCGACCGCCTGGAGGTGAGGCGTGGACGGATGTGGCCCTCCGCCTCCGCTCGTTCATCGGCGACCTGGACCGGCACGCCGACCGCACGCGGGCCCTGGTGGTCTGTCACGACGCCGTCATCTCGCTCTTCCGCTACATCTGCGAGGGGTGGGATGAGCGTCGCGTCCTGGAGGAGGCCGCACTCCGTCCGACACCGAACGCCTCCTTCACCCACCTCGTCCACGACGGACGGGCCTGGAGAGCACGCGCGGCGAATGCGACCGCACACCTCCAGCAGGCGCAGGTGGCGGTCACCGAGCACTCGGGGGCGACCGATGTCCGAAGCTGACCCCACTATGCTCACGCCTGAGGTCCTCGCCGACTGGCCGCTCCCCGATCCCGGATCGTCGAAGGACGATCGTGGGTCGACGCTCGTCGTCGGTGGCGCGCGGATGACGCCAGGGGCGGTCGCCTTGGCGGGCCTGGCCGTCCTCAGGGTCGGCGCGGGTCGGATCACGCTCGCGGTCGGTGCGTCAGCATCGTCGCCACTCGCGATCGCCTTCCCTGAGGCAGGCGTCATCGGGTTGGCCGAAACCAGCGCCGGAGCCGTCCGGGGTGACGAGGTCGGCCGCCTCGAGGACGTCCTGGACGTCGACTGTCTGCTGCTCGGTCCTGGCCTCGACGACGCGGACGAAGCCGTGGCACTCCTCCACAGCCTGCGCCCGCTCCTGGGCGCCGACACCGTCGTGGTGCTCGACGCCTTCGCGCTCGGTGCCCTGTCACACGCTCCCGACTTCTCGAAGGGGCTGGAAGGTCGCCTCGTGTTCACCCCGAACGTGGCCGAGGCCGCGATCCTCCTCGACGTGGACGAGGCCGACCCGGACACGGCGGCGCTCGAACTGGCGCGACGGTACGGCGCCGTCGTCACCTGTCAGGGCAGGGTCTCCGACGGTGAGCGGGACTTCATCGCGCCCGGCGGGAGTCCGGCCCTCGGGACGGCGGGGAGCGGTGACGTCCTGGCCGGAGCGATCGCCGGGCTCGCGGCACGCGGACTCTCCCCGCTCGCGGCGAGCTGCTGGGGTACCGTGCTGCACGCCGCCTCCGGCGATCGGCTCGCAGACCGGATCGGCCCTCTCGGAGCCCTCGCCCGCGAGTTCGCGGACGAGTTCCCGACGCTCCTCCGAGAGCTCGGGCGACCCGTCACGGGGCGGTCCTAACCGACAGCGGGCCAGCGCCAGCCGGTGATCTCGGGTGCGTCCTCGCCGAACTCCCTGGTGTGCGCTCGGGCCCGGAGCCGGGCGTCCTGCATCTCCTGACGGAGACCCGCGAACCGCTCGCCGAGCCCCGGCGTCCGGTCGATCGCGTCGCACACGAGCGAGAACCGGTCGATCTCGTTGAGCATCACCATGTCGAACGGTGTCGTGGTGGTCCCGTTCTCGAGGTACCCGCGGACATGCAGCTGATCGTGCCCGTGGCGCTTGTACGTCAGCCGATGGATGAGCCACGGGTACCCGTGGTAGGCGAAGACGACTGGACGGTCCGTCGTGAACACGCTGTCGTATTCGGCGTCGGAGAGGCCGTGCGGATGCTGATCCTCACCCATGAGTCGCATGAGGTCGACCACGTTCACGACTCGGACCGACAGCTCCGGGATGCGTTCGCGCAGGATACTCACGGCGGCCAGCGTCTCGAGCGTGGGGACATCCCCGGCACAGGCCATGACGAGGTCCGGGCGCTCCCCAGCACGCTCTGAACCGGCGAAGGGCAGGATGCCGAGCCCGCGGGCGCAGTGCGCGCGGGCCTCGTCGACGCCGAGCCACACGGGTTCCTGGTCCTTGCCCGCGACGATGACGTTGATCTCGTCCGTGCTCTGCAGGCAGTGCTCCGAGACGGCCAGGAGGGTGTTCGCATCGAACGGCAGATACACCCGGATGACATCGGGCTTCTTGTTCACGACGTGGTCGATGAACCCGGGGTCCTGGTGGCTGAAGCCGTTGTGGTCCTGACGCCAGACGTGACTCGTGAGGAGGTAGTTGAGGCTCGCCACCGGGCGCCGCCATGGCAACTCACGTGAACCGTTCAGCCACTTCGCATGCTGGTTGAACATGGAGTCGACGATGTGGATGAAGGCTTCGTAGCAGGTGAACAGGCCGTGCCGACCGGTGAGCAGGTAGCCCTCCAACCAGCCCTGACACTGGTGCTCGCTGAGCATCTCCATGACCCGGCCGGCGCGGGCGAGATGCTCGTCGTCCGGGACGGTCTCGGCGTTCCACTGCCGTTCGGTCACCTCGAAGACCGCCTGGAGTCGGTTACTGGCGAGTTCGTCGGGAGCGAAGATCCGGAAGGTGGTCGGGTTACGCCGGATCACCTCCGTGAGCCACGACCCCAGGACTCCCGTCGCCCCGGCGTCGCGACCACCCGGGGCGTCCACCACGACGGCGGCGTCGTCGATCGCGGGGAGGTCGAGTTCCGTGCGCAGCAGACCTCCGTTGGCGTGCGGGGTCGCGCTCATCCGGGCCTCCCCGCGCGGAGCGAGTCCCCGCACGAGCGGAACCACCGCGCCATGTTCGTCGAAGAGCTCTTCAGGCCGGTAGCTCCGCATCCAGGACTCCAGGATCCGGGTGTGCTCCTCGGTGTCCCGAGCGTCGGCGAGCGGAACCTGATGCGCGTGGAACGTCCCCTCGACCCGGACGCCGTCGATCACCTCGGGGCAGGTCCAGCCCTTCGGTGTGCGCAGCACGATCATGGGCCATACCGGCCGTCCGGTGTCTCCGGTGGCGGCCCGGGACTTGATGGCCGCGATGCGGTCGAACACGACGTCGAGGACCTCGGCGAACCTGCGGTGGACCGCCATCGGATCCTCGCCGTCGAACCCGCCCTCGACGAAGAACGGTTCGTGTCCGTATCCACGCAGGAGACTCTCGAGTTCGGAGCGTGGGATGCGAGCCAGGACCGTCGGGTTCGCGATCTTGTAGCCGTTCAGGTGCAGGATGGGCAGGACGACGCCATCCTGGACCGGGTCGATGAACTTGTTGGAATGCCAGCTGGTCGCGAGCGGTCCGGTCTCCGCTTCACCGTCGCCGACGACCGCCGCGACGAGGAGATCGGGGTTGTCGAAGGCTGCGCCGTACGCGTGGCTCAGGACGTACCCCAGCTCGCCACCCTCATGGATGCTGCCTGGCGTCTCGGGAGCCGCGTGACTCGGTACCCCGCCGGGGAAGCTGAACTGACGGAAGAACCGGGTCAACCCTGCTTCGGTCTCGGCGACGTCAGGGTAGATCTCGCTGTAGGTGCCGTCCAGGTAGGCGCTCGCCAGGATCGCCGGCCCGCCATGCCCGGGCCCGGCGATGAACATCGCCGATTGGTGGCGCTCCGCGATCACGCGGTTGAGATGCGCATAGGTCAGATTCAACCCGGGAGCGGTCCCCCAGTGGCCGAGGAGCCGGCGCTTCACATGAGCGGCTTCGAGCGGGCGGCGGAGGAGCGGGTTGTCGAGCAGGTAGATCTGTCCGACGGACAGGTAGTTCGCGGCGCGCCACCAGGCGTCGACCTGTTCGATGCTCCGCTCGGACACCGGCTCGCTCGTGTCGCGAGGCCGCCAGCTGTCCGTCGTCGACCCGTCCCGTGCGTTGTGCGTCATCGTCCCAAGATCCCAGGTCGAGCGACCGGAGGCCAGGGTGGTGCGTCGCTCCTGCGAGCGTGCTAGAGCGTCGGCGGGCGGTGCCGACCGGTACCGGCCGTCGCGCCCCACCAGTCGAGGTACGCGCTCGCGGTGTCCGGCAGCGCGGGGCGGAGGCTGCGACCGGCGGGCAGGCGCGTCCGGGAGGGATCCAGCCAGGCCGCGGCCAACTCGGTGTGCAGCGTCGACGGGTCGTAGCGGACCATCGTCTCCGGCCGCAATTGCTCCATCTCCGCCGCGTAGCGCGAGTCGACGACGAGTGGCCGGCGGCCTGCCTCGACCCAGTCAAGCATCGAGCGCGACGCGGAGACATGGCCGTGCGCGGCGAGCGGGATGCCAGGAAGCGAGATCTGCGCGGCGAACGCCGCATCGTCGAGGTACCCGGTCACCTCGAACGAGACCTCGGCGGCGCGTGCTTCCGCCTCGAGGTCGAGCACGTCGTCCTCATGGCCGGCCGAGGGGGCGCCGATGGCACGGACGACGACGTCGGCGATCGGGTGACCGGTGGCACGGAGATCCTCGGCCGCTCTCGATGCCGCCTGGATCGCCGCTGCGTGGCCCTTTCCCGGGTAGATGAACCCGGCGATGAGGACGGTGAGCGGACGGGCCGCTCCGCGCTGCGACGCATCGTCCACGGTGGCCGGAGCGGATGCGATCCGGGAGCCGAGCGGGATGGCGTATGGAACGACCGAGGCACTGACACCGAGGAACTCCTCGGCGAGCGCCTGCTCATGACGGCTGTTGACGGCCGTCGCGTGGGCGGCGGCGATGAAGCGAGCATAGGCGGCGATGCGGCGGTCCAGCATCCTGCCGTCCGACGTCTGCGGGACGTCGTGGAGGGTGACCGTCAACTCGGTGACGTCCGCGAGGCGCTCGACGGCGTCCGCCGCCTCCTCGGGCGACCGGCCGAACAGGCGGTCGGTGACGTGGACGTGTGCACGATCCACGCCGTCGAGCAGGTGCACGGCGTCGGACGGGGTCGGGGCGTACACCCGTGCAGCGCGAGGATCAGCGTCGACCACGGCGTCGGCGACGTCGATCGCGTATTGGACGACACCGTGCTGCTGGGGGCCGACCATGAGGAGACGGGGTGGGGCTGCGATCACCTGCGTCATGGTGGTGCAGTGGGGGGCCCGCGTCAAGGGTCGCGGGCACTCTCGTCATCGGACCTATGTTCGGAGGACGGCGCGCGCATCGCGCCGACCCGTCCGCGCGTCTCGCGCCCGCATCCGTATAGGGGATCCCGCCATGCAGCCGACCGCGACGCACCCCACCGCTCGAGTCGCCGACCCGACGTCTCGCCCGATCCGTGTCGTCTCGATCCCGGCCGCGCACCCCTACGTCGGCCGGGTCTCCGCCTCACCCGAGATCGACGTCCTGGGAGATCCGCCGGTCGAGGGAGCGCCATCGGGCGTCTGGTGGCCGCCCGTGGCCCTCGATCCGAGCTGGATCCGAGACCACGCCGCCGATGCCGATCTCCTGCACATCCACTTCGGCACGGAGTCGTTCCCACCCGGACACGTGACCGCGTGCCTCGAGGCCGCGCACGAGGTCGGCTGGTCGGTCGTCTACACGGTGCACGACCTCGAGCACCCTCAGCTCGAGCACCAGGGGGCGTACGGGGCGCAGCTCGACGAGCTCGTCCGCGGCGCCGACGCGCTGGTCACGCTGACCCCCGGCGCCGCCGAGGGGATCCGGGAACGCTGGGGTCGCGAGGCGATGGTCATCGCTCATCCGTCACTCCTCTCGGACGACGTCGACGTCCCGCTCGTGCTGCCGTCGGCCGGGTTTCGGGTCGGCGTCCATCTGAAGGACCTGCGCCCCAATGTGGACGCGGTCGGTGTCGTCACCACCCTCATCGACGCGGTCGAACGCCTGCGCCGCCGTGGAGCGGACGTCGTCGCAGAGATCCGGATGCACCACGTGGTCCGCGATCCGGAGGCCCGCGACGCCGTCCGACGGCTTGTCGGTAGATCGGAAGCGGCGCTCCTCATCGAGCACGAGCGTCTCGACGACCTCGGACTCGCCATCGCGCTCGGCCGCCTGGACGTCTGCCTGCTCCCCTACCGGCACGGCACGCATTCCGGCTGGCTCGAACTCTGCTGGGATCTCGGCGTGTCCGTCGCCGTCCCGTCCGGGATCGGAGCGTACCTCGAGCAGCATCCCGACGACACGGTCTCCGCGTACGACCTCGGGGACGGAGCATCACTCGAGCGTGCCGTCGGCGAGCTCCTCGAAGCGGACGGCGCGACCCGAGCCGGTTCCGCCGGTCGGAGCGCCACCGTCGCCGAGCGCCGCGCCCGTCGCGTCGTCGACGACGCCGTCGGCGCAGCAGCGCACGCCGGGCTGTACCGCCGAGTCATCGCCGAGCGCGCCTCGTGACGGCCGGTCCACGACTGCGCGTCGTCGTCATCGCCCCGCTGCGCTTCCCCATCCGTCGCCCACATGCCGGCGGGCTCGAATCCGCCGTGTGGTCGGAGGTCACCGCGCTCCGCGCTCGAGGCCACGAGGTGACGTTCATCGGCGTCCGCGGGTCCGACTTCGTCGAGCGCGGCAGCGTCTTCGAACTACCGGAACTACGGTGGCCGCGCTGGTCCTCTCCCGACGACGAGCGGTATCCCCCGGGCCACATGACCCGATCCGTCCCGGCATTGCGCCGGGCGCTCGAGGCGATCGCCGCTCGGCCAGGGCGATACGACGTCGTCTCCAACCACTGCCTGGAGGCGCTGCCGGTGGAACTGGCGCCCGAGCTGGGCGTCCCCATGATCACCACCCTGCACACACCGGTCGACGAGGCCGTCGCCGTTGCCGCGAGCCGGGCCGGTTCCGACGGCAGCCGGTTCCTGGCGGTGAGCGAGTTCACGAAGCGCACCTGGGCGACGGCCGGTGTCGAATCCGAGGTGCTCCTGAACGGCATCGATCCGGATGCCTGGCGGGCCGGCCGAGGCGGTGACGACCTGGTGTGGTTCGGACGGGTCGTCGCGGAGAAGGCCCCGCACCTCGCGGTCGACGTCGCCCGCCGACTCGGTCGCCGGCTCGTCATCGCCGGTCGCGTGGGCGATCCGGTGTACGCCGAGCGCGTGCTGTCGCCGTTGCTGGGACGTGACGTCCGACATGTCGGGCCGCTCGACCCGACGCGGCTCGCCACGCTCGTGGGGCGGAGCGCGGCAGCGGTCTCGACGCCGGCATGGGCCGAGCCGTTCGGTCTCGTCGCACCGGAGGCGCTGATGACCGGGACTCCGGTGGTCAGCTTCGCCGTCGGCGGCGTGCCCGAGATCGCCCAGGCGAGCGTCGGGATGCAGGTCGTCGCACCGGGAGACCTGGCGGCCATGGCGGACCGCGTGGACGGGTTGATCCGGCAATCGGAGCTGGACCGAGGGTTCCGCGCCTCGATCCGGGCATCCGCCCTCGCCCGATTCTCGCTCGACGCCAGGGTGGGCCGGCTCGAGGAGCACTTCGCCGCGCTCCTCGGGGACTCGCCCGTGCTCGGTTCCGGTCGCGTCGACGAGTTCAGCTCGTGAGGCCCCGTATCGGTTGGTACGTGCACCACCACGGACGGGGGCACGTGACGCGTCTGCTCGCCGTCGCTCCACACCTCGACGCCGACATCGTCTGCTTCAGCTCGTTCCCGGCTCCGGTGGGACTCCCCTCGAACTGTTCCTGGGTGGTGCTCGACCGTGATGACGACGTGCCGGACGGCGCGTCTCCCCCGGACGACTGCGATCCGACCGCGGAGGGCCTGCTGCACTGGGCCCCACTCGGCCATGCCGGCCACCGCGCCCGTCTCGCGACCATCGCCGGCGCCCTTGCGCGGCAACAGATGGACGCGATGGTGGTGGACGTCTCCGTCGAGGTGGTGCTCCTCGCACGCCTGCTCGGTGTCCCCACCATCGTCATGGCACAGCCGGGCCATCGCGACGACGAGCCGCACGCGCTTGCCTTCCGTGCGGCGTCGACGATCATCGCCCCATGGCCTCAGGGTGTGCTGCAGCTGGAGCACCTGCGTCCCGTGCAGGAGAAGGTGGTGTACACCGGCGGCATCAGTCGCTTCGAGGGACGCGAGCGGACGTCCGCGGAAGCCGGGCGCAGCGGGGTGCTCCTCCTCGCGGGTGCCGGGGGTTCCGCCGTGTCGCGGGATGCCGTGGAGGAAGCCGCACGCGCCAGCGGTCGCGATTGGACCTCGCTCGGCACCGGTGCCGGGTCTGTCTGGTCCGACGACCCGTGGGACGCGCTCTGCCGGGCGGAGGTGGTGGTGTCGTGGGCCGGTCAGAACGCGATCGCCGATCTCGCCGCGGCCGGCGTCACGGCCGTCGTGGTCCCACAGGAACGCCCGTTCGACGAGCAGGTGTCCACCGCCCGTGCACTTGAAGCCAACGAGCTGGCGGTCGTGCGGGCGTCCTGGCCCGACGCTGCGGACTGGCCGGCCGTCCTCGACCGGGCTGCGGAGCTCGACCCCGACTGGTCTCGTTGGCAGGTGGCGGGCGCCGCCCAACGGGCGGCTGAGGCGATCGAGGCGGTCGCGGCCGGGGATCCTGCAGGGGGTGGGCGATGAGGACGTCGATCGTGACCCTGTGCTCGCGCCCACGACTCGGGCACCTCGAACGGCAGCTCGAGGCCGTCAGGGCGTTCATACCGACGTCGGGTGACGTGGTGGAGCGACTCGTCGTGTGGATCGGCGACGACGCACCACCGACTCTCGACGCGGAGCTGACGGTCCACCTCCCACCGGGGCCCGACGGGCTCCGTCTCGCGGCCGGTCGGAACCTCGGTGCCGCGCTGGCCGTCGAGCGCGGTGCCGACCTCATCGTGTTCCTCGACGCGGACTGCGTCCCCGGGCCCGCACTGCTCGACCGGTACCGCGAAGCGTCAGCTCGCCATCCGGGGGCCATCCTCTGCGGACCGGTGACCTATCTGCAGCCCGGCGTGGACGTCACCGACCACCACGCGTTGGCGGCGGCGACGGCACCACATGCCGCGAGACCGAACCCGGAGGACGGCGCGGAGCGTGTCGCCTCCGAGGACGAGTACCCGCTGTTCTGGTCCTTGTCATTCGCGACGACTGCGTCGACGTGGTCCCGGACCGGAGGGTTCGACGAGGGCTACGAAGGCTACGGCGGTGAGGACACCGACTTCGCGTTCGCCCTGAGCGCGGCGGGGACACCACTCGTGTGGGTCGGAGGCGCGCACGCCTACCACCAACACCACGAGACGCAGCGCCCGCCCTGGCAGCACTTCGACGACATCCTCCGGAACGGCGCGCGGTTCGCCGACCGGTGGGGGACCTGGCCGATGACCGGTTGGCTGGAGGCGTTCGCTCAGGCCGGCGCCGTGCGGCGGGTGGGTGAGGACTGGGTCCGCGTTCAGCCGACCGCGACCACCAGCGCGATGGCGACGGGCTCCGGCGCATAACGGTCGACGGGACAGCGCCGTCTCATCGGCCACTGCCCGGGCGTCACTCGTCAGCGACGAATCGCACCCGGTGGACCGCTGCGCAGTCGTGTGCTGCGCTGGAGCCATCGGACGGCGGGCAGATCCTCCGGCCAGTGCACACGCAGGGTGCTCCAGCCGCGACGCATCCGGAGGGCGAGTGAACCGGCATCGGTGAACGGGCGCATCGAGATCCCCATTCCGAGTGACCGGTCGTAGCGCACGCGTCGGTGGAGACCCAGGTGTGTCGACACGTCCAGATCGTCGTGCAGTTCCGCATCCTCGCGGTGCACCGTCTCGGCGATCTGCTCCCACGTCTCGCGTCGGATCGCACAGTTGGACCCGAAGATCGGGACCTGGGCGAGGGCTGCTCCGACGAAGAGCCGGTACGCCCCGAGGTAGAGCGCGGCGAGCGGCGCACGGATCAGGCGGGGACCGTCGATGAAGACGGCGGGGCCGGTGAGTGCCGCCAGCTCCGGGTCCGTCGTGAACGCCTCGGTGATCCTCGTCACCCAGTCCGGCGGCGGCACGCAGTCCGCGTCGAGTCTCGCCACGACCGTCGCGGTCGCGTGGTCGAAGCCTGCTGCGTTCGCCGCGGGGATGCCGGGCATCGGCTCATCGATGAGGACCGCGTCGTACCGCTCGGCGATGGCCGCGACCTCGGCGCGATCGCGGCTGCCGTTGTCGACGACGATGATCGATGCGGGTCCGGTGTGCTGCGCGCGTAGCGAGCGGAGACAGCGTCGGAGGAGTGCGGCGTCGTCCTTCACCGGAACGACCACGTCCACGGTCATGAGCGGGTGGACCGCGGTCTCGAGCGCCTCGACCGTCATGCGTCTCGACCATCCGCCAGCAGCTGCGCCTCCGCGAACACCCGCGGGTGGGCGAGGATCCGGAAGTGACCGCCGGTGTCGAGTTCCACGTTCTTGGCGCCGTCGAGTCGGCTGCCGCCCGGGATGTGCGGATCGAAGCGCCCGTAGACGGAGACGATCCTCGGATTGACGGTCGCCTCGCGGGAGAGCGCGAGGATCGTCGGGTCGTCGGGGGTGAAGATGCGGAGGCTCGGGAGGAGCATGAGCCTCGCGTACCGCGATCCGGCGAACGGCGCCGCGACGGCGAGCATCCCCGAGATCCGGGCTCCGCCGCCGCCGAGCGACATGACGTACTTGCCGACGAGCCCGCCCTTGCTGTGCGCGAGGAGGACGACGTCGCCGAGCCCGTTCGCCTCGAGGTAGTCGGCGACGAGTCGTGCCGCCACCGGAACCGAGCGGTCGTTGCGTCCGAGCGGGTCGATCACGTGCACCGGGTGCCCGTCGTCGTGGAGTCGGCGGATGAGCGGCTCGAGGAACCGCCAGGTCTCGTAGACGCCCGGGAGGACGACGATCGGTGACCGGTCGCCGGACAGGAAGTCGTGCGGGTCGGTTCTGCTGACGAAGGCCCGGGCCTGCCAGACGAGTGCGTAGGCGTAATCGCGCGCCCACCACCCGAGTGTCCGCAGCGCTGAACGGATCACCGGCGGTCACCGTCCGCGTGGCTCAACCGTCTCCCCGCAGGACCTGGGGGCGTCGCTCTCTTCCCATGTCCTCACCGTAACCGGACCATCCGGCCTGACCCTGGACCTTGACAGCGACCGGACCGGGCCCGGTGGATCGGGACCGTCGATGGTCGGCGTGGCTCACCACGGGTGCGGTGCGCTGATAATCTGGCAGCTGCGGTGGCCTCGGGGTGTTCGTGTGCCCGGACGATCGAGGAGTGCAGTGGGAGAGATCGACGGAGAGTTCGGCCGCGTCCGGGACGCGCTGGAGCGTCCCGCGATCCGGCTCCTGAGTCGCCCGACCGCACCGGCGGTGGTCGCGATCTTCCGCACCACGTTCGGCCGCGACGTCCAGTTCGTCGCAGCGGACCGCTTCCATCTGCAGGTCGAGGAGTACCTCGGCGAACTCGCGGCTCGCGGTGCTCGGATCCCCGCCGGCGGCGATGAACGCGGTGGCGGACGGTCCCTCTGCCGGGAGTGGGTGCACGACCAGTGGCTCGTCCGGACGAGCACCGACGACGGCGAGGAACAGTACTCGCTCACCTCGCACGCGCTCGAAGCGGTCTCGCTCGTCGACGGCCTCGCACACGACCGCGCCCTCATCAGCGAGTCGCGCCTGACCATGATCCTCGACTCGGTGCGCCGATGGGCGCTGCAGGCCGACCCGGACCGTGACGAGCATCTGCGTCGTATCGACGCGCAGCTCGCCGAGCTCCAGGCGGAACGCGAACGGGTCGCGGCCGGCGGCACCGTCGTGGCGGCGAGTGACGACCGGATGCAGGACGGCTACGCCAACATCGCCGACCTCATCCGTCAGCTCCCGAGCGACTTCCGCCGGGTCGAGGAGTCGGTCATCGCGATGCACCGGCGGATCGTCGAGGACTTCCGGAACGACACCCGTCCGATCGGCGAGATCCTCGACGACTACCTCCGGCGCACCGACGAGCTGATGACGGCGACGGCCGAGGGTCGGGCCTTCGAGGGTGCTTTCGAGCTCCTCCGCAACGACGATCTGCTCCAGGACCTCAAGCGCGACCTCTCCACCATCCTCGACCACCCGTTCTCGGCCAGGCTCGGGCCCGCGGAGCTCCGTGGTTTCCGGGGTGCCGTCGGCATCATCCGACAGGGGATCGACGATGTCCTCGCGCAGCGTCGGCGGCTCACCGCGACGCTCCGTGACCACATCGTGCATCACGACGTCGTGCAGGACCGCGAGCTCGACACGACCCTGCGAGCATTGAACCAGCGCCTCGGCATCTGGATGCGGACCGCGGGACCACGCGCCACCGTCGACCTGCCGCTCCTCCCCGAGACCATCGACATCGAGCACCTGCGCGAGCGGTTCTACGATCCGGACGTCGAGGTCGCACCGCCGCCGATCGCGACCGCCGTCGAACGGATCGACGGCGCGGCGATGTCGCTCGACACCCTCCGGTCGCAGGGTGGTCCGCTCCTCGACGAGCTCCGGGCCGGACTCCTCGATGCGGTGACCTCCGGTGCCGAGGACGCCCATGCGGCGTTCTCGGCGCTCGATCCGGAACTCCGACGACCTGTGGAGCTCTTCGGCCTCGTCCACCTCATGACCCAGCTGGGCACGTACGACGAACAGGCACCACGCCGTCGCTACGAGACGGTCCGTCCGGACGGGACGACCACCGCGTTCGAACTCCCGGCCTTCCCACTGGGTGAGGTCGGTGTCGCAGCGCTGACGCGAGCCACGACGACCACGACGACTGTTCCGGCCGACCAGGCCGGGCGCGGAACGGAATGACATGACCTCCGAGACGGATCCCACCGTGACGGCGACGACCGATTCGACGTCGGACGACCTGACGACGGACGGACTCGACGCCTTCACACCCGCCGACGCGCCGGTCGCCGACCCGGATGACGACTCGTTCGCCCTCTTCGAAGGGGACGAGGGACGCCTCGACGCCGCTCAACGTCGTGCGCTGGTCGCTCTGCTGAAGCACCGCTACGTCAGCCCCGCGCTCCAGCCTGCCGAGTGGCGGACGGTCCTCGAGTCCGAGTCGCTGCTGCGGTCCCGCCTCAACGAGCTGTTCCTGGAGCTCGAAGTGGACCGCTCGGCCGAGGTCGCATTCAAGCGCCAGGCGGGCTCGGAGAGCGGGCGGCGTCCCTTCCCGACCCTGCTGCACGACACCAGCTACAGCCGCGAGGAGACGATCCTGCTCGTCTACCTGCGGACGCGTCTCCGGACCGAACTGGCCAACGGCGCACGGGCCGCGATCGTCGAACACGACGAGCTCCTCGGCTTCGTCGCGAGCTTCCGGCCCGAGCACGCCACCGACCGCGCCCGCGACGACGGACGCGTCGAGCGCGCGATCGACAAACTGCTGACCGCGCGCGTCCTGCTGCGGACCAAGGACGCCCGCCGCCACCGGATCGCGTCGGTGGTGGAGACGCTCCTCCCCCTCGAGCGCCTCCAGGAACTCCTGGAGTGGCTCGAAACGCAGACCGCAGCGGTCGATCCGGCCTCCGAACAGCCGCGAACCGATGCCGACGCGGACGCGGACGACGAGCCCGACGGCACCGTGGCCGAGTCGCAGGACTCCCCCGACGACCAGACCCAGCCACAAGCAGCAGAGGACGACCGATGAGCCGCTCCACGGACACCGACACCCTGCTGGACCTCGTCGAGCAGTGGCGCATCGAACGGATGCAGGTCATCAACTGGGGTGGGTTCGACGGGTACCGATCGGTCGACTTCGCCTCCCGCGCGACGCTCATCTCCGGCGCCTCCGGAACCGGGAAGAGCTCGCTCATGGACGCGTATCTCGCGGTCATGATGCCGTCGGACGTGCCGTTCAACGGAGCCTCCAACGACGCGGCGGTCGGACGGGCGCGGAATCCAGACCAGCGCAACCTGCTCACCTATCTCCGCGGCAAGGTCGACTCGGCACGGGACCCGCAGACCGGGGCGATGCGCGACATCAACCTGCGCGGCACGGATCAGCTCACCTGGGGTGCCGTGGCGGTGACGTTCCTCAACGACGACGACCGTCGCTTCACCGTCGTGCGCGCCTACCTCGTCCCCCGACGTGCGCTGCGCACCGGCGACCTGTCGATGACCATGGCGACCGTCGACGGGCCGTTCGAGCTCACGGATCTCGAAGCGTTCGTGCCGAAACGGTTCGACGCCGGTGAGCTCCAGGGTCGCATCCCCGGATTCGTCGTCCGCGACACCTACGCGGAGCTGTCCTACACGCTGCACACTCGTCTCGGCATCGGTGCCGGTGGCGACGGTGGACGGGCGATGCGTCTGCTGGCCCGGATCCAGGCGGGCCAGCACCTGCCGACGGTCGACGGCCTGTACAAGTCGATGGTGCTGGAGCGTCCGAGCACGTACGACGCGGCCGACCGGGCGCTGTCGCACTTCGAAGCGCTCGACGAGGCGTACCTCGCGATGGAGACCGAGAGCCGTAAGGCTCGGGTGCTCGAGCGGCTCGGTGAGCTGCGTCGCGACTACGAGGACGGGCACCGGGCGGCGGCCGATCTCGAGCGCCTCGGCTTCACCGAGGACGGCACGACCCCGTTCACCGTCTGGCGCAGTCGCGCACACGAGGCATTGCTCGATGAAGCGGTCTCCAGGAACCGGCGGGAGAAGCTCGAGGCCGGGGCCACGTTGGAAGCGGCGCGGGCACGAGCTGCTGCCGCGGGTGTCCGCGTCCGCGAGCTCGAGCGTCAGGTGTCGGAGCAGGGCGGGAGCGCGCTGCGGCGTGCCGAGGAACGCCGTGAGGCCGCGGAGGCGACGCACGCCGAGGTGGCACGAGCCAGGTCGCTGTTCGACGAGCGCACCGAGGTCCTCGACGATCCGATCGAGGATGAAGCCTCGTTCCGGCGTGCGCTGGGCCGCAGTGAGGACTTCCTCGCCGACGACGACACCGCGCTCGACGCCATCGAGACCGATCGCGCCCAGCTGCATCGCGAAGCGTTCCCCCTCGAGGAGCGCAATACCGAGCTCCGCCGTGAGCTGCAGTCGCTTCGCGGCCGTGACGGCGCGGTCCCCGATCGACTCCACCGGGCGAGGCTCGCCCTCGCCGAGGCGGCCGGACTCGATCCCGAACAGCTGCCGTTCGTGGCCGAGCTCATCGACGTCGCTCCCGCCTATGCCGCCTGGCGTCCCGCGATCGAGGTCACCCTCCACGGTCTCGCGAGGACCGTCCTCGTCGACGAGGAACACCTCGACGCGTTCGGCCGCGCGATCGACGCCGTCCGGATCCCGGTCCGCCTGCAGTTCGAGGGTGTCCCGCTGCATGAGCCGTCCTCCCCGGACGCGGGTGACCCCGCGTTCATCTCCGGCCGCGTCACGTACCGCACCTCCCCGTTCAGTACGTGGATCGAGCAGCGCGTCACTTCGGACCGGATCGACGCGCGGTGCGTGGAGACACCGTCGGAGCTCTCGGGCGGAGGTCGCCGCGTGACCGTGAACGGCCAGCTGCGTGACGGCCGCCGCGGCTCCCACGGCGACACGGGCGGCGCACCGATCCTCGGCTTCACCAATGAGGCGCGGATCGCGTCGATCGAGGCGGAGACGGCCGAGATCCGCGGGCGACTCGAGCTCATCGCCGGTCGACAGGCCGGCATCCAGCAGCGGCTGTCGCGTCGTGAGGCCGAGCGGGCCGCCCACCGGTACCGACTCGACACCGAGTGGGCCCGGATCGACGTCGCCGGTGCAGCAGCGCTCCGTGACGCCGCCGCGGCCGAGCTGGAGCGTCTGCTCGACGCCAGTGACGTCCTGCAGGAGCTCCAGGGCTCGGTGGCGGCCGCCCAACGTGAACTCGACGCCGCCAACGCGGAGCGGTTCCCGGCCGAGGACCGTGTCAGACGCCTCGACGAAGAGCACGGGGTGCTCGTCGATCAGCAGGACGCGGCGACGACGGTCATCGACCGCTTCGAGCGCTCCGAGGTGGAGGAGGTCTCCCCCGCCGACGTCGAGCGGATTGAAGCCGCCCTCGCATCGGTGGGCGGCGTGCCGTCACTCGGTGGGTTCGGCGATGCGATGAAGCGGCTCCGCGCCCGGCTCGGTGACGAGTTGTCGTCGGCCGTCCGCCAGGCGGAGCAGGCCGCGCTCGCACAGGTGCACGTGTTCGAGCAGTACCAGTCGATCTGGCACGACCCCAACCTCGGCACGACGCTCGAGTCCTACCGCGACTACCGGGCGATCCTCGACGGCATCCTCGGCACCGGTCTCCCCGAGCGCCGCCAGGAGTGGCGCCGCCGGCTGTCCCAGTGGAGCGGCGAGGACCTGGTCCCCCTCAGCAGCGCGTTCGACAGCGCCGTCGAGGAGATCGAGGACCGCCTGGTCCCGGTCAACGACATCCTGCGCGACCTGCCGTTCGGACCGGCGCACGATCGTCTCAAGATCGTCCTCCGCCGGGTGCATCGCGAGGAGGCCTCCGCCTTCCGGCGCGAGCTGCGCGCCCTGTCGAGCGAGGTCACCGCGAACCTCGGCGACGACGAGTTGGAGGCCCGGTTCCAGCGGCTCCGCCGGTTCATGGAGTCGATGCGCGACACGGGTGCCGGCGCCCAGTCGACCCGCGACCAGGTGCTCGACGTGCGCCGTCACGTCGAGATCACCGCCGTACGGTACGACACGTCGGGGCAGGACGTCAGCGTCTACTCCTCGCTCGGCGACAAGAGCGGTGGCGAGACCCAGGAGCTCGTCGCGTTCATCGTCGGCGCCGCCCTGCGCTACCAGCTCGGTGACGAGGACCGCCCACGTCCGAGGTTCGCGCCGGTGCTGCTGGACGAGGGGTTCATCAAGGCGGACTCGGAGTTCGCCGGCCGCGCGGTGGTCGCCTGGCTGCGGCTCGGCTTCCAGCTCGTCATCGGTGCGCCGCTCGACAAGGTGACGGCGCTCGAGCCCTACATGGACCGGCTCCTGTCGATCCGGAAGGATCCGGAGACCCGACACGCCTGGGTCGCCGAGATCGAGCGGTCGGCCCCGGCCGAGCCGCTCGAACGCGTCGGATAGCGCTGTTCCGTCGATCTCAATCGATCGCGGCGTGACTTGACACGACGCGCGTTCGAACATATGTTCGAATCATGTCCGACCGGCCCGCTGCCCCGCCGATCCGCATCGGCGAGGCCGAGTGGATCGTGATGCGGGATGTGCCCGACCGGCCGGCCGGTCTCGTGAAGTACTTCGCGCCGAGCGGCGCACCGGCCTACTTCCGCTGCGTCACCTGGGCTCCGCGGTCAGAGGACCGCCGACTGATCGGTCGGTTCGCGACGCTCGCCGAGGCGGAGCGCGCCGTGCCGGGTGGGCGCCGGTCCGCCGCACCGGGCACTCCCAGCTCCGCGGACGCCTGGGAGCACGGGCAGGTGCCGTGGGACGCAGCGCCGCGACGGAGCGACCGGTACGCCTGAGCGGCCGGTCACCGCTCGGTCAGCGCCACCCGTACCGCGACCGGAGCCCAGCGGCGACGTGGGCGAAGCGATCCCGCGGGACCTGAGCCGCTTCCCGTCGCATGCCGTCGGGGTGCACGCGGAAGACGCGGTCGAGGTTCGCCCAACTCGGACGGCCGGCGCTGTCCCAGCCGCCGGTGCCGAGCGGCACGAACGCACCGTCCTGCGAATGATCCTTGCTCGTCAGCTGCACCGCCAGCACCCAGCCTACGGTCGAGCGCGCCACGATGAGCACCGGGCGGTCCTTGCCACGTCCGTCGCGCTCCTCGTACGGCACCCAGGTCCAGACGATCTCGCCTGGGTCGGGATCGCCGTCGACGGCCGGGGCGTAGTCGATCGACACGGCGCCCACCGTCCGCGGATCGACCTCGACCGTCGCCGTCCGGCCCGAGCGTCCGGGTGAAGCGGCGGTGGTGGTCGGTGGCGTCGCGAGGCCGGCGGTCCGCACCGCACTGGAGGCGGCGCGGGTGGAGGGGCCCAGGAGTGCGTTCGCGACGCGACGGATGAGCGAGGTGAAGGTTGACACGCCGTCACCCTACCGTCCGCGGCCGCCACCCCAGCGAACGACGGACGGGCGCCGTCCTGATGGACGACGCCCGTTCGGCGAATCGATGGCGGTCGAGGTCAGTCGACGAGCGCGTACCCCTCTTCGCCGTGCACGGAGGTGTCGACGCCGGCGATCTCGTCCTCGTTCTTGACGCGGAAGCCGATGGTCTTCTCGATCGCGAAGCCGATGACGAAGGCCACGATGAAGGAGTAGACGAGGACGGCGAAGGCGGCGATGGCCTGGACGGCGAGCTGCTCGATGCCGCCGCCGACGAAGAGGCCGGTCTCGGTCGCGAAGAAGCCGAGGTAGAGGGTGCCGATGAGACCACCGACGAGGTGGATGCCGACGACGTCGAGGGAGTCGTCGAAGCCGAGCTTGAACTTGAGCTCGACGGCGATGGCGCAGACGGCGCCGGCCACGATGCCGAGGAGCAGCGCCCAGCCAGGCGTCAGGTTCGCGCAGGCCGGGGTGATGGCGACGAGACCAGCGACGGCACCGGAAGCGGCGCCCACCGAGGTCGCCTTGCCGTCCTTGAACTTCTCGACGACGATCCAACCGATGATGGCGGCCGCGGTGGCCCCGACGGTGTTGACGACGATGAGTCCGACGTTCGCGAGCTCGTTCAGCCATTCGGCGCCGGCGTTGAACCCGAACCAGCCGAACCACAGGATGGCGGCACCGAGGAGAGTGAGCGGCACGTTGTGCGGCTTCGTGATGCCCTTCTGGAAGCCGATGCGCTTGCCGAGGACCAGGGCGAGGGCGAGGGCTGCGGCTCCGGCGTTGATGTGCACCGCGGTGCCACCCGCGTAGTCGATGACACCGATACCGGCATCCTCACCGAACAGCGTGGTGCCGAGGTTCATGATCCAGCCGCCGCCCCAGACCCACGCGGCGATCGGGAAGTAGGCGATGGTCGCGAAGAGACCGGCGAAGATCATCCAGGAGCCGAACTTCGCGCGGTCGGCGATGGCGCCGGAGATCAGCGCGATCGTGATGATCGCGAAGGTGGCGCCGTAGGTCGCCCCCACCAGGTCGGTGTTCGCGGTCTCGCCACTCGCGAGTGCGGTCATCCCGAAGTCGGAGAAGGGGTTGCCGGCGAACTCCAGCGGGCTGCCGACGGCCGACATGTTGAAGCCGTAGAGGATCCACAGCACGCTGATGAGGCCCAGTGCGCCGAAGCTCATCATCATCATGCTGACGACGCTCTTCGCCTTCACGAGGCCGCCGTAGAAGAATGCGACGCCGGGGGTCATGAACAGCACCAGAGCGGTTGCCGTGACTCCCCAAGCGATACTGCCTGTGTCCATTGGATCTTCCTCACACATCGTGGTCTTGCAACGGGTGCCCGAGATGGTGAGGACCGGCTGAGCTCGGCCTCGCCGTCCGACTCGGTACAGCGACCAGTCTGGGGAACGGAGGTTTCCGCACGACTGTCAGCGTGTTTCCGACGTGTTACGCGAGTGCCGTCCAGGTAAACAGCGTGTTTCGTGACCGGCTGGGACCGGTCAATCCATCGAGGTGAGGGCGATCATGCGCGACATCGCGCGCAGGTACTTCTTGCGGTACCCACCGTTGAGCATGTCGCCGCCGAACACCTCGTCGAGGGCGGTGCCGGTCGTGACCACGGGGATCTGCGCGTCGTACACCCGGTCGATGAACGCGACGAGCCGGAGCGCCTGGCCCTGGTCGGTCAACTCGTGGACGTCGCGGAGCGCGATCAGGTCGACGCCGTCGAGGAGTCCGATGAACCGTGAGGGGTGGACGGCGGCGAGGTGCGTGATGAGGCCGTCGAAGCTGTCGACCGTGACGTTCCGGCCGGCGGCCGCCGCCTCCTCGGTGCGGGCGTCGAACCGCTCCTCGGAGCTCACCACGGCGTGCCCCTCGATGCTGCGACGGCGGTAGTCGGTGCCGTCGATGCGGAGGGTCTCGAAATTGGCGCTCATGGCCTGGATCTCGCGGAGGAAGTCGGCTGCGGCGAAGCGGCCCTCCCCCAGGGCGTTCGGCGGCGTGTTGGAGGTCGCCGCGATCCTCGTCCCGGTCGCGACGAGCTCTCCGAGCAGTCGGGTCATGACCATCGTGTCGCCCGGGTCGTCGAGCTCGAACTCGTCGATGCAGATGAGCGTCGCGCCCGTCAGCTGCGCGACCGCCGCCGCATAGCCGAGCGCTCCGACGAGGGCCGTGTACTCGATGAAGGTGCCGAAGTACTTCTTCCGACCGGGCGCATCGTGCCAGAGCGCGGCCAGGAGGTGGGTCTTGCCGACGCCGAAGCCACCGTCCAGGTAGATGCCCGGCTTGGCCGCCGACACCTTGGGCTTCCGCCGTCCGAAGAAGCCGCCACCGCCACCGGCCTGGGGCGCGAAGAAGCCGCGGAGCTTCTCGACCGCGGCCGCCTGGCCCGGGAAATCGGGATCCGGACGGTACGAGTCGAAGCTCGCCTGCTCGAACTGCCGGGGTGGCGTCAGGCTCGCGACGATCTCGGCGCCACTGACCGTGGGGACACGGTCGGCGAGGCTGCGGAATCCGGTCGGGACGGAAGGCGTGGTCACGGCAAACCTCTGGCTCTGCATGGGTGCTGGGTTACGGCGTCTGACGCATCGGTGCGGTTCGGTGGCGCGGACGGCGTACTGTCGAAGGGACAGGCTTCCAGCCTAGATGCACGACACCCGAGCCACACCGCAGCCAGCTGCACGACCGGAGGTACCCATGACCGTCGACGCCGATTCGACCTCGACCAAGTTCACCGCCTACGCCCACCCCGAGCGCCTCGTCACGGCGGAGTGGCTCGAAGCGCACCTGGGTGAACCCGGTCTCGTCGTCGTCGAGTCCGATGAGGACGTCCTCCTCTACGAGACCGGCCACATCCCCGGCTCGGTGAAGGTCGACTGGCACACCGACCTCAACGACCCGGTCGAGCGCGACTACATCGACGGAGCCGCGTTCGCCGCGCTCCTCGGATCCAAGGGGATCTCGCGAGACGACACCGTCGTCATCTACGGCGACAAGAACAACTGGTGGGCCGCCTACGCCCTGTGGGTCTTCAGCCTCTTCGGACACGAGGACGTCCGACTGCTCGACGGTGGACGCGACAAGTGGATCGCTGACGGTCGGGCGATCACCCGCGACGCCACGGAGCGCGACGCCGTCGAGTACCCCGTGGTGGAGCGCGACGACACGGCCCTCCGCGCCTACAAGGACGATGTGCTCGCCCACCTCGGCAAGCCGCTCATCGACGTCCGCTCCCCCGAGGAGTACAGCGGTGAACGCACCACGGCCCCCGCCTACCCCGAAGAGGGTGCGCTCCGCGCCGGTCACATCCCGAGTGCGCAGAGCGTCCCGTGGGGCAAGGCGGTCGCCGAGGACGGCACCTTCCGGCCGGCCGAGGAGCTGGACGCGATCTACCGCGACGGCGCGGGCCTCGCCGAGGGCGACGAGGTGATCGCCTACTGCCGCATCGGCGAGCGGTCGAGTCACACGTGGTTCGTCCTGCAGCACCTGCTCGGGTTCGACAACGTCCGCAACTACGACGGCTCCTGGACGGAATGGGGCAGCGCCGTGCGCGTGCCGATCGTGCAGGGCGCCGAGCCGGGCGACGCACCGACGCGCTGACCCGTCCACCCACCGCCCTGCCGCACGGCTGCACGGTGCGGGAGGGCGGTCCGCTGTTCCCGGCTGCGATACTGGAGTGACCATGACCGATTCCCTCCTCGCCCCGAACCTCGCCGAGATCCGAGATGAGTTCCTCGCCGTCGAGGAACGCTCACGGCTGCAGCTGCTCCTCGAATTCAGCGACGAGCTGCCGGACCTCCCGGAGCGGTACCGCGACCACCCCGATCTCATGGAGCGGGTGCTCGAGTGCCAGGCGCCCGTGTTCTTCTTCGTCGAGGTCGACGAGGACGGCATCGTGCACCTGTTCGCCACGGCTCCCGAGGAAGCGCCGACCACTCGCGGGTTCGCGAGCATCCTCGTCCAGGGGCTCGCCGGACTCACCGTCGACGAGGTCCTCGCGGTCCCCGACGACTTCCCGCAGATGATCGGACTCTCCCGGGCGGTGTCGCCACTGCGACTGCGTGGGATGTCGGCGCTGCTCGGCAGGACGAAGCGCCGCCTCCGCGAACTCGCCTGAGTCGTCGGCCCGTCGGTCAGTGCCCGGGCGGTAGCGGCACGAGCTCGTCGAGCCAGTCCGAGACCGCGGCGGTCCAACGCTCCGGGTCGTAGTTCCAGAGCTTCGTGTGACGGGCGACGGTGAACGGGACGAACGTCACGATGTCCGGTCGTGCGAGGGCGAGCGCCCGCGACGGCCCTGCCGGGACGTAACCGTCGTCGTCACTGTGCATCAGCAGGATCGGCAGTGCGAGGTCGGCGGCGTTGGCGACGTAGTCGAGCCGACCGAGATCGATGCTCGTCGCCTGCCCGGTCAGGAGGCGTCCCCACCGGCGGCTGATGGCGAGCAGGGCGACCCGACCAACGACGCTCGGGATCCGGTTCTCGCGGGCCTGGTGCTGCAGGACGTCCACCCAGTCGATGACCGGCGAATCGAGCGCGACGGCGCGGAGGAGTTCGGGGTGCGTCGTCCGCCGTGAGGCCTGGAGCACGATCGCTCCGCCCATGGACCAGCCCATGAGCACGACGTCGGCGGCGCCCTGTTCCCGCACCCAGCCGATCGCGGCGTCCACGTCGCGCCATTCCTCGTCGCCGAGCGCGTAGCGGAAGTCCAGCGCGGGCGGAGCGTCGCCGTCGTTGCGGTAGGAGACGAGCAGGCACGAGTACCCGGCGTTGCGGAAGCTCGGCACCGCTCGGAGCGCTTCGGATCGCGTGGTCCCCCGGCCGTGCACCAGGACGGCCCAGCGGGTGGACGGTCCGTCCTCCGGGTGGATCGCCCACGCCGGCGCCGGCCCGAGCGGGGTCGGGACGAGCACGTCCTCGTGGGCGAGGCCCAGTTCCTCCGGGCGGCGGAAGAACCACCCGCTGAACTCGGCCTCCTGGCCGACGCGGAGTGCGTCGACGTCGCCGCCGAGGAGCGTCCGGACCACGGTGTGCTGCCGCCTCTCGAGGATGTCGCCCAGCTGCACGTAGGCGGCCCTTCTCGTCACCCAGCTGCCGTAGCGGCCGGGGACGATCGTGTCCGGGGACGCGACGAGTTCGACCGTCCCGCCGGCACGGTCCAAGCCGACGATGCGCGCCTCACTCGGGCGGTCCCGAGCCGGGACCACCACCTTGCGGGCGATGGTCGCGACGACGGCGAGTCCGAGGGCGCCGACGGCGGCGGCGGCTCCACCGGCGATGACGATCGCATCCGTCGCCGAACCCCGCCGCCGGATGCCGGTGCCCGCCACTCCTCGACCGCCTGCCTGCGACCCGGGTCCGCGTCTCCGCCCGGCGTGCCTCTGCCCATTCATCGGGATGTAACTCTAGTCTTCACTCGTGGTAGAGAGTCCGACGACGGCAAAGGTTCCCGAAGAGTTCGCCCGAGCGGTGGACGCTGTTCGCGCTGCAGCCGTCCGGCCCGATCTGAGAGTCACGGAGATCCCCGCGCCGAGCAATCTCGCGCCGTTCGCCATCGCCCTCGCGGCCGACGTCTCACCGAGTCGCCACGATGCCGACTCCGACCTCGGTACGGGGCGCTTCGTGCTCCTCTACGACCCGGACGGCTCTGACGCCTGGGGTGGACGCTTCCGCGTCGTCTGCTTCGCCCAGGCCCCCCTGGAGACCGAGATCGGACTCGACCCGTTCCTCGCCGAGGTCGCCTGGTCCTGGCTCGTGGACGCCCTCGACACCCGCGGCGCCTCGTACCAGGCGGCGTCCGGTACCGCGACGAAGATCATCTCGAGTGGTTTCGGGGAGCTCGCCTGGCAGGGCGACGGCGCACAGATCGAGCTCCGAGCGTCGTGGACACCGCTGGAGAGCGACGTCGCGGCGCACGTGGAAGGATGGGGAGAGCTGCTGTGCATGCTCGCCGGCTTGCCTCCGACCACCGAAGGGGTCTCCCTGTTGTCCGTCAAACGAGCTCACCGTGAGTGACGCGGCGCCGGAATCAGCACCGCTCCTCCCCCCACCCGCGCCCACCGCACCACGGGTCGTCACCGACACCCGCGAGGCCTACCTCGCCTCACTCGAGGTGCTTGCCGCGGGTCACGGACCGTTCGCACTCGACGCCGAACGCGCGTCGGGCTACCGGTACTCGCAGCGGGCCTATCTGATCCAGGTCTACCGTCGCGGTGCCGGGGTCTTCCTCTACGACCCGCCCGCGATCGGCTCCATGGCCGAACTCGGTGCCCTGATCCAGGGTGAACGCTCGATCCTGCACGCGGCCAGCCAGGACCTCGCCTGCCTCCGCGAGGTGGGCGTCGACCCGAGCGAGCTCTTCGACACCGAACTGGGCGCCCGTCTGCTCGGGCTGCCGCGTGTCGGGCTGGGTGCCGTGGTCGAGGAACTGTTGGGCATCCATCTGGCGAAGGAGCACTCCGCCGCCGACTGGTCGACCCGCCCGCTCCCCGCCTCCTGGCTCGAATACGCGGCGCTCGACGTCGAGCTGCTCGTCGACGCCGCGGAGGAGCTGGCAGCCCGCATCGAGGATGCCGGGAAGAGCGACATCGCGCGCCAGGAGTTCCAGGCGACGCTGGCCCGGGAGGCGAAGGCACCCCGCGCCGAGCCCTGGCGCCGCCTCTCCGGACTCCACGCCGTGCGCGGACAACGCAACCTCGCCGTCGCTCGTGAGCTCTGGATCGCGCGTGACGAACTCGCGCAGCGCCGCGACACCGCCCCCGGGCGGCTCATCCCCGACGCCTCGATCACCGCGGCCGCGAAGGCCAACCCCAGCTCGAAGCGCGACCTCGCAGCCCTTTCGGACTTCCGTGGGCGCGCGAGCCGCACCGAACTCGACCTCTGGTGGAACGCGATCCACACCGGCCAGACCACCGAGGACCTCCCCGGTGCCCGACCGGCGAGCGATACGCTGCCACCGCCACGCAGCTGGTCCGACAAGAATCCCGACGCGCACGCCAGGTACACCGCGGCTCGGACGAAGATCCTCGCGACGGCGGAGTTCCTGACGATGCCGGTGGAGAACCTGCTCACGCCGGAGACGCTGCGCCGACTGGCCTGGACGCCGCCCGAACCACTCACCGTCGAGACGGTCGCCGCAGCACTCGCCGAGCACGAGGCACGCCCCTGGCAGATCGACGCGACCGCCCGGGCGATCACCGACGCCTTTGTCGAGTCGGCCCAATCCCCGGTGGAGCCTGACCCGGACGCTTCGTAGGAAGCGCTGCACCCGGGTGTCCACCCGTGTCCGCCGCCTAGGATCGGGGCGTACCCCGAGAATGAGGAGGCAACGTGGCCGAACAAGCCGACGTCGTATTCGTTGATGGAGTCCGGACACCGTTCGGACGAGCCGGCGAAAAGGGCATGTACTGGAACACCCGGGCTGACGACCTGATCGTCAAGGCGATCATCGGACTGCTCGAACGTCATCCCGGTCTGCCGCTCGACCGCATCGACGAGGTCGCCATCGCGGCGACGACCCAGCAGGGCGACCAGGGGCTCACGCTCGGCCGCACCGCCGCGCTGCTCGCCGGCCTCCCGAAGTCCGTCCCCGGATTCGCGATCGACCGCATGTGCGCCGGAGCGATGACCTCGGTCACGACGCTCGGCAGCGGCATCGCATTCGGTGCCTACGACCTCGTCCTCGCCGGTGGCGTCGAGCACATGGGGCGTCACCCCATGGGGCTGGACGCCGACCCGAATCCGCGGTTCCTCGCCGAGCGCCTCGTCAGTGAGGACGCGCTCAACATGGGCAAGACGGCCGAGCGCATCCACGACCGGTTCCCGCAGCTCACGAAGGAACGCTCCGACCGCTTCGGCATGCGCAGCCAGCAGAAGGTCGCGGCCGCCTACGAAGCCGGGCGGATCCAGCCCGACCTCGTCCCGGTCGCGCTCCGGAGCGACAGTGGATGGGGACTCGCCACCGGCGACGAAGGACTCCGGCCCGAGACCACGATGGAGGGGCTCGCCGGACTGAAGACGCCGTTCCGGCCCCACGGCCGTGTCACCGCAGGCAACGCCTCGCCGCTGACCGACGGCGCCACGGTGAGTCTGCTCGCCAGCGCCTCGACGGCGAAGGAGCTCGGTCTCACGCCGAAGATGCGCCTCGTCAGCTTCGCGTTCGCGGGCGTCGAGCCCGAGATCATGGGCATCGGTCCCGTCCCCTCCACGGAGAAGGCGCTGCGGAAGGCCGGTCTGTCGATCGAGGACATCGGTCTGTTCGAACTGAACGAGGCCTTCGCCGTCCAGGTGCTCTCATTCCTCGACCACTTCGGCATCGACGACGAGGACCCGCGGGTGAACCCGTGGGGTGGCGCGATCGCGGTCGGGCACCCGCTCGCAGCCTCCGGCGTCCGACTCATGATCCAGCTCGCGGCGCAGTTCGCCGAGCACCCCGAGGTGCGCTACGGCCTCACGGCGATGTGCGTCGGCCTCGGCCAGGGCGGCACCGTGATCTGGGAGAACCCGTACTTCACCGGCAAGAAGGGACGCAAGTAGATGACCGACTACACGACCATCGACTTCTCGGAGCTCGTCGCGATCAGCGGCGACGACGAGGTCGTGACGCGCTCCTTCGTCAAGGACGTGCGCCTGGCGAGCGGACGCACGATCGCGCTCATCACCCTCGACAACGGACGCGACCACACCCGGCCGAACACGCTCGGCCCGGTCACGCTGCTCGAGCTCGACGGCGTCCTCGAGGCGCAACGGACCCGTGCCGCATCGGGCGAGATCGACGGCGTCGCCATCACGGGCAAGCCGTTCATCCTGGCGGCCGGCGCCGATCTGAGCAAGGTCGGCGACATCCCGTCCCGTGAGGTCGCGACCAAGCTCGCGCAGCTCGGCCACCATGTCTTCGGCAAGCTCGAGGACCTCGGTGTCCCGACCTTCGTCTTCATCAACGGACTCGCGCTCGGTGGCGGACTCGAGATCGGCCTCAACGCGAACTACCGGACCGTCGACGCCTCGGCGCCCGCGATCGCGCTCCCCGAGGTGTTCCTCGGACTCATCCCGGGCTGGGGCGGCGCCTACCTGCTCCCGAACCTGATCGGCATCGAGAACGCGCTCAACGTCGTCATCTCCAACCCGCTCAAGAACAACCGGATGCTCAAGGCGCAGGACGCGCTCGCCTACGGCATCGCCGACGTCATGTTCCCCGCCGCCAACTTCCTCGAGGACTCCTTGCGGTGGGCCGACGGGGTGCTCGGTGGCACGGTGACCGTGCAGCGCAAGAACGTGCCGGGCAAGGTGGAGCGGACGATCAAGTGGCCGCTCGCCATCAGCACCGCCCGCAAGATGCTCGAGAGCAAGATCGGCACCGTCGCGAAGTCGCCCTACGCGGCCCTCGACCTGCTCGAGGCCGCCCGCAGCGGCACGAAAGCGCAGGGATTCGAGCGAGAGGACCGGGCGCTGTCCGAGCTCATCGTCGGCGACCAGTTCCAAGCCAGCATGTACGCGTTCGACCTCGTGCAGAAGCGCGCCAAGCGCCCGGCAGGAGCGCCCGACAAGCAGCTCGCCCGGCGGGTCACGAAGGTCGGCATCATCGGTGCCGGGCTCATGGCGAGCCAGTTCGCACTGCTCTTCCTCCGGCGACTCCAGGTGCCGGTGGTCATCACCGACCTCGACCAGGGCCACGTCGACGCCGGCGTCGCCCGGATCCACGGCGAGATCGACACGCTCCGCGGGAAGGGCCGCATCTCCCCCGACGAGTCGAACCGTCTGAAGGCGCTCCTGTCCGGAACCACGGACAAGGCCGACTTCGCGGACTGCGACTGGGTCATCGAGGCCGTCTTCGAAGAGGTCGGCGTCAAGCAGAGCGTCTTCGCCGAGGTCGAGCAGTACGTCTCGGAGCAGGCGGTCCTCGCGACGAACACGTCCTCGCTCTCCGTCGAGGAGATCGGGGCGAAGCTCGCGCACCCCGAGCGGCTCGTCGGCTTCCACTTCTTCAACCCGGTCGCCGTCATGCCGTTGCTCGAGGTCGTCCGCACACCTCAGACGGACGACGAGACGCTCGCGACGGCCTTCGCCACCGCGGCGAAGCTGAAGAAGAGCGCCATCCTCACCGCCGACGCTCCCGGCTTCATCGTCAACCGACTCCTGGCGAAGGTCATGGGTGAGGCGGCGCACGCCCTGGACGCCGGCACCCCGCTGCTGACGGTCGAACGTGCCTTCGCGCCCATCGGGCTGCCGATGACGCCCTTCCAGCTCATCGACCTCGTCGGTTGGAAGGTCGCCGCGCACGTGCAGGACACGATGGTCGGGAAGTTCCCCGACCGGTTCTTCGCGTCGGAGAACCTCCACCGGCTCGCAGGCCTGGACTCGGTCGTCGAGAAGGACAAGGGCGGCAAGGTGACCGGCTTCACGAAGCAGGCTCAGAAGGTGCTCGTCACGGGCGACAGCCCGCTCACCGAGCACGAGATCCTGCGACGGGTCGAGGACGGCCTCGCGTCGGAGATCAAGCTCATGTTGGACGAGGGCGTCGTCTCAGCCGCCCAGGACATCGACCTCGGACTCATCCTCGGTGCGGGTTGGCCGTTCCAGGACGGCGGAGCGACGCCGTACCTGGACCGTGTCGGTGCGAGCGAGCGTGCCTTCGGCGACACCTTCCACCACCCGCCCATCCGGGGCGTCCAGGCGTAGTCCGCGCGATGTCGCGAGAGCGGGGTGTCCTCCACCATCGGTGGACGGCACCCCGCTCTCGTCGTTGTGCCTCGAGCGACGCCGGCCCTCAGCGCATGCCGGAGCTCAGCGGTTGACGGTGCTCATGTCCGGATACCGGTCGCCGGCCGGGAGACGGAGTGCGTCGAGTCGAGCGAGCGCATCGGTCGACAGGGAGAGCTCGTCGGCGCCGAGGTTCTCCTCGAGGTACGGGATCCGCTTCGTGCCGGGGATCGGTGCGATGTCGTCACCCTGAGCCAGCAACCAGGCGAGCGCCACCTGGGCCGGTGTCGCTTCGAGGGACGCGGCGATCCGGTCGACCTCTTCGACGATCGCGATGTTCGCAGCGAGGTTGTGCCCCGTGAAGCGTGGGTTGGCACGACGGAAGTCGGTTTCGTCGAGCACGTCGAGCGATCGGATCGTGCCGGTGAGGAACCCGCGACCGAGCGGCGAGTACGGGACGAAACCGATGCCCAACTCACGGACGGTCGGCAGGATCTCCGCCTCGGGGTCGCGGCTCCAGAGCGAGTACTCCGTCTGCAGAGCCGTGATCGGGTGCACGGCGTGTGCACGCCGGATCGTGTCCGGAGCCGCCTCCGACAGACCGATGTACCGGATCTTGCCCTCGGTGACGAGCTCCGAGAGTGCACCCACCGTCTCCTCGATGGGCACGCCCGGATCCACGCGGTGGAGGTAGTAGAGGTCCACGACGTCGGTCCCGAGCCGGCGCAGCGATCCCTCGATCGACAGGCGCACGTTCGCGGCGCTGCCGTCGGCGCCGAACTGTCCGTCACTGGAATTGCGGATCGTCCCGAACTTGGTCGCGAGGGTCACCTCGTCCCGGCGTGATCCGAGTGCAGCTCCGAGCAGTTCCTCGTTGAGGTAGGGACCGTACATCTCGGCGGTGTCGAAGAAGGTGACGCCGAGGTCCAGGGCACGATGGATCGTCGCGGTCGACGCCGCATCGTCGAGGGCGGCACCGGTGTAGAACGCCGACATCCCCATGCAGCCGAGGCCGATCCGGGCGATGTCTGGTCCCGCCGTGCCGAGTGTGATGTGCTTCATCGTGTTGCCACCTGTTCTGTGTAGAGTTCGATCTTGCGATCGATGACCTCCAGCGACTGCTGCATCTCCTCGAGGCGGGCCAGGAACGAGATCCGATGCCGCAGCAGCAGCTCAAGCCTCGCCTCGGCGGTGTCGTCGCCACGCTGCGCCAATTCCGTGTACTCGCGGAGCGTCGCGATCGGCATGCCCGTCGATCGGAGTCTCGTCAGGAACACGACCCAGGACACGTCGCCCTCGCTGTAGCGGCGGTGCGTCGATGAGCTGCGGCCGATCGGACGTGGCATGAGCCCTGCGCGCTCGTAGTACCGGAGCGTGTGGACGCTCAGCCCGGTTCGTTCGGCGACGTCGGAGATGGCGTAGCCCTCGTGAAGAGTGGTCATGTCCACACGATACGACTTCGAGCGCACTCGAAGTCAAGCGCGCCACAGCCCGCGGTCAGGCGCCGTGCGGCCTCGTCGTGCTCCGCTCCGAAGACGTGTCCTGCTCGACGCGGTCGTCAGGCAGCGGGCGGGCCACGGGGATCCGGCTACCGAGGACCTGTGCCACGACGTCGCGGGCGATCTGCTGCGCCGTGAGGCCCGCGTCCTCGAGGATCTGCTCGCGGGACGCGTGATCGATGAACTCGTCCGGCACGCCGAGCTCGTCGACGGCCGTGTCGACGCCGGCCTCGCGGAGGGTCTGCCTGATGCGGGTACCGATGCCTCCGACGCGGATGCCGTCCTCGATCGTGATCACGAGCCGGTGCGCCGCGGCGAGCTCGACGAGCGATTCGGCGACGGGGACCACCCAGCGGGGGTCGACGACGGTCGCGCCGATGCCCTGCTGGGCGAGTCGGTCCGCCACATCGATCGCGATGGGCGCCATCGGGCCGACGGCGACGATGAGGACGTCCGGCTGCTCGGCCGTCCGGAGGACGTCGACGCCGTCGTGGAGACGCTCGACGGCCGGGAGCTCGGCGGGGGCGCTGCCCTTCGGGAACCGGATGACGGTCGGGGCGTCGTCGATCGACACGGCCTCACGCAGTTCCTCGCGCAGCCGCTCGCCATCACGCGGTGCCGCGATCCGGATACCCGGGACGACCTGCAGGATCGCGAGGTCCCAGATGCCGTGGTGGCTCGGTCCGTCGGGGCCGGTCACGCCGGCGCGGTCGAGGACGACCGTGACTCCCGCACGGTGCAGCGCGACGTCCATGAGCAGTTGATCGAAGGCACGGTTCACGAACGTCGCGTACACGGCCACCACCGGGTGCAGTCCACCGAAGGCGAGCCCGGCCGCCGAGGTGAAGGCGTGCTGCTCGGCGATGCCGACGTCGTGCACGCGCTCGGGGAAGCGTTCGGCGAAGGCGTGGAGCCCGACCGGTCGCAGCATGGCGGCGGTGATGGCGACGACGCGGTCGTCGGCCTCGGCCACCGCGAGCATCTCCTCGCTGAACACGGCCGTCCAGGACGGGCGGGAGGCCGCCCCGACGGGCTCCCCGGTCTCGGGGTCGATCACCCCGACGGCGTGGAACTGATCGGCGTCGTCGTCCCGTGCCGGCTGGAAGCCACGACCCTTCTCGGTGATCGCGTGGACGATCACCGGTGCGCCGTAGTGCTTCGCCTGGGTCAGGGCCTCCTCCATCGCGTGAATGTCGTGTCCGTCGACCGGCCCGATGTACTTGATGTCGAGGTTGGAGTAGAGCGCCTCGTTGTTCGTGAGACGGGAGAGGAACCCGTGGGCGCCTCCGCGGACACCCCGATAGAGCGCGCGTCCCGGACCGCCGAGGAGGTTGAAGGCCCGCTGGCTGCGCTCGCGCAGGTCGCGATAGCTCCGGCGGGTCCGCACGCCGCTCAGGAACCGCGCCATACCGCCGATGGTCGGCGCGTAGGACCGGCCGTTGTCGTTGACGATGATGACGAGCCGGCGGGTGTTGTCGTCGCTGATGTTGTTGAGCGCCTCCCACGTCATGCCGCCCGTCAGCGCGCCGTCGCCGACGACCGCGACCACATGGCGCTCGTCCTGCCCGGTCATCTGGAAGGCGCGGGAGATGCCGTCCGCCCAGCTGAGCGAGCTCGAGGCGTGCGAGCTCTCGACGATGTCGTGCTCGGATTCGGAACGCTGCGGGTAGCCGGCGAGGCCGCCGCGGGTCCGCAGCCCGGAGAACTCCTGACGGCCGGTCAGGAGTTTGTGGACGTAGGACTGGTGACCGGTGTCGAACACCATCGGATCCGTCGGGGAGTCGAACACCCGGTGCATCGCGATCGTGAGCTCGACGACGCCGAGGTTCGGACCGAGGTGTCCGCCGGTCTTCGAGACGTTCGCGATGAGGAAGGCGCGGATGTCGCCGGCGAGTTCGACGAGCTCCGCCTCGGAGAGGCCGTCGAGATCCCGGGGTCCGTTCACCTGATCGAGCACTGTCACGCTGTCGTCCCTCCACCGTGGGCCGACCGATCGCTCGGAGCCCGTCTTTCGAGTGTACGCGTCGTGGGCGGGGTGGGCGGCGAACGCCGCAGGCCGGCCCCGACGGTTGCTGTCGGGACCGGCCTGGTGGTAGAGCCTCGTCGTCAGACGAGGCTGCGGAGCACGTACTGCAGGATGCCGCCGTTGCGGTAGTAGTCGGCTTCACCTGGCGTGTCGATGCGGACGACCGCGTCGAACTCGACCGGCTCCTTGCCGGGAGCCGAGTGCTCGCTCGGGACGGCGCTCACGCGGACCGTCTTCGGCGTGGTGCCGTTGTTGAGCTCCTCGAGACCGGCGATCGACACGATCTCCGTGCCGTCGAGTCCCAGGGAGGCCCAGCTCTCGCCTTCCGGGAACTGCAGCGGGACGACGCCCATGCCGATGAGGTTCGAGCGGTGGATGCGCTCGAAGCTCTCGGTGATGACCGCCTTGACACCGAGGAGGCTCGTGCCCTTGGCCGCCCAGTCGCGGGAGGAACCGGAACCGTACTCCTTGCCACCGAAGATGACGAGGGGCGTGCCCTCGGCCTGGTAGTTCTGCGACGCGTCGTAGATGAAGGACTGCGGTGCGTCGGGCTGCGTGAAGTCGCGGGTGTAGCCGCCCTCCACGCCGTCGAGCAGCTGGTTCTTCAGGCGGATGTTCGCGAACGTGCCGCGGATCATGACCTCGTGGTTGCCGCGGCGCGAGCCGTAGGAGTTGTAGTCCTTCCGACCGACGCCGTGTTCGTCGAGGTATCGGCCTGCGGGCGAGTCGGCCTTGATGTTGCCGGCCGGGCTGATGTGGTCGGTCGTGACCGAGTCGCCGAGCTTCGCGAGGACGCGGGCACCGACGATGTCGGAGACGGGGGTCGTCTCCATGGTCATGCCGTCGAAGTACGGGGGCTTCCGCACGTACGTCGACTCCTCGTCCCACTCGAAGGTCGAGCCCTCGGGGGTCTGGAGCGAACGCCAGCGCTCGTCGCCGTCGAAGACGCCGCTGTACTCGTGGTCGAACATCTCCTTGTTGATGGAGGTGTCGATCGTGTCCTGGACCTCCGCCGCGTCGGGCCAGATGTCCTTCAGGAAGATGTCGTTGCCGTCGGCGTCGACACCCAGGGCGTCGACCTCGAAGTCGAAGTTCATCGACCCCGCGAGGGCGTAGGCGATGACGAGCGGCGGGCTCGCCAGGTAGTTCATCTTGACGTCCGGGTTGATCCGGCCCTCGAAGTTGCGGTTGCCCGAGAGGACGGCGGTGACGGCGAGGTCGTTGTCCTGGACTGCGGTCGAGATCTCGTCGAGCAGCGGACCGGAGTTGCCGATGCAGGTCGTGCAGCCGTAGCCGACCGTGTAGAAGCCGAGGTCTTCGAGGTACTCGGTGAGACCGGCCTTCGCGTAGTAGTCGGTGACGACCTTGGAACCCGGAGCGAGCGTGGTCTTGACCCACGGCTTCGCCTTCAGGCCCTTCTTGCTCGCGTTCCGGGCGAGGAGGCCCGCGGCCAGCATGACCGACGGGTTCGAGGTGTTGGTGCACGAGGTGATCGCGGCGATAGCGACGGCGCCGTGATCGAGGGTGAAGTCGACCCCGTTCTCCTCGAGGGTGACCTGGGTCGGCTTCGAGAGGGACGCCGGAGCGTGGCTGCGGTGCGTGTGGTGGTGGTGGTTGTTCTCGTCCTCGTCCTGCGGCGTGGTGCCGGCCGGGTCGGAGGCGGGGAAGGAACCGGCGCCGACGAGGTCGACGATGTCGTGCTCGACCGTGGCGTAGTCGACGAGGTCCCGCTCGAACTGCGACTTGGCGTCGCTCAGCTCGATGCGGTCCTGCGGGCGCTTCGGGCCGGCGATCGACGGCACGACGGTGGCGAGGTCGAGTTCGAGGTACTCGCTGAAGACCGGCTCGACGTCCGCGTCATGCCAGAGCTTCTGGGTCTTGGCGTAGGCCTCGACCAGTGCGATCTGCTCCTCGCTGCGGCCGGTGAGGCGCAGGTAATCGAGCGTGACGTCGTCGATCGGGAACATGGCGGCCGTCGAGCCGAACTCGGGGCTCATGTTGCCGATGGTGGCGCGGTTCGCGAGCGGTACCTCGGCGACGCCTGCTCCGTAGAACTCGACGAACTTGCCGACGACCCCGTGCTTGCGGAGCATCTGGGTGATGGTGAGGACGACGTCCGTCGCCGTGACGCCCGTCGGGATGGAGCCGTTCAGCTTGAAGCCGACGACCTTCGGGATGAGCATGGAGACGGGCTGGCCGAGCATGGCGGCCTCCGCCTCGATGCCGCCGACGCCCCAGCCGAGCACGCCCAGGCCGTTGACCATGGTCGTGTGCGAGTCGGTGCCGACACAGGTGTCGGGGTAGGCGCGCAGGACGCCGCCGACCTCGCGCGTCATGGTGACGCGAGCGAGGTACTCGATGTTGACCTGGTGCACGATGCCGGTTCCCGGCGGAACGACCTTGAAGTCGTCGAACGCCGTCTGACCCCAGCGGAGGAACTGGTACCGCTCGCCGTTGCGCTCGTACTCGAGTTCGACGTTGCGCTCGAGCGCGTTCTCGCTGCCGAAGAGGTCGGCGATGACCGAGTGGTCGATGACCATCTCGGCCGGGGCGAGCGGGTTGATCTTGTCGGCGGAACCGCCGAGTGCCTCGACCGCTTCGCGCATGGTGGCGAGGTCGACGATGCACGGCACGCCGGTGAAGTCCTGCATGACGACCCGAGCCGGGGTGAACTGGATCTCGGTGTCGGGGTCCGCGGTCGGAACCCAGTCGCCGATCGCGCGGATGTGCGCCTCGGTGATGTTGGCACCGTCCTCGGTGCGCAGCAGGTTCTCGAGGAGCACCTTGAGGCTGAACGGCAGCTTCTCGTGACCCTCCACCGTGTCGATGCGATAGATCTCGTAGTCGGTCGTCCCGACAGTCAGGGTGTCTTTCGCCCCGAAGCTGTTCACGGTGGACATATCGTCTTCTCCTTCGTTGGCGGCGGCGAGTGCTCACTCACGTGCGTTCCGACCAATCTTGCTGCTGGCGGGTGCTCCGCGGCTAGCAAGGCTTGCCTAACTACAGGCTCGGGCGCGTCGTGTCATCTCGGCATCGCTCATCTATCTTGATATCGAGACAATTCTAGCATCGAGGATCGGGTCCTTCCGACATGACGAGAGCCCGGCCCGAGACGCACTGACGCGTCGGGCCGGGCTCTCGGCGGATCACTCGGTGGATGCCTGCGGCGTCTTCGGGAACACGGCGCGGACGACGAGCCAGCTGAGGACGAGCAGTGGCGCGTAGAGCGGGATGCCCATGAGGAGCCGGAGCGTGCCGAGGAGTTCGACGTTCCCGCTGAAGTAGAGGGGCAGCTGCACCAGGAGTCGTGCGGCGAACATGGCAACCCACACCAGCGTCAGCCACCGCATGGCGCGTCGTTGTCCGGGGTGGGACCGCCAGCTCGTGCCGCTGCCCATGAGGTAGCCGGCGACGAGCCCGACGACGGGCCACCCGACGAGCACCGAGACGAGGAGGGCCACGGCGTAGGCGCCGTTGGTCCAGAACCCGACGACGTAGAAGTCCTCCGCGCGCCCGGACAGGAGAGCCAGGGCCGCTGAGAGTGCGATGCCGAGGAGGCCGCCGACGGCCTGCGTGACCGGCTGCCGCTGCACGAGGCGTGCCACGGAGAAGAGGACCCCGAGTGCGACCGGAGCGATGATCGACGGGACCAGGTCGAGGGTCAGCGTGTAGACGACGAGGAACAGGAGTCCGGGAAGGATCGCCTCGACGATGCCGCGCACACCGCCCATGGCGAGCAGCAGTGCCCTGCCGGTGGGGGCGTCACCCTCGGCCATCGCGCCCAGACCGGACTTGCGTGCGGCGGCACCGAACGCGGCGGACATCGACTCACCGAGCCGCTGCCGATCCGCATCACCCGTGGCGTCAGCTGAACCCGACGCGTCACGGCGTTCGACCGGGTCGACTCCGCGGGGCTCCGGTTCTCGTGCGTCCGTCATCGACTACGCGCTCGTGGCCGTCGGCATGCGCAGCGGGATGAGGTCGCGCGGCGGCATGGGCGAGTTGCCCCGGACGACGACGAGGCTGCGGAAGAGGTCGTCCACGAGCGCTGCGGCGTCCGGCTTCGACGCGCCCTCCCCCGCGACGACGCCGCGGAGGAACCAGCGCGGACCGTCGACGCCGATGAAGCGTGCCAGGTGGGTCGCGTCGGTGCCTGCGGCACCACCGGTCGGCACCTCGGCGACGAGCTCCGGGCCGAACTCGCCTTCGCGCTCGGTCACGGTGCCGCCCTGCTGGGCGATCTGCTCGGCGATCTGCGCGCGGGTCTCGTTCCACAGGCCGGTCGACCGCGGGGCGGCGAACGGCTGGACCTGCAGGGTGGAACCGGCGTAGTCGAGGCCGACCGCGACGACGCGCTTCGTCGCCTCCTCCACCTCGAGGCGGAGGTTCAGACCTTCCCGCGGCAGCACCTTGACGCCACCGAGGTCGATGTAGGGGCGGACGGGGTTGGCCTCGCTCTCGTCGAACGGGCCGGCGGTCTCGCGGTCCTCGGGTGCGGACTTCGCGTCGTCGGGCAGCTCCGCGTCGAGGTCGAGGTCGGGGAGGTCTTCGAGTTCGCTCATGCGAGGGTTCCTGTCTGCGCGGCACCGTCGGTGCTGATGGTTGGGTCGGTGGCGGCCGGTGACACGGCGAGCGAGCCGACGCCGGTCGAACCGAAGCCTCCGGCTCCTCGAGCACTGCCTGGCAATCGCTCCACCGGGATGAAGTTGGCCCGGGACACCGGCATCACGATGAGCTGGGCGATGCGGTCGCCCGGCTCGACGGTGAAGGAGGTGTGACGGTCGGTGTTGAGGAGCGTGACCTTGATCTCGCCGCGATATCCGGCGTCGACCGTGCCGGGCGAGTTGACGACGGTGATGCCGTGTTTCGCCGCGAGGCCGCTTCGCGGCACGACGAATGCGGCATGGCCGTCGGGCAGGGCGATCGAGACGCCGGTGCCGACGAGGGCGCGCTCACCCGGTTCGAGCACGACGTGCTCGGCGGACACGAGATCCGCACCCGCATCGCCGGGGTGTGCATAGCCGGGCAGATCCGGCGCGATAATGAGTACGTCAACGCTTTCGGTCACGAATCGAGGGTAGTGCAGTTCTCTGAGACAAGGCAGACATGCAGCCGTACCGTGAAACCCTCTGGCCCAGCCCCTGGGTCATCATCGCCCTCGCCCTCGTGGTGCCGGCGACCATGCTCGTCCTCGCGCCCGTTTCACTCGCGGCGGGGATCGTCGGGGCGGTGGTGCTGTACGGCGGATGCCTTGCGCTGGCATTCGGGACGGCGCCGAGGATCCAGGTCTCCGAGTCGAGCCTCTCGGTCGGGAAGGCGTCGATCCCGCTCGGGTTCATCGGTGAGGTCGTGGTGTACACCGGGACGGACGCGACCGCTCAGCTCCGCACCAAGCTCGATGCACGCGCCTGGCTCATGATCCGCGGGTGGGTGCACAGCCTCGTGAAGGTGGAGATCGTCGATCCGGCCGATCCGACGCCGTACTGGCTGCTGTCGTCCCGTCGCCCGCAGGCCCTCGCGGATGCGATCGCCAGCGCGCGCACGCACGCCTGAGGCTGCCGCCGCTCGAACCGGTCACCGCTCGAATCCGCAACGACAGAACCCCTCCGGATCGTGATCCGGAGGGGTTCTGTCTGCCGCTCGCGCGGCGATGCTGTCAGGCTGCGCACTCCGCGCAGATCGGGCCGAACTTGCCCTCGTGGTCGAGCTGCGAGCGGTGCTTCACCAGGAAGCACTCCATGCAGGTGAACTCGTCCGCCTGGGGCGGGAGCACGACGACGTCGAGGTCGAGGTCGGAGAGGTCGGATCCACCCAGGTTGTAGTCACCCGGGTTGTCAGCGTCTTCGGAGTCGACGACTCCGGACAGCTTGTCTGGAACGCGCTCCTTCAGGGCCTCGATCGACTCGGAATCGTCGTCGGTCTTGCGGGGAGCGTCGTAATCAGTTGCCATGCCTATCCACTTCTCGATGCCGTCGGAACAATCGGCGGGCACAGTTTGCATCAGTTCCGCATGAATTGCAAACCGTGTTCGGGAGGGTGTGCGGAACCTTCCCGTGCAACTGACGGCACGCCCGGCGTATTCCCCGAATACGCCCGTGATCCGTGAGAACGTGGGTCAATCACGTGGCACGCTGAGAGGCATTCATCATGCAGGAATTGAAGGTAGTCGGAGCGGAGCTCGGCGCTCTGATCGTTGCAGATCGGAACGAGGAGGAATACCGCCTCATCGTCGACGATTCGTTCCACGTCCACCTGCGGCGGGCGAAGCCGGCCGGTGCGCCGATCGGTGGCAACACCAAGATCTCTCCGAGAGAAGTGCAGGCGCACATCCGCAGCGGGCTCTCCGCCGAGGACGTCGCAGCGGTCACCGGTGCCTCGCTGGAGTACGTGCAGCGGTTCGAGGGTCCGGTGATGGCGGAGCGCGAGCACATCGTCGGCACCGCCCTCGGCGTCGCCGTCCTGCCGACGACCGACACGTCGGCCGACGACATCGAGGCCACCTTCGGGAACGTCATCCGGGCTCGACTCGAGAAACTCGGCGCGACCGACGAACGTTGGACGAGCTGGAAGGAACCCGAGGGTGGCTGGATCGTCAAGCTGTCCTTCACGGCCGACCAGGTCGACCACGACGCCCGCTGGGCGTTCGAGCCGAAGAAGCTCGCCCTCACGCCCATCGGGAGTGAAGCCACGACCCTCTCGCGTCAGGGCGACCTGCCGGCCGCGCTGATCCCCCGGTTGCGTGCGGTCGACACCGACGACTCCCCCGACACCTCACGCTTCGACAGCGGCGCGTTCTCCCTGGACCGGGTGTCGACGCCGCAGCAGACCGAGACCGACCGGCCCGCCGAGACGCGTCCGATCGAGCCGTTGCCGTTCGCGGCCGACACGGGCTTCGGCCGTGCACCGTCCTCGAAGGCTGCGACCCAGGCCGCGATCAACCGTGAGGCGTCGAGCCCCGAGCAGCACAACCAGACCGCCGACCTGTTGGAGGCGCTCCGCAAGCGCCGTGGCGAGCGGGAGGCCGCTCCCAGCGAACCCGAACCTGCCGAGCGCCCCAGTGCGCCGCACGCCGTCCCGGATCAGCAGACGCCGCTGGCGGTGTTCGACACCGGTGAGTTCGAGGCGGCGCAGCAGCGACGCGCGGGCGATGCCGAATCCTCCGATGGTGCCGCGCCGTCCGGGGCCAAGGCGCGCCGCGGCCGAGCGTCGATGCCGTCCTGGGACGAGATCGTGTTCGGTGCGAAGTCCGACGACGACCCGGTCTGATCGGTCAGGGCTTCAGGGCTCGTAACGACCGAGGCCGAGGAGCGGTATCCGGCGTTCGTCGTCGGTGAGCGATCCGTGCTGTCCGATCATGCCCCTCGCGCCCTGATCGGCGGGACGTGAATCGTAGTAGGCGATGCGCTTGCGGGCGGCGACGATGACGTCGCCGATGCGCGGCAGCACCTCAGGGTCGACCTCGCCGTACCAGCCGTGGTCGACCGCCTGCTCGCGTGTCGCGATCCAGGCGCGGCCACCTTCCTCGGCTCGCCAGGCCTCAGCCAGGCGCTCCCGATCCGCTGGACCCGCGTCGGCGTCGAGATAGAGGTGCAGGCATCGCGGCTCCCCGCCGATGTGGCGGACACCGGCGACCAGCTCGGACACCTGGTCGAAGAGCACGTGCTGATGGGGTGCGACGTCGATCACCCCGTGATCGGCGGTGACGAGCGCGCCGGCCGACGCGGGCAGTCGCGACGACCACCGCTTGAGATCGCCGTCGAGCTCCTCGAGGAGCGCCGTCCAGCGTCCCGACTCCCACCCGTACTCGTGCGCCGCCTGGTCGAGCTCGGGGACGTACACGTAGCTGAGTGTGGGTCCGGCGGCCGTGGACGCGATCTCGCGGGCCGCGTCGAGGCGGTCCGCCATCGAGCGGCCGGCCCGGTAGTCCGCCCCTCGGAGCACGGCCCGGGTGAAGCCCGAGTTGCGATACCGCTCCTGACCGATCACCGTCGTCGTGACGCCCTCGGCTCTCGCCCGCTCGAACACGGTCGGGAGGCGCTGCCACCTCTCGGGCACCATGCCGGCGTCCCAGCCGCTGAGTTGGTTCACGACCCGGTCCCCCGCCACGTCCCGTGCTCGGTAGCTGACGAGGCCGTGCCGGCCCGGCAACGCCCCCGTGGTCAGCGTCGCGATCCCGGCCGCGGTCGTCGACGGGAACGCCGACGTCGTGGTGGAGCGCGGACCGAGGCGCGGCGCGAGGAACCGAGCGTGGGCGGCTGCTCCACGGAGGTTCGCGGCGCCGAGCCCGTCGACGAGGACGACGACGGCATGGTCGGCCCGGGGCAGCGATCCACCGCCCACCGTCAGGGATGCGAGGCAATCCGGGAGGACACCGGCAAGGCTGCGTGACTCCGGATCGACCGTCGGTAGCATGGTGGTCATCGGGCTCAGTCTCGCACACCGCGCTGACGACCACGCCCCGCCATCCTCGCCGAGCACCGGCTCGACTCCCCTCAGCAGAGACACGGAATGACCCGCCAACAGCAGACCCCGCCGACGGAGACCAGTGGCGAGCGCATCGAGGACATCGATGTCTCGTCGGAGATGCAGACCTCCTTCCTGGAGTACGCCTATTCGGTCATCTACGCCCGCGCCCTCCCCGACGCGCGCGACGGCCTGAAGCCGGTGCAGCGCCGCATCCTCTACCAGATGACCGAGATGGGCCTGCGCCCGGATCGTGGCCACGTGAAGTCGGCCCGCGTCGTCGGCGAGGTGATGGGGAAGTTGCACCCGCACGGCGACACGGCGATCTACGACGCCCTCGTCCGCCTCGCACAGCCCTTCACGCTCCGCGTCCCGCTCATCGACGGGCACGGGAACTTCGGCTCGCTCGACGACGGGCCCGCCGCGCCGCGGTACACGGAGGCCCGGCTGGACGCCGCCGCGCTCGCCCTGACGGCCGACCTCGACGAGGACGTCGTCGACTTCGTCCCGAACTACGACAACCAGTTCATGCAGCCCGAGGTCCTCCCGGCCGCGTTCCCGAACCTCCTCGTGAACGGCGCCAGTGGTATCGCGGTCGGTATGGCGACCAACATGGCGCCGCACAACCTCGTCGAGGTGATCGGCGCCGCACGGCACCTCCTCGCGCACCCCCAGGCCACCCTCGAGGACCTGATGGAGTTCGTCCCGGGTCCCGACCTGCCCTCCGGCGGCACGATCGTCGGACTGGACGGCATCAAGGACGCCTACGCCACCGGTCGCGGCTCCTTCAAGACCCGCGCCAAGGTCTCCGTCGAAGCGGTCACCGCGCGGAAGACCGGTCTGGTCATCACCGAACTGCCCTACCTGGTCGGTCCGGAGAAGATCATCGAGAAGATCAAGGACGGCGTCAGCTCCAAGAAGCTCAACGGCATCTCCGACGTCACCGACCTGACGGACCGCATCCACGGGCTCCGCCTCGTGATCGGCATCAAGACCGGATTCTCCCCCGAGGCCGTCCTGGAGCAGCTCTACCGCTACACACCACTCGAGGACTCCTTCAGCATCAACAACGTCGCGCTCGTCGACGGTGGCCCGCAGACGCTCGGCCTCCGGGACCTGCTGCAGGTGTACGTCGACCACCGCATCAGCGTGGTCACCCGCAGGAGCCGGTTCCGCTTGGCGAGACGCAAGGAACGCCTCCACCTCGTGGAGGGGCTCCTCATCGCCATCCTCGACATCGACGAGGTCATCCAGGTCATCCGCGCGAGCGACGACTCCGAACAGGCCCGCGCGAGGCTCATCGAGGTCTTCGACCTCTCTCAGCTCCAGGCCGAGTACATCCTCGAACTCCGCCTCCGACGACTCACCAAGTTCTCGCGGATCGAGCTCGAGGCCGAGCGCGACAAGCTGCTGGCGGAGATCGCCGAACTCGAGCGGTTGCTCGGGAGCCAACGACTCATCCGTGCGGCGGTCTCCGCAGAGCTCGCCGCTGCGGCCGAGCAGTTCGGCACACCGCGCCGGACCATGCTGACGAACGCGAAGCCGAGCGTCGCGACGACCGGCCGAGGGAAGAGCGCCCCGGTCCTCGAGCTCGCCGACACCCCGTGCCGCGTCTACCTCAGCGCGACCGGACGGGCGCTCCGCGTCGACCTCGAGCAGGACGCGCCCGCACCACGACCCGGTCGACGGAGCAAGCACGATGCGATCCTGAGCGTCGTCGAGACCACGAGCCGCACCGAACTCGGTGCAGTCACGAGTCTCGGTCGTGTCATCCGGTTCACCCCGCTCGACCTCCCCGCCGTGCCGGCGGCCTCCATCCAGCTCGCGGCCGGAGTCCGGATGGGCGAGTACCTCTCGCTCCCGAACCGCGATGAGCGCGTGCTGGCGATCGTCTCGCTGACCTCGGAGCAGCCGATCGTGCTGGGAACCGAGACCGGCGTGGTCAAGCGGGTCATCCCCGGCGACCTGCCGAACAAGCCGGACTTCGAGGTCATCACGCTCAAGCCGCGCGACCACGTCGTCGGGGCGACGCAGGTCGGCGACGACGCGGAACTCGTCTTCGTCGCCTCCGACGCACAGCTGCTCCGTTTCCCCGCGACGTCCGTCCGTCCGCAGGGGCGGGCCGCTGGTGGCATGGCCGGCATCAACCTGGCAGCCGGTGCGAAGGTCATCTCGTTCACGGCGGTCCTGCCCACCGACGACGTCGTCGTCGTGACGGTCGCGACCAATTCACTGACCCTCGCCGGAACGGACACCGGGAGCGCGAAGGTGTCGGAGTTCTCCGAGTTCCCCGCCAAGGGTCGTGCGACCGGCGGCGTCCGATCGCAACGCTTCCTGAAGGGCGAGGACCAGCTGGCCGTCGCGTGGGTCGGCGCCGCTCCGGCACACGCCGTCGGTACGGACGGGACACCGCGGACGCTCCCGGAGGTCGGCGCGAAGCGGGATGCCTCCGGGGCGCCGCTCGATGCCCCCGTCGGGTTCATCGGCGGCGCGATCACCGCACCGGCGGCACCGGCGACGGACGACGCGGTAGCGGGCGACGAATCGTCCTGACCGGAGCTGCACACCGACGAAGGCCCGGATCGAGCGCACTGCTCGATCCGGGCCTTCGTCGTCGGTCCTGCTCTTCGGTGGACGACCGACGATCAGACGTCGATGCTCTCCCGTGACAGCCGGTCGGAGCTGTCGACGATGAACTCCTTGCGCGGGGCGACGTCGTTGCCCATGAGGAGTTCGAAGATCCGTCCGGCCGACTCCGCATCCTCGACCCGGACACGGCGCAGCGTCCGGTGACGGCGGTCCATGGTGGTCGTGGCCAGCTGGTCGGCGTCCATCTCCCCCAGGCCCTTGTAGCGCTGGATCGGTTCCTGGTGCTTCTTGCCGGTGCGCTTGAGGTCGCTGAGCACCGCGTGCAGTTCGGCTTCGGAGTAGGTGTAGATCGTCTCGTTCGGCTTGGAGCCGGGGTTGATGACGATGACGCGGTGGAGCGGCGGTACCGCGGCGAACACGCGACCCTCTTCGATCAGCGGCCGCATGTACCGGAAGAAGAGCGTGAGCAGGAGCGTCCGGATGTGGGCGCCGTCGACGTCGGCGTCGCTCATGAGGATGATCTTGCCGTAGCGGGCGGCGTCGAGATCGAACGATCGTCCGGAGCCCGCTCCGATGACCTGGATGATGGACGCACACTCCGCGTTCGACAGCATGTCGGAGACGGAGGCCTTCTGCACGTTGAGGATCTTGCCTCGGATCGGGAGCAGCGCCTGGTAGGAGCTGTCTCGGGCGAGCTTCGCCGTGCCCAGTGCCGAGTCGCCCTCGACGATGAAGAGTTCGCTGGACTCGAGGTTGCCCGAGCGGCAGTCGACCAGCTTGGCCGGGAGTGACGAGTTCTCGAGCGCGTTCTTGCGGCGTTGCGTCTCCTTGTGGGTCCGCGCGGAGATCCGGGACTTCATCTCCGACACGATCTTCTCGAGCACGAGCGCGGTCTGCGCCTTGTCGTCGCGCTTGGTCGAGGCGAACCGCTCCTTGAGCTCCTTCGTGACGACGTTGGCGACGATGGCGCGGACGGCCGGCGTGCCGAGGATCTCCTTCGTCTGGCCCTCGAACTGCGGCTCGGCGAGACGCACCGTCAGCACCGCCGTGAGGCCCGCGAGGACGTCGTCCTTCTCGAGCTTGTCCGAGCCGACCTTGAGCCGGCGGGCGTTCTGCTCCACCTGGGCGCGGAGGAACTTCAGCAGGCCCTGATCGAATCCGAGTTGGTGCGTGCCGCCCTTCGGCGTCGCGATGATGTTGACGAAGCTGCGCATGACCGTCTCGTACCCGGTCCCCCACCGCAGCGCGATGTCGACCTCTGCCTCGCGCTCCACGTCGGTGGCGACCATGGTGCCCGACGGCGACAGCACCGGGACGGTCTCGGTGAACGTCCCGCTGCCGGTGAGGCGCCAGGTGTCCGTGAGTGCGGTGTCTCCCGCGAGGTGGTCGACGAACTCGGAGATCCCGCCCTCGTAGCGGAACACCGCCTCGGTCGGTTCCTCGACGGTCTCGTCGCGGATGTGGATCCCGAGCCCCTTGATGAGGAAGGCGGTCTGGCGCGCGCGGCCGAGGAGCTCCTCGGCCTGGAACTGGGCGCCCTTCGTGAAGATCTGGCGGTCGGCCCAATAGCGGATCCGGGTACCGGTCACGCCGCGCTTGGTCTTGCCGATGACACGGAGTTCACTCTGCTTCTCGAACGGCGTGAACGGTGCGTCCGGGGTCGGCTCCCCCGTGTCGGCGAAGATCCCCGGCTCACCGCGGTGGAAGGACATGGCGTAGGTCTTGCCGCCGCGATCGACCTCGACGTCGAGCCGCTCGGACAGGGCGTTGACGACGGATGCGCCGACGCCGTGCAGCCCGCCGGACGCGGCGTAGGAACCGCCGCCGAACTTCCCGCCGGCATGGAGCTTGGTGAAGACGACCTCGACGCCGGAGAGGCCGGTCTTCGGTTCGATGTCCACCGGGATGCCACGCGCGTGGTCGCGCACCTCGACGCTCTGATCGGCGTGAAGGACGATCTCGATCTGATCGCCGTACCCGCCGAGTGCCTCGTCGACGGAGTTGTCGATGATCTCCCAGAGGCAGTGCATGAGACCACGCGAGTCGGTGGAACCGATGTACATGCCCGGTCGTTTGCGCACCGCCTCGAGGCCTTCGAGGACGGAGAGATGCCTGGCGGAGTAGTCACTGCTCACGCTTCCCAGCGTAGTCGTCGCCGCCGACACGCCGAGGGAGACACTCGGCGCGCGATCGTCCGGACCCGCTCGACGGCGCGTTGTCGCGGGCCGTCGACCCATCCGGCTGCGCGGTTGATCCGAATCATCTACGCGCACAGCGAAAAGAGCACGGAATGGGACCCCGTTGTGACAATCGCGTGCTTTCATGAGTACTACGAGTTTCGTAGCCGCCCGAGTCAGGAGGAGCACATGTCACAGACTGCTACCGAGAGCACGCCGAGTGACCTCGACGCCCAGCAACTGACTGCCGCCGATCGTTGCGATCTGTGCGGAGCACAGGCCTACATCCGCGTGCAGATGAACAGCGGTGAGCTGCTGTTCTGCGCGCACCACGGCAAGAAGTACCAGGAGAAGCTGACGCAGGTCGCGACCGACTGGCACGACGAGTCCGCACGACTCTTCACCGAGCAGCGCGCCTAGTCCACCGGCATCACGATGAAGGGCCCCGGATCCGAGATCCGGGGCCCTTCGTCATGTCATCGAGGAAGCTCGGACACGGACCAGCGCGGGCTCGATCGCCCGCGGCCTCAACCGAGAGCGGAGACGATCTGCGCTCTGGCGTTGGCGGCGATCTCGTCGAGAGCGTGGAGTTCCGGTGATTCGTCGAGCATCGAGGTGCCCGCGGCGACCGTGATCGCCAGACGGAGCAGCCGATCGGCCAGCTCCGGGTTCTTGGCGAGGACGGGACCGTGCAGGTGGGTTCCGACGAAGGGGCCGACCAGCGCACCCTCCGTACCGTCGCCGTTGCCTCGTCCGTGCTGCACGGAGCCGATCGACTCGACGCCCGTCCCGGCTCGGAAGTCCCGCCCGTGGTTCTCGTACCCGACGAGTACCGGGGCGTCGAGCTCGAGGCCGCCGCTCGGCACGACGACGAGGTCGTCACTCGCCCGCGCGCGCCGCAACGGGGCGTCGCCCTCGATGATGGCGAGGCCCTCGACCCAGCTCCCCGGCGCGAGCTCGAGCCGGCGAGAGAGGAGCTTCCACCCATTGGCGACCGCGAGGACGGGCACGCCGGCCTCCACCCAGGCGATGAAGGCGTCGCGGAACGGCCGGAGCGCCTCGAGCACCTGTGGCGCCGACGGGTCGTCGCACGACCCGAGGACGACCGCGTGGACCGTGCTCGGGAGTTCGGCGACCGATTCGACCGGGACGAGCTCGACGGCGAGGCCACGCGCGCGTGCCCTGCGAGCGAGGACCGCACCGTTCTCGGCGTCGCCGTTCACGTTGCAGCTCGAGGGCAGGAGGACGGCGATGGTGATCGTCGGCTCGGTCGTCATGCGTCGTCCTGATCGTTCGAGGCGAGGCCGAGGTGCGCGCGGGTGCGGCGCATCGAGTCGGCGGTGAAGATCACGGTCTTCCGACCGTGCGCGGGCGCCGGGAGGGCGAGGAACGCGTCCAACGCCGTGCCGAGGTCCGGTTCGATGCGGTCGATCTCGACGCCGTCGTAGCCCAGCTGCAGAGCGGCCTCCCAGGCCTTGGAACCCGACACGAGCGCCACACGACCGAGCCTCGACGTGTCGACCGGCCAGAGGTACGAGGGATCGCGGACGTCGCTTCCGACGGCCACCAGGATCTGCTCCGTGTCGGCCGCCAGGCTGTCCACGTTGAGCTGGAAGCTCGCGGGGTTCTGGACGAGGACGAACTCGACCTCGACACCGCGGACGGTCGTCACCTCGCCGCGGCCGAACACCGGCGTGAGCGCGTGGAAGGACTCAGCCGCGGTGGCGAGCTGGAACTCGGGGCCGAGGATCGCGGCGGCGCCGGAGAGTGCGGCAGCCGCATCCACGGCGTAGTGCACGCCGCGGGCCGGCAGACGGAATCGGACGGGCTCGCCGCGGTGGGTGATGGACACCAGATCGCCGTCGAGGGCTTCGACGACGGTTCCGGAACCGGGGTCGACCCGATCGGACGAGGTCGTGCTGTACCCGAGGCCGCGTGCGCTGGCCCCGAGCACGGCCGTCGAGACGCCGTACCGCCATCGCGTCGCGTCGCTGCCCGGCGCGACGGCGTCGACGAGCGCGTCATCGCCGTTCAGGACGAGCGATGTGCTCGATCGGGCAGCGATCGCGTCGAGCATGCGCGCCACCATAGCGGCGTCGTGGAAGCGATCGATCTGGTCGACGGACACGTTGGTCAGGATGACGTGGGCGGGCGCGAGCCGCGGCGCGATGAGCGCGCCGTGTCCTTCGTCCATCTCGAGCACCCCGAGCTCGGCGTCGATCCGGCCGCGGAGGTCGGCTCGTTCCAGGAGAGCCGAGGTGAGGCCCTGGGAGATGTTCGCCGTGGACGGGTTCGTGAAGACCGACACGCCGTGGGCACGCAGGATGCCGACGAGCATCTTGGTCGTCGTGGACTTCCCGCTCGATCCGCTCACGATCACGAGACCACGCGGGAACGCGTTCAACGTGTCGGGGAGGAACCCGGGCGCGATGCGGTTGACCACGAGGCCGGGAACGGCCGATCCCCCGCCCGGCTTGCGCAGCCTGGCGAGGAATCGGACGGCACGACCGGCGAGGATGGCCGGGGCGTAGCGCATGCTCCTACTCGAGGTAGTCGCGGAGCGACTGGGATCGGCTCGGGTGACGCAGCTTCGCCATGGTCTTCGACTCGATCTGCCGGATGCGCTCACGGGTGACCCCGAAGGTGTCGCCGATCTGGTCGAGCGTCTTCGGCATGCCGTCGCCGAGGCCGAAGCGCATCCGGATGACGCCCGCTTCCCGCTCGGAGAGCGAGTCGAGGAGCGACTCCAGCTGCTTCTGCAGCATGGTGAAGCTGACGGCGTCGGCCGGCACGACCGCCTCGGTGTCCTCGATGAGGTCGCCGAACTCGCTGTCGCCGTCCTCGCCGAGGGGCGTGTGCAGCGAGATGGGCTCGCGGCCGTACTTCTGGACCTCGATGACCTTCTCAGGCGTCATGTCGAGTTCGCGGCTGAGCTCCTCGGGCGTGGGCTCGCGGCCCAGGTCCTGCAGCATCTGCCGCTGGACGCGGGCGAGCTTGTTGATGACCTCGACCATGTGCACCGGGATGCGGATGGTGCGCGCCTGGTCGGCCATGGCACGCGTGATGGCCTGACGGATCCACCAGGTCGCGTAGGTGGAGAACTTGAAGCCCTTGGTGTAGTCGAACTTCTCGACCGCGCGGATGAGGCCGAGGTTTCCCTCTTGGATGAGGTCGAGGAACTGCATGCCGCGGCCCGTGTACCGCTTGGCGAGGCTCACGACGAGTCGGAGGTTCGCCCCGAGGAGGTGGCTCTTGGCACGGGCGCCGTCCTTCGCGACCCACTGGAGCTCACGACCGACCCGCGAGCGCTTCTCGAGGTCGGAGAGCTGGGCGAGCTTGTCCTCGGCGAAGAGGCCCGCCTCGATGCGCATCGCGAGTTCGACCTCTTCGGCCGCGTTGAGGAGCGCGACCTTACCGATCTGCTTGAGGTAGTCCTTGACCGGGTCGGCTGTGGCGCCGGTGATCGCGGCCGAGTACACCGGGATCTCGTCGTCGTCGCTGTTGGAGAGCACGAGTGCGTCGGTGGGGAGGGTGATCTCCGGCACGGACTTGTCGTCCTCCTCCTCGACCGCCTCGGTGGCGTCGCCCGCGGGCGCGTCGACCACGGCGTCGTCGGCGACGACCTCGACGACGACGTCCTCGTCGTCCGAGCCGTCATCGGGCTCCGTGTTCGACGTCGTGCCCGCCTTGGCGCGGGTGGCCTTCTTGGGAGCAGCCTTCGCTCGGGTCGTGGTGGCCTTGGTGGTCCGAGCCTTCGCTGCGGGAGCCTCCGTGGCCTCGTCTGCTGGCGCTGCTTCGTCTGCGCGAGCCGTCTTGGTGGCCATAGCTGCACCTTCCTGTTCGGACCCGGCATGGACAGTCATCGCCGGATCGTCCGTGATTTCGGACATTACGAGGACCCATGTCAAGTCTTGGTGCAGTGCAACCCGAAAAGGGCCGCCGACATTCCGAGAGGTGAACGGGTCCGTGTTCCATTATAGCGCGCGCAGGAAGACCCCAGAGCCACAGGCCGTTTGTCAAGGGTGGGATCAGGGGACGAAGCGAACGCTCAGCGACGGCGCCCGAGCCTGGCTCGGACCGCGATCCACAGTGGACCGACGGCGATGCCCTCGTCCTCGGCGAAGCGTCTCCGGGTGCGGGAGCGGGCGACGAGCAGCATCGCCACCCCGAACCCGACCACCAGGTACTGCACGGAGAAGGCGATCCGGAAGCTGTCCATGGAGTAGTCGGCACGGGATCCCCCGCTGACCGCGTCGATGATGAGGCCGATGAGGAACATCATGACGAAGCTGGCGAGGAACCCACCGACGTTCACGATGCCGTTCGCCCCGCCGAGCGCGCGGATGGGGTTGAAGGTGCGGGCGAAGTCGAACCCGATGAGTGAACCGGGGCCCCCGACCCCGACCACGACGAACAGGACGATCACGAGCCACATCGGCGGGATGCCCGGCCAGAGGAGGAGTGCGGCCCAGGCGACGCCCATGACCGTGACGATCCCGAGCACGAGGTTGCTCCGCCGGTACGGGAACCGGGCGGTGAGCACCCCGAGGACGGGTCCGGCGATCATGCCGGAGACCACGATCACGATGAGCAACGATGCGGCGAGGGGCTGCGGGTAGCCGAGGGCGTAGACCATGAAGGGGAAGCCCCAGAGCAGCGTGAGGACCGTGCCGGAGGACTGGGTGACGAAGTGCGACCAGAACCCGAGACGCGTCCCTGGCCGACGCAGACTGATGAGGACCTCGCGGACGACGTGGCCCCAGGTCTCGGGGCGCGGCGCCTCGTCGGAACCGGACGGCCGGTCACGGATGACGATCAACACCCCGACGAGTGCCAGGAGGACGAGACCGGCCGCACTGAGGAACGCCGGCGACCAGCCGAAGGCGTGCAGGACGAAGGAGAACGGCACCGCCGAGAGGACCTGTCCGATCTGACCGATGTTGCCGACCCACTGCGAGACGATCGGCACCCGACGGGTGGGGAACCAGGAGTTCACGAGCCGCAACACGGAGGTGAACACCGCGGCGTCGCCGAGGCCGACCAGCATCCGGCCGACGATCGCGCCGCCGAGTTCGGTCGTGAGGCCCAGCCAGATCTGGCCCGCCATGACGACCGTCAGCCCCGCGATGATCAGGACGCGAGGTCCGAGGCGGTCGATGAGCACCCCGACCGGGACCTGCATGGCGGCGTACACGATGAGCTGCGCGACCGCGAGGGTCGAGAGCGCGGCGGCGTCGATCTGGAACCGCTCGGTGGCGTCCACCGCCGCCACGCCGAGCGTCGACCGCTGCATGACGGTGATGAGGTAGGCGAACACCCCGACGCCGAACACCCACCAGACGCGTCGAGATCCCACCGATCCAGCTTAGGTGGTCGAGCGGTCCTCGTCGCCGTGGCGCCGGCTCGCGAGGAACTTCTCGAGCTCCGCGGCGATCTCGTCGGCCGTCGGGAGCGCCCCGTCGATGTCGGTGAGCGGTGATTTCGGCGAGTTGTCGGCCATGTAGGCGTCGTACCGCTCCTCCAGCGTCGTGACCAGTTGGCCGAGCTCGTGGTTGGTCCCGACCTGCTCGTCGATCTTGGCGAGGAAGTCGCGGCTGTCCTCGCGGAGGCGGTCCGTGGGGAAGATGAGCCCGGTCGCCGCGCTGAGGCTCTCGATCGCCGTGATCGCCGCGGCCGGGAACTCCGTGTCGGCGAGGTAATGCGGAATGAGGAGCACGAAGGCCGCGATGCTGTCGCCGCGCTCGTAGAGGCGGTACTCGAGGAGGTGGAGCACGTTGGACGGCACCTGGGTGCGGGGGCGCCAGACCGAGAGCGACTCGATGAGGTCGAACCGGTTGCCGCTGACGGTGACGCCGATCGGCCTGGTGTGCGGGACCGGCATCGGGATGGCGTGCACCCACGTGGTGTCGCTGACCCGGAAGCGGTCGACGAGCTCGAGCACGGCCGCGACGAAGCGGTCCCAGAGGAAGTCGGGCTCGAAACCGGTGAGCAGCAGGAACGGCGACCCGAGCTCGTCGTGGGCGAGCGACAGGGTCAGACGGGGTGGCCGGTACTCCGTCAGGTGGTCCTGGTCGAACGAGATGATCGGCCGGCGGGCCCGGTAGTCGAGCAGGACGTCGGCGTCGAACTCGGCGATGACCGTCGTGTCGAGGACGTCGTCGAGGTAGGCGTTCAACTGCCCGACCGCGCCGCCGGCGTCGGAGAACCCGGTGAGCCCCGCGACGAGGTGGAGGCCGGCGGGGATGTCGATCTCCGGGTGCACCTCGTAGAGGTCGTCAGGCGTAGGCATGCTTCAACTCTAAACGGGGGTGTCGCAGCGCCTTTCCCCTCCGGGCGTCGGCGGTACCGCCGAGAGCGAACACCGGCGGCCCCGCATCGGACCGGAACGGCACGTGCCTACGATGGAGGCATGACGATCCCTGTGCTCTCCGTGTTGTCCGCCGACGTCGAGGGAGTCGAGGCCGAACTGCTCGTCCTCGCGGTGAGGAAGGGCGACGACGGCCCGGAGCTCCTGGCGCCCGACGTCTACGCGCCGCTCGCGGACGAGCTGCGCGCCTCCGGTGTCACGGGGTCCGAAGACCAGGTGCGACGCCTCCCGGACCGGTTCGGCGCGGCCTCCGGTCTCGTGCTGGTCGGCCTCGGTCCGGATGCGGACGACGCGGCCTTCCGACGAGCCGCGGGTGCGGTGACCCGGACGATCGACGGCCAGGCCTCGATCGCGTTCGCGTTGACGGAGGAGACGGCCGCCGCCGCCGAAGCCGTGCTCGAGGGGGCGGCCATCGGCGCCTACCGCTACACCGCGTCGCGCGGTGTCGGATCCGCCCCGGCACCGACACCGCTCGGGTGGATCTCCGTCGTCGTCCCGTCGACCGTGGACGCACCGGATGCCGGGCTCGCGGAGCACGCCACCGCGGTCGCCGAGGCCATCGCGCTCGTGAAGGACCTGGTCAACACGCCGCCGAACGAGCTCTACCCGGCGACCTTCGCCGACGCGGCCCGAGCAGCGGTCGACGGCCTCGACGTCGAGGTCGAGGAATGGGACGAGACCCGCTTGGCCGAGGACGGCTTCGGCGGCATCCTCGGCGTCGGACAGGGTTCCTCCCGGCCTCCGCGACTCGTCAAGCTGAGCTACCACCCTGAGGCGGCCCGGAGCCACCTGGCCCTCGTCGGGAAGGGCATCACCTTCGACAGCGGCGGCCTCTCGCTGAAGCCGCCGGTCTCGATGGTCGGCATGAAGTACGACATGACCGGCGCGGCGACCGTGCTCGCCGTCCTGGCCGCGGCCGCGCGTCTCGGAGTGCCCACCCGGCTGACCGCGTGGCTCTGCCTCGCCGAGAACCTCCCGTCGGGCACGGCGATCCGGCCGAACGACGTCCTCACCATCCGGGGTGGACGCACGGTCGAGGTCACCAACACCGACGCCGAGGGCCGGCTGGTCCTCGCCGACGGACTCGTCGCCGCAGGCGAGGAGGGCCCGGACGCCATCATCGACGTGGCGACCCTCACGGGAGCGGCGGTGGTCGCGCTCGGCAACCGCTACACGGGCGTCATGGGTGACGCTTCCTTCGTCACCGACCTCATCGCGACCGGTTCCGGTGCGGACGAACTGTTCTGGCCGATGCCGTTCCCCGCGGAGCTGCGCAAGGTCCTCGACTCCGACGTCGCCGACCTCGCCAACGCGAAGCCCGGCAACACCGCGGGCGGCATGCTCGTCGCAGGCACGTTCCTCCAGGAGTTCATCGCGGACCGCACCGACGAGGAGGGCGGCACCACCCGAATCCCGTGGGCCCACCTGGACATCGCCGGGAGCGCGATGAACGGCGACGCCCCCTACGGCTTCACCGCCAAGGGCCCGACCGGCGTCGCGGTCCGCACCCTCCTCGCAATGGCCGAGGAGATTAGCCACCCGTAGTAAGGTCGGTGGGGGCGGTTCGACCCGCCTCGACGCCGCCGAACACACCACGACGGTTTCCGATCGACCACGAAGCACACACAAGGAGCAACGGAGTGTCCGAGCAGAATTTTGACCTGGTAGTCCTGGGAGGCGGAAGCGGCGGATACGCTGCGGCGTTGCGCGCTTCGCAGCTCGGCCTCACCGTCGGCATGATCGAGAAGGACAAGGTCGGCGGCACCTGCCTCCACCGCGGTTGCATCCCGACGAAGGCGCTGCTGCACTCCGCCGAGGTCGCGGACGCATCGCGCGAGTCGGAGAAGTACGGCGTCAAGTCCACCTTCGAAGGCATCGACATCGAGGGCGTCACGAAGTACCGCGAGGGCATCGTCGCGAAGAAGTACAAGGGACTCCAGGGCCTCGTCAAGGCCCGCGGCATCACCACCATCGAGGGTGAGGGCCGTCTGGTCTCCCCGACGAGCGTGCAGGTCGGCGACGACCTCATCACCGGCAAGAACGTGATCCTCGCGACGGGCTCCTACAGCCGCTCGCTCCCCGGTCTCGAGATCGGTGGCCGCGTCATCACGAGCGAGCAGGCGCTGCAGCTCGACTTCGTGCCGAAGAAGGTCGCCGTCCTCGGCGGCGGCGTGATCGGCGTCGAGTTCGCGAGCGTCTGGAAGTCGTTCGGGACCGAGGTCACGATCATCGAGGCGCTCCCCCACCTCGTCCCCAACGAGGACGAGTCGATCAGCAAGGCCCTCGAGCGCGCGTTCCGCAAGCGCGGCATCGAGTACTCGCTCGGCGTGCGGTTCCAGGGCGTCACCCAGGACGACTCGGGCGTGCACATCACGCTGGAGGACGGCAAGACGATCGACGCCGAGCTGCTGCTCGTCGCCGTCGGCCGTGGCCCGTCGACGGCCGGACTCGGCTTCGAGGAGGTCGGTGTCACCATCGACCGCGGCTTCGTCATCACGAACGACCGTCTCGAGACGAACATCCCCGGCCTCTACGCCGTGGGCGACATCGTCCCCGGCCTGCAGCTCGCGCACCGCGGCTTCCAGCAGGGCATCTTCGTGGCCGAGGAGATCGCCGGTCTCAAGCCCGTCATCATCGAGGACGTCAACATCCCGAAGGTCACGTACAGCGACCCCGAGATCGCGTCCGTCGGTCTCAGCGAGGCCAAGGCGGCCGAGCAGTACGGCGCCGACAACATCACGAGCTACGACTTCAACCTCGCCGGCAACGGCAAGAGCGAGATAATCGGCACGAGCGGCAACGTCAAGGTCATCCGCGTCAACGACGGCCCCGTCATCGGTGTGCACATGATCGGCGCCCGCGTCGGTGAGCTCATCGCCGAAGGCCAGCTCGCCGTCAACTGGGAGGCCTACCCCGAGGACATCGCGCCGCTGATCCACGCGCACCCCACGCAGAACGAGGCGCTCGGCGAAGCATTCCTCGCGCTCGCAGGCAAGCCCCTGCACGCGCTGTGACGCGTTCCGAACACCCCAATAAGCTAGTGAACACACAACAGGTTTCAAAGGAGACAAGGTCATGAGCGAATCCGTCAGCCTCCCGGCACTCGGCGAGAGTGTCACCGAGGGTACGGTCACCCGCTGGCTGAAGAATGTCGGCGACACCGTGGAGGTCGACGAGCCACTGCTCGAAGTGTCGACCGACAAGGTCGACACCGAGATCCCTTCGCCCGTCGCGGGTGTCATCGAAGCGATCCTCGTCCAGGAGGACGAGACCGTCGAGGTAGGCACCGCTCTCGTGACCATCGGTGATGGTTCGGGTGCGGCTGCGGCCGAGGAGCCCGCGCCCGCCGCGGAACCGGCTGCTGCCGAGCCCGCTCCGGCCGAGCCCGCTCCCGCTGCCGAGCCCGAGCCGGCACCTGCTGCCGCGCCGGCTCCTGCTGCTGCTCCGGCTCCCGCCGCTGCGCCTGCTGCTGCTCCGGCTCCCGCCGCTGCACCGGCTCCTGCCGCCGCTCCGGCTCCCGCCGCTGCGCCTGCTGCTGCTCCGGCTCCCGCCGCCGCGCCTGCTGCTGCTCCGGCACCTGCTGCTCCCGCTGCCGCTGCTCCGGCGCCTGCCGCCGCTTCGACGCCCGCCGCCGGCGGGGTCGTCAACTCCGGTTACGTCACGCCGCTGGTGCGTCGTCTCGCCAACCAGCACGGGGTCGACCTCAGCACGGTCACCGGCACCGGTGTCGGCGGACGTATCCGCAAGGAAGACGTCCTGCAGGCTCAGAGCGCCGGTGGCGCCACGGAGTCGCCCGCTGCTCCCACCGTCCAGGTCTCCGAGCTGCGTGGCACGAGCAAGGCCATGTCGCGTCTGCGCAAGGTCGTCGCCGAGCGCGCCGTCGCTTCGATGCAGGGCACCGCCCAGCTGACGAGCGTCGTCGAGGTCGACGTCACGAAGGTCGCGGCACTCCGCACGGCCGTCAAGGACGAGTTCCTCGCCAAGACCGGCAACAAGCTGTCGTTCCTGCCGTTCTTCGCCCTTGCCGCCAGCGAGGCGCTCCAGACGTACCCGATCATCAACGCCACCGTCGACGGCGACCAGATCGTGTACCCGGAGACGGAGAACCTCGCGATCGCCGTGGACACCGAGCGTGGCCTGCTGACGCCGGTCATCCGCAACTCGGGCTCCAAATCGATCGCCGAGCTCGGCGCCGAGATCGCCGATCTCGCGCAGCGCACCCGCGACAACAAGCTGCAGCCCGATGAGCTGTCGGGCGGCACGTTCACGCTGACCAACACCGGTTCGCGCGGCGCCCTGTTCGACACCCCGATCGTGTTCCTGCCGCAGTCGGCGATCCTCGGTACGGGCATCGTCACGAAGAAGCCGGTCGTCGTGACGGTCGACGGTGCAGACGCGATCGCTATCCGTTCGACGGTCTACCTCGCGCTGAGCTACGACCACCGCATCATCGACGGCGCGGACGCTGCACGCTTCCTCGTCCAGGTGAAGAACCGCCTCGAAGCAGGCGACTTCCGCGGCTCGCTCGGGATCTGATCCCGAACCGACCGCACCGTGTCCACCGCCTCACCCGGCGGTGAACACCTCTCGCAGACGCCAGCCCGTCTCGCCCCTCACCACGAGGAGCGTGACGGGCTGTCGTCGTCCTGCGGCGGCGTCGTCCGTCTCAGACGGCTCGGCCGTGCCGCGAAGGACCGCCGCGTCGCCCTGACGGTCGACGAGGTCCAGACTCGCCGCATCGATCGAGCCGATCCCGACACCGAGGTGCTCGTCGTCGTCGAACGGGGACCCGCGTTCGACGGAGTCCCAGACGCACCCCTCCTCCCCCGTCGTGCGGCACTCATCACGTCGACGGACGAGCTCGCGGGCCGCGTCCGCCGGATCGTCACCGGTGACCACGTCGACGGCGTCGGCTTCGTCCGCCGCCGACGTCGGTGTCTCCACCGGTGGCGCGACCGTCGTGACCGCCGCGGACGCCGGGCCGGCCGAACCGGCCGGCGTCGGTGCGATCGCGGTGCTCGGGTCTTCGGACGGCAGGAACACCATCGCCGCCGACACCAGCGCCACCGCCGCGCCCGCCGCTCCGATCATGAGTCGACGACGTCTCGGGCCGGTGTCGACGGACGGCGTCGAGCCGGCAGTGGCCGCGGCCCGGGTACCTCGCCCGGGTCGCCAAGCCAGACGACGGCGCAGCCGCGACACAGGATGCCGCGACAGACGCCTCGATTCAACCGCGGCTCGTCGGGTCGGCGGGAGCGGAGCGGTCCGCTGCGCGCGATCGGCGGAAGCACGGATGACATCGGCAGGCGATGCGGACGACGGGTCGACCCGGTCGAGCAGGACCGGGAGCGGTCGTGCCAGGGCGTGGATCCGCTGTTGCAGTCGATTGGCGATCTCGTGGTCGGCGAGTTCAGGCACGACGTCGGCCCAGGCCACGGTCGTGGGGGTTTCATCGGGGTCGGTCGCCTGCAGGACACCGTCCATGAGCCCTGCGAACGCCGTCCAATCGGCGGCGAACGCCGGTGCGGTGCGTCCGAGCCCACCATCGATGCTCTGTTGGTCCACGGGAGCTGCGCTCGACCACCCGGAGAGGACCGGTCGGCCATCGTCGGCGAAGCGCACGGCCGAAGCGCTGATCGACCCGTGACTGATCCCGGAGAGGTGCGCCGCGCGGATGGCGTCGACCAGCGGTGCCAGGATCGTGACGGCCTCACCGGGAGCGATCGACTCCCGGCGGCGCAGCAGTTCTCCCAACGTGCCGCCGGCGAGCCGCTCGACCAGCAGGCACGGGAGGCCGGTGGGATCCTCGGCGACGTCGACGAGTCTCACGATGTGCGGGTGGTCGAGTCGGGACAGGATGGCCGCGCGACGCCAGAGGTCGCGTTCGGCGGCGTCGGCCCTCGCTCGGAGCAGCACGGCGTCGCCCGCCGGGGAGGCCTGGTCGGTACGCCCTCCGGGCGCGGAGCCGGCGTGGGCGAGCACCGTCGAGTAGGCCGTCCACTCCCGGCGCTCACCCAGGCACCGGACGAGACGACGGCCGGCCACTCGGGTCGTGGAGGCGGACGGGTCTGGCAGTGTTTCCATAGCTCGATCCTCCGACGCGGAGTCCCGTCTGACAGCGTCGGCGCACGTGGCTGTGGACAAGGCCCCCGCGTCACCGGCCTGTGGAGCAGAACGCAGCATCAGGACCCTCCGTCACCGGCTATCCTGGGAGCATGGCTCAGAAGGACGCGCCCCCGGCGGCGCAGAAGGAACCAGGGCGGATCAAGCAGCTCTGGCAGGTGTTCCAGCTCACCCGTCGCCACGACAAGGCGGCGCAGTGGTTGATGCTCGGCGGCTTCATCCTGCCGGTGCTCATCGGTGTCGCGGTCGCACTGCTGTTCTCGGCGGGCAACATCTTCGCGCTCGTCATGTGGATCATCGCGGGTGTGCTCGCCGGTATCCTCGCGGCCCTGTTCATCCTCACCCGGCGCGCGGACAAGGTCGTCTACACGCAGATCGAGGGTCGGCCGGGCGCGGTGGGCCAGGTGCTCCGCGCTGCTCCGCGCTCGTGGCAGACCAGCGAGATGCCCGTCGCCGTGAACCCGAAGACCCAGGACGCGATCTACCGGGCCGTCGGCCGCGGTGGCGTCGCGCTGATCGCCGAAGGACCCCGATCGCGGACCTCACGCCTGCTCGAGGACGAGAAGCGCAAGGTCACCCGCATCCTCCCGAACGTGCCGATCACGGTGTTCCACGTCGGGCCCGACGCCGACTCGGTGCAGCTCCGCCAGCTCTCCGGCGCCCTCCGGAAGGTCAAGAAGTCCTTGACCAACCCCGAGGTGCTCGCGGTCAGCAACCGTCTGTCCTCGTTCGGTACGCAGCTCCCCATCCCGAAGGGTGTCGACCCGATGCGGGTCCGCCCGCAGCGCGCGCGCTGACCCACCGGAACCGCTCGGAACACTTCGCGGTGTCGGAACGACGGCCGCCCTCCTGACGGAGGGCGGCCGTTCGCGGCTCCGGCTGCGTTCAGCGCACCCGCAGGAGCACCGTGCCGGCGACCTTGTCGTGGAAGCCACGCTGGTCCGAATCCCAGACGAGCGCTGGAACGACCACGCAGAGGAGCACGGTTCGCACGGCCGGCCGCCAGAGTCCGACCCAACCGCCGGTCAACGGCATGAGACGCATGCCGCACAGCCGGTGACCGAGACTGCCGCCGATGGTCGGGATGAACACGAACTGCATGATGGCGAAGATCACGAGTGTCGCGGTGGCGTCGTAGGCGAAGAACGCGACCGAGAGGACGACCGCCACGGCCCAGTCGATGACGAGCGCGGTGATCCGCCGACCGACCCGCGCGACCGATCGGACGCCGCTCTCCGGGAGTCCCAGGCGTTCACCGGGGAAGGCGCTGGGAGGAAGCTCTCCGAAGGTCCGTGGATTCTGCGGGGTGTGGGGCACTGTGCCATTCTATTCGGGCGGGGATTCTCGTAACATCCACGAAACATGGGTGTCATGGTGGGGTAACCCCCTCCCCGTAGTCTCACAGATGGCTGCGCTGTGCAGCCTCCCTGTACCAACCCCATTTGGAGCCATTCACATGTTCAGTGATTCTTCCGAAGTGCTCAAGTTCATCAAGGACACCGATGTCAAGTTCCTCGACATCCGCTTCACGGACCTTCCCGGCGTGCAGCAGCACTTCAACATCCCGGCCAGCACCGTCGACGAGGAGTTCTTCACCGTCGGCCAGCTCTTCGATGGTTCGTCCATCCGTGGCTTCGCCAACATCCACGAGTCGGACATGCAGCTCATCCCGGATGTCTCCACCGCTTACATCGACGCCTTCCGTGCCGAGCGCACGCTCATCATGGTGTTCGACATCTACAACCCCCGCAACGGCGAGATCTACTCCAAGGACCCCCGTCAGGTCGCCAAGAAGGCTGAGAAGTACCTCGCCTCGACCGGCATCGCCGACACCGCGTTCTTCGCCCCCGAGGCCGAGTTCTACATCTTCGACGACGTCCGCTACGAGGTGAACCAGCACTCGAGCTTCTACTCGGTGGACTCCGAAGAGGGAGCCTGGAACACCGGCCGCGCCGAAGAGGGCGGCAACCTCGGCAACAAGACCCCGTACAAGGGTGGCTACTTCCCCGTCAGCCCCGTCGACAAGCAGGCCGACCTCCGCGACGACATCAGCCTCAAGCTGATCGACGCCGGCCTCATCCTCGAGCGTGCGCACCACGAGGTGGGCACCGGCGGCCAGGCTGAGATCAACTACCGCTTCGACACCATGGTCGCCGCGGCGGACGACATCCTCAAGTTCAAGTACATCGTGAAGAACACCGCCGAGCTGTGGGGCAAGACCGCGACCTTCATGCCGAAGCCGCTCTTCGGCGACAACGGCTCGGGCATGCACACGCACCAGTCGCTGTGGAGCGACGGCAAGCCGCTCTTCTACGACGAGAACGGCTACGGCGGCCTCTCCGACCTCGCCCGCTGGTACATCGGCGGCCTGCTGAAGCACGCCCCGGCCGTCCTGGCGTTCACGAACCCGACGGTGAACTCGTACCACCGCCTGGTCCCCGGCTTCGAGGCTCCCGTCAACCTGGTCTACTCGGCCGGTAACCGCTCGGCGTCGATCCGTATCCCGATCACGGGCACGAACCCGAAGGCCAAGCGCATCGAGTTCCGCGCGCCCGACGCGTCCGGCAACCCGTACCTCGCGTTCGCCGCTCAGCTGATGGCGGGCCTCGATGGCATCAAGAACCGCATCGAGCCGCACGAGCCCGTCGACAAGGACCTCTACGAGCTTCCCCCCGAGGAGGCCAAGAACATCCCGCAGGTGCCCGCATCGCTCGGCGCGGCGCTCGAGGCACTCGAGGCGGACCACGAGTTCCTCCTCGCCGGCAACGTCTTCACGCCGGAACTCATCGAGACCTGGATCCAGTACAAGCGCGAGAACGAGATCAAGCCGCTGGCCCAGCGCCCGCACCCGTTCGAATTCGAGCTGTACTACGGCGTCTGACGACACCTGCTGTACCGCGAACCGCCCGCCATCCTCTCGGATGGCGGGCGGTTCCGTGTGGTCGAGGCGATCGGCTCAGCTGCCGTAGAAGCCGTGCTCGAAGACCGTCCGGGCGCGCCGGGTGGCCGCGAGGTAGTCCTGTTCCAGGAGGCTCGCCGATCCGGTCGGGTACTCCAGGAGTCGCGCCACACCTTCGAGCTGTTGGCGGTCGCTCGGCAGCACGTCCTGCGTCTTGTTCAACCACAGCGTCATGGCCGAGCGGATCCGCGAGGCGAGGATCCAGGCCTCGCGGAGCCGTTCGGCGGACTCCCGATCGACGAGATCCGCCTCCACCGCCGCGTCGAGCGCTCGGAGCGTCGAGGTGGTGCGCAACGATGGCACCGCCGCACCGTGCTCGAGCTGGAGGAGCTGCACGAACCACTCGACGTCGCTGAGCGAGCCGCGCCCGAGCTTCAGATGTCTCGTCGGGTCGGCGCCCTGCGGCAGCCGCTCGTTCTCGACGCGTGCCTTGATCCGCTTGACCTCGCGGACGGACTGCTCGCTGATGGCGGCTGGGTAACGGACCGTGTCCGCCACCTCGGTGAACGCCTCGATGAGCTCGGTGTCGCCCACGACACCGGCGGCGCGGAGCAGCGCCTGCGCCTCCCAGGTGAGGGACCAGCGCGCGTAGTAGTTCCGGTAGGAGTCGAGGGAGCGCACGAGCGGACCGTTCTTCCCCTCGGGACGGAGGTCGAGGTCGAGGTCGAGCGGGAGCCGGGCGTCCTCGCTCAGACGCTTGAGCTCTGCGGCGATCGCTCCGGCCTGGCGCTGTGCATCCTGGGTGTCGACCCCCTCCTTCGGCCGGAACACGTAGAGGACGTCGAGGTCCGAACCGAGTCCGAGCTCTGCGCCGCCGTAGCGGCCCATGGCGATGATGGCGAACTCGATGTCCGCGCCGAGGCCGCCGATGCGTCTGACGGCGCCGAGGAGCCCTGCGAGCGTCGCCGTCGACACGTCCGTCAGTCCGGCGGCGAGGCCCTGCACGTCCAGCATGCCGACGGTCGACGACATCGCCAGCCGGAGTACTTCACGTCGCCGTACCGCTCGGATGGCGGCGGCTGCGGTGTCCGGTGAGTCGTGTCGTCTGAGGATGGCGGCGATCTCCTCACCGAGCGCGGTCGACGATCGCGGCAGGAGGTCCTCGTCTCCGGCGAGCCAAGCGGCCGACTCGGGGATGCGGTCCATGAGCTCGCCGATGAACCGGGACCCCGAGAGGACCCGTGTGAGCCGCTCGGCCGCGCCTGAGGAGTCGCGGAGCATCCGCAGGAACCAGTGCGACTCGCCGAGGGACTCGCTGAGCCGCCGGAACGCGAGCAATCCGTAGTCGGGATCGGCGCCGTCCGCGAACCAGCCGAGCATGACGGGGAGCAGATGCCGCTGGATGTTGGCGCGCCGCGACACGCCGGCGGTGAGCGCCCCGATGTGGGCGAGCGCGCCGCGGGGGTCGACGAAGCCGATCGCCGCGAGTCGCGCCTCCGCCTGACCGCTCGTCAGACTCAGACCGCTCTCGGGCAAGGCCGCGACCGCCGAGAGCAGCGGCCGGTAGAACAACCGCTCGTGCAGCTGCCGGACACCGTGTTTCGTGGTCTCCCATCGCGTGACGAGGGCCTGTGCGGTCGTCGCGAGCGTGCTCGAGCGGGCCAGGGATCGGAGGGACGGCTCGTCGCGCGGCATCATGTGCGTGCGCTGCAGTCGCGTCAGCTGCAGGCGGTGTTCGAGCACGCGCAGCAGGCGGTAGTCGTGAGCGAACTCCTGCGCCTCGGCGCGACCGATGTACCCGGCGGTCGCGAGGCCGTCGAGGGCGGCGAGGGTGTCGCGTTGATGCACGGAGTCGTCGAGCTGTCCGTGGACGAGCTGGAGCAGTTGCACCGTGAACTCGATGTCGCGGAGCCCGCCCGGGCCGAGCTTCAGTTGGTAGTGGACGTCCTCCGCGGGGATGTGTTCGGTGACCCGTTCGCGCATGCGCTGGACCGACTCGACGAAGCCCTCGCGGGACGCACTCCCCCACACCTTCGGCTGCACCGCATCGATGTAGCGGGCGCCGAGCTCGGGATCGCCGGCGAGGGCCCGTGCCTTGAGGAGCGCCTGGAACTCCCAGCTCTTCGCCCAGCGGTCGTAGTACACGAGATGAGACTCGAGCGTGCGGACGAGGGCGCCGGCCTTCCCCTCCGGGCGGAGGTTCGGATCGACCTCCCACAGACTCGGTTCGAGACCCGCCTGTCCGAGACCGCGCATGGTGAGGACCGCGAGCCGGGTGGCGATCTCAACGGCACGCCCGTTGTCGAGCCCGTCCTCGCCGTCGCCCGAACCCTCACCGACGAAGATGACGTCGACGTCGGAGACGTAGTTCAGCTCCCGTGCGCCCGCCTTGCCCATGCCGATGATGGCGAAGCGGGTGGCCGCGACCTCCTCGCGCGGGTACACGCCGGGACCCCTCGGGCCGCTCGTCTGCGTGCGTGCGACGGCGATGGAGGCCTCCAACGCACCGGCAGCGAGATCGGAGAGGGCACTGGCCACCCGGTCGAGCACGACGATCGGATCCGGGGCGCAGAGGTCGAAGAGGGCGACCTCGGCGAGCAGTCGTCGGTAGACCACGCGGATCGCGTCCCAGGCCGGCTCCTCGACCATCGCGGCGAAGCCGTCCTCGGCGCCGACGCTCGCGAGCAGTTCGTCGCGCGCCTCCTGCAGCGTCGGGACACGGGTCACGGGCAACTCGAACACCGACAGCTGGTCGGGGTGGCGGAGGAAGAAGTCGATGAACCCCTGCGAGGCACCGAACAGTCGGAACAGGCGCTCCGCCGAGGCCTGGTCCGCCAGAAGGGCTGAGAGCTCGTCGGGTGACTTCCGACCGATCATCAGCACACCGACCAGCGCGGCGTCGGGGTCGGCCGCGACGGCGAAGGAGGGCGACAGCGACGCCGGGTCGAGTCGGACGAGTTCCGCGAGCTCGTCCAGCCGGTCCCTGGCCTCACCCAGACCGGTGAACCCGAGTCGGGCGAGCGTGCTCAGGGAGATGTTCTCGCGGACCATACGACCGACCGGTCCCCTCGTCTAGAGCATCTCCAGGTTGCTGGCCAACTCGAAGGGGGTCACCTGGGCCCGGTACTCGTGCCATTCCTGTCGCTTGTTCAGCAGGACGTAGTTGAACACCTGCTCCCCGAGCGTCTCCGCCACGAGTTCGGAACCCTCCATGAGACTGACGGCGCGATCGAGGCTGGCGGGCAGCGCGTTGTACCCCAGCGCCCGACGCTCGGTGTCGGAGAGCGTCCAGACGTTGTCCTCGGCCTCCGGTGGGAGCTCGTAGCCCTCCTCGATGCCCTTCAACCCAGCGGCGAGCATGAGCGAGAAGGCGAGGTACGGGTTGGCGGCGGAGTCGATGGCGCGGTACTCGACCCGTGCGCTCTGGCCCTTGTTGGGCTTGTAGAGCGGCACGCGCACGAGTGCCGAGCGGTTGTTGTGGCCCCAGCAGACGAAGCTCGGAGCCTCGGACAGCTTGTTCGGCCCGACGCCACCCCAGAGTCGCTTGTAGGAGTTCACGAACTGGTTCGTCACCGCGGTGATCTCCGGGGCGTGCGTCAGGAGTCCGGCGATGAACTGCCGGCCCGTCTTCGAGAGCTGGTACTGCGCACCCGCCTCGTAGAAGGCGTTCGAGTCACCCTCGAACAACGACATGTGCGTGTGCATGCCGCTGCCGGGCTGGTGGACGAGCGGCTTCGGCATGAACGTCGCGTAGACGCCCTGCTCGATCGCCACCTCCTTCACGACGGTGCGGAAGGTCATGATGTTGTCGGCCGTGGTCAGGGCGTCGGCGTATCGCAGGTCGATCTCGTTCTGGCCGGGGCCCGCCTCGTGGTGGCTGAACTCGACGGAGATCCCGAGGTCTTCGAGCATCCGGACGGAACGTCGACGGAAGTCATGAGCGGTGCCGCCGGGCACGTTGTCGAAGTAACCCGCCGAGTCGACCGGCTCCGGTCCGTCGACGCCGTACTGCGAGGACTTCAGCAGGTAGAACTCGATCTCGGGGTGCGTGTAGAACGTGAACCCCATGTCGGCGGCCTTCGCCAGGGTGCGCTTCAAGACGTTCCGCGGGTCGGCGACGGCGGGCTGGCCGTCGGGCGTCGTGATGTCGCAGAACATGCGCGCCGTCGGGTCGATCTCGCCGCGCCACGGCAGGATCTGGAAGGTCGTCGGATCGGGGTGGGCCAGGAGGTCCGACTCGTAGGAGCGGCTGAGCCCCTCGATCGCCGATCCGTCGAAGCCGAGGCCCTCGGAGAACGCGCCTTCCACTTCGGCCGGGGCGATCGCGACGGACTTGAGGGTCCCGACGACATCGGTGAACCACAGCCGGACGAACTTGACGCCCCGCTCCTCGATCGTGCGGAGAACGAAGTCGCGCTGCTTATCCATCTGCCCCTCTTCCTTCGGCCGGCGGCCCGTGTCTAGGCTACTGGCTCCGTCCCCGTTCCCGCTCATCCGCGCGCGCCGGGCGTGGGCGATCCACGGCTCACCACCAGGCGAGGACGAAGAGTGCGGTCCAGCCGGCCGTCGCCGCCCACAGCAGCGAGAGTGCGGCGATCCGCAGCCGTGATCCACGGTGGGCCCCTTGCCACACGGGCACCAATCCGAGGCAACTCACGAGGAGGGCGATGGAGAGCCACGGCAAGGCGGCGGGCACCCCGACGAGAGCGATCGCCGGACTCGAGGTGGCCGCACGGACGAGCACGACGGCTCCGCCGATCGCCCACGTCGCTCCGAACACCGGCGCGATCCCGAGCAGGAGACCGTCCTGGACCGGCTGGCGTCGAAGCGCCTGGGTGATCAACCGGTAGCCCCACGCCACGGACCATCCGATGGCCACGAGCCCGAACAGGATGGGCAGCACCAGCAGCAACCACCTGCCCCCGGCGTCCGACGAGGTCTGCTGGGCCCATCGCGGGCTCGCCGCGACATCGGCTCGATCGACCACGGCTACGGCCGCGTCGTCGGCGTCGCAGAGCGCCGCCCGATAGCTCGCCGGATCGCTGAGCCACGCACGCATCGCGACCCGTGCGCACGCACTGCTCACCGATGGGACGGCTCCCGACCCGGGGAAGACCGCCACGAGCGCGTCCGCCGTGCCGCCGGCGACGGGGCCGGCGAGAGCGGCTGCCTGTTCCGGGGCGCCGAGCACGAAGACCGACGTCCCGACCGCTCCCGGTGGCGGCGTCGCACCCACGGCGAACGAGGAGCAGGCAGCGGCCGCGACGTCCTCCAGCAGCGTCGTCGTGGTGACCTCCGCGTCCGAGCGTTCGGCGGCCCCGGGCCAGCCGGTCGTCGAACACCCGAGCACGTGGTCGAGGATGACACCGGGGTCGGCCAGCCGGGCGATCGCATCGTTCGCCACGGGATCCAGCACCGTGCCGTCGCCGTCCGCGATCGAGCTCAGGAGCACCGGGAGTGCCGCCTGGGCGGTGGGTTCGGACAGTGCGTGTGAGGCGATCGCCAGGAGCGCGTCGCCACCGAGGGTCATCGCGTGCGCGCCGGAGGTGCGGTGCGGCGCGGCGACGAGCGCATCGGTGGCGGTGGCGAGGATCCCGGCGGAACCTGTCGGCTCGCTCGGCGCGGTGTCCGGGGTCGCGGACTCCGGTTCCTCAGCGGCGGCGGCCTGTGGTGCCGCCGGCGGGGACGGGACGGGGCCCTGCGGCTCGACGCCGCGCGCACGGACGACGGCCAGGGCGGCCGCCACACCGCCAGCGGAGACGATCCCGGGTGCACCCAGGTCAGGGCCGTCGAGGACGACGCCGTCGACACCACCCGGATCGACGTCGGGGGCCGCGAGGGCCACGCCGGCCGACGTGCCCACGGCCAGGATGGTCCATCGCGCGTAGCCCAGCTGCTGCCGAAGGTCGCGGAGGTCCGTAGCCGCGGGGGCGACGCCGAAGTCGCTCGGCACGACGCCGTCCTCGTGCCAGGACGCGGTGCAGGACGCGAAGGCCGCGTCGACCGCGGCGACGCGGGCTGCACGGTCCCCATCAGCCCCGAGCGAAGCGCGGATGGCTGCGTTCGCCGGCGCGCAGTCGAGCGACGGTGTGGCGTCGAGACCGCCCCGGCGTTCGACGAACACCACGTCGCGGTCAGCAGCCAGCCCGTCCTCGACCGCGAGCCGCTGGATGTCGAGCGACGAGAGCGCCGACCCACCGGCGAGGTAGACGAGCGGCGGTCGTCCGGTCTCGAGGGCGGCCGGGACGAGCACGTACGGCAGGGTCGCCTCCGTCGAGTCCGGCACCGTGCGTGACAGAGGCACCGTCAACACGCCGCAGCGGGAACCACCGGGGACCGTTGTGACGCACTCGGCTGCGGTGACCTCGGTGGCGACCATCGGCGCTGCAGCGGCCGGCGACGTCGGCATCAGGAGGAGTCCGAGGGTGAGGGCCGCGACGACACCTCGTCCGACGGCGATCGGTCGCCTCCGCGGACGGTCGATCCTGTGCATGTTCCCCCCCGCTCGAGCTCCATCGCTCGGCCCATCCTGGCGGATCGCACCACGCCTGCGGAAGAGGGCAGACCCGCGATCCGCTCGCGACGCGACCCGGGTGGCTCAGTCCTCGGCAGCCTCGTCGGCGTCCCACTTCGCGCTGTTGGCGCGGAGTCGCTCGAGTGCGTGCGAGGCCTCCGCAGCCGTCTCGAAGGGACCGACGCGGTCCACGACACTCGACTCGAAGCCGAACTCGACCTGGCCGGTCTTCGTGTTGTACCAGTACTGCTCGGATGGTTCCTTCGCCACGGCGCGTCTCCCCTGCTCGGTTAGGCTTGATCCTATGCCTTTCGACACCGCAGGTCACCTGGTCCCCGGTCGCGTCGGCCGCCCCCGATCGGTGCCGGAGACGATCGTCCGCCCCGAGTACGTCGGCCGCGCCGCACCGGCCACCGACACCCGGGGCGACCTGTATTCGGCTGAGGAGATCGAACGCATCCGGGTCGCCGGAACCATCGCCGCCGATGCGATCCAGGCCGTCGGTGCGGCGGTCCGTCCCGGGGTCACCACCGACGAACTGGACGCCATCGGGCATGCGTTCGTCATCGGCAAGGGCGCCTATCCGTCGACGCTCGGGTACCGCGGCTACCCCAAGTCGATCTGCAGCTCGGTCAACGAGGTCGTCTGCCACGGCATCCCCGACGACACCGCCTTGCGCGAGGGTGACCTCGTGAACATCGACATCACGGCCTACCTCGACGGCGTGCACGGCGACAGCAACGTGACCTTCCTCGTCGGCGACGTCGCCGACGACACACGGCTCCTCGTCGAGCGCACCCGGGAAGCTCTCAACCGGGGCATCAAGGCCGTCGCCCCAGGCCGGCAGATCAACGTCATCGGACGTGCGATCGAGTCCTACGCGAAGCGGTTCGGGTACGGCGTCGTCCGCGACTTCACGGGCCACGGCGTCGGACGGTCCTTCCACTCCGGGTTGATCGTCCCCCACTACGACGCCGCGCCGCTGTACGACACGGTGATGGAGCCGGGCATGGTGTTCACGATCGAGCCGATGCTCACGATCGGCTCCCAGGACTGGGAGCAGTGGGACGACGACTGGACGGTCACGACGCGCGACCGGTCGCTCACCGCACAGTTCGAGCACACGCTCGTCGTCACCGAACGCGGCGCAGAGATCCTCACGCTTCCGAGCCCGATCGACACCGACGCAGCGCCCGCGGCGCTCTAGGCTGGACGCATGACGAACGCAGCTCCCCGGTCCGCCGTCGGCATCGATATCGGAGGGACCGGCATCAAAGGTGCGGTCGTCGACCTCACGACCGGTGCCCTCCTCACCGATCGGGTGAAGATCCCCACGCCGAAGGGTGGCGAGCCGAAGGACATCGTCGTGACGGTGCGCCAGGTGCTCGAGCAGCTGTCCCCGGCCTCGGACGGACTCCCGCTCGGCGTCTGCTTCCCCGCGATCGTCCGCAACGGCCGGACGATGTCCGCGGCGAACGTCTCCGACGCCTGGATCGGCCTCGAAGCCGAGCAGCTGTTCGAGCAGGGCCTCGGGCGTGAGATCACCTTCGTGAACGATGCTGACGCGGCCGGGTACGCCGAGACCGAGTTCGGCGCGGCCAAGGGCGCCAGCGGCCTCACGATCCTGACGACGCTCGGCACCGGCATCGGCACGGCGCTCATCTACAACCGCACGTTGATCCCGAACGCGGAACTCGGACACCTGGAGATCGACGGCAAGGACGCCGAGACGCGGGCGTCCTACGCGGTCAAGGAGCGCGAGGACCTGAGCTGGGAGAAGTGGGCCAAGCGCCTCCAGAAGTACTACGAGCGCCTCGAGTTCCTCTTCTCGCCCGATCAGTTCGTGGTGGGCGGCGGCGTGTCCAAGCACGCGGACCACTTCCTGCCGCTGCTGAAGCTCGACACCCCGATCATCCCTGCCGTGCACCGCAACAACGCGGGCATCCTCGGCGCAGCCGCTCTCGCCGCCGGCCCCGCCGAACGCATCGCCTGAGCGCTGCGGGCGCGCTCTGGCGATTCCGTCGCGGCGCCCGGCGTTGAGTGTGAACGGGTCGACCGGTATGCCGGGTTCCGTCCGACGCTTGCGCGGGTGTCGCAGTACGGCTCGACGCAGTCGCGGCCGTGCTGGGGTGTGAACGGGTCGACCGGTACGCCGGGTTCCGTCCCACGCTTGCGCGGGTGTCGCAGTACGGCTCGACGCAGTCGCGGCCGTGCTGGGGTGTGAACGGGTCGACAGGTACGCCGGGTTCCGTCCCACGCTTGCGCGGGTGTCGCAGTACGGCTCGACGCAGTCGCGGCCGTGCTGGGGTGTGAACGGGTCGACCGGTACGCCGGGTTCTGTCCCACGCTCTCGCGTTTGGACGGCCATCTCTCTCGGGACGACGTTGCCGCCGCCCTCTAGCGGTCTACCCGGGAACTTGGCGAGCAGCCTCAGCGTTCCCTGTTGACCTTGCTCCGGACGAGGTTTACCGAGCCGACCGGGTCACCCCGGTCGCTGGTGGGCTCTTACCCCACCGTTTCACCCTGACCGTGGTCGCCCACGGCGGTCTGTTCTCTGTGGCACTGTCTCGCGGGTCACCCCGGGTGGGTGTTACCCACCGCCCTGCTCTGTGGAGCCCGGACGTTCCTCGGCACCGACACCCGGAGGTCTCGGTGACGCGACCGTCTAGCCGGCCCGTTCACGGAGACGAGTCTACCGGCCCGTGACAGCGGCCGCGGACCGCCGGTGTCGTGCAGCCCGCGTCCGACTCAGATGAGGCCTGACTCGTCCGTCCGGACGACGATCGCGGCGCACTCGGGGCACTGCACGACCTCTTCGGACGGCGCGGCGCGGACGGCCTGGAGGTCGTTGCCGGTGAGCGACATCTTGCATGCGCCGCAGGTGCCGGCGCGGAACAGTGCTGCACCGATGCCGCCGCGGGCGCGGCGCTGGTCGTAGAGGGCCAGGAGGTCGGCGGGGATGCCGGGTGCGAGTGACTCGCGGTCGGCGGTGAGTCGTGCCCGTTCGGCCTCGAGCTCGACGAGTTCTGCGTCGCGCTTGGCGACGACCTCGTCGAGGAGTTCCTGGAGTCCGGCGCGCTCGGCGTCGACCTGGGCGACGGCGTCCTCCGCGGCTTCGACCCGCTCCATGACGTTCAGCTGGATCTCTTCGAGGTTGTTCTGCCGGTTCTGCAAGGAGGCGATCTCGCTCTGCAGCGCTTCGACGTCCTTGACGGAGGTCGACGACTGGAGACGGTCGGCGTCGCGCTTCATGCGGGCCGCGACGACGGCGACGTCGGACTCGATGCGCCCGAGCTCGGTCTGTGCATCGTCGCGGACGCCGACCCGCTCCAGGCGACGGAGGCGGACGGTCTCGATCTCGGCCTGGAGCTGCGCGATGCGCGCGGCCTCGGGGAGGTTCGCCGCGCGGTGGGCGGTGCGCTGCACGCCGGTGTCGATGCTCTGCAGGGTGAGCAACGTCTTCTGGTCTGCTGGGCTGGCTTTCACGTCTGTTCCAAACTCTCGACTCATCACCCTACCGGCCGCGCCGACTACTGGGTGACGACGAAGTCCCACGGGTCGGTACGCAGCTCGCTGACCCGGACGTCGAGTCCCGGGAGCTCTCGTCGGAGCGCGTCGGCGGCCCCCTCCAACCACAGCCACTCGCTCGCCCAGTGGGAGACGTCGACGAGGGCCGGCCCGCCGCCGAGGAGTGCCTGTTCCCGGGCCTCGGACGCCGGGTGGTGGCGGAGGTCGGCCGTGATGTACACGTCGGCCGCGCGGACCGCGGGGTGGGACAGGAGCGAGTCCCCCGCTCCCCCGCAGAGCGCGATCCTCCGGACGGCCTGGTCGTAGTCGCCGGAGGCACGGACCCCCGTGGCGGTCGCCGGCAGGATCTCGGCCAGGGCACGTGCGATCGCGCCGAGCGTCGTCACCTCCGGGAGGTCGCCGACCCGGCCCAGCCCGGTCAGACCGTCGGCGGCAGGGACGATCGGAGCCGGGTCGTGCAGGCCGAGACGTCGGGCGAGGACGTCCGAGGTCCCGTCCACGACGACGTCGGCGTTGGTGTGGGCGGCGATGAGTCCGGCGCCGCCACGGATCAGGCGCATGATGAGCGACCCCTTGTACCGGTCACCCGCCACGGTCGTGACACCACGCATCAGCAGCGGGTGGTGGACCAGCAGCAGACCGTCGGGGCGCTCGAGCACCTCGTCGACGGTCACCCCGACCGCGTCGACCGCCAGGAGCACATGCCCGACCGGCTGGTCCGGGTCGCCGACGAGGAGCCCCGGGGCATCCCAGTCCTCGGCTCCGGACAGTGGCCAGAGGCGCTCGACGACCGTGTTGACCTCACGCAGGGTTCTCATCACCCGGCAATCCTAACCAGGCACCCTCGAGCACGCTCAGGGGCGCAGGACGAGCATGATCGCGAGGGCGATCATGACGACCGCGATCGCGACATCGAGGATGCGCCAGGCCACGGGCTTCGCGAAGACCCCGCGGAGCAGTCGCGCGCCGTACCCCAGCGCGGTGAACCACAGGATGCTCCCGAGCACAGCGCCGGCGGCGAACCACCACCGCCCCAGCTCCCCGTGCGTGTTCGCGATCGAGCCGAGGAGGAGCACGGTGTCGAGGTACACGTGGGGGTTCAGCCAGGTGAGGCCGATGACGGTGAGTACCGCCGCCCTGAGCGAGAGGCTGTTGCCACCACGGTCGGCGGCGAGACCGGACGGGGCGAGTGCACGGCGTGCGGCCAGCAGGCCGTAGCCGAGCAGGAAGGCGGCCCCGGCCCAACGGAGGACGACGAGGACCACGGGGAACCGCTCCACGACGAAGCCGATGCCGCTGACACCGGCGATGATGAGCACCGCGTCGGAGAGTGCGCAGACCAGCACCACGGGAAGGACATGCTCGCGCCGGATGCCCTGCCGGAGGACGAAGGCGTTCTGGGCGCCGATGGCCACGATGAGTGAGAGGCCGAGGCCGAGGCCCGCGATCGCGGCCTGCAGTGCGGAGGTCATCCTCCGACCGTAGGAGGCGCAGCATAATGAATCCAGTTCAATATTCTGATGAATCGTAAGATCCTCTTATGATGGACTTCAATTTCGAGCAACTGCGGGCCTTCGTCGCCGCCGTCGACCACGGCACCTTCGAGTCGGCCGCCCGGGAGCTGATGGTCACGCCGTCGGCGATCAGCCAACGCATCAAGGCCCTCGAGCAGAGCGTCGGACGGGTCCTCCTGCTCCGGACCAAACCGATCACCATCACGGCGTCAGGTGAGATCGTGCTCCGCCTCGGCCGCGCGGTGCACCTGCTCGGTCACGACGCGGCGCTCGAGTTGCACGCCGACGACGCGCTCACGCCGGCCACCCCCGCGGTCATCCCGATCGTCGTGAACGCCGACTCCCTCGCCACCTGGCTGCTGCCCGTGCTGGCGGACGTCGCCGCACGGGAGTCGGTCGTCTTCGACCTCGCTCGCGAGGACCAGGACCATTCGACGGACCTCCTCCGTGCGGGCAGCGTCATGGCCGCCGTCACGTCGAACGCCGAACCGGTCCAGGGGTGCACGGTGCGGCCTCTCGGCCGGATGCGATACCGGCCGATGGCCTCACCCGCGTTCGCGGCGCGCTGGTTCGAAGACGGGGCGATCGCTCAGGCGCTCACCGCAGCGCCCGTCGTCGTGTTCGACCGGAAGGACGATCTCCAGGACGCCTACCTCCGACGACGTGGCGTCGACCCCGCCGACCCGCCGCGGCACCATGTTCCGGCCTCGGCGGACTTCGCGACCGCCGTCGGCCTCGGTCTCGGCTGGGGCATGCTCCCGGACGCGCAGTCCGACGCGCCGCTGCGCAGGGGCGATCTCGTCGTACTCGACGAGACGGGCGGCGTCGACGTCCCGTTGTTCTGGCAGCAGTGGCGACTCCACTCCCGACTGCTCGAGCTCGTCACGACGGCGGTGGTCGACGCGGCTCGATCCACGCTGTACTGAACGACTGCCGAGAGCTCCCGGAGAAGGTGCGCCGGGCACGCACGACGGTGCAAGGATGGAGCAATGGATATCGCGTACACAGCAGTTGCCCATGCCACCGGAGGCGGACGAGACGGACACGTCCGCAGTGAGGACGACCTCCTCGACTTCGACACCCGTCCCCCGAAGGAACTCGGCGGCAGCGGCGAGGGCACCAACCCCGAGCAGCTGTTTGCTGCCGGCTTCGCCGCGTGCTTCCTCAGCGCCCTCCACGCCGTCGGGCGCACCGCGAAGCTCGACACGAAGGACGCCGAGGTGTCGGCCAGCGTCGGCATCGGATCGAACGGTGAGGGCGGCTTCGGCCTGGCCGTCGAGCTCGACGTCTACGTGCCGAACGTGACGCACGACGAAGCCCAGCAGCTGGCCGACCAGGCGCACCAGGTGTGCCCCTACTCGAACGCCACGCGCGGCAACATCGACGTGACGGTGTCGATCGTCGACTGACGAACCTCTCGCCCACAAGGGCTGTCGATCGTCGTGTCCGCCGGTTACCCTGGCGGGCACGACGATCGAGAGGAAGCATCATGTCTGATTTCGGGGCGGTCGAAGGCATTCGTGACGAGGGCGCGGCGGCCATGCTGCCGGGGCTCCCGGACGCCGTGGTCGAGGACGAGGCACTGGACGATGACGCGCCCGCCGAGGACGCAGCGGACGATTCCGGAACGGGTCTCGCCGATTCAGGTGCCTGACGACGGGATCGCGCTCAGCGCAACAGTGACGCGGCGATGACGCCGACGATGCCGAGCTGCAGTGCGAGCACGACACCGATCGTGATGAAGAGCGTGCTCCAGAGGACGATGTTCCCCAGGAGGACGCCCACGAACGCCCCGAACCGTCCGCGCGGTCGAGCCGTCGGCCGCGCCACCTGCAGCCGCTCGGTCTGTGCAATCCGGGGCGTGGACAGGGTGAAGAGGTTCGGGCTGGTGTCCAGGTGCGTGGTCATGCCACAAGTGTCCGTCGACACCCGGGGGCGGCACATCGGACGCCAGGGCGATCATCGTCCCCGCGGCGTCATCCTGTGAGCTGATCCTCGTCCGCCCGTGGGACGGTCGATTGTCCGCCGAACGGCGTGCCGGTCACACCTGCGTGAGTCGGATCCCCCAGGACAGCGACCACCGCTCGTCGGGCTCCAACCATCGGAGTCCGGTCCCGCTGTTCAGCGCATCGGCGGGGGCCGTCATGGGCTCGATGGCGATGGCCTGCGTCGGTCCGTCTGCCGCCGGGAAGTTCTTCGGCGTGTAGACCTGGACGAACCGGAAGTCGTCGTCCGCCCAGAGTTCGACGGTGTCGCCGTCGGGTGCGGTGAGCCGGTGTCGGACGGCACCGTCGACCTGCCGGACCGAACCCAGGCCGACGTCGATCGAGAGGTCGCCCACGCGAACACCAGAGCGCAGATCGTACGGGGTTCCGTCGACGGGGCGGGAGGCGACCGGGATGCGCTGCTCGTCCGTCTCGAACCAGGTGTCGGCGGCCACCGTCACGGTGAGGTCGGCGGTCGGTACGTCGCCGAGCGCCAGGTAGGGGTGAGCACCGACGGCGACCGGCACGGGGCGACTCGACCGGTTCACGATCGTGTGGGTCACCCGCAGGCCGTCGTCGTCCAAGGTGTAGGCGACCGAGGTGTCGAGGCGGAACGGGTAGCCGTGCTGCGGGAACACCGAGGCGAGCAGGGTCACCGCGTGATCGGTGTGATCCCCCGCCCGGTACCCCGTGTTGCGCAGGAGCCCATGGGAGGCGTTCCCGGTCGCCGCCTCGGTGACGTCGAGCTGCTGCGGTTCACCGTCGAGCGTCCACCGGGCATCGCGGACGCGGTTGGGCCACGGCACGAGCACCATGCCGCACCCCATCGGGGCGACGACGTCCTCACCGAAGGACTGCACGAGGGTGCGTCCGCCGACCGTCAGTTCGCGGAGTCCGGCGGCGAGTTCGGTGACCGTCGCTCGGACCTCGCCCTGCGGACCGGTGTGGTGGAGACGGTACTGGGTTCCAGAGGCAGCGGGCATGCCGCCAAGCCTACGACGGACGTCCGCCGGGCGGGGTGAAGCCGGGTGAGGCCGTCCACCGGTGGACGGCCTCGGCGATCCGGATCAGCCCGCGTTCGAGCTCGGCGAAGCCGGAGCTCAAGGGGGCGACCCCGATGCGGAGACCGTCCGGGTGCCGGAAGTCGGGGATCACACCCGCATTCCAGAGCAGCGGGGTGATCTCGCGGAACGACGGGTGACCGAGCGTCACATGACCACCGCGACGCGCCGGATCACGAGGGGTCATCACCCTGACACCGGAGCCTGCGAGGTGCTCGTCGGCCCAGGAGATCGCGAACGTGGTGAGGGCCTCGGACTTCTCCCGGATGGCGGCGACCCCGGCGGACTCGATGAGCGTCAGCGAGTCCTCGAGCGGCAGCATGCCCACGATCGGTGGCGTCCCGCTGAGGAACCGGCGCATCCCGACGGCCGGCTGATAGGCGTCGGCCATGGCGAAGACGTCGGCGGCGCCCATCCACCCCTGGATGGGCTGGAGGAGCCGGTCCTGATGGCGTGCCGCGACGTAGGCGAACGCCGGAGCCCCGGGCCCGCCACCGAGGTACTTGTAGGAGCAGCCCACCGCGAGGTCCACGCCCCACCCGTCGAGCTCGATCGGGACCGCACCGGCGGAGTGGCACAGATCCCAGAGGACGAGTGCTCCCGCCTGATGCGCGATCGCGGTCAGCTCCTCGACGTCGAGCAGCGCTCCGGACCGGTAGTCGACCTGGCTGAGCACGACGAGTGCGGTCCGCTCGTGGACCACCTCGCGCAGCCGGTGCGCGGCGACACCGTGGACCGGGTCGGCGTCGATCCATCGCACACGCAGACCACGTTCAGCGGCGACCCCCTCGATCACGAAGCGGTCCGTCGGGAAGTTCCCCGCATCGATCACGAGCTCGTCGCGCGGCGCACCTCCTCCGGCAGACGACGTCGCGTCGACCGCCGCGCGGATCAGCTTGTACAGCAGCACGGTCGTCGAGTCGGCGACGACCGTCTGGCCGGGTGCGGCACCGAGCACGACCGATCCCAGGCGGTCGCCGAGCGTCAGCGGCAGCTCGAACCAACGGTCGTCCCACGACCGGATGAGCCTCGTCCCCCACTCCTCCGCGATGAACGACTGCAGCCGCTCCGCCGTGGCCCGCAACGGCCGCCCCAGGGAGTTCCCGTCGAGGTAGGCGACGACGCCCTCGGCCGGGACGAACGCCGCGCGGTGTTCCGCGAGCGGGTCGATCTCGTCGAGGACGCGTGCGTCCGGGCGGGTGGAGGTGGCGGGGGCTGGGGCTGGGGCTGGGGCGTCGACCATCCTGCGACGGTAACCGCCACCAGTGCGTGCCGCAAGGAAGCGGACGGGACCCGGCTTGCTAGCGTTGCCGCATGCCCACGCTCCTGCACCTCGACTCCTCCGCCGATCTCGACACCTCCCGGTCCCGCCGGCTCTCGCAGGCCGTCGTGGACGCCTGGTCGAACGCCGACCCCACCGGCGTCGTCGTCCGTCGCGACCTGCACCGCGATCCGGTCCCCCACCTCGCCGACGCGAGTCTCCACTGGGCGCCGGCCGACCGCCGCCCCGGTGCGAACCCGCCCGCCGAGTCCGAGACGCTCCAGCGCATCCTGCTCGACGAGCTGCTCGGCGCCGACATCGTCGTGATCGGCGCGCCGCTGTACAACTTCTCGATCCCGTCGTCGCTCAAAGCGTGGATCGACCACATCCACGTGCCGGGCGTCACCTCCGCGGACACGGGAGCGCTCACCGGCCGGCCGGTCGTCATCGCCACCAGCCGCGGGATCGCCTACGACGCGGGCAGCCCGACCGAGGGTTGGGATCACGAGGTGCCGGCGCTGCGGACGTTGTTCGGCGGAGCCCTCGGCATGGACGTCCATGTCATCACGACGAGTCTGACCCTCGCCGACCAAGACCCGGCGCTCGCAGCGCAGCGCGAACGGAGCGAGCAGGAGTTCGCAGAGGCCCTCCGGTCGGCGTCCGAGACGGGACTGCGGCTGGCCGTCTCGACGGCCTGACAGCCGACACGACGGGCGGACGGCGGATCCGACCCGTCTGATCCGGGCAGTGCTCCGAACTCCTGTCGAGCCACGATCAGGGAGTAGCACATGCCATCGAAGCACCAGACCGGTACCACACGGGGCGGACGACGTCTCGTCTGGTTCGCGGCAGCACTGTCCGGGATCGTCGCAGCAGCGGTGTTCCTCGCGATCGCCGAGCTGGCGGCGCTGTTGTTCGCCCGCGGCAGCAGCCCCCTCCTCACCGTCGGATCGTTCGTGATCGACATCGTCCCGCGGTGGGCGAAGGAGTTCGCGATCGAGACGTTCGGCAGCAACGACAAGATCTTCCTCCTCGTGAGCCTCGGGGTCGCCGTCGTGATCGCCGCGGCGATCGCCGGGGTCCTGCAGCAGATCCGTCCACCGCTCGGTGTCGTGGTCCTGTTCGCGGCCGGCGTGTTCGCCGGAGCGACGACCGTCACCCGCGCCGGTGCCACCCCGCTCGCCGTCGTCCCGGTGATCCTCGGTCTCGCGGCGGGCGTCGTGGTCCTCATCCTCCTGAGCCGTCGCCTGCCGAAGCGCGCCGCGAACGGTTCGGACGACGAGCGCGCGGCGTTCGACCGTCGAGGCTTCTTCCGCGTGGCCGGCATCGCGGCGGCCGGTGCCGTCGTCGTCGGCGTGGGCGCACGCCTCGTGAACGTCACCACCTCGTCGATCACGGCCGTCCGCGACGCCCTCAAGCTCCCGGCACCGAAGTCGACCGTCACGATCCCCGATGGAGCCGAGGCGGACGTCGACGGCCTCAGCCCGCTCTTCACGCCGAACGACAAGTTCTACCGAGTCGACACCGCGCTGACCGTGCCGACGGTCGACCCGGCCACGTGGACGCTCACGATCGACGGCATGGTCGGCGAGCAGGTGCAGATCACCTTCGAGGAACTCCTCGCGATGGGTCTCGACGAATACGTCATCACCATGACCTGCGTCTCGAACGAGGTGGGCGGCAACCTTCTGGGCAACGCGAAGTGGCTCGGTATCCCTGTCCGCGACGTCCTCAAGCGGGCGATGCCGGACTCGAAGGCCGACATGGTCCTGTCCACGAGCGTCGACGGGTTCACGGCGAGCACGCCGCTCGAGTCGCTCACCGACCCGAACCTGGACGCGATCCTCGCCGTGGCGATGAACGGCGAGCCGCTGCCGCTCGAGCACGGTTTCCCCGTGCGTATGGTCGTCCCGGGCCTCTACGGCTACGTGTCGGCGACGAAGTGGCTGACGAAGCTGACGGTCACGACGTTCGAGAAGGACGAGGCCTACTGGACCCCGCGCGGCTACGACGCGAAGGCGCCCATCAAACTCTCCTCGCGGATCGACACGCCCCGGATCGACAAGCAGGTGCCGGCGGGTCCGGCCAAGATCGCGGGCGTCGCCTGGGCGCAGACCGTCGGGATCGCCAAGGTCGAGGTCAGCATCGACAACGGCGACTGGCAGAGCGTCAACCTCACGACCGCCATCAACGACGACACCTGGGTGCAGTGGTGGATGGACTGGGAGGCGACCGCCGGCACGCACTACGTCGCCGTCCGCGCGACCGACAAGGCCGGAAACCTCCAGATCGAGAAGCAGGCGCCGATCGCTCCGAACGGATCCTCCGGTTGGCAGCGCACACTCGTCCGCGTCGGCTGACGGTCCGCGGCTGACCGGTAACGGTCAGCCGCGGGTGTCGACCGGTCGCAGCTGGGCGATCTTCGGTTCGCGACCGTCGCCCGAGGACCGACCGGTCAGACGGCGCCCGATCCACGGGAGCACGTGTTCCCGGTAGTAGGCCGCGGTGCGACGTTGACGCGGACCGGGCGGGGCAGCAGCGACGTCCTCGATCCCCCACTCCTCCGGGACCGGCACGTCGAGCGCCGTCAGCACGTTGCCCGCCACCCGGGCGTGGCCGAGGGCGTTGAGGTGCAGCCGGTCCACCGACCAGTACCGGAGGTCGGCGAGCGTCCGGTCAGCCCAGTTGTCGACGAAGGTCACCCCGTCACGCGGATACCGCACCCGCACGGCCTGGGCCAGCTGCTCGCCGCGGCGGGCGAGGAGCGAACCCATCGGGATGTGGGCGGAAGGGTTCGCCCCGCTCAACAGCAGCACGTGGGCTCCCCCGGCACGCAGACGATCGACCGCACCGTCCAGGCGGTCGGCGACGCCGTCGATCGACACCCGCGGGCGCATGATGTCGTTGCCGCCGCCGTTGAAGCTGACGAGGTCCGGACCCATCGCGATCGCACGGTCGAGTTGTTCGTCGAGGATCGGGACGAGCTTCCGCCCGCGGATGGCGAGGTTCGCGTAGCTGACGGTCTCCGTTGAGGCCCGGGCGAGGCCGAGGGCCACGAAGTCGGCCCACCCGCGGAGGGTGCCGTCCTCCCGGAGATCCCCGTAGCCCTCACTGAAGCTGTCGCCGATGGCCACGTACCGTCTGAACCCGTGCTGCGTCATACCTGCACTGTACGCGCGACCGGAAGCCGTCTCCGACCGGTCCGCTCAGGCCGGACGGGACTCCCCGTCCGCGGCCGGTCGCCAGCCGAGGGCTGGCCCGAGCGCGCCGGCGATGTCGGTGAGCAGCTGCGTGTAGTCGTCCGCTTCGAGCGTGAAGGGGAGGGCGAAGGCGACCTCGTCGACCTCCTGGAATCCGGCGTGCTCGTGCAGCCGCTCTGCGATCTCCGCACTGCTGCCGACGAGGTCCTCCGCGAAGAGCATCCGCCGCGGCCCATGGGCGACGCCGACGCGGTGCCGTCTCGAGTCGACGTACTCGCGGTACCGGGCTCGCTGGGTCGCCGTCGCGGAATCCGTCGGGATGACCACGAGCCCCTGCGACACGCGGGCCCGCTCACCCGCCGGGTGGAGTTCTCGGAACCGACGCACCTGGGCGGCCTGGTTCGCCGCGAAGTCCGTCGTGCCGTCCTCGGCGGCGATGACGCTGCTCGTGAGCAGGTTGAATGACTGCTCACCGGCCCAACCCGCCGACCGCAGGCTGCCGGCTCCGTACCAGAGCCGCTCCGCCAGACCGTCGGCGTGCGGCTCGACCCGTGAGGAGTAGTCCTCCTGGCCCTCACGACCGGCGCTGTCGCTGACGACGTCACCGCGGATGAAGGAGCGGAGGCGCAGGACGCGGTCGTAGCCGAGGTCCTCCTGGTCGAGCGTCGACGGGTAGATCGCGTGCTTGAACGCGTCGAAGCGCATCGGCTCACCGGTGCTGAAGCCGGGAAGCAGCCTGCCGCCCGAGAGGACGTCGACCGTGCCCAGGTCCTCTGCGAGCCGGAAGGGGTTCTCCGCGCCGAGCGGTGTGACCGCGGTGCCGAGCGCGATGCGCTTCGTGCGCTGCGTCGCCGCCGCGAGGACGGCGACCGGTGAGGAGATGCCGAACTGCAGATGCCGGTGCCGCAGCCAGGCGCTGTCGAACCCCAGGCGTTCACCGAGCTCGATGAGCTGCAGGGTCGCCTCGTGCCCGGCCGCCGGCTCCTCGGGGTCGAACAGGCCCATCGTGAGGAACCCGAGTCTGCGGAGCGGTGCTGAGGATCTGGCCATGCATCGACTCTACGACGCCGTTCCGACGCGACGATGCTGCAGGAGCCGGACGTGCCCGCGCCGCGGGTGTCAGCTCGGCGAGCCGGCCAGCACGGTGAACATGGCGCCGATGCTCCCGAGGATGAAGAGCATCGTTCCGAGCTGCATGGTCAACGACTTGTTCCGGGACGCCGTCGGGACGTCCACCTCCAGGATCGGACACCCGGACCAACCCAGCAGACCGATGCTCAAACCCACGATGACCGAGCAGCACCACCAGACCACGCGGAGTCCCTCGGCGAGGACCGCCGGTCGCCAACCTGAGCTGAGGAGGAGCCCGAGGACGATCGCGGTGCTCCCGACCGCGACGCCGAACCAGACGGTTCCGGTGCGCATGATGCGCTGGACGTTGTTCTCGGGTGACATGAGGTCCTGTGACACGTGGTGCGGCTTTCTCGAGGTTCCGATTCCTGACGAGGGCCACATCCGGCCATCATGGTCGCTCGCAGCCCCGAACAGGAGCATAGACCCGGTCGCGGGAGGCGACTCCCGTTCGACGGGGGCTTGCGCCGACGAGGGTCGCGACACAGACGAAGCCGATCGAGGATCCGTGACGGATCACGCAGACGGCGCCCGGGCCACCCACCGTGCCAGCGTCGCGAGCAGTGCACGGTGCTCAGCCGAGGCGTAGGACCGCTCGTCGTGTCCGAGTGCGTCGACGGCGACGCGCGAAGGCCCCACCTCGCGGACCCACACCGCAGGGAACCGCTCGCCGTCGACGTCGTGCTCGGCGACGGTGGTGCTCCGACCGACGGGTTGCAGCCGCAGGTACTGTTCGTCGTCCACGGGGATGTCGCCGAGCGCTCCGCCGTCTGGCGATGCCAGGCCGCGGACGACGGTCGGGCCCATCGGCGGATGCCAGGACACGCCGGGCAGCCACAGCGCCCCGATCGTCGGCGCCCAGTCCGGGTAGTCGCGGAGCGAGGCGAGCGCCGCATGCATCGCGAGGACACCGATCCCCCGACCCAGCGCCTCTGCGAAACCGTCGGTGGCGGCAGCGGGCGCCCGACCCTGGTCCTCGGACCGCCACGGGTCGCCTGCGTTGACCACCAGGAGCTCCACGCCCTCGAGTCGCGTCATCGCACGATCGACGTCCTCGTCGATCTCGACCGCGAAGCCGGCCGTCTCCAGGACCTCCGCGATGAGCGGGCTCGTGCGCGCGTACGGGTGCCACGGATCCGCATACCGACCGCTCCCCGATGCGATGAGTGCTTTCACGGTTCCCCCTCGTCCGATCCGTCGGCGCCGGTCACCGTGTGCGCGGCCGACGTCTCTCCAGGGTACGGGGCCTCTCCCGACGGCTGCGTCGCCGGCCGATTGTGTCCGCACATGTCGTCGTCACCTGCGCCCGCCCCGATCCCGACCGTAGAGTGCCTGTCACCGACGCCGGGGCGTCGACGACGGCCGAGCTGACGGAGAGGACGAGGCGATGCACGAGCGGGATCGAGGGGGCTTCAGCACCCGACAGCTGCACGCCGGTGGCGCACCCGATGCGCCGCTCCAGCCGCGGGCTCTGCCGATCTACGCGAGTGCCGGGTTCGTGTTCGCGGACTTCGACGAGGCGGAGCAGCGGTTCGGCCCGGACCCTGGTGGCTACAGCTACAGCCGGGTCGGCAATCCGACGATCGACGCCGTCGAGCGCCGTCTCGCCGCCCTGGAGGGTGGTGTGGACGCGCTGCTCCTCGGCTCCGGACAGGCGGCCGTCGGCGTCGCCCTGCTCTCCCTGCTCGAGGCCGGCGACCACCTGCTCACCGCGCCGAGTCTGTACGAGGGCTCGCGCAGCCTCTTCACGGAGAACTTCGGTCGGCTGGGGATCACCACGAGCGAGGTCTCCGATCCGCTCGACGCCGACGCATGGGAGCGTGCCATCCGACCCGCAACGCGCGCGATCTTCGTCGAGTCCATTCCGAACCCCCGCAACGACCTCACGGATCTCCGTCTCGTCGCCGACGTCGCCCATGCGCACGGGGTCCCGCTCGTCGTCGACAACACCTTCGCCACGCCCTACCTCCTGCGTCCCATCGAGCACGGCGCCGACATCGTCGTCCACTCGGCCAGCAAGTTCCTGGCGGGGCACGGCACCGTTCTCGGCGGGGTCGTCGTCGACGGCGGCACGTTCGACTGGACCGCTCACGCGGACCGCTATCGTCACCTCACCTCGCCGGTCGACGCGCTCGGCGGGCTCAGCCACGTCGAGGCGGACGGGCGTGCAGCGCTGGCCGCCTACGCACGGGCATCGGTCGCGCTGCGTCTCGGCCCGACGCCGTCGCCGTTCAACGCGTTCCTCATCGCACAGGGTATCGAGACGCTGTCACTCCGCGTCCAACGGCAGAGCGAGAACGCCCTCGCCCTCGCGACGTGGCTGGCGGGACGGACGGAAGTGGCCTCGGTCGACTATTCGGGACTCAGCGACAGTCCGTTCCGCGGCCTGGCGGACCGGTATCTGCCGGATGGACAGGGATCGGTGTTCTCGTTCACCCTGCACGGCGGACGGGACGCAGCACGGACGGTCATCGACCACGTCGGCTTGTTCACGCGGATGACGAATCTGGGCGACGTCCGGTCGCTGATCCTCCACCCGGCCTCGACCACGCACGCCCAGCGTTCGGCCGAGCAGCTCGCGGCGAGCGGCATCGGCCAAGGACTCGTGCGGATCTCCGTCGGCATCGAAGACGCGGCCGACCTCATCGCGGACCTCGCCTCGGCGTTCGACGCGCTCCCGGTCCGGGAACCGTCGACGAGCTCCGGCGCGAGCGTCACGGCGGACGAGGCGGTCGCCGCGTGAGTGCCCGGCAACGCTTCGGCTGGTTCTTGTCACGTGGGTTCGGTCCGCACGGTTGGGGGCACCCGTACCTCGACTGGGACTACCGCTGGCAGGAGCCCGCGCTCTACCAGCAGGCCGTGCGCGAGCTCGAGCAGGCTGGCTTGGACCTCCTGATCATCGAGGACGCCCTCTCGCTGGGGAACTCCGAGACGCTCGACCTCCGCATCCGCGGCGCCTACGGCGGGCCGAAGCACGACCCGCTGAGCCTCGCCCCGTTCCTCTTCGCGGTGACGGAGCGCATCGGCATCATCCCGACCGTGAACCCGTTGCAACTGCCGCCGTACCAGGCGGCGCGGCAGTTCGCGACCCTGCAGCACCTCAGTCGCGGACGGTTCGGGGTGAACGTGGTGACCGACGTCGGCAGCAGCCGTCACTTCGGCGAGCCGGTCGTGCCGCACGACATCGCCTATGAGCGGGCGGAGGAGTGGCTGGACGGCGTGCGCGCGCTCTGGCGGAGCTGGCGACCTGGCGCGTACGTGGGCGACACCGCCTCCGGACGCTTCGCCGACGGCCGCCACCTCGACCGCGTCGAGCACCGCGGCGCACACTACGACTTCGACGGGCCGCTCAACGCCCTGCCCTTCCACGAGGACTCCGGTGGGGAGCCCGTCATCGTGTCGCCGGGCTCCTCGCCGCGAGGGCTCGCCTTCACCGGACGACAGTCGGACGTCCAGCTCGCCCTCGCACCGCTCGACATCGCGAGCCTCCGTGCGTACCGGAGGCGGGTCCTCGACGCGTCGGCTGCCGTCGGTCGGGACACCCCTCCCGCGATCCTGTTCGTGTTCAAGCCGGTCATCGTGTCGAGCAGTGCCGAGGCCGACCGTCTCGTCGCCGCCTCGGAACAGCCGGACGATGAGACGCTGCGCTCCGTCGCACTCGGGTGGTCGAGCGACCTGGAGACGGACCTCACCGCGCTCGACCTCGACCGACCGGTGGACCCGGCCGTCTTCGGCGACCACGTGTCGCGCGGCAGCCTCGACGCGTTGCGCGGCCGGCACGAGTCCTTCGCAGCGGCGACGCTCCGGGAGCTGCTCGTGCCGAAGGCACGACTCGGGCGGATCACCGACGGCAGCGGTGTCGTCGGCACGGCGGCTGAGGTGGCCGACCACATCGAACGCGCCGGCAGTGAGGCGGACAACGACGGGTTCATCTTCTCGGGCGACCTCCACCCGGTGACGGTGCACCGCATGCTCGACGAACTCGTGCCGATCCTCCGACGCCGCGGGATCCTGCAGCGTCCGAAGCTCGACGCACCGCACGGACTCCGGAGCTCGTTGCACGCCCCCTGAACGATCGCGTCGTCAGCGGCTCGTGTTCAGGGCTGCTCGTGGTTCGGGCACGTCCAACTCCCCGCGGGCGACGAGCGAACGGACGGACTCGAGGACCGCCTCCGTCGAGGTGTAGGCGGGCTCGTATCCGAGCAGCGACCGTGCCTTGTCGATCGACGCGCAATGGCTCCGCACCAGGTGCTCCCAGGTGGTGTCGGCGTGCTCCGTCGGTGTCTCTGCTCGGAAATGCTCCCAGGTCACCGACTCGAGCTCAGCCGAGCGTCCGAACCAGCCGGCGACGACCTCGGCGTAGCCGCGGACGGTCACCGCGGCGGCCGAGGTCACGTTGAGATCCTCGCCGGCGACACGATCCCGGTTCGCGACGGCGAGCTCGAAGGCCTGCGCGACGTCGTCGGCGTGCACGTGGTGCAGCAGCTCGGCACCGAGTCCGGGGATGCGCAGCGGTGAACCGAGTGCGAGGGTCCGCCAGACCCCGGGGTCGAGGTTGCCGAGCGGGTTGATGGGCGCCCACCCCGGTCCGACGATGTGCCCGGGATGCAGGGAGGTCGTCACCAGTCCTCCGTCGGCGCTCTCCTGCTGGAGCAGTCGGGCGATCTGATCCTTCCGGACACCGTAGTCGCCGAACGGCGCCGTCCCGGCGCCCTCGACGATGGGGACGGACGCGCTGGGGCCGTAGCGCCAGATCGATCCGCAGTGGAGCAGCTGGCCCGTGTTGCCGCGCAGCCCCTCGACGAGCGCCGTCGCCGAGGCGACCGTGAAGCAGACCAGATCGATGACGACGTCCGGACCGAGGTCCGCGATGCGTCGTGCGAAGACACCGTCCCGGTCCTCGGCCTCCCGATCGGCCCGGACCCGCTCGACCTGGTCCCACTCGGGAACCTCCGTGTACGGCGAACGATCGCCGCGGCTCACGCTCACGACCTCGTGGCCGGCCCGGACGAGTCGCGGGACGAGGAAGGTGCCGATGTGGCCGGTCCCGCCGATGACGACGATGCGCATGGTGTTCCTCCGTTCGCGCACGACGACGGCGTCGACGGGTGCGCTCCCCGGGAACGCTACTGGACCGCACCGTCCGACGCACGCCCTTGCGGGAGGCGACGTGGTGACCCGCTAGTCGTCGGAGGGACGTCGTCGTTGCTGTTTGGTGGCGCTCCGCTGCTGTTTCGCGGCGAGGTGGCGCCGCGCCGATCCGCGGGTCGGACGCGTGGGCCGGCGCGTCGGCGCCGGCGGCGCGAGGGCCGACCTGATGCGCGTCGCGAGCGCTTCGAGTGCGAGTTCGCGGTTCCGGAGCTGCGATCGCTCGCGGGAGACGGTCACGGTGATGGCTCCGCCGACCAGCCGAGCGCCGAGCCGGTCGAGCAGTCGGTCTCGTTGCTCGTCGGTGAGGACGGCCGACTCGGCCACACTCCACGTCAACTGGACACGGCTGTCGGAGGTGTTCACGTGCTGTCCGCCCGGGCCGGACGACCGGGAGAAACGCCACTGCAGCTCGGCTGCTGGGATCGTCAGTCCGGGCGACACCTCGAGGTCCATGGGGCAAGCGTCTCACGAACCCGCGGCACGGCTCGCGTCCACCGCTGGTTCCGAGCCGGTGCCTCCTATCCTTGACGCTGTGAACGATGCACCAGCCGAACGCGGACGTCGACGCGCAGCCGTCGTCGTCAATCCCTCCAAGGTCGACATCGACGTCCTCCGCTCGGCCGTCGCAGCCGCTGAATCGACGCACGGACTGGCACCCTCCACCTGGCACGAGACGCGCGCCGACGACGACGGCCGGGGTGCGTCCGCGGCCGCGATCGCCTCGGCGCCCTCGGTCATCCTGGTCGCCGGAGGCGATGGGACACTGCGGGTCGCCGCCGAGGCCATCGCCTCCACCGGCATCCCCCTCGGGCTGGTCCCGGCCGGAACGGGGAACCTCTTCGCCCGAGCGCTCGGCCTGCCGTTGGGCGACCTCAAGCGGTCGGTCGACATCGCCTGTTCAGGGCGTGACCAGGTGGTCGACGTCGGTCAGGTCAGTCTCGGGCGCAGCGACGGCACGAACCGGGACGAGGTCTTCCTCGTCATGGCCGGTATCGGCCTCGACGCGCACATGGCGGGCCACACCAATGAGCGGCTGAAGCGACGGATCGGCTGGCTCGCCTACTCCGATCCGATCGCGCGGAGCATCATCGGCAACCGGCAGTTCGATCTGCACTATCGACTGGACGACCGTCCGGAGGCGGCTGCCCGAGCGCATACGATCATCGTCGGGAACTCCGGCACGCTCACCGGCGGGGTCCTGCTGCTCCCCGAGGCCGTCGTGGACGACGGCCTCCTCGATGCCGTCATGCTGCGCCCCGGCAAGGGTCCGGGTTGGGGGAACATCGGCTACCGTCTGACGTTCAACCGGATGCTGCACCGCACGCGGTTCGGCCGGCTGGTCGGACGATTCTCGCCGAAGGCACGCGCGATCAGCTACGCACAGGCGCGGACGATGCACCTCAGACTCGAGGAGCCGCAGGAGATCCAACTGGACGGCGACTCGCACGGTTCGGTGATCTCGGTCTCGCTGAGGAACCTGCACCATGCCCTGATCGTCCGGGTTCCGAGCGGCCCGGCTGCGCGCCCGGGCAGGCGCTGACCACCGGCTACGACGCCGCGTCGGTGGGAGCGGCGTCGGGGTCGATCGACGCCGCGAGCCGGTCGATACGCTCGAGGGCGCGGTCGAACACGGGGACGAGTTCCCACAGGCGCGGCTCGTCGGCGCGGATCTCCTCGAGGGAGCCGTGTGCGCTGCGGACCGAACCGAGATCGAAGCTGACGTTGGTCCGCGCTCCCGTGATCGCCGCGCGGAGTGCACCGATCGCCACCGCCACGTCGGCGATCAACGCCGGGTTGCCGTGCTCGGTCAGCCAGGCGAGATCGTCGATCGCGTCGACGGCATGCGAGCCCAGCCGCGCTGAGGCCGCGGCCGCCTCGATGGACGCAGCACGGATCGCCTCGTCGCGTCCGACGCCGGCCGGCAGATGGAAGGCACCGCCGAACGCTCGCGAGGCGTGGGCGTCCTCGTCGGCCAGACGCAGCGCCAGCTCGGAGCGTGCCTCAGCGCGAGCGCGGAGTGCGGCGATCGCCGCTTCGGCCGAGTCCCGCCCGCTCGCGTCCTCGGTGGCGTGCGTGGTTCGGGTGTAGCCGGCCACCATCGCGGTGAGGCCGGCGGCGATCGCCAGCATGAGTCCGGATGCGGCCCCGCCTCCGGGGTTCCCGGTCGCCGTGCCGAGCGCCCGCATCCACGCCGACACGCTCGAGTGCTCGGTCGACACGTCTTCGGTATCCGATGGTCCCGTCATGGCGACCATTCTCCCGCGTCCGCGTCAGCTCGAGGCGCGGACGATGAGTTCGGTCGGGAACTCCGCGCGGTCCCCCGGGTCCGTCCCGGGCTCCGCCTCGAGGACGAGCTGGACCGCACGCGCGGCCATCGCGCGCATCGGCTGGCGCACGGTCGTCATCGGCGGCGGCATCAACCTGGACTGCGGGAGATCGTCGAAGCCGACGACCCTGATGTCGTCGGGGATGCGGAGCTGGAGCTCCTCAGCGGCGCGGTAGACGCCGTAGGCCATCTCGTCGTTGCAGCTGAAGACGCCGATCGGGAGCCCGCCCTGCCTGAGCAGCTTGCGCACGGAGACGAACGCACTCTCCGAGGACCAGGGCGACGAGATCTCCTCGACCGTCGCCCCGTCGGCGTGCCGTTCGACCGCCGCTCGGAAACCGGCCTCCCTCGCACGGCCGAACCGGTACTTCGGTCGGCCGGTGATGATGAGGAACCGACGTGTCCCCCGCCGTGCGAGATGCCGACCCGCGTCGAAGCCGCCCTGCCAGTCGGTGGACCCGACGCTCGGCAGGCTCCGCGCCGGCTCCGCACGCGGATCGAGGAGTGCGACGGGGATGTTGGCCGAGGCGAGGATGTCGAGCTGGGACACGTTGGGACGGATGAGGCACACGACGACACCGGCCGATCCCCGCGCACGTGCCCGACTGGGCCAGTCGTCGACCATCGACTCGCTCTCCGGCGTGAGCACCAGATCGTAGTTCGCCGCAGCGGCCGCCCGCCGCACACTCGTCACGACCGTGTTCGCCCAGGGGTCGTCCCACTGACTCATCGCCAGGTCGAGCAGGCGCGGGACCGAGCGAGGTCGACCGCGACGTTGTGCTGCGCGGTCGTAGCCGAGGTCGTGCGCTGCAGCGAGGATGCGGTCCCTGGTGTCCGGGGATGCATGGCGCTTCCCGGCGAGCACCCGGGAGACGAGCGACACCGAGCATCCCGACCTCGCGGCGACGTCCGCGAGCGTCACGCTGAGATCGTCCCGCTCCGGCGTCGTCGTCATGGCTCCATGCTCCCGCATCCCGGGGTGCTGTGTGCGCCGGTACCGGTGGTCAGGCGCCCTCTGCGGTCAGCACTCGGAGTTCGGTGCACCGCGGGGTCTCGCGATCCGGCTGCGCGACGAGCGCGAACCGCCGGACACCCCACCCGGCGCTGGTGGGTGTCAGCGGGTACTCCGCCCACTCCAGGTCGTCGTCTCGCCCGACCTCCTGCGGAGCGACCGGCGTGCCGTCGATCTCCAGGGTGAGACCGTGGCCCGCCTGGTCGTGCAGCCAGGTCGCTCTGACGACCCGGCCGAGGAGATGCGGATCGACGAGCCTCACGGACAGACGCTCGGTCGTGCTCCGCCAGCGGATCCCACCCACCGCGCCGCTGACGCTGGAGCGCCCCTCGAACCCGTGATCCGCCTCCGGCTGCTGCTCGCCCAGAGCGACCCGGTCGACCGTCCGTCCGTCGATGCTCGCGGCGCGTCGGTCCCGGTCGACCAAGGCGGTGCGGCGCCGGTCGACGGCGTCCTCGTCCGCCGACGACGCCACGGGGAACGTGACGGTGTACCGCGCGTCGTGCAGGCCTGCGAACGGTTCCAACGGGATCGGTCCTCGGTCCGAGTCGACCCGGAGTCGCCCGTCGGCGTCCCGGTAGGGCACAGCCGTCCGCGTGACGATCGGTGCCGAGGCGAGCGGGGTGAGCGGGCCGACCGCCGTGTGCGGGGCGTGCGGCCGATCAGCCAACACGACGCCGGTCGGGAGCGACTCGCCACGGGCCGCCAGGACGGACGGACCCCAGAGGAGCGAGATCCAGTCCGAGCCGTCCGGGTACGGTTCCGCACGACCGCCCATGGTGAGCTCGAACGACACGGTGTCGCCGTCGCTCCACTCACGCTCCACGACGAGATGGCCGCGTTCGCGTTCGGCGGTCACCGGAGCGCCGTTGAGGAACATCTCGGGTGTCGGATCACTCCACCCGGGGACCCGGACGCGGAGCCGGAACCGCCGCGAGCCGGTGAGCCCGAGGGTGAGTCCGACCACGCCGTCGGACGGGAAGGCCGTCCGTTGCTCCAGCTCGAGACCGAGTTCCGGAATCCGCACGACGGAGGGCGCGAAGAGCTCGACCGACACCGTGTCGTCGTCGAACCGGTACAGCGACTCGCCGTGTTTCGCGTGACTCTCCAGACCGGTCCCGACGCAGCACCAGAAGCTGTGCTCCGGCGAGGAGTAGACGCGGTAGTGGTCGGGTCGCATGGAGGTGAAGTAGACGAGGCCGCCGTGCTCGGGGTGCTGCGATGACAGGAGGTGGTTGAAGAGGATCCGTTCGAGCGCGTCGGCGATCGCCGGGTCGGACTCGTCGGCACTGAGCCGTCGGCCCAGCTTGATGAGGTTGTAGCTGTTGCAGGTCTCCGGCCCCTCCCGATCCTCGGTCATCGGGGTGAAGTCGTCGATGGCATGGAAGTGCTCCCGGACACTGTTGCCGCCGATCGCGACCGTGCGCCGCGTCAGGATCGTCTCCCAGGCGAACCGGGCCGCGCGGGCGAGGGCCGGATCGTCGCTCCGCGTGGCGAGGGCGGCGAAGCCGACGAACTGCGGGATACGGGTGTTGGCGTGCAGGCCGGTCAGTTCGTCGGACCGGCGCGACAGCGGTTCGCTGAGGGCTACGGATGTGAAGCGGGCGGCCATCGCGAGATGTCGGGGGTCGCCCGTGAGGTCGAAGAGGTCGACGTACGCCTCGTTCATCCCTCCGATCTCGGTCTCGAGCATGAGCTGGAAGTGCTCGTCGTCGATCCCCGCGGCAAGCTCCTCCCACCAGGTGGCGAGGCGCAGGACCACGTCACGTGCCACGTGGTCCCCCGTCAAGCGGGCCGCGTCGATGAGCCCGGCGTACAGCTTGTGCAGGTTGTACCAGGGCACCCAGCGGCCGGCGCGGAAGGTCGATTCGGTGATCCCCGCTGCGACCTCGGCCCAGAGCTCGGCACTCCGAGGGACTCCGCCGACGTACCCGGTACCCAGGTGGTCCTGTGCGCGGGCCAGTTCGGCGACCGTGTACTCGAGCCGGGAACGCAGGACGTCGTCCCCGGTGGAGGCGACCATCAGGGAGCAGGCCGAGAGGTAGTGTCCGGCGGTATGGCCGTCGAGTCCGCGCACCTCCCAGTCGTCGTAGGACGCCGCCCGGGGCTCCAGGCCCGCCTCACGGAGGAACGGGGCGAGCAGACGATCGGGCTCGAGGGCTCGCAGGTAGGCGCGGTCGGCCTCCTGCGCTCGGAACAGGGGCCCATCCGTGAGGGTGACCTGGGTGATCGGGACGAACGGCATGGTCAGGCCTTCCTCGCGCCCGCATCGACGGGCCGCCAGTCCACGCGGAGCTCGCGCGGCCCGACCAGCTCCCGCCGGTTGCCGGTCATCTCAATCGTGCGGGCGAGCGGACGCTCGAGCGCCGACGGCCCGGCGGACAGCACGTACGTCCCCGGTTCGACCACCCGGCGGCCGTCGACCCCGGTGAAGGACAAGCGGTCGGCCGACACCGAGAAACGCACGGTCGTCGACGTCCCGGCAGCGACCGTGAGGCGTGCGAACGCGAGCAGTTCGACCGACGGGCGCACGACCGAGGCCACCGGATCCGTACCGTAGAGCTGGATCACCTCGACGGCGTCCTCGACACCCATGTTCTCGACCGTGACGTCGACGAGGACCTCGCCGTCGACGGCGAGCTCCGCTGCACTCGTGAGCGATCGGTAGCGGACGTCCCCGGCGGTGAGGCCGTGACCGAACGGGAAGAGCGGCGTGGGGTCGAGCACGCTGATCCCGCGGGACGCCAGACCGAGCGGCGGCTGCAGGTAGGTGCCCGGCATTGCCGGTGAGCGAGGGATCTGCACCGGGAGTCGTCCGCTCGGCCTCACGCGGCCGGACAGCAGCCCCGCGACGGCTGCTGCGCCCTCCTGGCCGGGGAAGAAGGCCTGGACCAGTGCATCGGCCCGGTCGTAGTCCCCCAGCGCGTAGGGTCGCCCGGACAGCACGGTCAGGACGACGGGCGTCCCGGTCGCGAGGACGGCCAGCACGAGGTCGTGCTGGCCCCCGGGGAGGCGCAGGTCCTCGGCGTCGCAGCCTTCTCCCGACGTGCCATCGCCGAACAGGCCCGCGATGTCACCCACGGCCAGCACGACGACGTCTGCCGAACGGGCGGCGTCGACCGCGGCCGGAACGTCCTCCTGACCGGTACCGGTGATGCTGCATCCCGGTTCGACGACGATGTCCGCCGCGGGGAACTCGGTACGCACCGCGTCGAGGATCGTCGGGATGGTGATGCCGAGATCGTGCCCGGGGTGTTTCGACAACACGTGGTTGGGGAATGCGTAACAGCCCACGAGACTGCGGAACTGGTCGGCCGCCGGCCCGATCACGGCGATGCGCGCGGTGGTCCGGAGCGGGAGAACTGTGCGGTTCCTGAGGAGGACGACCGACTCCTCGGCCAGACGCGTCGCGATGGCGCGGTTGCGGGGGCCGTCGAGGTCGGTCGATGCGGCGTGCTCCGGCACGAGCGGGCCCCCGTCGAGCAGGCCGAGCTCGATCTTCTGCCGCAGGTGCCGGAGCACGGCTCGGTCGACCAGCCGCTCGTCGAGCGCCCCGTCCTGGACGAGCCCGACGAGACCGGCGCCGTAGCCGGCGGTCTCCGGGAGCTCGACGTCGATCCCGGCGGTGAGGGCGAGCGCGCCGGCCTCCGCCGCACCGCTCGCGACGTGGTGCATGGTCGCGAGGAACGGGATCGCCCAGTAGTCGGCGACGACGGTGCCTTCGAAACCCCAGTCGTCGCGCAGGATGCCGGTGAGCAATTCGACACTGGCAGCGGCGGGGACGCCGTCGAGATCCGTGTAGGCGTTCATCACGCTTCGCGCTCCCCCGAGCCGGATCGCCGTCTCGAACGGCGGAAGCACGACATCGGCGAGCTCGCGGCGCCCCATGCTCACCGGGGCATGGTTCTTCGCGCCTCGGGACGCGGCGTAGCCGGCGAAGTGCTTGAGCGTCGCCACGACCCCGGACCGCTCGAGACCACGCACGTACGCGGCACCGAGTTGGCCGACGAGGTAGGGGTCCTCCCCCAGCGTCTCCTCGACCCGGCCCCAGCGGTAGTCGCGCACGACGTCGAGGACCGGCGCGAGCCCCTGATGGACCCCGACCGAGCGGAGGTCGTCTCCGATCGCCTCCGCCATCCGCTCCACGAGCTCCTCGTCGAACGAGGCGGCCCAGGCGAGCGGCGTCGGGAAGGCGGTCGCACCGAACGCGGCGAACCCCGTCAGACACTCCTCGTGCGCGATCGCGGGGATGCCGAACCGGTTGCCGGCCACGACCTGCCGTTGCCGTTCCCGCAGGCGATCGACGCCCTCGGCCACCGTCACCGGTTCGGTCCCGAAGATGCGCGTCAACTGTCCGAGGCCACCCGTGAAGTCGCCGGTGGGCGCCGATGTCGGCGCAGCCGGGTCGTCGGAGCCGTCCACGCTCGGCGCGAAGTCGCCCGCCGTCTCGGTGAACCAGACCGAACCGAGCTGACCGACCTTCTCCTCGAGGGTCATCTCATCGAGGAGTGCTCGCGCCCGCTCGTCGGGTGACGCCCGTCGGTCGTTCCAGACGCCGCGGACGATGCCCGACGTGGTCGGCGTGACGCCGTCGTGTTGCAGGGTCATCCCTTGAACGCTCCGTCCATGATCCCGGTCACCATGCGCTTGCCGACGAAGATGAACGCGATGAGCAGCGGGATGGTGGCCAGGAACGACCCGGCCATCGCCAGGCCGAGATCGATCGACCGCTGCGACTGCAGGGCCTTGATCGCGATCTGGACCGTGTACATCTCGGGCGACTTCAGGACGATGAACGGCCAGAGGAAGTCGTTCCAGGATCCGACGAAGCCGAGCAGTCCCAGGACGAACGCAGCCGGTCGGATGACCGGGAAGACGATCCGCCAGAAGATCTGCCAGGTGTTCGCACCGTCGAGTCTCGCCGCCTGGAGCAGCTCGTCGCTCACGGAGCTCGAGATGTGCTGACGCATCCAGAAGATTCCGAACGCGCTCGCGAGGCCGGGGACGATGAGCGCCTGAAGCGTGTCCACCCAGTCGAGCGCGGAGATGATCAGGTACTGCGGGATCACGCTCAGCTGCGTCGGCACGGTCATGGTGAGGACCACGAGGATGAACAGCGCGTTGCGGCCGCGGAACTCCAGTTTCGCGAAGGCGAACCCGGCCAGTGCGCAGAGCAGGGCCGATCCGACGCCGATCGACAGCGCGACGATGAGGCTGTTGATCATCGATTGGATGAACGGCACGGTCTCGAGCACGAGCCCCACGAGGTGGAACAGGTTGTCGCCCGGATACAGCCGCGGTGGCAGGGTGGTCGCCGTCGCCGAGTCCGTGGTCGCGACGACGAACATGAAGTACAGCGGGAACATGCTCACGACGACGGCGCACACGAGGAGGACGTAGGTGTACCAGGGGATGCGGCCGATCCGGCCGCCGTTCCGTTTCCGGCCGGCGGAGGTCGCGCTCGCCATCAGCTGGGTGGAGTTGAGCGTCTCGGACATCAGCGTCCTCCTCGGGTGCGGGTGGACAGGAAGAAGTTCAGCAGGGCGACGAGGACGACGATCACGAACAGCGCGACGCCGATGGCCGAGCCGTATCCGAACTCGAACTGGCCGAAGCCCTGCTCGTAGAGGAACAGCGTGAGCGTCTGGCACTGTCGTGCCGCACCGCAGGTGAGGCCGGTGGCCGGGTTCACCAGCAGTGGTTCGGTGAACACCTGGAGCCCGCCGATCGTCGAGGTGACGATCGTGAACACGATGATGGGACGCAACGACGGGATGGTGATGTAGACGAACTGTTTCCAACCGCCGGCACCGTCGACGGCGGCCGCCTCGTACACGTCGCGAGGGATCGCCTGCAGTGCCGCCAGGTAGAGCAGCGTCGTGTAGCCCGTCCACCGCCAGACGACCATGAGCGCCACGAGGAACCACGAGCCGACCTTGTCGTTGAGGAAGTCGACGTGGTCACCGCCGAAGAAGCTGATGAGGTAGTTGAAGAGCCCGTAGTCACGGTCGAACAGCTGGGCGAACACGATCGTGGTCGCGGCGACCGAGGTGATGTACGGCACGAGCATCGCCATCCGGAACCCCGTGGCGAAGCGCAGGCGGACGTGGTTCAGCAGATGGGCGAGGCCCAGCGCGATGACCAGCTGCGGCACCGTGGAGATGATGAAGATCGCGAAGGTGTTGAGCATCGCGTTCCAGAACCGTGGGTCGGCCGCGAGCCTGGTGAAGTTGTCGAAGCCGATGAAGGTCTGCTGACCGATCGGGTTCCAGTCGAAGAGCGACACGACGAAGGTGAACAGGAGGGGGATCAGCCCGAAGACGGCGAAGATCAGGAAGAACGGGGCGATGTAGACGTAGGGGGCGAAGCGTTCCGGCAGGGTGTTGCGGATGCGCGTCCCGATACCGGGTGGCGACTGTTTGGGCAGCAGCCGAGGTGGAGTGATGTGCGTGGTCACGATGATCCTTCAGGGGCGTTCCGGCGTGTTGCTCGGCCGGAACGCCCCGGGTCGGAGCGGACGAGTGGACGGGGCCGTCGGGTCAGCCGCCGAGGGCGTCCTTCACGGCCTTCATCGCGACGTCCCAGGCCTTGTCCGGCGCGGTGTTGCCGGCTTCGACGTCCGTCACGGTGTTGATCATCGCCGAACCGATCGTCGCCGTCTCCGGACCGTTGAAGAACGGCTTGAACTCCTGCAAGGACTTGCCGAGCACGGCACCGATCTTCGAGTCGCCGAAGAACGGGTCGGTGTAGTCGGCGATCGCCGTGGATTCGTACGCGGAGACCGTGCTGGGCAGGGCTCCGGTGTCGGTGAAGTTCTTCAGCTGCGACTCGGGTGACTGCATCTCCTTGATGTAGGCCCACGCCGCTTCGGGGTTCGCCGCGCGCTTCGGGATGGCGAGATAGCTGCCGCCCCAGTTGCCGGCGACCTTGGGCACCGTCGTCACGCGCCACTGGCCCGAGGTGTCGGGCGCGTCCGTCTTGATGCTCTTCAGCATCCAGGAGGGAGCTGCCATCGCGGCGAAGGCGCCGTTGGTCTTGCCCGTGCTCCAGCCGGTGGAGAAGGCGGGGACGTTCGCGGTGATGCCGGCCTCGATCGCCTTGATCGAGATGTCGAACGCCTCCTTCACCTGCGGATTCGTGTCGTACACGAGCTCACCCTCCGGCGTGTAGTACTTCTCGTCGACCTGGTTCACGGTCTGGAAGAAGACCGAGGTGCCGGCGTTGTCCAGGAACGGCTTCCCGGTGGCGGCGACGTACTGCTGGCCGACGGAGATGAAGTCGTCCCAGGTGGGCCAGAGCGCCGCGACCGCGTCCGGTTCCGATGGCAGGCCGGCGGCCTCGAAGAGGTCGGCACGGTACGCCATCGACATCCCGCCCACGTCGGTCGGTACCCCGATGACGGCGTCGTTCTGAGCCACGGCCTGGTCCCAGACCCACGGCAGGTAGTCCCCGGAGATGTCGTCGGCGCCCATCGTGCTCAGGTCGACGAAGTTGTCGGGGTTCGCGACGAAGTTGGGCATGTCGTCCCCCTGGATGAGCACCAGGTCGGGGACCTTACCGCCGGCCAACGCCGCGGTGAGCGCTTGGGCGGTCTCCTGCGTGCTTCCGACCTCGGTGAGCTTGACGGAGATGTCGGGGTGCGCTTCCTTGTACTTCTCGACATCGGCCTTCTGGTTGATGCCCGTGAAGGACCAGAACTGGAAGGTCTTGTCATCGCCGCCGCCGGACCCGGAACAACCGGTGACCAGGGCGCCGACCATGACGGTGACGGTTGCTGCTGCTGCAAGACGGAATCTCACTGGAAATCCCCCTCCTATGCGGGATCGTGTTCCGCGGTGTCGCGCTACGTTGCGGTCACCGGCCGGAGATCGCTCTCCGGCTCGCGCCGATGTCGACTGGATCGGGGAGCATCCGGACCGTTCGGGCGTGGTGATCACCATAGGCAGCGGGGTTCCGCGGCACCAGGCCAATATTGCGCAACTCGGAGAACGCTCTCTCGGATTCTGCGATGCTCGTTGCCAGACCACCGGCAGGTGGACGATCGCAAAGGAGCGAGGATGCGCAAACCGACCCTGGTCGACGTCGCCCGAGAGGCCGGCGTCTCCCGAGCGACCGCGTCGCGGGTCCTCGCAGGTGCCTCGACGGTCGACGCCTCGATGGTCGTCGCTGTGCGCGAGGCGGCCGCGAAACTGGCCTATCGCACGAATGTCGCAGCCCGGTCGCTCGCCGGGGGCAGGACGGGCGCCGTCGCGATCGTCCTCGCGGCGGGTGAGCTCGAACCCTTCTCCGGATCGTTCGTCGCGGCACCGCTCAAGGGCGCCACCGCCGCGCTCCTGTCGGCAGCCCAGCAGCCCGCGCTCTTCCTCGCCGACCCGCGCCAACTCGACGCGCTCGTCGCCTACCTGGCGGCGCACTACGTGGACGGGGCGGTGGTGATCCTGCAGCACGAGATCAGCACCATCACCCAGGCGCTCGCCTCGGTGGACCTCCCCATCGTCTTCGTCGGCCGCCCGATGGGTGAGCACACGGAGGACGTCACCTTCGTCGACTCCGACAACTACGCCGGCGGTCGGCTCGCCGCGGAACACCTGATCGCGCTCGGCCGCACGCGGATCGGCGTCATCTCGGGCCCCGCCGACATGGCCGCGTCCAGCGACCGTGTCCGAGGCTGGCGGGACGTCCTCACCGAACGCGGCCTCGACACCCGTGCGGTCGCCCGAGGCGACTTCACCATGCCGAGCGGGTCGTCGGCCATGGCTCGGTTGCTCTCCCGGTACCCGGACCTCGACGCCGTCTTCGCGGGCTCCGACCTCATGGCGGTCGGAGCGATGCGCGTCCTCGAGGCCAGTGGCCGCGCGGTCCCGGACGACATCGCGCTCGTCGGGTTCGACGACACGGTCGTCGCGGCAACCGCGGAGCCACCGCTGACCTCGGTCCGTCAGCCGTTGGAGCAGATGGGCAGGGTCGCCGCGGAACTCGTCATGGAGCTCATCGCCGGCCGGACGACCGCTCCGCGCTGGCTCGACACCACGCTCGTCGTCCGAGACTCAGCCTGACCTTCGGCCCACCGGCCGTCACACCCGCCTCACCGACCGCTTCGGAGGAACCATGTCCGACCGCTCAGCGACGCTCGAACACCGCGTCGTCCATCTGCAGTGCGACGGCGTCTCCGTCGTCCTCGTCCAGCACGGGACCCGCCTCCCGACGATCGCGCACTGGGGTGCCGCCGTCGATGCCGACGACCTCGAGTGGCTCGCCGCGGCCACAGCCACCGTGCGTGGGGACCTCGTCGACGGATCGGACGCGCCGTACGAGCCGAGCCTGTTGCCCGAGCACGCGTCGGGCTGGTCGGGTCTCCCGGGGCTCCGGGCGCATCGCGCCGGGACGGCCTGGTCGTCGCGCTTCGATGTGGCCTCGGTCGAGGTCGACAGAGCGGCCCTCCCGGCCGGAGAGGTGCGGCAGTGCGGCGCCGCGCTGGTCGAGGTGACCGCGGTCGACGACCAGACGGGCATCGCTCTCCTCGTGGCGATCGAACTGACACCGAATGGCCTGCTGCGCACGCGCGTGACGGTCACGAACCGGGGCGACGACCTCCTGGAGATCGAGGGTGTCGTGCCGGCCTTCCCGATCCCGACGTCGGCTCGGGAGATCCTCGACTTCGCCGGTCGGTGGGGCAACGAGAAGCTGCCGCAGCGGCTTCCGGTCACGACCGGGACGCACCTCCGCGAGTCGCGGCACGGTCGCCCCGGTCTCGACGCCACCGGGGTCACCGCGATCGGAACACCGGGGTTCGACAGCCGGACCGGTGACGTCTGGCTGTGCCACGTCGGTTGGAGCGGCAACCACACGATCGGCGTCGAACGCACCGACGGACACCTCGCGTTCCGTGGCGGCGAGCTGCTCCTGCCGGGCGAGGTCCGACTCGGCCCGGGCGAGGACCATCGGACTCCATGGGTGTACGGGGCCTACGGCGTCGGCCTCGATGCCGCCTCGTCGCGGTACCACCGCTGGCTGCGTTCGACCTCGCGGGCGGCTCGGCGTCCGCGCCCCGTCACCCTGAACGTCTGGGAGGCGGTGCTGTTCGATCACGACCTGGAGGTCCTCACCGAGTTGGCGACCCGGGCCGCGGCCATCGGCGTCGAGCGCTACGTGCTCGACGACGGATGGTTCCGCGGACGTCACGACGACACCCGCGGCCTCGGTGACTGGACACCGGACCCCGAGCGTTGGCCGGACGGTCTCGCGCCGCTCGCCGACCGGGTGCGATCGCTCGGCATGGAGTTCGGGCTGTGGTTCGAACCCGAGATGATCAACGAGGACTCCGACCTCGCACGCGAGCACCCGGACTGGATCCTGCGGGCGAGGGACGAGCTCCCGTCGCCCGTCCGGCACCAACAGGTGCTCGATCTCGGCAATCCGGCGGCCTTCGACCACATCCTGCAGGCCATCGACACACTGGTCGGCGAGCTCGGGATCGCGTACCTGAAATGGGACCACAACCGCGACCTCGTCGATGCCGGGCATCCGTCGACCGGGCGGGCAGCCGTGCACGACCAGACCGAAGCCCTCTACCGGCTGCTCGACGAGCTCCGATCGCGGCACCCGCACCTCGAGATCGAGAGCTGCGCGTCGGGCGGAGGCCGCGTCGACCTCGGTGTCCTCGAGCGGTCCGATCGCGTCCACACCTCCGACAACCACGACCCGATCGAGCGGGCCCGGATGCTCCGGTGGACCGGGCTCCTCGTCCCGCCCGAGATGCTGGGATCGCACGTGGCCTCGGCCAGATCGGCCACGACCGGACGCACGCACACGCTCCACACCCGGTGCGCGATCGCGCTGCTCGGGCACTTCGGTGTGGAGTGGGACCTGCGCGAGCTCGACGATGCGGATCGGACGATCCTCGCCAGATGGATCACCGTGTTCACGCGTCATCGCGGACTCATCGCCACCGGCCGCGTCGTCGGCGACGGTGAGTGGGACGACGACGCTCCGACCCTGCGCGGGGTCGTCGCGGAGGACGGCACCACCGCGCTGTACACCCTCGTGACTCCCCCGCGATCGGCCGACTCCCGTCGTCGGGTCCGCCTGCCCGGACTCCGCCCGGACGGTCACTACCGCCTCGCCGTCGCGCAGGACGACTCCCTCGGCCCCCGCTGGGTGATCCCCCAGTGGCTCCGGGATGCGCCGCCACTCGACGCCGACCCGGCCACGCTCGCGGCGGCGCCCGTGCTGAGCGGTGGCCAGCTGGCCGTGATCGGCCTCGACCTCCCCACCTTCCAGCCCGACCGCGCGATCACGATCCTCGTGACCGCCGTCTGACCCACGACCCGCTGCACAGAACAGGACCACATCACCCATGGACTCCACTGCGACCGTCACCGTCGACCTCGACCGGCCAGGACCCACGATCAGCCGACACGTCTACGGCCACTTCGCGGAACACCTCGGACGCGGGATCTACGACGGCTTCTGGGTCGGCGAGGACTCGCCCGTGCCCAACATCGGCGGCATCCGGCTCGACGTCGTGGAGGCGCTCCGCGAACTGCGCATCCCGAACCTCCGCTGGCCGGGCGGATGCTTCGCGGACCGCTACCACTGGACGAGCGGCATCGGACCTCGCGAGGACCGCCCGAAGCTCGTCAACACGCAATGGGGCGGGACGAGCGAGACCAACGCGTTCGGCACCCACGAGTTCATGGAGCTGTGCGAGCTCCTCGGTGCCGACGCCTACGTCTCGGGCAACCTCGGTTCGGGCACGGTGCAGGAGATGGCCGACTGGATCGAGTACCTGACCGGTGCCGGGGAGACCCCGATGGCCGAGTTGCGTCGCGCGAACGGCCGGGAGGAGCCCTGGGACGTCCCGTTCTGGGGGCTGGGGAACGAGCCCTGGGGGTGCGGTGGCAACCTGCGGGCCGGCGCGTACGCGGACCTGGCACGCCGATTCGGCACCTTCTGCGAGAGCGGCGGGAAGGTCCCGCTCTACCGGGTCGCCGCCGGCGCCGACGGGTTCGACGTGGCCTGGACCAAGACGCTGATGGAGGTCGTCGCCGACGTGGCCACCCACCCGTTCTCGGCGACCCCCTGGGAAGCCGTCTCGGTGCACTACTACACGATCGGCGGCAGCTGGAAGGCGAAGGGCAGCGCGACCGGGTTCGACGCCGCGGAGTACTGGAGCACGATCACCGCAGCACAGGGCGTCGAGCAGCTGCTGTCGTCGCACGCCGCCGTCATGGACGTGTACGACCCGGAGGAACGGTTCGGCATGGTGCTCGACGAGTGGGGCACCTGGTGGGACGTCGAGCCGGGCACGCACCCCGGGCATCTGTTCCAGCAGAACACCATCCGCGACGCCATGGTCGCCGCCTGGCACTTCGACGTGTTCCACCGATTCGCGGGCCGGCTGCGCATGGCCAACATCGCGCAGACGGTCAACGTCCTGCAGGCGATGCTCCTGACCGATCCCGACGGCGGCGAGATGGTCCGGACGCCCACCTTCCACGTCTTCGAGATGAACAGCCCGCACCAGGACGCCACGTCCCTCCCGACGCACGTGGTCGGGCCGGTCCGCGACGCCGACGCCGCACACGCGGGTGGCATCCCGACCGTCTCCGCCTCGGCGAGCGTCAAGGACGGCGTCCTCCATTGCTCGCTGACGAACGTCGACCTCGACGCACCACTCGTCATCGAGGTCGACCTCCGTGGCGGGTCCGTGGTCGAGCCGCACGGCCGGCTGCTCACCGCTGCGCGGCCCGACGCCCACAACCGTCCCGGAGAGACCGACGCCGTGTCACCGCGACCGCTCACGGGTCTCGACGTCACACCGACGGGTCTTCGCGTCACGCTCCCACCGCATTCGTTCGCAACGATCACGGCTCAGGTCGTCGCGTCATGAGCGAGGTGGTGATCGCGGTGACCGAGGTGCGTGCAGCACGTCGGGCGCGGGCGGACCGCCCGCCGATGGGCTGGAACAGCTGGGACTGCTTCGGAGGGTCCGTCACGGAGGCCGAGGTACTCGCCAACGCCGCGTTCCTGGCCGAGCACCTGCTGCCCGTCGGCTGGGACACGGTGGCCGTCGACATCCAGTGGTACGAACCGGCGCCCGGCGTCGGCGACTACGAGCGCGTCTCCCAGCCGACGCTCGACGCTTGGGGCCGACCGCAACCCGCTCCGAACCGGTTCCCGTCTGCGGCGTCGGGCGGCTTCCGCGCGCTCGCCGACCGCGTGCACGCGCTCGGGCTCCGCTTCGGGGTGCACCTCATGCGTGGCGTGCCGCGTCTGGCCGTGGACCTCGACCTCCCGATCCTCGGTTCGACCGCCCGCTGCGGGGAGATCGCCGATCCGTCCAACGTCTGCCCGTGGAACCCCGACAACGTCGGCGTCGACATGACCGCCCCGGGTGCCCAGGCCTACTACGACTCGGTCATGGCACAGCTCGCGGACTGGGGTGTCGACCTCATCAAGCTCGACGACGTGCTCTACCCGCCGATCCAGACAGCTGAGATCGAGGCCATCTCGCGGGCGATCGACGCGACCGGTCGACCGATGGTGCTCAGCCTGTCCCCGGGGAAGCGGCTCTCGACCGAGCACCTCGACACCCTTCGATCGACGGCGCAGCTGTGGCGGATCTCCGACGACCTCTGGGACGACTGGTCGGCGGTGCTCGAACAGTTCCAGCGCCTGGCCCGCTGGGCGCCCCTCCAGCGTCCGGGGGCATGGGCCGATGCCGACATGCTCCCGCTCGGGCGGATCGGCATCCGCGCCCACGTCGGTTCGGACCGGCTGAGTCGCCTCACCCTGGACGAACAACGGACGCTCATGACCCTCTGGTGCATCGGCCGGTCGCCGCTCTTCTTCGGCGGCCACCTCCCGGACACCCCGGCGCACACGCTCGCGCTCCTGACCAACCCGGACGTGCTCGCACTGCTCGGCAGCGATGGGAGCCGGGAGATCATCCGCGACGGTGACCTCGTCGTCTGGGCGGCTGAGCTCGGCGAGACCCGGTGGCGCGCGGTGTTCTGGCTCGGCGACGCGGACACCAGGCTGCGGGTGCACCTGGCCGATCTCGGTTGCGCCGATCGATCGTCCGTCACCGAGCTGTGGAGTGGTCGGCCCTTGCCCGTCGTCGACGGCGCCGTCGACACGTCCCTGCCCGCGCACGGTGCCGTGCTGCTCCGACTCGACCACTGATGGGGCACCGACGGCAACGCGTCGAGCGTCATCGAATCGAACTCGACGGACCGGCCACCCGGTTCGTCGATCGGTTCCTCATCGGGAACGGGACGTTGGGCGCGGCGCTCGACGGCGTGCCCGGACGGGAGGGCATCGACCTCTCGCTGGACACGTTGTGGTCGGGAGGTCCGCGACGCCCGGGCGACGGGCCGGCAGGCCGCTCGCTTCCCAGTCCGCTGGAGTCCGTGCGCCGGGCGATCGCCGGCGGCGACCCCGTCGCAGCCGATTCCCGCGCGGCTGCACGACGCGGGACCACGTTCACCGAGTCCTTCCAGCCGCTCGGCCGCCTCACGGTCGAGTATGCGCCGCCCGACGGCGGTTCGCGCGCGACACGGACCGCCGATCTCGCGCGCGGTGTCGTCGAGACGACGTCCACGAGCGACGGCGCGGAGGTCACGCTCCGCGCGTTCGTGTCGGCAGTGGACGACGTGCTGGTCGTCGAGCTGCTGGGTGACGGCGTCCCTGAACCGAGGGTCGGGTTCGCGACGCCGCACCCGGCGCTGACGGAGGAGCGCACGGTCGGCGACAACCGATGGTGGTCGGTGACCGGCCGTGCGCCGGCGAGCGTGCGACCCTCGTATCTCGGCGGTGACGATGGCGAGGCCATCCGGTACCCGACCGACGTCCCGGACGCCGACGGTCTCGTCGATGCCGGCATGGCCTGGGCACTGACGATCGCGGTGCAACCGATCCCGGGCGGGTTCCGCCTCGTCGCCGGTGCACGTTCCGGGCACCGCGGGTGGCGAGAACGGCCGTCGGGCGACCCGTCCGCGCTGCTGGAACACACCCAGGGGACGGTCTCGCGTGCGTTGCAGCGATCCGGCGAAGCGCTGCTCGATCGGCACGTCGCCGACCATCGGTCGCTCTTCGACCGCGTCGAACTGGACCTCTCGGCATCGGCGTCCGCGTCGGCCGACCTCGCGGAGCGCTACTTCGACCTCGGACGGGCGCTCCTCATCGGCAGCTCCCGACCGGGGAGTGAGCCGGCGAACCTCCAGGGGGTCTGGAACGACCAGGTCAGGCCACCCTGGAGCGCGAACTTCACCACCAACATCAACCTCCAGATGAACTACTGGCCGGCGGAGAGCACCGGCCTGGGTGACCTGGTCGAGCCACTCACCCGGTTCATCGGCGAACTGGTGGACGCCGGGCGGCGCACCGCCGGCGAGTCCTACGGCCTCGACGGGGCGGCAGCCCACCACAACAGCGACCTCTGGAGGCACACGGACGCCGTGCCGCTCGATGCGCACTGGGCGAACTGGCCGAGCGCGCTCCCCTGGCTCGTCGCGCACCTCCACCGCTGTCTGGACGACGGTGGCGCTGATCACGCCGCTCGTGTCGCCGTCCTGCAGACCGTCGAGCCGGTGGTCTCGTTCGTCCTGGGAATGGTCGTCACGGATGCCGCCGGATCGATGGTCGTGAGTCCGTCGACGTCACCGGAGAACCGGTTCGTGGTCGACGCGGATCACACGGCGGCGGTGACGGCCGGCGTGACGATGGACCAGGAGCTGGCGCATGAGTGCCTCCGCGAGTACCTCGCCCTCGCGGAGCGGGTCGGCGACGGCATCGCGGACGTCGGGCTCCTGGCTCGAGCACGCGACACCGTCGCCGCCCTCCGACTGCCGCAGGTCGGCCGCGACGGAACACTCCTGGAGTGGGCCGAGGAGCGGGAGCCGACCGAGCCCGGCCACCGACACCTCTCCCACCTGTACGGCCTGTACCCGGGGACCCGGATCACCGAGTGGGCCACGCCCGAGCACTTCGATGCGGCCCGACGCGCACTGCGACGGAGACTCGCGAACGGCGGTGGCGGAACCGGGTGGAGCATGGCCTGGGTCCTCTGCCTGGCCGCACGACTCCGTGATCCAGGGCTCGCGTCCGAGGCGCTCGACACGCTGCTCGGTCCGCTGTCATCGGCCTCGCTGCTCGACCTGCACCCGATGGGCGACCTCGACGACGTGTTCCAGATCGACGGCAACCTGGGTGGGACGGCCGGTGTCGTCGAGCTGCTCGTCCAGGGGCACGGCGGTGTCCTGTCGCTGCTGCCGACCCTCCCGGCCGAGTGGTCGGCAGGACGGTTCCGAGGGTTCCGGGTCCGTGGTGGACACGTCGTGGATGTCGAGTGGAGCCGTCATCGCCCCGTCGCGGCGACGCTGATTCTCACGGCCGGCGGCGTGCTGGTCGAGCTGCCGGACGACGGCTCGATGATCACCATCACGGGCCCTGGCGGCGCACCGCCGACACGGCTGGAGGACGGCGCGCCGGCCGGGCGGCGGCGGATCAGGCTCGACGAGCCCGGTGTCCACCGGCTCGAGTTCGCGCGTCCACCCGGCGATTCGGAAGACTGACCGCCTCCTCCGGACGTCGGCTACTCGGCCTGTGCCTCGGCCTTCGCCGCTGCGATGGCGGCGTGCACTTCGGACATGTCGAGACCGCGCACCTGCGAGATGAGGTCCTCGAGTGCCGGCGCGGGGAGGGCACCGGCCTGCGAGAAGACGAGCACGCCGTCGCGGAACGCCATGAGCGTGGGGATCGACGTGATCTGCATCCCGCTCGCGAGCTCCTGGTTCGCCTCAGTGTCGACCTTGGTGAACACGACGTCCGGGTGCTGCTCGCTCGACTGCTCGAAGACGGGGCCGAAAGCCTTGCACGGGCCGCACCACTCGGCCCAGAAGTCGACCAGGACGATGCCTTCGGCCGACACGGTGTCCTCGAAGTTCGAGATGGTCAGTTCCTGCGTGGTCATCGTGTGCCCTTCGGATCGGTGGTCGGACGCGTCGCATCCGACTGACGAGCCTACCCGCGGACGACCGGTCGTCCTCCCCTTGTGCCGTGCCGCGGTCAGTGCCCGGGCGGCAGATCCGGGAGAAGGAGGAGCCGGCGCTGCATCCGCGACATGATCAGGAGCACCCCGCCGAGGACCGCGAACAGGACGCCGCCACCGACGACGATGCCGCCGATGATCCCTCCGAGGAAGCCGTAGCCGTCGCCGCTGCTGTTGACGAGGATGACCACGCCGACGGCCAAGGCGAGCGCACCGATCCCGAGGACGGCCCAGGACATGACGAGATAGGTGCGGAACGCGCGCGCTCCATGGAACGTCGGCCGGATGCCGTACTGGGTTCCGACGTACTGGGCCCAGCGTGAGCCGGTCCACCACCTCGTCGCCCGCGGCGACACGGAGTACCAACCGGCACCGGGACCGTCCTGCTCACCCGGCAATGGACGGACCACGTCGATGACCACCGGGGCGCCGACCGGGTGCGGGATCCGCCGCACGGCGGTCGTCTGGGCGGCGATGCCGAACCAGAGCAGCGTCAGGAGGAGCATCGGGAATCCGTTGAACGACAGGTGGCTGGACAGCGCGCCGAGGCTGAACTGCGCGATCGCGAGCACGAGGAAGAGCGAGCCGAACACCCAGGCCAAGCTCGGTTGCTCGGTGGTCGCCCAATCGGTCCCGGGCTTCCCGTTCTTGACCCTGAGCCCCGTCCAGTGCGTGCCGTCCCACCATCGGAGCTGATCCGGCCCCGTCGGATACCAGCCCGGCTGCGGTCCGGACGGCAGCTGCGACGGCGACGCCATGGGAGTCGGTGCCAGCAGCAGTGTGACCGGCACCTCCTGCTTCACCGGTGGCGCGGCGTCGGCCTCCTGAGCAGTCCACTGCGTTCCATCCCACCAGCGCAACTTGCCCGGCGTCCCCGCCTCGTACCACCCCGGTGCAGCGGTCATCGCTGCTCCTTCCCCCGAAGATCACGCTCATGACGTCCATGCAGCGACCCCAGTGTCCCGTCTGCGAGTCATCGCAGCAAGCCACCGTTGTCGAACATCGTGCGAGACAGGTAGGTTGACGGCGACGTGATGAAGGGACCACCGTGGCCAAACGCAAGACGCCGGAGCAGATCGCCGACGAGGGACGTCGCTACGAGCTCGCGCGATCGGCGAGCACGTTCGAGGAGTTCTCCGTCCTCGCGAACGACCCCAATCAGGCGATCCGCGCCGCTGCGGCGCACAACCCGGCAGCCGACCCGGCGGCGTTGGAGCTCTTCCTCGAGGACCGCTTCTGGGGTGCGCGCATCGAGATCGCGCTGCACCCGAACGCCACGGACGAGCTTCTGATCCGCCTCCTCGAAGCCGATCCGCGCAAGCGTGGCGTCGTCCACCACGAGGCGGAACGCCGGCTGGCGGCGAAGGGCTTCCGCTTCGACGACGGCGGCCTCCCGCTGATCGACGACGCGGGCACGAGCGCTCGTTGAGCCCGTACAGCCAGGTCGACTGGGACGCGAGCCCCGAGCATCCGTCGTCCGTCGCCGAACCGTATCTGATGGGCACCGGCGTCGTCACCGACGAGGACACCGGGAGTCGCCCGCTCTCGCCACCGCACCGTCACCCGGACGCCATGCTCGCCTGGTGCTACCGCGGCACCGTGTGGGTGCACCTCCCGAACGCGATGTGGCGCCTCGCACCGGGTCAGGGCGTCTGGATCCCGGCACACACGCCGCACACCGCGCACCACGAGCGCGACTCCACCGGGTGCTACACCTACCTCCCCGCCGCCTCGCTGATCGCGCCCGTCGAGACCGTCACCCAGGTCCTGGTCCCGCGTGCGGTGCAGGAGATGTTGCTGCACCTCGGCATCAACGACATGCCGACCGACCTCCGGGTCCGTGCGCAGGCGGTCCTCATCGAGATGCTGCAGCAGCCCGCGCCGGAGACGGCGGACGGCTGGGGCGAGATCCCGATGCCGTCCGACGATCGTGTCCGTCCGCTCGTCCGTGCGATCCTCGCCGACCCGGGTGACCTCCGGGGCGCGCGCGAGCTGTTCGACGTGCACGGCCTCCACGAGCGCACCGTGCTGCGGATCTTCCAGCATGACACCGGGATGAGCTTCGCCCGGTGGCGAACGGGCGTCCGGATGACGCTCGCGGCGCGGCTGATCATCGACGGCATGCCGATCGGGGCGGCAGCACACCGGTGCGGGTACGCGTCCTCGAGCGCCTTCTCCGCGAGCTTCCGAGCCCGGTTCGGTATGACCCCGCGGGAGTACGTGGAACGGGTGCAGGCGGACCCCGCCCACCAGCTCTACTGGCGCTGATCCATTCGGGCACGCATCGTCGTGTCGGCTCCTCGACAGAACTCGTCGGTTCCTCGACACTGTTATGCCGTGAAGCACCCTACGATCGTTCTGTTAGGACATGCTTACCTAACTTCCGGATCGCCAGCGGTGATCCCACTCCCCCCTCTTCAAAGGAGCCCCATGCCGCACGCTTTCGCGCGCCCGAACGTCCGCCGAGGATCCACCCTCCTCGCCGCCGTCATCGCCACCGCTCTCGCCCTCGCCGGATGTTCGGCCGCCACCGGCGACACCGGATCGACGACGGCATCGACCGACGGCGTCGTCATCGAACACGCCCACGGTGAGACCGTCATCCCGGAGAAGCCGGAACGGATCGTGGCCCTCGGGTGGATGACGCCCGACATCGTCGCCGCCCTCGGCACCAACCCCGTCGGCATCGAAGAGGTCTGGGGAGCCGGCGAGAGCGGCTACCAGCCCTGGTTCGAAGACTACGTCTCCGATGCGTACGGCGAGATGCCCGAGATCATCCCCTTCACGGACGACGGCCCGAACTACGAGGCGATCAAATCCCTGAAGCCCGACCTGATCCTCAGCCTCTACTCCGGCGTCACCGACGTCGAATACGAGCGGCTCACCGAGATCGCCCCGACCGTCCCCTACATCGAGGGACCCTGGAACCCGGGCACCTGGGAGGGCATGACCCGCACCGTCGGGAAGGCGATGTCGGAGGAGGCCAAGGCCGAGGAGCTCATCGGCGAGACCGAGGATCTCATCACCTCCCTCGCCGACGCACACCCCGAGTTCGACGACAAGAGCTTCGTCTGGGGCCTCACCCTGAACGAGGGCGGGACGGACCTCGGCGTCTACCTCGAGTACGACCCGCGGGTCCGCATCACCGAAGCACTCGGCTTCACCTCGACCTCGGCGATGGACGGCTTCCTCGCGAGCGCCGAGGGCGACAACTGGTACACCGGCGTCAGCCTCGAGCAGCTCTACGACGTGGACGCCGACCTGTTCGCCGCATGGGGCGGAAGCGCCGAGGAAGGGACGTACACGGTCGAGAACGCCGTGGTGTCGCGCTGGGCGCCGATCGCCGCCGGGTCCTACGTGATCTACGCCGACGCCGCCAAGGCCTCTGCGATCAGCGCGCCGACCGTCCTGTCCCTGCAGTACGTCCTGCCCGGCTACGTCGACGACCTCGCAGCGGCCCTGCAGGGCGAGCCGACAATCGACGGCAAGTGACGTCGGAGATGTCCCGTTCCGCCGCCCCGTCAGCAGCGCCGGCTGCGGGCGGGGCGGCGGACGTCCCGACGCCCGGTGGGGCCGGACGCGCGGACGTCTCGCCCCACCGCACCGGGACCCTCGCGGTCGGGCTCCTCCTCGCCACCGTGGTGCTGATCGCCGCAGCCGTCGCCTCACTCGCCATCGGCAATCGGGCCATCGACCCCCTGACCGTCGTCCGCGCGCTCGTCGCCTACGACGACGCGAACCCCCTGCACCTCATGGTCATGGAGCTGCGCGTCCCACGGACGCTGCTCGGCATCCTGGTCGGTTCGGCGCTCGCCGTCTGCGGCGGGCTCATCCAGGCCTTCACCCGCAACCCCCTCGCCGACCCTGGCATCCTCGGGGTGAACGCCGGTGCGTCGTTCGCTGTGACCTTCGCGGTCGGTGTCCTGGGACTGACGACTCCCGGCACCTACGTCCCGTTCGCCCTGGCGGGTGCGTTCATCCTCACGGTGATCGTCTTCACGCTCGGATCCGTCGGGGCTTCGGGTGCGACCCCGATGAAACTGACCCTCGCGGGGGTCGCCCTCGGTGCCGCCTGCACCGGTTTCACCACCGCGATCGTGCTGCGGGACGAAGGCACCCTGCAGGTCATGCGCTTCTGGAGCGTGGGATCCATCGGAGGCCGCACCCTCGACCAGCTCACCTGGGCTGCTCCGTTGATCGTCGCGGGCCTCGTGATCGGTCTGCTCTGCGCCCGGTCGCTGAACGCGCTGACCCTGGGAGACGAACTCGCCCAGGCGCTCGGGGCGCGAGTGCGCAGCACCCGGGTGTGGGTCGTCGTGGCCGTGACCCTCCTGGCCGGTACGGGCGTCGCAGCCGCCGGTCCCATCGCCTTCGTGGGACTCATGATCCCCCATGTCGTCCGGTGGTTCACAGGCCCCGACCAACGCTGGGTGCTGACGTACTCGATGGTGATCGGCCCCGCGTTCCTGCTGCTCGCAGACGTCCTCGGCCGGATCGTGCTGCCCTCCGGAGAGCTCCGGGTGGGGATCGTCACGGCACTCCTCGGCGCCCCCATCCTGATCATGCTCGTCCGTCGGAAGCGGGTGAGCGGGCTGTGAGCGTCATCGACCACGGCCGACGCCAGATCCGCGTGGAGACCGTGCACATCGCGACGCTCGTACCGGTGCGGTCCGTCCTCGTGTGCCTCGGACTCGTCGTGGTGATCATCGGAGCTGGGCTGTTCGCGACGACGATCGGCGCGTACGAGATCGGTTTCGACGCGGTGATCCGGGCGATCGTCGACCCCGCGTCCGACCCCGACGTCCGCCAGGTCGTGACCGAGTGGCGACTCCCACGCGTGCTGTTCGCGGTGCTCTGCGGAGCGGCGCTCGCGCTCTCCGGAGGTATCTTCCAGTCGCTCACCCGCAACCCGCTCGGCTCACCGGACATCATCGGGTTCGGTGTCGGCGCGCAGTTCGGCGTCACGCTGACGATGCTCGTCCTCGGGCTCAACACCTACCTGTTCAAAGCCGTCGGGGCACTCGTCGGCGGTCTGCTGACCGCCCTGCTCGTCGCCGTCCTCGCGAACCGCCACACCATGTCGTCCTTCCGGCTGATCATCGTCGGCATCGGCGTCTCGGCCGGGCTCGGTTCCCTCACCTCCTGGATCCTCATCTCGGTCAGCGTCGAGCAGGCGATGATGGCGGCCACCTGGGGTGCAGGCTCTCTCGCCTCGCTCGGCTTCGACCAACTGCTCCCCGCCGCCACGGCGTTCGTCGTGTTCACCCTGCTGGCTCGGCCACTCCGACGTTCCCTCCCCGTGCTCGAGATGGGCGACGACGCCGCCATGGCCCTCGGCGTGCGTCCCGGACGCACCCGGCTGACCGCCATGGTCGTCGGTGTGGCCCTTGTGGCGCTCGTCACCGCCGCCGCCGGCCCGATCTCGTTCATCGCCTTGGCCGCCCCGCAGATCGCTCAACGGCTCACCCGCTCGAACACCCCGATGGGCCTCGCGCCGGTGATGCTCACCGGAGCCGCCCTGGTCGTCGTCTCCGACGCCGTCGCCCAGCTGCTCGCGGTCCCGGTCGGCGTGGTGACGCTCTCGGTCGGTGGCATCTATCTGACCTGCCTGCTGGCCGCCCAGTTCGTGCGCCGCACGTGAAAGGAACTCCCATGACCACGTCGCTCCTCGCCCGCGACCTCACCCTGGGCTACGGCGATGCTCCGATCGTCTCCGAGCTGTCGCTCGAGGTGCCGGACGACTCGTTCACGATCATCATCGGACCGAACGCCTGCGGCAAGTCGACCCTGCTCCGCGGACTCGCACGGCTCCTGTGCCCGACCGCCGGTGCCGTCCTCCTCGACGGGGCGGACATCCGTGCGTCGAAACCGAAGGACACCGCTCGCCGACTCGGGCTCCTCCCCCAATCCGCCATCGCCCCCGACGGGATCACCGTCGCCGACCTCGTCGGGCGCGGCCGGTTCCCGCACCAGAGCGCGATGCGGACGTGGAGCAGCGCCGACGAAGCGGCGGTCTCGCAGGCGATGGCCGCGACGGGGGTCACGGAGCTGTCCCGACGGCTGGTCGACGAGCTCTCGGGCGGACAGCGGCAACGCGTCTGGGTCGCGATGGCACTCGCCCAGCAGACGAAGCACCTGCTGCTCGACGAGCCGACGACGTTCCTCGACATCGCGCACCAGATCGAGCTGATGGAGCTGTTCACGGATCTGCACCGCGGCGGCACCACCCTCGTCGCGGTCCTCCACGACCTCAACCACGCCGCCCGCTATGCGACGCATCTCGTCGCGATGCGCGACGGCGCGATCGTCGCCCAGGGCGATCCGCAGGAGATCATCACCGCCGACCTCGTGGAGGCCGTTTACGACCTGCCGTGCCGGGTCATCACCGACCCCGTCTCCGGTACCCCGCTGGTGCTCCCGCTCGGACGGCGGAGCCGGTGAGCGGGACGACGACGAGTACGCCGCGGCGCCTCTTCGGCATCGCGCTGGGAGCGGACGGTCGCGGCGCCATGCTCGCCGCCGCGACCGGCCTCCTCATCGTGCACGCCCTGTCGGAGGCGGCGATCCCCGTGATCATCGGGGCGACCATCGACCGCGCGGTGGTGCCGTCCGATCCGGTGGCCCTCGGTGTCTGGATCGGGGTCCTGGTCGGAACCTTCCTCGTCCTGACGGTGAGCTACCAGTCGGCGTCGCGCCTCATGGTGTCGATCTACGGGCACGGCGAACAGGCGCTCCGGCACCTCACGCTCTCCCGGATGCTTCGGCCGCGGCTCTCACGACAGAACCTTTCGGCGGGTGAGGCCCTGACGGTCGTCACGTCCGACACCGACCGGGTGGCCGGCGTCGCCTGGTCGGTCGCGCAGCAGTCGGCGACCATCGCCGCGATCATCGGAGCCGCCCTGGCGATGTCGGTGATCTCGCCCGTGGCGACGATCGTGGTGTTCGTGTCGACCATCGGGATGATGCTCGTCATGCGCGTCGTGTCCCGCCCGCTGGAGCGCCGAGGGTTCGCCGAGCAACGGGCGGCGACCGAGGCCGGAGCGGTGGCCGCCGACTTCATGAGCGGGTTCCGAGTGCTCGTCGGCATCGGCGGGCGGGCTGAAGCCGTCCGGCGATATGACGCCGCCAGTGATGTCTCACGACGCGCAGTGACGGCCGCCGGGCGGTCCCTGGCCCTCTTCGACGCCGTGAGCGGCACGCTGGCGGCGTTCATCATGGCCGCACTCGTCGGTCTGTCCGCCTGGTTCGCTGCGGATGGGCGGATCAGCATCGGTGAGCTCGTGACGGTGCTCGGTCTCGCGCAATTCATCAGCGGGTACCTCGCACAGGCGGGTTCCTTCCCATCGAACTGGATCCACAAGCTCGCGTCCGCCAAACGCCTGGCCGCGGTCGTCGACGCCGACGACCTGCTCGAGGCGGGCGGTCGGCTGGACGAGCTGTCCGACTCCGGCCCTGCGACCGACGTCGTGCTGTCCTTCCGCCCGGAACACCAGGACCGACCGGTGGACGTCCGTGCAGGTGAACTGCTCGGCGTCCGGCCGCCCGACAGCGACACCGCGCGCGCCCTCTCCCGCCTGCTCGGCATGCGGACCCCCGCGGAGCGCGGCATCGTCTCGCTCGCCGTCGACGGTACACTCGTCGACCAGCTGGATCTCGACCCGGTGGCGTACCGCCGTCGTGTGGTCGCGCCACCGCACGGCCAGCGCATCATGAGCGGCACCCTGGCGGAAGCGGTCCGCGGTCATGACGCGACCGGCGACCCGGATGCGGTGTTCGTGGGCATGGCGGCGCTCGACGACACGGTCGTGCAGCTCGGGGGCTGGTCGTCACCGGTCGGCGAGGCCGGCAGACGGCTCTCCGGCGGGCAGCGCCAGCGCGTCGGCATCGCCCGGGCGCTCCATGCCGGTGCGGACGTGCTCGTGCTCGACGAACCGACATCGGCCGTCGACGTCCTCACGGAGACCCGCATCGCCCGAGCGCTCGCGGCGCACGAGGGCACCGTCGTCGTCATCACCACCTCGCCGGTCCTGTTGAACGCCTGCGACCGCGTCGTCGAGCTCACTCCCGGTTCGGAGACCCGCCATGACTGATCCCGCCATGGAGCCCACCACCGCCGAGATGCTCCCCGTCGCCGACGGCTCCCGCGTCCGAACCGTCGTCGGTGCCCTCCTCCGGCGCCACCGCGGACGGACCGCCGCCGTGGTGGTCCTGTTCCTCGCAGCAGCCGCGCTGGGTGTCGTGATGCCCGCGTGTCTCGGGCGGATCGTGGACGCCGTCGCTTCCGATGCCGGGCTGAGCGTCGTCTCGGGCTGGGTGGCCGCAGCCGCCGTCGGCGCCGTCGGGGCCGTCGCGTTGACGCTGTGGGCGACCCGGGTGCTCACGGGGCTGGTGCAGGACCTCCTCGCCGAACTGCGCGAGGACGTGTTCGCCTCGGCCATGCGACTCCCGGTGAGCACCGTCGACGACGGTGAGCGTGCCGATCTCCTGTCCCGGGTCACCGGCGACGTCGACGCGGTCGCGGAGGCCGGCGGGAACGTCGCCCCGACACTGCTCTCCGCCGGGTTCGCGATCGGGGTGTCGGCCGTCGCCCTGGCAGCCGTCGACCCGTGGCTCGCGCTCGCCGGTCTCGCCTCGGCGCCGTGCTACGTCCTCGGGACCCGGGCGTTCCTCCGGCGATCCCGAGTGGTGTTCCGCACGGTCCGGATCCGCGAAGCGTCGCGAAGTCAGGCCGTGCTGGACGCGGTCGACGGCGCGGAGACCCTCGCTGCGTTCGCGGGCACGGACCACGCGCTCGAACGCGTCCGGGAACGCGCTACCGCCTCCATCGACGCGCAGATCGAGGGCGTGCGCGTCGCAAACCGTCTGTTCCGATGGATCAACTCGGGTGAGCTCGTCGGGCTGTCGGCGATCCTGGCGACCGGCTTCCTCCTCAACCTGCAGGGCACGATCACCGTCGGGCTCGTGACCACCGCCGCGCTCCTGTTCCACCGGCTGTTCGATCCGGTCGGCCGGCTCATCTTCGGGCTCGACGACATCCAGCGGGCCACGGTCGGGCTGGCTCGGCTCGTCGGGGTCATCGACCTCGCAGCAGCGTCGCCCGCGATGCCGGAGTCGCCCTCGCCCGTCGGCGGTACCGCGGACGATGTCGCCGCACCGCCGGCGATCCGAGTGCACGACCTGACGTTCCGCTATCCGACCACGGACCGCGGGGTCACGCAGGTCACCCTGGACGTGCCGCCCGGGACGACCACGGCGCTCGTCGGCACGTCCGGCTCGGGCAAGAGCACCCTGGCGCGGGTCGTCGCCGGACACCATCCCCCGACGTCGGGGCGGGTGCTCGTCGGCCAGACCCCGTACTACCTGTCGCAGGAGCTCCACCACTTCCGTGGCTCGATCGCCGACAACCTCAGACTCGGCGCGCCGGACGCCAGCCGGGACGAGATGGTGTCGGCGCTCCGTGCCGTCGGAGCCGAATGGGCGGTCACCGCGTTGCAGGACGACCCGGCGGCGGACCCGACCGACTCGCGGCCGTCGCCCGTGCCGCTGGACGAGGGACGGATCCAGCAACTCGCGGTCGCTCGGGCGTTCCTGGCGGACCCGGCGATCGTGATCCTCGACGAGGCGACGGCCGACGTCGGCTTGCACCATCGCGACGCCGTCGAAGCGGCGATCGCCGTCCTCCGGACGGACCGGACCGCGCTGCTGATCGCGCACCGCTTGGAGCAGGCCGCCACCGCCGACCGGATCGCGGTCTTCGCGGACGGTCGGATCGTCCAACACGGCACGCACGTGGAGCTCCTCGCCTCCCCCGGCCCCTACCGCGAGTCCTGGCTCGCGCACAGCCCGCATCCGACCCAGCACACCGAACCGACCCGAGAGGCCGAGACGCCATGAAGATCCACCGCGGCATCGTGACCGCAGCGACACCCCTGAGTCCGAACCTGATCCGCATCGCACTCGGCGGTCCGGGCGTCGAGGACTTCGTCAGCACCGGCACGGGTGATGAGTACGTCCGCGTCTTCTTCCCCCACGGTGCCGACCCGACGGACGTCTCGCTCCCGGTGCCCGCAGGCGACTGGTGGGAGACGCCGGAGGGCTCCCCGCAGGCACCGATGCGGACGTACACGATCAGCGCCGTGCGGCAGGACCCCGTCGAGATCGACATCGACTTCGTCGTGCACGAGGCCGGGGTCGCGGGGCCGTGGGCGGCTCGCGCCCAGCCCGGGCACGTGCTGGGCCTGAACTCGCCCACCGGTCTGTACACGCCGCCCGTCGACATCGGTTGGCAGGTGCTCGTCGCGGACCTCACCGGTCTTCCCGCAGTCAGGCGCATCGTCGCACAGACTCCGCAAGGACTGCGGACCCGCGTGGTGCTCGAAGTGCCGGGCGAGCGGGATCGGGTCGCGGTCGAGACGAACGACGACGTGACGGTCACCTGGGTGGTGGGCGGCAACGGAAACGGCCCGAGCGCGCTGGGCCGACTCGTCCGGAGTGTCGTGGACGAGCGCCTCCCGCTCGATCACGGCTACATCTGGGTGGCCGGCGAGACGGTGGCCCTCCGCGACGTGCGCAAGTATCTGCGCAAGGAGCTCGGGCTACCCGCCACCCGGTTCAAGGTGGTCGGCTACTGGACGCCGATCGCAGCATGGGACGAGAAGTTCGCCGCCCTCCCGGCCTCGGTCCAGCGGGAACTCGAGGCGATCTGGGCGCCGATCGACGGCGTCGAGCCGGAGGACGTACAGATCCGGTACGAGGAGCAGCTCGAACGGCACGGCCTCTGACCTCTCGCCGGTCCACGGGTTCGGGTGTCCGGCCCAATAGGCTGAGGGCGAAAGGACGACACGGCCATGACCTCACCTGCCGGGCGCCGGAGACACGGCCGCCCCACCATCTCCGATGTCGCCGCGCTCGCGGGCGTGTCGGCGGGAGCGGTCTCGAAGGTCTTCAACGGCACGGGTCGCATCTCGCCGCCGACCGCCGAGCGTGTCCGGGAGGCCGCGCGCAAACTCAACTGGACGCCGAACCCGGCTGCGATCGCTCTTCGGACCTCGCGCGCCCAGGCGATCGGGCTCGTCCTCACCAGTTCCTCCCCGGTTCCCGAGGTCGGTGCGGCCAATGTCGGACTCATCTCCGGGATCGAGTCCCTCCTCAGTCCCCGCGAGTACGGGCTCCTCCTGAACGTCTTCCTCACGGGACAGCACGACGAGTCGGCGTTCTACCGGTCCCTCGCTGAGCGCCAGCGGATGGACGGCGTCATCCTCACCAACTCGGTGGTCGGCGACACCCGCTTCGACCTCATGCGCGACCTCGGTGTGCCCGCGGTACTCGTCGGCACCCCGTGGAAGCCGGGCGTGGTCGACTACATCGACGCGGACCCGCCGAGCGCCGGCATCCCCGAGACGGTCGACCACCTCGTCGGTCTGGGCCACCGCGACGTCGCGTTCGTCAGCGGCCCCGCCGGGTTCGTGCTCCCGAACATCCGACGCGAGGCGTTCACCGCCCGGCTCGCCCATCACGGGCTCACCCCGCACTCCATCTCGAGCGTCGGCTATTCGCCGGCGGCCGCCGCCGAGGAGACGAGTCGGCTCCTCGACGGGGCGGCACCGCCGACGGCGATCCTCTACGGCACCGACACCATGGCGATCGCCGGGATGCGGACGATCCAGAGCCGTGGCCTGCGGGTCCCCGAGGACGTCTCGGTCGTCGGGTTCGAGGGGCTCGAGGTCGGAGAATGGGTCGACCCCCAGCTCACCACCGTCCAGCGGTTCGCGTTCCAGCGTGGGCGGGCGGCGGCGGCGAAGCTCCTCGGCCTCCTCGGTGAGACCATCGAGGAGGACGTACCGCTCGAGAAGCCGGTGCTCATCGTCCGTCAGTCCACCGCCCCGCCGCGCGGCCGCTGACGCGAGACCGGGACGCGTGGGGGTCGACACCGTGCGGTGCCGACCCCGATCAGCGGGCGTGAGCCCACCACCCCCTCAGAAGCTCAGTCTGACCATCCCGAGCTCTCGGACGGTCGGGAGCTCCACGATGATGGTGCCGTCGGCCACGGCCACCGGAGCCGGCGTCCGCCGATCGTCGAGGACCACCTCCGCCATGAGCTCGGCCGGGACGACAGGACGCCCTGTGGCCTCCGCCAGTCGTGCGGCGTCGATCTGCACCCGGATGCCGGTGAGCTCGGTCACCGCACGTTGCTGGCCCCGCATCGCCAACGGGTCGGTGAGATTGGCGAATGCCAGCATGAACGCCGCTCCGTCCGTCCATACCGCCGCATCCAGGAGCCCCGGGCCGACGATCCGAACCAGGCTCGATCCCCCGAGCGCGGCCTCGATCGTGTTGCCGAGCAGGGTGAGGTGATCACCGAGGAGTGTCTCGTGGTACAGCTCGGCGAGGTTGAAGCCGATGACCTGGACCGTCCCGGCGCCCGCCTGCACCGTCCCACAGTCGTCCGACGCCGCCAGCGACGCACGGAACACCGCGGGGTCCACGGCTTCACCTCGCGGGTAGACCTCCTCCATGGGGAGGTCGGGGTGATCGGGCACGAACCGCCAGTGCACGACGGCCTCGGTGGTCGGCGCGAAGCGGGCCAGACGGGTTCCACCGATGATGCGGTCCGCGCCGTCCAGACCGGCGGCGAGTGCGCCGTCGGACGCGCGTTGCACGTAGTTGTTCCGGACGACCCCGGCCGAGCGGGCGGTCAGCGGTGCGCCCGTGAGCTCGGTCACGAGCGGTGTACCCCCGTCGATCAGGGGCCCGGCTCCGGTCACCACGAGCTCACCGCCGCCCTCGACGAAGGCACGCAATGCGGCGGCGGACCGTTCGTCGATCTCGTCGATCTCCGGGAGGACGACCACCCTGGTCTCAGGCAGTCCGAGCCGATGCAGGCCACGGGGGCCGACGAACTCGAACGGCGTCCGCAGCTCGACGAGTGCTTGATACATGCCGGAGGCGGCCCGTCGCGTCCGGGCGTCGGCGAAGGCGTTGTCCACGTCCCAGACGCACACTTCGGCGACCGGGCGCGACTGCTGCCAGATCGCACCGATCTCGCGATGCAGCGTGAACGCCCGCTCGACCGCCGGAATCCAGCGCGTGTCGTGGATCCGCGCGGCGAATTTCGTGAACCACGGGAACGCTCCGTGCACGAAGCCGTCGACGATCCAGCCCACGGTCTCCTGACCCGCGTTGACCGAGTCCTTCCAGCGGTAGCCGTGCGACTCGGGCCCGACGGAGGTGATGAGCCCCACCGGCTTGTCGGGGTGGATGGACCGGGTCCGCTTCGCGTCGCGTCCGGCCGCCCACTGGGTCTCCCCCTCGTTGCGCGCCTGGTGGTCCACGAGGAAGAACGGGACATGCAGGCGGGCGACGTCGTCGCGAAGCTCGCCCGCCGCGAACGAGCCGAGGTTGGGGATGAAGCGCACCTCAGGCTTCACGTCCTGGACCGCCGCGTCCCAGTGGGCGACCAGGTCGCTCAGCCGCTCCCGGCGCCATCCCCGGTAAGCCCGCCAGGACTCTCCGTCGACGGCGTCGCGTGAGGTCGGCAGGGCGAGCCCGGACGCCGCGCGGAAGAGTCGCTGCGCGGTCTCGGTGTACCCGGGTCCGTGACCCTGCCACCGGTTCGCGAACACCGCGTCGATGTCGTAGTCCGCGGTGACCTCGCGTGCGACCTCGGTCGTGAACTCCCAGTTGTAGTCGCCGAATGCGTCCGTCACGAAGGTGCCCGGGTGTGCCCAGTGCTCCTGCAGTGCCCCGTCCTCGGTCCGGGCGATCCACTCCGGATGGGCGTCACGGACGTCCCGATGGACGGCGTGCGGGTCGATCCGAGCCATGACGACCATGCCACGACTCCGTGCGAGATCGACGATCTCGCCGAGGAGATCGCGGTCACCGAGGTGCCGGCTGCGGTAGTGCAACGGGATCGAGGTCGGATAGAACGCGATGTACCCCCCGGCGCTGATGCAGATCGCGGTCGACGCGGTGCGGTCCAGGACGTCGGCCCACGCGTCGAGGTCGAAGTGGAGCGGGTCGTCCTCGACGAACGTCAGTTGTGTCCAGCGCTGGTCGCCGGAGAACCAGGCGATCGTGTCGGTTCCGGTCGTGAGCGGCTGTGTCGTCGTCATTTGATTCCCGTCGTGGCGATGCCCTTGATGATGTACTTCTGCGCGAAGAGGAAGAAGAGGAGGATCGGGACGAGCGAGATGAGCGACATCGCGAACATGATGCCGATCCCGCTCTGCGTCTCCGTGTCGACGAGCGACTTGAGCGCCACCGGCACGGTGTACAACTTCGTCTTCGTCAGGTAGAGGAGCGGTCCGAAGTAGTCGTTCCACGTCCAGATGAAGGTGAAGATCGTCGTCGTGATGAGTGCCGGCTGCATGAGGGGCAGGATCACCGACCAGAAGATGCGGAACGGGCCGGCACCGTCGAGCATCGCCGCGTGGTCGAGTTCCCGCGGGATGGTGCGGATGAACTGCACCATGAGGAAGATGAACACCGCGTCGGTCGCGAGGAACTTCGGGATGAGCAGCGGGGCGTAGGTGTTGATCCACCCGAGCTCCGCGAACAGGATGTACTGCGGGATGATCAGCACATGGAACGGCAGCATCATCGTCATGAGGGTGAGGCCGAAGTACAGCTTGTTCGCTCGGAAGTTCAGTCGGGCGAGCGCGTACGCTGTCACGGAGCAGGAGAAGAGGTTCCCGACGATGGCCCCGACGGCGATGAGGCCGGAATTGAGGAGGAACGCTGTGAAGGGCGTCCCCAGGGAGTCCCATCCGTCCCGGTAGTTCGACAGCGTCACCTCGCTCGGGATGAGCCCCGTCTGCGACAGGATCAGGTTGCTCGGCTTGAAGGAACTCACCACCATCCACAGCAACGGATACAGCATCAGCAGCGCGAACACCACGAGGAGGATGTGGCGGACGATCCGTCGCGGTCGGCCGGCGTCCCGCTTGCGCCGGGTCGGCGTGGGATCGGGGTCGGCTGGCAGGGCGTCGAGGGTGGTACTGGTGATTGCCATCATTCGTCTCCGTAGTGCACCCAGCGGCGCGAAAGGATGAAGTTGCCCGCCGTGGCGATCGCAATGACGATCAGGAGGACCCAAGCCATGGCAGCGGCGTAGCCCATGTCGAAGTTCACGAAGCCCTCCTGGTAGATGTAGAGGGTGTAGAACAGCGTCGAGTCGAGGGGTCCACCCGTGCCGCCACTGACCACGTGTGCTTGGGTGAACGCCTGGAACGCGCTGATCATCTGCAGGATCAGGTTCAGGAAGATGATCGGCGTGAGCAGCGGGATGGTGATCGACCAGAAGCGTCGCACCCGGCCGGCACCGTCGACCTCGGCGGCCTCGAGGAGTTCGTCCGGGACCTGACGCAGCCCGGCCAGGAAGATCACCATCGGCGAGCCGAAGGTCCACACGTTGAGGATGATCAGCGTCCACGGAGCGGTCGCGGGGTTCTGCAACCAGCTGTCCGCCTCGATGCCGAAGAACCCGAGCACCGTGTTGATGAGCCCTGCGTCGCCGAACAGCTGGCGCCACAGGATCGCGATCGCGACGCTGCCACCGAGGAGCGAAGGCAGATAGAAGGCGCTCCGGTACAGGGAGAGCCCGCGGATCCCCTTGTCGAGGATGACCGCCAGGAAGAGCGCGAAGGCGAGTTGCAAGGGCACGGAGACGAGCACGTACAGGCCCGTCACCCGTGCTGACGCCCAGAACCGCTCGTCCCCCATCATGCGGGTGAAGTTGTCGAACCCGATGAACGACGGTGCGGTCAGGAGGTCGTAGTCGGTGAAGGCGAGGACGGCGGACGCGATCAGCGGTCCTGCCGTGACGGCGATCATCCCGAGCATCCATGGGAGGAGGAAGACGTGTGCGACCCAGCCCTGCCGCTGGTGGGAGGCCCGACGCCGCTTCCGTCCGGTCGTCGTCGTGGATTCGGCCGTCCCGGTCCGCGCCTCGGGCTCGCGTTTCATGGTGAGGGTCATCAGTCGCCCACCGAGGAGGAGACGGCCGAGACGAAGTTCGACGCGGCCTGTGAGACCGAGGTGTTCCCGAGGGTCACGCCCTCGAGTTCGCGGATCATCACGGTGCGCCATGAACCGGAGCCCGCGGGAGCCTCGTATCGGGGCCGCTGCTCCTTCGCCGCGATGTCGCGGGTGGTCGCGATCACCTTCTGCTCGTCCGGGGTGGCCGACGGCTCGTACTCGTCGAGGAGCGCCAGGCTCGGTGGCGCCCCGGCCGACAGCCCCACCAGCTTCAGCAGGTCGATCGAGTTGAGGTTGTAGCTCATCAGTGCTCCGGCCGCGTCGACGCGGTCGTCCTCGATCCCGGCGTACATCGCGAACCGGCTGAAGTAGGTGAAGTGGTACCCGGGCGTCGCATCGGCGAGTGCCGGGACGTCCCGCTGCCGGAACTCGTAGTCGGGGAACGCTGCGGCCTCGTCGACGATGTGGTTCGAGTTGGCGAAGGTGGCGAGGACCTTGGCGCCGGTGTCGGACCAGCCGGGCTCGATGCCGTCCTGCTCGCTGATGCTGGTGGTCGCGCCCGCCTTGCGGAGCTGCTCCCACCAGTCGATCCACGCGGCGACGCCGTCCTCGCTCGCGGCCAGTCTGCCGTCCTTCGACCACAGGTCCTCGCCACGCTGACGCAGGAACGACTCGAAGGGCATGTCGTGGTAGGCGCCGTAGGTGGTGCCCTTCCGGCCGGCGGCGTTGTTCTTCGAGTAGTCCGTGAGGAACTCGGCCAGGCTGTCCCAGGTGAGCGTCTCGGGGAGCGCGATGCCGTCCTCGTCCATGAAGGTCTGGTTGTATCGGAGGACCGGGGAGAACATCGACTTCGGCAAGGTGTTGAGCTCGCCGTCGATCCGGAACAGGTCGAGCTCCGCCTCGCTGAACGCCGAAAGGTCGAGGGTGCCGACGTCGTCGAGTGGCCGGTAGATCTTCGCGTCCCGGTAGGTCAACACCGCGGGCGAGGGGATCCAGAAGACGTCAGGAACGTCGCGCGCAGCCATCTGCGTGGTCATGCGCTCCTGGTAGGCGGTGTAGTCACCGAACTCGGGCTCGATCGTGACGTCGCTGTTCTGCTTGCTGAACAGGTCCATCCCGGCCAGATAGGCCTTCTGGCGTTCAGCGCCTCCCCACCAGGCGAACCGGATGGTGGTGGCACCGCCGGCTCCGGAACCGCCTCCGATGGAGCAGCCGGCGAGGGCGAACGCTCCGAGCGAGAGGGCGCCGACCCCGGCGTAGGTGAGGAATCGGCGTCGGCTGACGTCCTGCGGCATGTTCGACATGGTGTCCTTCTTTCGATACGGCGTTGTATGAGTGATGACGGTGGTGCGATGACGGCGTCCCCAGGACGCCGGTGTTCAGGCGAGGGAGTTCGGGTCGACGCGGTTGACGAGCGGATCCTCGGTGACTCGACGTCGGAGGTTGTCGAGGAAGATCGCGGTTCCGCGATCGGCGGTGGCGGGCGTGGTGGCTCCGTTGTGCGGCGTCACCACCACGTCGTCGCGCGACCAGAACGGGGAGTCCGCCGGCAGCGGCTCGACCGTGTGCGCGTCGAGACCGGCTCCCGCGACGGCACCGGAGTCGAGGGCCGTCAGGAGGTCCGCGTCGACGACGATGCCCCCTCGGGAGACGACGACGACGGTGGCTCCCGGGCGGAGCGCAGACAGGACGCGGAGGTCGATCGCTCCGCGCGTCTCCACGGTGAGCGGGGCCGTCACGACCAGCACGTCGCACCGCCCGGCGAAGTCGAGGACCTCCTCCGGTCGGTACAGGCGATCGACGGCGGCCGGGGTGCGACCGACGTCACGACGGAGGCCGATGACGGTCATGTCGAAGGCGCTCGCGCGCGGCGCGAGGGCGGCGCCGATGTTGCCGAAGCCGTAGATGCCCATCGTCTTGCCGGCGAGCTCGCCGTGGACGAACCGGTCCCATCTGGCCCCGCGGGCGGCATCCGACCAGCGATGTCCGCCTCGGTCGAGCTGGAGGGCCAGCAACATCGCGTGCTCCGCGAGCGGAACCGCCCCGTTGCCCGCCGAGGACGTCACCGTGACGCCGCTCCCGCGGAGCACCGGTCCCACCTCGGACTCGACGCCGGCGGCCCAGGAGTGCACCCAGGCGAGCGCCGGCAGCCCGGGCAGCTCCTCGTCGCGCACCCGGCCTGCGATGATCGTGGTCGCGGGGTGGGCGGCCTCGTCGTCGAGGACGCGGACCTCGGGGAAGTCGCTGCGGATGCGCGAGCGCACGGCGTCCGCCTGGCCGCCGCGGATGAGGACCACCTCAGGCGTCATCCCGCTCACCTCCGTCCGGGACCACGACGACCGCTCCGTCCACGACCTCGACGATCTCGACGAGGAGATCGTCTCCGACCGTCGACACCGTGGCGTCGACGTCGCCGGCGGTCACATGGTGGACGCGGGTGCCGACGGCGTCGGCCGCCCTCCCGGGGAACCGCAAGCGGGTTCCACGGACCGGGACGGTGGGACCGAAGGAGTTCCGACGTTGACCGGAGTGGTTGAGCACGTGCACGACGAGACCCGCTCGGGAACGACCGACGGACACCTCCACGTGTTCGCTCGCCTCCACCCCCACCGTTCCATCCTCCCCGACAGCGTCGATCACGAGATCGGCGATCAAGTCACGGATGGCCGTGAGCCCGAGTTCGCGATACGCCGCGCCGACGGTCCACGGGACCTGCGTGGCCCGTCCACGACCGAGCGTGAACACCCCGCAGGCCGATACCGGTCCCACCACGTGACCGTGGGCCTTCTCGGGCGGTCCGTACGGTGCTCGCGGGACGAACTCGTGGCGCAGGCGGGCGTCGGAACGCCACGCCAGGGTATGCAGCCGCCCACGCACGGGCACGAGGTCCGAGCCTTCGACCGACGGCCCACCGCCCCGTTGGACGTAGCTCGACTTGAGCGCCTCCGCGTCGTCTTCCAGCGACCGTTGCCGCGCTCCGGGGAGCCAGGCGACCACGGAGCCGTCCGCGTGGATGCCCGACCGCCCCGTCGCGACGACCCGCCCACCAGCGCGCACGAACGCCGCGAGAGCGGCGTCCTCCTCCGCGGTCGGCGCGATGAGATCCGGGAGGACCAGCACGCGGAAGCGTCCGAGGTCCACGACGGGCAGCGACTCCGCCGGCACGACGTCGACCGCGACGTGCCGCTCCAGCAGGGCGGAGAACAGGCCGCGGAACTCGGCGATCGACGAGTGATGCACCTCGGTGGGCGCCGCGAGCGGGTTCGGTCGGACGATACCCACGTCGGCCGCGGGCGCCAGTCCGGCGTACAGGTCGGCGTGATCCCGGTGGAAACGCGTCACGACCCCGGCCGGAGCGAGACAGGCGTAGTCGATGAGCCCGGCCGGCCCCATGATGTACGTCGACGGGTTCGCCCCGCGCGACACCGCCTGGAGGAGGTACTGCCCGAACATCTCCGGCTGTTCACTCGCCAGCCGGTACGGCATGTCGATGAAAGCCACGGCGTTCACCAGGACCGGTTTGCCCGGCTGCGCGACCCGGAACGCGCTCACCGACTCACTCGTCGCGTGTGGCCAGAGCGGGCGGCCGAGGGCGTTGTTCGCCTCGTGGAACAGGATGTCCGCCGAGCGGCCCAGGATGAGCCCGGCGTGGGGTGCTCGTTCGGCGATGTGCCCTCGGATGCGCGCCGTCAAGCGGTCGATGGTCGCCGCGGCGAACCGTTTCCACTCCAGGTAGCCGGGATCACCCGCGAACGACGGCAGCTGCTCGATCCCGGTCTCCCGGACGAAGGCCTCGGCGCAGGCGTCGCAGTGACAGACGCCGTGGACCCGTCCTCCGTAGTCGACCTCGTTGAACCCGAACCAGTTGAAGAAGAATCCATCGACGGGATACGCGTCGAGGATCTCGTCGATGATGTCGAGCGACCGGTCCTGGTAGTACCCCGCGCTGGGGCAGACGCTCACCAGCCCCTCGTAGACCTGTCGTTCCCCACTCGGTGACCGGAAGCACCACTCGGGGTGCTCGTCGGCGACGCGCGCGGCGACCTTGGAGAAGTCCATGCGGGCGAGGAGTCGGACGCCACGACGATGCGCGGCTTCGATCGCGTCACCGACGAGGTCGCCCCCGGGGCGCTCCTCGAGCAGTGGGTTCCTCGACTGGAACGGCAGCGTCGACGGGAAGTGCGAGAGGATGCCTCCGACGTTGAGCAGCCAGACGCCGGCACCGTGCTCCTGGATGGCGTCCAGGACCGTCTCGACGTCGAGCAGCGCGTCGATCTCGCGCAGGTTCGTCTGGAACATGTCGAACGGCTCGTGCCACCAGCCCGGGCGGACGTCGGCGGTCTCGACGGCCGCGCGTGGTTCCGTGACGGTCATGCGCCTGCCCCGCCGTTCATCGAGCGGGCGAGCTCGACGAGCGCGGAATGGTCGGAACCGCCCTGGCCGCGGGCGACCACCGAGCGGAGCAGCTGTGCGACGAGTCCGGTCGCGGGAAGACCGACGCCGGCGGTTCGCGAAGCCACTTCGACGATCGCGAGGTCCTTCGCGTGGAGCTCGGACCGGAAGCCGGCGCGGAAGTCGTCCGCCAGGACCGAATCGGTCTTGCGTTCGAGGACGGTGCTGCCTCCGAGACCCTTGCGGATCACCGAGAGCGCCGTCTCCACGTCGACGCCCTGGGCCTCGAGGAAGACGACAGCCTCGGCGAGGGCCTGCAGATGGAGTGCGACGACCAACTGGTTGGCGGCCTTCACGACCTGGCCGCTACCGCTCGGGCCGACGTGTACCACCGAGGCGCCGAACGTCTCCAGGACGGACCGCCAACGCTCCAGGGTGGACGACTCACCACCGACCATCACGGAGAGGGTGCCCTCGCGCGCGCCTGCCTCACCACCGGACACCGGGGCGTCGAGCGCGCCGTGGCCCGCCTCGATGAAGGCGGTGGCCACATCACGAGCCGTCTCGGGTCGGATCGTCGAGAGGTCGATGTAGTCGGCCCCGTCGGCGAGGTGCGCGAGGATCCCGTCCGTGCCGAGCGCGACCGATTCGACGTCCGGCGAGTCCGGCAGCACCGTGATGACGAGTTCGGCACCGGTGACGGCCTCGGCGACGGAGTCGGCCACGCGGAGGCCGGCGTCCCGCGCGGCCGATCGGCTCGCATCGCCCCGGCTGAACCCCGTCACGTCGTGTCCGGCTGCGGCGAGGTGCTCCGCCATCGGGCGCCCCATCACGCCGAGTCCCACGAATCCGATGGTCGTCATCGTCTCTCTTCCTGTCGTTGTCGCCCGGTCGATCGAGCTATCGATATACCAAGACAAGAAGCGAGCTCCATCGCCCCGGCGTTGCGTTCGAGTATTTCGATATACCAAACTGGTGTCAAGCACCCCGATCGAAAAGGAACGAACAATGCAGTTCTCCGCAAACCTGTCCATCTTGTTCACCGAGGTGCCGTTCCTCGAGCGGTTCGCCGCTGCGAAGGCCGTCGGGTTCGTCGACGTCGAGTGCTGGTGGCCGTTCGCGACACCCGTCCCCGAGGAGGCGGAGCTCCAGGCCTTCCTCGCTGCGATCGAGCGGGCGGAGGTCTCGCTGCGGGCGATCAACCTGTACGCCGGCGACATGCCCGCCGGAGACCGCGGCGTGGTGTCGCACCCCGGGACCGAGCAGTTCGTCGCAGACACCGTCGACGTGGTGGCGACGATCGTCGAGGCGACCGGGTGTCGTGCGGTCAACGCGCTCTACGGCGTCCGGCCGGCAGGCGTCTCGCACGAGACCCAACTCGCCACCGCCGTCGCGAACCTGGCTCGTGTCGCCGAGCGCCTCGATCCGCTCGGCGTCCGGATCCTCGTCGAGCCGCTCACGAGGGGCGAGAACGGCGACTACCCGGTGACGACGATCGACGAGGCCCTGGAGGTGATCGATCGGGTCGACCACCCCGCCGTGCGTCTGCTCTTCGACGCCTACCACTTGCACAACAACGGCGCCGACGTGGTGCAGGACGTCGTGGCGTGGGCCGATCGCATCGGCCATGTCCAGATCGCGGACAGCCCGGGACGCGGCGAGCCCGGTTCCGGGACGATCGACTTCGACGCGTTCTTCACCGCGCTGGAGGTCAGCGGGTACGACGGGTTCGTCGGGTGCGAGTACCGACCGACGACCACGACAAGCGAGAGCCTGGCCTGGCTCACCGAGCTGCGCGGGGCTCAGGCCCCGGCGATGCGATCCGGGGCGTAGACGCGGTCCGCGGTGTCGTGGAAGATCGCCCGCTGCTGCGCCGCCGACAGTGACGCGGCGGCGTCGAGGTACGCGTCCAGGAGCCCCGCGTAGTCGGTGAACATCCCGTCGACCGGGAAGTTGCTGCCGAACATCACCCGATCGGCGCCGAAGAGCTCCACCAGCGTGAGCACGGGCTCACGCACGAGCTCGCTCGACCACGGGACCCCGGCGACGCAGAGCCCGGACGCCTTCACGACGACGTTCGCGTGCGCCGCGAGTCCGGCCATCGCCTCACGCCAGCCGGCCACCGTGGCCGGTTCGCGGTCGAGGAGGACGCCCGCGTGATTGACGACGATCAGTGTCTCGGGCACTTCGGCGGCGAGGTCCGCCGCCTCGTGGAGGTTCCACCAGGGCGTCTGGAGTTCGAAGTGGAGACCGTGCGTCGCGAGAGCCGCGTACCCGCGCCGCCACAGCGGGTCGCTCAGGAGCGTCCGACCACCGAGCCGCGCCTCGTCGGCGGTGGCCGGTCCCCCGGGCTTGTGACGCACACTGCGGACGATCGGCGAGGCCGCCTGGGCGGCGACGACCTCGGCGGCCGTCGGAGCGTCGAGCCACGCCTGCGCGGCCATCGCGCCCGGTACGCCGCCCTCGGCGGACAGCTCCTCGACGTAGCGCGTCTCGCCCAGCGGATCCGCCGGGTTCCATTCGGCCTCCATGTAGACGCTCGCGACGACGCCGAGACCGGCCGTGTCCTGCCGGTAGTCGGCGGGCAGGTAGCTCCGCTTGACGGCGCTGTAGTCGCCGTAGCGATGGGGGACGAGGACGTCGGGCAGCAGCCACGGGTACCGATTCCGCTCGAGGTCCCACACGTGGTGGTGCGCGTCGATCACGGGGCCTGCGTACCGGCCGGCCGCCAGACCCGACGACTCAGGCACGAGCCGGCTCCGCCGGCGTCGGCTTCGCGACCCCGGAGAAGTTGATCATGAGCGATGCCGCGAGGTACACCGCGGCTGCGATGGCGAGGAAGACGAGCACCGCGGTGTAGCCACCGGTGATGTCGAGCAGCACACCCGCGACGATCGGCACGACGATGCCGGCAGACGTGCCGGCGAAGTTCATGACCCCGCCGACGAGTCCGACCTTCTCCTTCTTCGCGAGCATCGCCGGGATGGTCCAGTAGAGACCGCCGAAGAGATTGAAGAAGACGCCGATGCAGAGCAGGGTGACCGCGAGTGCTGCGTCGGTCACGAACGGGAGCGAGATCAACGCGATGAGGCTGAGCGCGCCGGAGCCGCCGAAGAGCAGTTTGAACGAGCGGTTCCGGCTGAAGACCCGCTGCAGCCGGTCCGCGAGGAACCCGCTGAGGATCTCCCCGAGGGCGCCGCAGAGGAAGATCAGGAAGGTCGCGAAGCCCATCGCCTGGAGGTCGAGCCCACGGGCGTTGCTCAGGTAGCTGGGTCCCCAGGTCACGAGGCCCCAGAACACCATCGCCCAACCGAAACGGCCGATGACCATCGCCGTCGCGTTACCCCGGGTCACGCCGGGCTTCTCGTCCTCTGGACCACCGGCGACCGTGATGAGGTCCACTTCAGCGCGGTTCACGAGACGGTGTTCACTCGGCAGGTTGCGGATGTACAGGTACACGCAGAACCCGATGACGACCGTGGAGACGCCGATGATGATGAACGACCACCGCCACGAGCCGGTCGCGGTGATGAGCCAGGCGACCAGGAGACCGCCGAAGGCCGCACCGAGTGGTGCGCCGGAGTCGATGAGCGTGACGCCGGACGCGCGACGCTTGGGCGGCATCCAGTTCGAGACGAGCTTGGATGCCGCCGGCATGTACGGCGCCTCGAAGGCACCGAGTCCGAGGCGCGCGAGGATGAGCATCACCCCGTTCACAGCGAGCCCGGCGAACGCGGTGAAGGTGCCCCAGACGGCCGAGGCGATGCCGATGATCCGCCGTGGACCGAAGCGGTCCGCGGCGAGACCGCCTGGGATCTGCATGAGGCAGTACGTCCAGAAGAATGCGCTGAGGATGACGCCCTGCATCGTCGGGGTGAGCTCGAACTCCCCGACGATGCTCGGCATCGCGACCCCGAGCGAACTCCGGTCGATCGAGTTGATCGTGTAGAAGAGGAAGAGGACGACGACGACGCTCCAGCGGATGTTGGTCGCTCGACCGCCACCACGCTGCTGATCGGGTGCGTTCGCGGTTCGGCGGCTGTCGGCGGTCATGGACGGTCTCCTTCGACGGTGACGAGCTTGGGGATCTGGGCGTCGCCGCGGCGGGCCGAGCGGACGGCGAGGACGAGGGCCGCGCCGAGGACCATGAAGCCGGCCGAGACGACCAGGGCGATGTTCGGGCTTCCGGTGGCGTCTCGGACGAAGCCGATGAGGTAGGGCGCGGCGAAGCCGGCCAGGTTCCCGGTCGAGTTGATGAGCGCGATGCCGCCGGCGAGCGCGGTGCCGGTGAGCATGGCGGTCTGGAAGCTCCAGAAGATCGCCGGGATCGCGAGTGCGCCGGCGTTGGCGAGGCTGAGGCCGATGATGCCGAGCACGGGGTTCGGACCGGCGATCACGCAGATCGCGAAGCCGATGAAGCTCAACCCGAAGGCCGCGGCGATGTGCTTCTTGCGCTCCTGGTGACGGTCTGAGCTGAAGCCGAAGACGACCATCGCGACCATCGCGGCGATGCTCGGGATGGCCGAGATGAAGCCGATCTGGAGCGTGCCCTCGACGCCGAGGCCCTGGATGAGACTGGGGAGCCAGAAGCTGATGCCGTACAGCGCGAAGTTGTAGGAGAAGTAGATGAGCGCGAGGAGCCAGATGATCGGGCTGCGGAACACGTCGCGCAGGGGGGTATGCCCTGCTGGTGGACGCTCCGCTTCGAGCATCTCGCTCAGGCGGGCCTTCTCGGCGTCGTCGAGCCACGGCGCGGTCCGGTGGTCCTCCCGGAGGAACTTCAGGATGACGAAGCCCAGGATGACCGTGGGGACCGCCTCGATGATGAAGAGCCACTGCCAGCCCTGCAGGTCGAGCGCCAGATGCGTGCTGTTCAGGATGATCCCGGAGAGCGGTCCGCCGACCACCCCTGAGAACGCGAGGGCGAGGTAGAACACGCCCCAGGCGCGGCCCCGGCGGCTCGCCGGGAACCACTGCGCCATGTAGAAGAGCACCCCGGGGATGAAGCCGGCCTCGGCGACACCCAGGAGGAAGCGCATGAGATAGAACATCCACTCGGAGTCCACGAGGAACATCAGACCGGAGATGATCCCCCACGTGATCATGATGCGCGCGATCCACACGCGCGCTCCGACTCTCGCGAGGATGAGGTTCGAAGGGATCTCGAAGATGAAATAGCCGATGAAGAACACGCCGGCTCCGAGGCCGTACACGGCGTCGGAGAAACCGAGGTCCGAGGACATCTCGAGTTTCGCGAAGCCGACGTTGACGCGGTCGAGATAGGACAGGAAGAACCCCATCATCACGAGTGGGAGGATTCTGAATGCGATCTTGCGGAACAGTTTGTCGTCGTTGACGCCCATGGGGTGGTCCTTCGGGTTGCTGCGGATCGGGGGTGGTGGTGCGGGTCAGTCGTCGAGCGGGACGCGGTACACCCGCGCTGCCGTCCGGGCGAAGAGCTGGTCGAGATCGTCGTCAGAGGCGCCCGACAGACCGCTGAGTACGGTGTCGACGACCTCGCCGAAGCTCGGAGCGGTCAGCGTGGCGACCGGGAGGTTCGAAGCGAACATCGACCGGTCGACTCCGAAGACCTCGACGGTCTCCGCGACGACGCGTTCGTTCGACTCGCGCTCCCAACGGTTGCGCGGCAAGCCGAGCTCGGACACCTTGACCGTGGTGTTGGGCAGGGCTGCGAGCGCACGCATGCCCCGGCGCCAGACGTCGAGTCCGGCCTCGGACCGGTCGAGCGGCAGCCCGCAGTGGTTGACGATCACGGGGATCCCGGGCAGCTCGCGGACGATGTCCGCGGCCTCTGCGAGGTGCCAGTAGGGCACCCGGAGGTCCCAGGAGAAGCCGTACCGCTCGAGTTCGGCGAGACCGGCGAGCCACACGGGGTCCTGCATCGTCCCCGGGGTTCCGGCGATCGTCTCGGCTTCAGCCGCGGTGGCCGAGGTCACGGGCTTCGAGCGGATGCCTCGGATGAGCCCGATCTCGGCGTGCTCGGCGAGCACGTCGCCGAGGTCCGGGCGTGCGAGCGACGCGTGGGCCACGGCTGCGGCTGGGAACCTCGGGTCCTGGCGGTGGAGGCGGTCGAGGAACCGGCTCTCGTCGACCTCCTGCTCGCGGGAGCGTTCGGCTTCGACGTGCACCGTGCCGACGACGCGATACCCCGCTGTCGCCTCCCGGTACTGGGCGGGCAGGAAGGTGTGGAGCATCCCCGTGTAGTCGCCGAGGAAGAACCGGTCGTTGTACTCACCCTGGAGCCAGGGGTAGTAGCCGGGGCCCTCGAAGTCCCAGAAGTGGTGGTGCGCGTCGAGGATGCGGATTCCGCGAGGGTCGATATGCGTCATGCGCCGAGCTCCCGGCCGACGGCGAACGCGTCCCAGAGACGCTGGTCGAACCCGTCGATGTCCTGCAGGGTGATGAGTTCGCCGGCTGCGACGGGGCGGACGAGCCTGGTGCGGTCGAGGAGGTAGAACGGCGCGACGTCGGGAGCGGTGTCGGCGGTCGCCCGGAGCACGGGTGCGACGCCGTCGATCTCGTGGTGGTGCCCGGCGACCTGGAGCGCCTCGCCCGCGGGGAGGTCGCGCTCGGCGCGGCCGGTGAGGGTCGAGTACTGCCGAGGCTCGGCGGGCACGCGGTGTCCTGACACCGCTTCGAGGACGGACAGCGGGGTCTCGACGCCCATCAGGTGGTATGGCGAGAAGATGCACGCGTATCGTCCGTCGCGGCTCACGACGTGCCCCTTCTGCCGCAGCGTCTCCCAGGTGACGGCGTCGCCCGTCTCGACGATGACGAACTCACCCCCGGCGAAACTGGCCTCGCCCGGGAGCCGGAGCATGCTGAAGACGTCCGCGGCCCCGGTCCGGCCGAGGAGTCCCCCGTGCTCGCGGAGGGCGTAGACGTCGGCCAGTTCGTCGGGCCGGGCGACGGGGTAGTGCATGGTCTCGACGTCGGGCACGTGTCCCGAGTACTGGGAGACGACGGCCATCTCGCAGGAGTCGGCCGCGGCCGCCCGCTTGAACCCGGCGACCGCCTTCGCGCGGGCGTCGAGGGTCGCGGTGCGGTCGTCACCGAGGGTGAGCAGCTCGGCGAGTTCCGGCGCGTGCAGCTCGGCGTCGAGCTGACGGACGACACCGGTCGATGGATCGAAGACGAGGTCGTACTCGCTGGACTTGCCGACCGCGACGACCGGCAGGCCGACGGCCTTCACCCATCCGAGCAGCGCGAGCAGGTTCGCAGGCTGGTCGCCCATTCCAGGGAGGTAGGCGACACCGGCTTGCTTCGCCCGATCGGCGAGGTACACCCCGGACAGGCTCTCGACCTCCTTGCTCACCATGATGACGTGCCGGCCCTGATCGATGGCACGCTCGGCGAACGTGAACCCGGCCCGGGTGCTGCCGGTGGCCTCGACGAGGACGTCATACGCCTCCGCTGTGAGGAGCTCGATGTCGTCGACGAGCGCGAGCCGGCCGCCCGCGACGGCGTTGGACACCTCGACCGCATCGCGACAGATCGACCAGGAGGTGTCCGGGTACCCGAGCTCGTTCAGCAGCGATGACGCCGCTTCGAGGTCGAGGTCCACGAGAACGGAGGCGCGCATGGTCTCGAGTCGCTTGAGCTGCGCGAGGAAGGTCCGACCGAACCCACCGCTCGCGCCCGTGATGGCGACCGCAATGGGTCCGCCGTCGGTCTTCGTGATGATTGAAGCTGCTGGGTGAGACATCGTGTGTCGGGTTCCTCTCTGAACGACGTCGCGCGAACATCACGCTTCACATCGATTCACACAAACTATGACTGATTTATACTATTGTCAATTATGGACACAGATATTCACACCGACGCGGGACGTGACCAACCCACCACCGCGCGGAGGACGAGAGGCACCGGATGACCCACCTGGGCGGTATAGCCGACGATTTCACGGGAGCGACCGACCTCGCGACCAACCTCGCCGGACACGGCTTCGACGTGGTCGTCGTGACCGAGCGCGGACTCGACACCATCGAACAGGATCCGAGCGTGCGCGCACGCCTGAGCGAGTACGAGGCGGTCGTCGTGGCGTTGAAGACGCGGACCGCCCCCGTGTCGGTGGCCGTCGACGCCTCACTGCGGGCTCTCGGAGCGCTGCGCGCGCTCGGCGCGGAACGCATCTACGACAAGTACTGCTCGACGTTCGACTCCACCGACGCCGGCAACATCGGACCGATCCTGGATGCACTCGCCGAAGCCCTGGAGATGGACCGGACCGTCGTCGTCCCGTCCTTCCCCGACAACGGGCGCACCGTCCGCGACGGCATCCTGGAGGTGCACGGCGTCCGGCTCGAGGATTCGTCCATGCGCACGCATCCCCTCACCCCGATGACACGGTCACGGGTCTCCGAGCTGCTGCGCCCGCAGACCACCCGCACGATCGCCGAGATCCACACCGCGACCGTCGACGCCGGCGCAGGAGCGCTGCTCGAGGCCATCGCGGCCAGCGACGCCGACTACTTCGTCGTCGACGCGACGTCCGACCACCACCTCTCGACCATCGCGGCGGCGACCGCCGACGCACGACTCATCTCCGGCGGGTCCGGTCTCGCCCTCGGGCTCGAACCGCAGGCGCCGCGGTCCGCCGCGCCGATGGCGGTGACCGCCGGCCGCCGGCTCATCCTCGCCGGGAGCGCCTCGAGCGCGACCCAGGGTCAGGTCAGGCACGCCGCAGAGCGCATGCCGCACCGGAAGGTCGATGTCGGAGCGCTCGCCATCGACCCCGACGGCGAGCTCGACGCGATCGCCGCCTGGGCGGTGCAACAGCCCGAGGACGGCCCGGTGCTCGTCCACGCGGTGGCCGATACCGCGGACGTGGTCTCCTCCCCCGAGGCCGCCGCGGCGGTCGAACGGCTGCTGTCCGCGCTCGCCGTGCGTCTCGTGGGTGCGGAGGCGGGCTTCACCCGGCTCGTCGTCGCCGGCGGCGAGACCTCCGGCGCCGTGGTGTCGGCACTCGGCCTCGACGAACTCGTCATCGGACCGCGCATCGCTGCCGGGGTCTGTTGGGCGTCGGGCGTCACCGACCGGGCCGGTACCGGCATCGCCGTCAACGTCGCCTTGAAATCGGGGAACTTCGGTGACGAGGACCTCTTCTCCGCCGCCTGGAAGGAACTGCACGCATGAGCCTCGGCCTCCACGATCCCGTGTCCGCCACCAGGACCCAGCTCGCGTCCGACCTCGTCGCCGCGGGCGCCGCCGTCGTCGCCGCCGGGCTCAGCCCGGGCAGCAGCGGCAACCTCAGCGCTCGCGCGACCGACGGCACCATACTCATCACGCCAGGTGGTGCCGTTCTCGGCGCACTGGACCCGGACCGGCTCGCGGTGCTCGACGCCCACGGCGAATGGGTCGGCGGCGACAAGCCCTCCAAGGAGGCGTCGTTGCACCTCGCGCTCTATCGCAAGAACCCGGAGCATCGCGCCATCGTGCACGTCCACTCGCCGCAGGCCGTCGCCGCCTCCTGCCTCGAGCCGTGGGCTCCGCACAGCGCGCTCCCGCCGCTCACTCCCTATTTCGTCATGCGCGCCGGCCAGACCCCGCTCGTCCCCTACCGCGCGCCGGGTTCGCCGGAACTCGCCGATCTCCTGACCGCCCTCACGTTCCCGTTCCACGCTGCGCTGCTGCAGAACCACGGGCAGCTCACGAGCGGACGCGACCTCGCCACCGCCATCGACGCGGCGATCGAGGTCGAGGAGGCGTCGCGCATCACCCTCATGACCGCCGGTCAGCGACGTCGCCTGCTCGACGAGGCGGAGATCGCGGACCTCACCGCACGTTACGGATCGTCGTGGACGCCCGACAGCCGATAACGTGGACCGCACGCCGACGGATGACGAGGAGACGATGACCACCGACACCGGAGATCTCGCCCATCTCATCCCCGAGCAGCGACGCGAGCTCATCGTCAAACACCTGCGACGCGAGCAGGTCCTGAGCTTCCCCCAGCTGGCGAGCCTGCTGGAGGTCAGCCACATGACGATCCGGCGCGACGTCGCGGCGCTCGAGGAGGAGGGCCGCGCGCTCTCCGTCCCGGGTGGCGCGAAGATCGCCAGTCGTCTCCTCGCCGAGCCGAGCCACGCCGAGAAGGCGCTGGTCGACGCCGGCGAGAAGAGCGCGATGGCCGCGGCGGCCGCGGAACTCGTGACCGACGGGTCGACGATCTACCTCGACGCCGGCACGACGATGCTCGCGATGGTGCCGCATCTCGCCGTACGCCGGGATCTGACCGTCGTGACCAACGACTTCGCGATCGTGCGCGAACTCATCGACCACCCGTCCATCGAACTCATCAGCGTCGGGGGACGCGTCGACCTCGCGAACCAGTCCACCGTCGGGCGACTCGCCGCGGAGATGATCCGTCAGCTCGCCGTGGACGTGGCCTTCGTCTCCACGAGCTCGTGGGACCTGAAGCGCGGGCTGACCACTCCCGCGGAGTCCAAGGTCGAGGTGAAGCACGCGGCCATGTCGGTCTCGTCCGAGAACGTCCTCGTCGCCGCGAGTTCCAAGTACGGTTCCTTCGCCAAGTACAAGGTCGTCGACCTCTCCCGGTTCGACCTCATCGTCACCGACTCGGGTCTCAGCCCGAACGTCGCATCGGGCATCCAATCGCTCGGGGTGACGGTCCGACGCGTCGACTGAGCGCGTCACTCCGACAGGACGCCGGGCATGGTCCACACGGTGGACTCCCCCGGGACCGAACCGGCTTGGAGGGAGCCCAGCACGACGGCATCGTGTTCCGCCTCGAGCGGGAACGGCTCGGTCCCGAAGTTCGTCAGGACCTGCCAACCGTTCGGCCGCACGAATCGGACGACGTCCGGCCGCCCCGTCTCGATCCACTCGAGGCGCTCCTCGGTCTGCAGCAGTCGTCGCAGCCGGAGTGCCTCACGGTAGAGCGAGAGCGTCGAGTTCGGATCCGCAGCCTCGACATCGACCGCGTACTCGGCGAACCAGGTCGGTTGCGGCAGGTGCGCGACCGCACCTCCGAATCCGAACGACGGACCCTGCGCCGACCAGGGCAGCGGTACGCGGCAGCCGTCGCGACCCAGCCCGTCGTACTCGCCGCCGCGGAAGAACGCGGGGTCCTGGCGCTGCTCCGCGGTGATCGCGGCGACCTCCTGCAGACCGAGCTCCTCGCCCTGGTAGAGGTAGGTGCTCCCGGGAAGCCCGAGGAGCAGGAGCGTCGCCGCTCTGGCGCGTCTGAGGCCCTGGTCGCGATCGATGTCGGACTCGGGACCACCCGCCGCGACCCACTCGGTGCCCTGCTTCACCGGCCGCCCGGCCAGGGGTGGGAGTCCGTACCGCGTGGCGTGACGGGTCACATCGTGGTTGGACAGCACCCACGTCGTCGACGACCCCGTCTCCGCCGCCTGTGCCAGGTTGTCGGTGATGACCGTGCGGAACTCGGCGGCATCGAAGTCCGCCTCGAGCAGGTCGAAGTTGAAGGCCTGGCCGAGTCCCTCCGCCGATGCGTACTTCGCCCGACGCTCGGGCGAACCCACCCACGCTTCGGCGACGGCGGTGCGCGGCGGGTCGTACTCCTCGAACACCCGCCGCCACTCGGCGTACACCTCGTGCACGTCGTCGCGGTCGAGCAGCGGATGGTTGCCGTCCTGTGGCATGAGATCCAGTTCAGCGCGACTCGGCAGCGGCTCGGAGAGATCCTTCGTGAGCATGTGCGCGACGTCGATCCGGAAACCGTCCACGCCGCGATCCGACCAGAACCGCAGGGTCTTCAGGAAGTCGGCGCGGACCTCGGGGTGGTCCCAGTTGAGGTCCGGCTGCTCGGTGGCGAAATTGTGGAAGTACCACTGGCCGTCCTCGACCCGCTCCCAGGCGGGGCCGCCGAAGACCGACTCCCAGTCGGTGGGCGGTTCCTCGCCTGATGCGCCCTTCCCCTCGCGGAAGACGTACCGGTCGCGAGCCACCGACCCGCGACCGGAGGTGAGCGCCTCCTGGAACCACGCGTGCAGGTCCGAGGTGTGGTTCGGCACGATGTCGACGATGACCCGGATACCGCGCTCGTGCAGTGCGACGATCAGTTCGTCGAAGTCCTCCAGTGTGCCGAGCCGGGGGTCGACGTCGCGGTAGTCCGCGACGTCGTACCCGCCGTCGGCCAGCGCCGAGGGATAGAACGGACTGAGCCAGATCGCGTCGATCCCGAGCTCGGTGAGGTAGTCGACCCGGGAGCGGATGCCCGGCAGGTCGCCGAGACCGTCCCCGTCCGCGTCGGCGAAGCTCCGCGGGTAGATCTGGTACACGGCGGCCTGACGCCACCAGGTGGCGTCGGCCGTCCGCCGGGCGTCGGCGGAGTCGGTGTCGGTGTCGACGAGTGGTGCGTCGGTCATGACGGCGTGGTCCTCGGGCTTTCTCGTGGTGGATGGGTCCGGTGTCGGTCGGTCGGTCGGACGGGTCACCCCTTGACGGCACCCTGGGTGACGCCCGACATCACCCAACGCTGCGCGAACAGGTAGGCGATGATCGCGGGGGCCATCGCCATCAGGTACGAGGCGAAGGCGACGTTGTAGTTGCTGCTGAACTGGGTCTGGAAGAGGTTCTGTCGCACCGGGAGGGTCTGGAGCCCCGCGTCCGAGATGATGAGCGACGGCATCATGAAGTCGTTCCAGGCGTAGAGGAACGCGAAGATGCCGACTGTGGCGCTCATGGGAGCCAGGAGCGGGAAGATCAGCTTCCAGAACGTCTGCCAGGTGCTCGCACCGTCGATGCGCGCACTCTCCTCGAGTTCGATCGGGATCGACCGCAGGAACGCCGTGAACAGCAGCACGCTGAAACTCAGCTGGAACATCGTGGCGAGGATGATCACCCCGAACGGGTTGTCGAGTCCGACACGACCGGTCAGCTGGATCTGCGGCAGGGCGACGACCGGGAACGGGATGAACATCGCGGCGAGCAGGTAGAAGAACGAGAAGCGGAACAGTCGGCGATCCCAGTTGCGCACGATGGCGTACGCGGCGAAGGAGGCCAGGACGATCGTCGCGACGACGGTCCCTGCGGTGACGAGGAGCGACATCGCGAAGCCGACCGGGAACTTCGTGAGGGTCCACGCCTGGACGAAGCCGTCGATGCTGAACGGTGCCGGGAGCGAGAAGGCGTTGCCGTCGACCGACTGGGTGTCGGTCTTGAACGCCATCGAGATCGTCACGTAGAGCGGGAGCAGGACGGTCACGGCGCAGAGCAGCAGGATGATCGTCGTCGACCAGCTCACCCGCTCTCCCCTGGTCCGTTGCTTCGGGGTGGCGTTCGCCGTGGTGATGGACTGGGTGCTGAGCACGGTTGGCGTGGCCATCAGAGTGCGTTCCTTCCGCGCGTCGCCGAGAGTTGCACGAGGGCGATGATGATCGTGATGATGAAGAACAGGGTGGCCGTGGCCATCTGGTAGGCGTAGTCACCGGTCTGGAACCCGCGGATGATCGTCATCGAGATGCTCCGTGTGGAGGTGCCCGGGCCACCGTTGGTCAGGCCGACGATGATGTCGTAGGCGTTCAGGTAGTTCTTGAAGCCGAGGATCACGTTGATCACGACGTAGCCCATCACCAGCGGCAGGGTGATCCGCAGCAGCTGCTGGCGCTTGTTCGCGCCGTCGAGCGACGCCGCCTCGTAGACGTCACCGGGGACCGCGAGCAGACCCGCGATGTAGATGAGCAGCGTGCCGGGGATCGACTGCCATGCCGTCACGATCACGATGCCGAGCCAGGCGAGGTCCGGGTTCGAGAGGATGCTCGTCTCGAGGAACGGGATCCCGAGCGCCGAGCCGGCGGCCGGCACCGAGTTCATGAAGAGGAACTGGAACACGTAGGCGATGATGATGCCCGAGATGACCATCGGGATGACGAAGATCCCGCGAAGTCCCATCTTGAAGCGGATCTTCGCGGTCAGGCCGACCGCGAGCAGGAACGCGATGACGTTCACCGCGATGACCGTCACGAGCGAGAATCCGAAGGTGAAGAGGAAGCTCGTGAGGATGGCCGGATCGCTGAACGCGGCGATGTAGTTCGTGAAGCCGATGAACTCCCAGTCGCCGATCCCGATGGAGTCGGTGAAGCTGAAGAAGATGCCGACGACGCCGGGGAGCGTGATCGCGAGCGTGAACAGGATGACGGCTGGGAACAGGAAGAAGTAGTAGATCGGTTCGACCCGTTTGGTGCTGCGTCGGACCTTCGGGTTGCCCCCGGTCACGATCGATGTGGTGGCGCTCATTCGGAACCCTCCTTGCTCGCGACGGGCGGCTGTCGGAACGCGAGTCGTGCCCAGTCCGCGTCCATGGTGCGGAGCATCGACGCCGCGTCGGTGCCGAGGACCAGCGACTGCGCGTAGTTCTCGGTCGGGATGGCGCGGGGGTTGAGCACGCCCGGGCCCTGGTAGAACGCGCCGTCGTCGTAGTACGGGATCATGCCTGCGACTCGCGGGTCGTCGGGAGCCTTGCCGTCGTCCGTCGGGACGAACCCGAGCTGCGACTCGTTGTAGGCCTGGATGACCTCCGGCTGGAACAGGTACTCGAGGAAGTCGCGGGCACCCTCGGGGTTCTTCGCCTCCTCGGGGATGATGGTGACGAGGTCGAGGTTCACCCGGACCTTGAGGTCCTTCGGGTCTTCGGTCATCGGCAGCGGGAAGGTCCCGAGGTCGAGGTCCGGTGCGGTGAGTGCGATCTGGCTGAACGCCCACGGGCCCTGCAGATACATGGCGCCCTTGCCCTCGGCGAAGGCGACGTTACCGGCGTCGTAGGTGCGACTCGGCGCATCGGCCTGCGTGTACTCCTTGGCGAGCAACTGCATCTTCTCGACGGGCTCCAGGAAGTCCTTCTCGAAGGAGACCGGAGCATCCGGTCCGACCTCGGTGCCTTCCTCCGCGAGCCGGTCGTAGAAGTCGGGGATGTCGACGGCGCCGCCGACCGAGTAGTCGAACCAGCCCTGGTTGGCGGTCCAGGCATCGGCGAACGTCGCGTAGAACGGCGCCACGCCGGCCGCCTTCAGCGTGTCGGAGACGGCGATCAGTTCACTCCACGTCGTCGGCACCTCGAGGCCGTACTCGGCGAAGATCGTCTTGTTGTAGATGACGGAGGCGGCCATCACCGAGTAGGGCAACGCGCTCGTGCGTCCCTCGCAGACGCCGTACTGGTCGAGCAACGGCTGGAGGTCGTCGCGGATGGACGCCGCCGCCGTGGTGTCGGACAGGTCGGAGAGCGCGCACCGTTCGACGAAACGCGACACCTCGTGGTTGTAGTTCGAGAGCATGAGGTCCGGCGGGTTGCCACGGACGAAGCTCGCCGCGAGCGGATCTGGCCCCGAGGTGTCCATGACGACCTCGTATCGCTGCTGCGAGGCGTTGTAGTCCGCGACGGCCTGGTTCATGAAGGTGAACGCCTCACGCTTGCTGAACGTGAAGTGGATGGTCTCCCGGCCATCACTCGAGCAACCGACGAGGACGCTGGCCAGGAGCGCCACACCCGCCACTCCGGCCGTGGCGCGTATCGCGCGTTTCAGTGGGTTCGACATCATTGTCCTTCCGCGGAGCCCTCGATGGATCCGCTGACTAAATACAGAGAGTAAATCAACTGATGACGGAAACTCTGCCATCCGTTCGACGTCTGGTCAAGCACCGGTTCCGTCACGACAGCCACGGGTCGGACACCGTGATCGTTCACGGTCCTGCGCGCCGTGCCGCTCTCCCCCGGCTCGGCATCCGCGCGCGACCTCGGATCGTGGATATCGTTGTCGGTCATGGAAGCGACGACGACGGAGCGGGCAGTGGAGCCGCGCTCCTCCAGCATCACCGCCGTCCTCGATCACGCCTGGGCGTCGTCCGCGTTCACCGCAGCCGACGTCATCTCCGCCACCGGCTTGTCACGATCGACGGCGATCACGCTCTCCGACGAGCTCATCGGACTGGGTTGGCTGACGGAGCTCGATGACGCACGTCAGGCCGGTGCCGCCTATCGGAAGGGTCGACCCGCCCGTCGCTACGAGCTGCGCATCGATGCCGGGATCGTCGTCGGTGTCGACGCCGGAGCCCACTCCATCACCGCCATCGCCGCAGACCTGCGCGGTCGGGAACTCGCGAGGTCGCACCACACCGTCGATCCGGCGGCCACCGCTGAGACACGGGTCGACGCCGTCGACGCGGCGATCGACGAGGCCGTGCGGCAGAGCGGTACGAAGCCGCCACTCTGCATCGTGCTCGGCGTCCCGGCCCCCATCGACGCGCTCGGGCGGTCCCCCGAGGGCAACGTCTTCTGGGATCGGATGAACCCTCGGCTCGGCGAGCGCATCCGCGACCGCGGCTGCGCGGTCGTCACCGACAACGACGCGAACCTCGCCGCCGTCGCCGAGGGCGCGATCGGTGCCGGCGTCGGCGTCGACTCCTACATCACGGTGGTCACGGGCGAGCGGCTCGGCGCCGGATACGTCGTCGACGGTCGCCTCGTCCGCGGTCGCGGCCGGGCGGGCGAGCTGCACCTCCTCGATCTCGTCGACGGCGTCGGCTCATCGCGAGGCATCGCCGCGCTCCTGCGCGATTGGGGTCGCGAGTACCGCGAGAGCGGCGGGCTTCCGGAGAGCAGCCAGCTCAGCCGCATACCGGTCGCGCAGGTGGATGCGCAGTCGGTCCTCGCTGCGGCGCACCGGGGCGACACGGTCGCGCTCGACCTGGTGCGCCGGATGGGTGATCGCATCGCGCGGATGAGCGCCATCCTGGGCGGGTTGCTCGACGTGGAGCGCATCGTGTTCGCCGGTGGGATCGCCCCGTCGATGTCGCAGCTGCTCGCGGTCGCGTCGGAGCGTATCCCCGGCTACATGAGCGCTGAACCACCCCAGCTCGTCGCGTCGGAACTCGGCGCCGACATGGTGGCGCAGGGCGCGGTCGCGACCGCGATCGACGACGTGCGTCGCAACGCACTGCGGATCGACCTCGCCCGACCAGTACGCTGACGTCGTAGCCAGCCGGAGGGAGCACCATGGCCGATGCGATCGTCCTCGTGTCAGGGGGTGCGGCCGTGACCCCGTTCACGAGTCCGGACCATGCCGCCGGGTCCGGCCTCGCCGCCGGGAACACCCTCACCGCGCTGCGTGCCCACCTGCTCGGGCGCGAGGTTCCGGTCTTCACCGCACCGGCACGCATCGGTGCCGGGGAGGTGCACGAGGACAGGGGTTGGCAGGGGTTCGCCGACGTCCCGATCGTGCTTCCCGCCGCGGTGACCGTCAACGCCGTCGGTGGGATCGACGCCGGCGGGACAAGCCTGGGCGCGTTCCTGCGGTGGCTGTCCGAGGAACACGGCTTCGGGAGCATCGACCTCGTCGCCCACTCCATGGGCGGTCTCTTCTCTCGTGCCGCGATCCGCGAGCTGCGCGACTCCGGCCCGTCGATCGGCCGGCTCGTCACCCTCGGCACCCCCTGGGAGGGGTCGCTCCTCGGCGACGTGCTCACCGGCGAGGTCTCGGTCCACGACGCCCACGGCGATGCGGGGACCGCGACGATCCTCGAACGGTCGAGGGGCTATGCCGCCGAGCATTCACAGGGCGCTGCCGACGAGGTCTCCCGCCGGTTCCTGCGCGAGTGGAACACGACGCAGCTCGGGTTCCTCGACGACGTCGCCGTCACCGCAGTCGGTGCGGGTCACTTCCACACGGCAGCCGAACCGCGACAGCTGTGGCCACACGACGGTCTGGTGGCCCTGCGAAGCGCTCGAGCCGACGACGTCCCGGTCGACGTCCTCCCCCGCGTGGTCCGCCGTTCCTTCGAGGACGACGTCCACAGCATCTTCTTCGCCGACGCCTTCGACCTACCATGGGAGCGCGCGCTCACCTGGGATCCCGAGGTCTTCTCCGTGGTCGACACCGCCCTCGCGTCCTGAGCCGGCATCGACGTCCGTGCGAGCGGACCACCCATCGGGAATATACCCCGGAGGGGTACTGTTCGGGCTGAAGGACGAACCCGAGGAGTGCTCATGAGCGACCACACCCACCACGGCCACGGCCACGGCCACGCATCCGACAATGCGACCTCCTGGCGGATGGCCGCCACCGCCACCCTCCACTGCCTCACCGGTTGTGCCATCGGCGAGGTGCTGGGCATGGTGATCGGCACCGGCCTCGGACTGCACAATCTCGGGACCGTGGTGCTCTCGATCGCACTGGCGTTCGTCTTCGGTTACGCGCTCACGATGCGCGGCGTGCTCCGCGCGGGCCTGTCCTGGCGCGCCGCCATCGGTGTCGCGCTGGCCGCGGACACCGTATCGATCGCGGTCATGGAGATCATCGACAACACCGCGATGCTCGCCATCCCCGGAGCGATGGACGCCGGCCTCACCAGCGGCCTCTTCTGGAGCTCCCTGGTCGCCGCTCTCGCCCTGGCCTTCGTCGTCACCACACCGGTCAACCGTTGGTTGATCAGCCGGGGCAAGGGGCACGCCGTCGTCCACGAACTCCACTACTGACGTCCCTCGGCTTGTCGGCCATCAGGCGATCCCGACGCCGACCGCCAGTCCCTCCAGGACGTCCGCAAGCGCCACCGCACCGGCCTCCGCGTCGGCGTCTTCGGCGTACTCCTCCGGCGAATGGGAGACACCGGTCGGGTTCCGGACGAAGAGCATCGCGGACGGTGCGTGGGACGCGAGCACTCCGGCGTCGTGCCCCGCGCCGGTGCCGAGCACGGGCGCCTCCGGCAGCATCGTTTCGAGGCGCCCGCGGAGGAACGGGTCGAAGTCGGTCGTGGCGCTGAACGACTCCTCGGTGATCGCGGCCACGCATCCCTCCTCCGCTGCGACGAGCGACAAGCGTTCGGTGATCGCCGCCACGATCGCGGCGGTCACGACGTCGTCGGGATGACGGACGTCGATCCAGAAGTCCACGCTCGATGCGATCACGTTCGTGCCTCCCGGCAACGGGAGCACCCGGCCGACGGTCGCCCGAGCGTCCGGCGTGGCCCGTCCGATCGTGCGGATCTCGGTGATCATCCGCGCAGCCGCGACGAGCGGGTCCCGTCGATCCTGCATGAGCGTCGTCCCCGCATGGTTCCCTTCACCGCGGATCGACGCCCGCCACCGTCCATGGCCCAGGACGTTCGAGCCGATCGCGACCGGGCGATCGAGGTCGACCAGCGCCCTCCCCTGCTCGACGTGGAGCTCGACGAACGCGTCGATCGCTCCGAGCCCGCCCGGATCCGGGCCGACACCCCGTGGGTCGACACCATTGCGTGCGAGGACCTCGGCGAACGTGTCGCCCTCCACGTCGCGCAGGGCCAGCGCCCGCTCCGGACTGATCGCACCGGTGAGGAGCCGCGAGCCGAGGCAAGCGACGCCGAAGCGCGAGCCTTCCTCCTCCGGGAAGACCGCGACGACGATCGGCTTGGCCGGCTCGAAGCCACGCGAGCGTAGGTGATCGATCGCGACCAACGCCGATGCGACCCCGAGTGGTCCGTCGTAGGCGCCACCGCCGGGGACCGAGTCGAGATGGCTCCCGGTGACCACCGCACCCGCCGTCGAACGTGACGGCACATGCCACCAGGCGCGGATGACCCCGTTCCCGTCGACGTCCACGTCGAGGCCACGGCGCCCGGCCTGACCGACGAACCACTCCCGCAGCTCGAGTTCGGCCGTGGAGTAGACGGGCCGCGAGTAGCCTCCCCGACGCGCATCCCGACCGATCCCCGCGATCTCGTCCAGGAGGGAGACCACGGTGTCGCGGGTCACCGGACCGCTGCCAGGCTCGGCCGGAACATCGCCGGCACGGCGTCTCGACCCTCGACCAGCGCGAGGGCGTACTCGCCGATGAGCGGGGCGAACTTGGCACCGTGGCCGGAGCAGGGCGCCAGGACCGTGATCCCGTCGACCCGGTCGATGACGAAGTCCTCCGTCGGGGTGTTCGTGAACAGGCAGGTCGTCTCCGCATACGGTTCCGGGACGAGGCTCGGGAGGAAGTCTCGGACGTAGGCGACGACCCGTCGGCGGTTCGCGTCGTCGACGACGCCGTCATGATCCGCGGCCGAGGGGATGCGCCTGCCGCCGTTGTACTCGGCGACCTTCTGTCCACGCCACTCGGCGTCGCGCCCGCCGGGGAGCCCGTAGACCTGCATCCGCTCGGACTTGTGGATGAAGGTGGGCCACACCGATCCGGATCGCGCCGGGTCTTCCGCGTCGACGCCGATCCGGTCCCGATACGGGAAGTGGTACGCCTGCTCCTGACGGACCTCGAGGGCCGGGAACGCGTCGAGGAACCCTCCCGGCAGCGCGAGGTCGCCGAGCAGGTCCGGAAGCCAACCCCCGGCTGCGACCACCACCTGCTCCGCATCGAACGCCCTCCCCCCATACCCGAGCACCCGGTACCCGGTGGCAGTCCGCTCGACCCGCTCGACCGGCAAGTCGTTCAGGACCGTGGCCCCGGCGCGGACGGCGGACTCGAGCATCGCCATCACCGACTGCTCCGCGTCGATCACGCCGGCTCCCGGATGCCACAGGGTGGGCGTGTCGAAGCCGATGTCCCAACGGGCACTGGCCTCGTCTCGGGAGAGCAGCTCGTGATCGATGCCGTGCTCGGCCAGCACCGACGCGAGGTGCTCCGGGCGACGGGTCGTCCCGAAGTCGAGCGCACCCGTCCGCGTGATCAGTGGACGCCCGTGCTCCAGGCCGAGCTCGTCCCACCCTGATGCCGCCGCGAGGACGAGACGGGTGTAGGACGCCTCCGGGTAGGCGTAGCGGAAGATCCGGGCCGATCCGTGGGACGATCCCCACTCGTTGGCCGGACGACTCCGCTCGAGGACGGTGACGTCGTGCCCGGCCTGGGCGAGGCGCCAGGCCGCCGCAGCACCGGCGAGCCCGGCTCCGACGACGATGACACTCGTCATGCGCGTGCTTCCAGGTCTTCGTCCTCGTAGGCGCGCTCGGCGTGGGCGTGCTCGTCGATCCCGGCGACCTCGTGCTCCTCGGGGATCCGCAGACCGATGGTGATCTGGATCAGCTTCGCGATCACCCAGGTGACGATGAACGAGTAGGCGAGGACCGCGACGGTCGCGATCGTCTGCACGCCGAGCAGTTCGAACCCGCCGCCGTAGAGCAGACCGGAGCGTCCGTTCGGAGCCGCATCCGTCGCGAACACCCCGATGAGGAGCGTCCCGATGATGCCCCCGACGAGGTGGACCCCGACGACGTCGAGGGAGTCGTCGAACCCGAGCCGGAACTTCCACTCGATGGCGAGGCAGCAGACGACGCCCGCGATGGCCCCGATGATGATCGCACCGATGGGCGAGACGGCGCCGCAGGCGGGGGTGATCGCCACGAGGGCGGCGATGATCCCCGATGCGCTGCCGAGGCTCGTGACCGCTCCGTGGCGGAGTCGATCGACGATGGACCAGCCGATGAGGCCGGCACAGGCCGCGACGGTGGTGTTGAGGAACACGACGCTCGCCGCGTTGCCGGCTGCCAGCGCCGAGCCGGCGTTGAAGCCGTACCAACCGATCCAGAGCAACCCGGCGCCGACGAGGACGAGCGGGCGGTTGTGCGGGCGGAGTTTGCCACCCCAGTCCTTGCTCTTGCCGAGCACCAGGGCCAGTGCGAGCGCCGCGACTCCGGCGTTCATGTGCACGGCCGTCCCACCGGCGAAGTCGACGGCACCGAGGGTGTTCGCGATCCATCCACCGGCCGCCGTGTCGTTCGAGAAGGCGAACACCCAGTGCGCGACCGGGAAGTACACGAGCGTCGCCCAGAGCCCGGCGAACAACAACCAGGCGCCGTACTTCATGCGGCCGGCGGCGGCACCCGCGACGAGTGCCGTCGTCACCCCCGCGAACAGCAGTTGGAACGCCGCGAAGAGTGCGAGGGGAATGCCGGCATCGGGGTCGTCGGCGAGTGCCTGGTCGAGCCCCGCGAACTCGAACGGGTTCCCGATGAGTCCGAGCCCGCCGACGGAGTCACCGAAGACGAGCGAGTAGCCGAAGGCAACCCAGAGCAACGCGACGAGGCTGGCCCCGCCGAAGCACATGATCATCATGTTGAGGATGCGGCGGGACGAGACCATCCCGCCGTAGAACAGAGCCAGGGCCGGGATCATGAGGGCGACGAGCGCCGAGCTCGTCAGGATCCAGGCGACGTTTCCAGCGTCCACAAATCACTCCATCGTTCGAGGTGCACAGCGGCCGGGCGGCCACGGCGTCGGGTTCGGGTGGAACAGGTGTCGGTGCCGGTCGGCGGTCAGGCCAGGTCCGGGGCGTCCCAGAGGTTGAGCTTCGTGCCGATCCCCTGCTCGACGGCGTTCTCGTAGATCGTCTTCGCCCACGCGACGTCCTCGACGCCCATCCCACCGACGCTGAAGAGGACCGGCTGCTCGGGGAACTCGCGCCCGACGGCGTTGCCGTCGAAGACGTCTCCGATGTTGACCACGCGGGACTCGTCCAGCTCACCGGTCCCGATGAGGTCCTGCCAGTAGAGGCCGATCATGCCGAACGCGGTCTCGTGCGACGGCGCAGGGTACTCCTCGGCCCATGCCTCGTAGATCTTCTTCGCGTCCGCGATGAGGCGCGCCTTGCCGGAGAGGGTGTACTCCTTGTCCATGCGCAGGTTCGCGGGCAAGCTCAGGAAGGCGCCCGGCTTGATCCAGTCGCCGTCGATGAACGGGTAGTTCTCCGAGCCGACCAGGCCGGTGACGGCTTCGGAGACGATGTCCGAGTCACGCACGGCGGCCTCGACCGTCTCGGCGATCTCGATCGTCGTGAACTGCGGGTAGTGCGCGCGGACGTAGTCGGCGAACGCCTCGGACGTCGACCGTCGGCGCCCGTGGATACGGATGGTGTCGAGCGAGGGACGGGCGGTGGTCATGGCGTGCAGAGCGCTCTTGTTCATGGCGCCGGGCCCGATGATGCCGAGTGACTTCGCGTCCACCGGTGCCAGGAGCTTCGCGGCGGCTCCAGGCACGGCAGCGGTGCGGTAGGCGCTCTCGAGGTTGCCGGACATGATCGCGTAGGGCGCGCCGGTGTCCTTGTCGTTGAGCACGATGAGGTGGATGGAGCGCGGGAGGCCTCGCTCGCGATTGTCGACGTTCGACCCGTACCATTTGACGCCGGCGGTGTCGAAGCGTCCGCCGAGGTAGGCGGGCATCGCCATGAACCGGCGGTCGGCGGCGTCGAGCGGCATGCCGGGAAACGGTGAGGTGGCGGGGAACCCGATCGGTGCTCCGTGCGAGTTGGCGGTCGGACCGGCCATCCGGTAGTCACCCTTCGCGACGAGCACCAACACCTCCTCCATGACCTCCATACAGTGGGCCATGTCCTTCATGCCGGCGGCGATGACCTCCGGTTCGCTCAGGTAGAGCATGTCGATCCGGGTGTTCGGGGAAGCGTCTGCGGTCACGGGTGGTCCTCCAGGTCGGGGTGTGTGGTCCTCAGCGAACACGCTCGCGATCGTCCTGGTCAAATACCGATTCGACCCTCGATTGAGAGCGTTTCGCTCGCAATCTGGACGAAACAGCGCGGTAATACGAGAGTCGTATCGTCGATGGGATGGAGCTCCGCCAGCTGCGCTACTTCCTCGCCGTCGCCGAGGAGCTCCATTTCGGTCGTGCCGCCCGACGGCTGCACATGTCGCAGCCACCGCTGAGCGTCCAGGTCGCACGACTCGAGCAGGAGGTCGGCACCGCGCTGTTCGACCGTTCGACGAGGCGGGTGGCGCTGACCCCCGCTGGACGACACCTCCAGGCGCGGGCGCGACACATCGTCGAGGAGCTCGACACGGTCCGGGGCGAGATGCGCGACTTCGTGGACGGTCTCGCCGGGGAGCTCACCGCAGGGTTCGTGAGTTCGGCCAACTACACGGTCCTCCCCGGCGTCGTGCAGCTGTTCCGGGCGAGCCGCCCCGGGGTGACGCTGCGCCTGGTGCCGTTGACCTCAGGAGAGCAGTTCGACCGGCTCCGCGACGGCACGCTCGACGTCGGGATCGTCCGTGACGAGGTCCCGCAGGCGCCGTCCGACAGCTCCCCCGCGCTCACGACCGAGGTCGTCTTCGAGGAGCGTCTCGTGGCATGCCTCCCGGTCGGTCACCCGTTGGCAGGGCGACCGGAGGTCACCGCGGAGGAGCTCTTGGAGGTCCCGATGATCTCCTACCCGCGGGCGCTCATGCCGGGATTCGTGGACCGCGTCGCGGAGGTCCTCGGCACGTCGAGTCGGACGCAGGTGGTCGAGGAGGTCGTCCATCAGGAGACCGCCCTCGGGTTCGTCGCGGCCGGCGTGGGTACGACGATCCTGCCCGAGTCGGTGCGGCAGCTGGTGCCGCCGTCGATCGTCGTCGTGCCGCTCGCCGGGTCGCCGACGACACGCCTGCTGGCCGCTCGCCAGGAACGGACGGACGACAGCCCGGTCCACGACGCGTTCATCGCCTGTCTCCGCGACGCGGCCGCACAGCTCAGGTGAGGGGCAGCTCCGCCCCCGGACGATACGAGCGACGGGTCTACCCCGCCAAGGCGGCGAGGATCGGCAGGTGGCAGAGGAACACGGCGACGCCGCTGCCGTAACCCGCGACGACCTGGAGCGGGGTGTGCGCTCCCGCTCTGTGCCGGCGTGGATGGCGGACGGGTGCTTGACACGCCTTCAACGGGACCGTTACCGTGGTGCTCATACGTAGTAGCAACCAAGTGATCATTGTTGCCTCGCCGGTCATACGTATGAGTAGGTCCTTCCGCAGCCGGCGGTGCATCCAGTCAAAGGAGACAGGAATGACCTTCAGCTCGCGCACGATCGGCATCGTCGCAGCGCTCGCCCTGACCGTCACCGTCAGTGCCTGCACCTCTCCGGGAGCGTCGACCTCCAGCCGCACCGACACCATCGTCTACGGCAAGTCCGACGGCGGGACGACGTACGTCCGCAACTACAACGTGCTCGGACCGGCGACGGAGAAGGCACCGAACGCGGAACTCATCTACGAGCCCCTCGCGCGGGTCGACTACAGCGACGGGGCCCTCGTGAAGCCCTGGCTCGCGGAATCGCTCGACTTCGACGAGGCCGGCACGACGCTCACGATCGCGCTGCGCGACGACGTCACGTTCTCCGACGGAGACCCGTTCGACGCTGAAGACGCCGCGTACTCCCTGTCCCTCCCCCTCGAGAAGCCGGAACTGAACCTCGCCGGGGTGACCTACATCGCCGTGCAGGAGGTCGACGAACACACCGTCGCCGTCACCTTCGACTCCCCCTCCTTCGCCGCACTCAACCAGTTCGCGTCGAGCTCGCTCCCCATGGTGCCGAAGCACATCTGGGAGGAACAGGACCTCACCACCTGGACCAACCCCGACCCGGTCGGCACCGGACCGTTCACCCTCGACGCCTTCGCCGCGCAACAGGTCACGCTCAAAGCCCGCAGCGACTACTGGGGCGGCGAGATGCCGATGAGCACCTTCAAGATCCTCGCGACCAACGGCGAGACCGTGAAGGCGCAGCTGCTGCGGGGCGACGTGGACTGGGCCCCGACGGGGTGGCCGGGCGCCGAGGAGGAGTTCGTCGCGAAGAACCCTGAGACGAATCTCTACCAGCTCTACGCCACCGGCGGTGCCTACTCGATGATGTACAACACCGCGCAGGCACCCTTCGACAGTGCCGAGCTGCGCAAGGCACTCGCCCTGTCGATCCCCCGGTCCGACATCACCGCGACCTTGAACCGCCCCGGCACGGAGGCTGGTCCCACCGGACTCGTCGACCAGATCTACGAGGACTGGATCGCTCCGGAGTACCGCGGCGTGGTCCAGGAGGTGGACGCCGCGGCGGCCAGGGCGGCACTCGATGCGAGTGGGTACGAGGTCGTGGACGGCGCGCTCGTCAAGGACGGTCAGAACTACACTCCGCGACTGTCGTTCAACCAGGACTTCGGGTGGAACGCGTACGCGGACATCATGATCAACAGCTGGAAGCAGGTGCTCGGGATCACCGTCGCACCGGCCGGCGCGCCCGGCGCGACGCTGTACGACCAGCAGAAGACCGGCGAGTTCGACCTCACCATCGCCACGACCGGTGGAGCCGGGGTCTACGGCGTCTACAGCTTCCTCGACAGCCGCTACGTCGAGCCCATCGGCACCTCGGCCGCGACGAACATCGGACGCTGGTCGGATCCGGACACGGACCGGATCCTGACAGGCATGACCGAGGCGTCGGACGAAGCGACGATGAAAGCCCTCGCCCTGGAGATGCAGCGGATCGTCGTCGACGAGGTCCCGTTCACCCCGCTGTACAACTCCTACTGGTTCGTCGATGTGAACGCTTCGAACTGGAGCGGCTGGCCGACACCCGAGTCCTTCACCGCGGTCCCCTTCCCGAGCCTCGGTCCCGACACCGTGCTGACGCTGCTCTCGCTCGAGCCGACAGCATGACGGCGACCACGGGGGCGGTGGCACCCGCCGCGGCGAGCTCCGGCGGTGTCGACGTCCGAGCGCGTCGGCGACGGGGACGGAAGAGCGGCGCGTTCCTGCTCCGGAGACTCGGCTTCTACGTCGTGGCGGCCTGGTCCGCCATCACGCTCAACTTCGTGATCCCGCGCCTGATGCCGGGCGACCCGTCGGCCGCCATCATCGACCAGCTCGAACGGGTGAGCGGTCAGTCGCTCCCGCCGGCGACCCTCGTCTCCGTCCAGGGGCTCTTCGGCAATCCGGACGACAACCTGTTCGAGCAGTACCTGACGTACCTCGGCCAACTGGCCCGGTTCGACCTCGGTGTGTCGATCGTCAACTTCCCGGTCCCGGTCGCCGACCTCGTCGCCGCCGGGCTGCCATGGACGTTGCTCCTCGTCGGCACCACGACGATCGCCGCCTTCCTCATCGGCACGGCGATCGGTGTGGCTGCCGGCTGGCGGGCCGGGACGCGGTTCGACGCGATCGTCACCCCGCTGACGACCTTCCTCTCCTCCGTGCCGTACTTCTGGGTCGCCCTGCTCGCTCTGTGGGCCTTCGGGTTCGTGCTCGGGTGGTTCCCGTTGGCCGGCGGCTACGACCCGAACCTCGCGATCTCCTTCGAGCCGGGCTTCATCTTGAGCGTGTTGCAGTACGGGGCGCTCCCCGCCGCCACCATCGTCTTCTCCGCGTTCGGAGGCTGGATGCTCGGAATGCGCAACATGACCGTCACGACCGTCGGCGAGGACTACGTGCTCCTCGCCCAGGCCAAGGGCCTCTCCCCCGCGCGGGTCCGGTGGCGCTATGCGGCCCGCAACGCGATGCTCCCGCAGTTCACCGGCTTCGCGATGGCCCTCGGCGGCGTGGTCGGTGGCGCCCTCCTCACGGAGATCGTCTTCAGCTACCCGGGGATCGGCTACCTCCTCTTCTCCGCTCTGCAGAAACGCGACTACCCCGTCATGCAGGGCGTCTTCCTCCTCGTCACGCTCACGGTGCTACTCGCGAACCTCATCGCGGACTCCGTGTACGTGTGGCTCGACCCGCGGGTACGGAAGGAGAGCTGAACCATGAAACTCAACCTCTTCGGCAACGGCAAGGTACTGTTCGGCGTGATCGTGCTCGGCTTCTTCGTGCTGCTCGCGCTCCTCGGCCCCTGGTTCACCGCCAGTGTGCTGGGGCTCGACGCGCGGGCCAACGACATCTCCGCGATCTCCGCACCGCCGAGCGCCGCCCACCCGCTCGGGACCACGCAGTTCGGTCAGGACGTGCTCGCCCAGGTCATCGAGGGTGCGCGCGGCTCGATGTTCGTCGGATTCCTCGGGGCCATCATCGGAACCACCATCGCGGTCCTCGTCGGCGTGCCGGCCGGGTACTTCGGCGGCACGACCGGCAACCTGCTGAACTTCCTCACCAACCTGTTCCTCGTGATGCCGGTACTGCCGCTCATCTTCGTCCTGGCCGGCTACCTCCAGGGCACGGGACTCGTCATGATCGCGTGCATCATCGGCGTTTTCGGCTGGGCCGGCGGTGCCCGGACCCTGCGTGCCCAGGCCATGAGCGTGAGTAGTCGCGACTTCGTGCAGGCCATGCGGATGCTCGGTGAGTCGAACCGCAGACTCGTCTTCAGCGAGGTCATGCCGCACCTGTACGGCTGGATCGCCTCGATGTTCCTCGGCGGGCTCATCGGCGCCGTCATGGCCGAAGCCGGCCTCGCCTTCCTCGGGGTCTCGGACTCCTCCGCGATCAGCTGGGGCACGATGATCCAGGCCGCCCAGCAGCAGAGCGCGGTACTCCGTGGACTCTGGTGGTGGTTCGTCCCACCCGGCCTCTGCATCGCCCTCGTCGGCACGGCCGCAGCGCTCATCAACTTCGGCGTCGACGAGCTCGCCAATCCGAAACTCCGCTCGGCGTCCCGCCGCGTGGCCAAACGCACCGCGGCCGTCCGCCGCGCCGCACTCGCGACCGAGGGGGTCTGACATGACGATCACCGAGACCAGGCGGAGCGACGATCCACGCGCCGCGGCGCCGTCCGACACCGTCCTCGACGTCGAGGGCCTGTGCGTCGAGTACGCGGGTGCCGGCGCGCCCGTCCGGGCCTGCACCGACGTGACGTTCCAACTCCGACGCGGCGAGATCCTCGGCGTCGTCGGCGAGTCGGGCTCCGGGAAATCGACGCTCATCACAGCGCTCACCCGACTGCAGCGGCCACCCGCCGTGACGACGAGCGGCCGCGTGGTGTTCCACCCGCAGTCGGGGGCTCCTGGCATCGACCTCGTCCAACTCGCCCCGCGCTCGCTCCGGGCGCTCCGCTGGACGAGTCTGTCGATCGTGCTCCAGAGCGCAATGGACGCCCTCAATCCGGTCATGCGGGTCGGCGCGCAGTTCGTCGACGTGCTGCGGGTCCACGACCGTTCCCTGAGTCGTGCCGCGGCCTGGGATGAGACGAGACGCCTGCTCGGCCTCGTCGGGATCTCGGCGGACCGGGCGCGGAGCTACCCCCACGAGCTGTCGGGAGGTATGCGGCAGCGCGCCACCATCGCGCTCGCCCTCGCCTGCCGGCCGGAACTGGTCGTCATGGATGAGCCGACGACCGCCGTCGACGTGGTCATGCAGCGGCAGATCCTGGCGCAGGTGCTGCGCCTGCGCCGCGAGTTCGGGTTCGCCGTCGTGTTCGTGACGCACGACCTCTCCCTGCTCCTGGAGCTCGCGGACCGCATCGCCGTGATGTACGCCGGACGGATCGTCGAACTCGCGTCCGCGGCCGAGCTCTACCGGACGCCGCTCCACCCGTATGCGCAAGGGCTCCGGGACTCCTTCCCGCCGTTGCACGCCCCGGTCGAGCGGCTGGAGGGCATCCCCGGCAGCCCACCGGACCTCCGGGCCCTACCCAGCGGGTGCCCCTTCGCGCCGCGCTGCCCGGCGGTCATGGACCGCTGCCGGACGGAGCTCCCGGCGCTCCTGACCCACGGCGACCGATCGGTCGCATGCCATCTCCACGACGAGGAGGTCGTCCGATGACCGAACCCGTACTCCAAGCCATGGACGTCTCGAAGCACTTCGCGGTGGCGAACGGCGTCGGAGACTCCTCCGTGGTCCGCGCGGTCGAAGGAGCGAGCATCCGGCTCGAGCCCGGCCGCATCACCGCCGTCGTCGGCGAGAGCGGGAGTGGGAAGACGACCCTCGCCCGCATCCTCGCCCGCTTCTCCGAGCCGACCTCAGGTGTGATCCGACTCGACGGCGTCCCCGTCGCCGGGGACGGGATCCGATCCAAGCGCGTCCAGAAGTCGTACCGCAAGGCGGTCCAGCTCATCTTCCAAGACCCGTTCGGCTCGCTCAACCCCCTGCACCGCGTGCGGCACAACCTGGAGCGCGCCATCCGCTTGCACCACCGCGGGCTGGGGCGCACGGAGGTCGACCGTCGCGTGGCATCGCTGCTCGAGCGGGTGAGCCTGACCCCGTCGAGCGACTACCTCGACAAGTTCCCCCACGAGCTCTCTGGCGGTCAGCGGCAGCGCGTCGTCATCGCGCGCGCTCTCGCGGTCGAGCCCCGCGTCCTCCTCGGGGACGAACCGATCTCCATGCTGGACGTGTCCATCCGGCTCGAGATGCTCAACCTGTTGGACCGCCTGCGCCGTGAGGACGGTCTCGCTCTGCTCTACATCACACATGACATCGCGAGCGCCCGCTACCTCTGCGACGACATCGTGGTGATGTACGCGGGGCAGATGGTCGAGGCCGGACCGAAGGACGCGGTCATCTCCAATCCGCAGCACCCGTACACGAAACTGCTCGTAGAATCCTCGCCTGACCCGCATCGGGACACGGCCGTGGACCGCGACGACATCTTCGGGTCGGCCGACGAACTCGGCGAGCCGCCGAGCCTCATCGACCCGCCCTCTGGCTGTCGGTTCCACCCGCGGTGCCCGTTCGCGATGGAACGGTGTCGCTCCACGCAGCCGCCACGGGCCCAGCTCCCCGACGGTCGCTGGGCGGACTGCTGGCTGCACGAGGAAGGCCGCGCCGACGAACTCGCGCAGGCGACCATGACGGAACGCATCACGCGCAAACTGACGGAGGACCCCCGATGACCACCAGCAATCCACGCCAGCGCGCGGCGAGGCAGTCCGACGTCGCCGCCCTGGCCGGCGTCTCCCAGTCGGCCGTCTCCCGCGTGATCAGTGGAGACACGGATTCGCGGATCCCGGAGGACACGCGCAAGCGCATCCTGGACGCCATCGCGACCCTCGGCTACGTGCCGAACCCGATCGCCCGGAATCTGCGCGGCAAGCGCACGCAGCTCCTCGGGGTGCACACCTTCGAGGCGCTGTTCCCCAACGCCCGCGAAAGTTTCTACTTCCAGTTCCTCCTCGGGATCGAGGAACGTGCGGAGGAGACGAGGCACGACCTTGTGCTGTTCAGCTCCACGAGCGACGGCGCGGGAGCCCGCAAGATCTACCGCGACGAGACGAACCGGCTGACGATCGCCGACGGCAGCGTGCTGCTCGGCATGTCGCCGGATCGCGACGAACTCGCCCGACTCTGGCACGAGGGGTATCCGTTCGTGCACATCGGTCGACGCGAGGTGCTGGGGGCGCCGTTCCCCTGCATCGTCCCCGACTACCGGCGGGCCGCCCGGGAGATCGTGCAACGTCTGTACGACCACGGCCACCGCTCCTTCGCCTTCGTCCGCGAATCCATCGAGGGCGAACCATACGACGACCGCCGGGCCGGGTACCGTGACGCGGTCGGCGAACTCGGCGTCCGCGACACGTCTCCGGGTTTCGTCTCCGACGAGAGCGGGCTGTCCGAGGCCGTGATCGCTGGCTTCGTCGACGGGTCGGTGACTGCCGCGGTGGTCGAGAGTGAACGGATCGCCGAGCGTCTGCGCGGAGAGCTCGCCGCCCGCGGGCTGACGATCCCGCAGGATGTGTCGGTCGCCGTCCTCGAGGACACCTCGGGCGGCGGCGTGCGGTGGGACGACCTCCGCATCCCCAGGAAGCAGATCGGGCGGATCGCCGTGGACCGGCTGATCGAGATGGTCGAGGATCCGGACGCACCGCGCGAGAGCGTGCTGGTGGCGTGCACCGTCGTCATCGGAGAGACGATCGCTCGGCCGAGGGTCGTGGTCGTCGGTGACGGCGGCGCGGCGGCGGACGGAGGAGCCAGGTGACCCGGTACGACGCCGAGCTGCTCGTCGTCGGAGGCGGGGTCGGCGGGGTCGCGGCGGCGTTGACCGCCCTGCGGCTGGGCCGTCGTGTGGTCCTGACCGAGGAGCAGGACTGGCTCGGTGGGCAGCTCACGAGCCAAGCCGTCCCACCGGACGAGAACGCGTGGATCGAGACCGGCGCGACCGGCCCCGGATACGCCGAGTTCCGCCGTCGGGTTCGCGAGTACTACCGCCGCAACTATCCGCTCACCAGCGGCGCGACCGCCAGGTCGGACCTCGATCCCGGCCTGGGCGTGGTGAGCAGACTCTGCCACGAGCCTCGGGTCGCCGTGGCCGTGATCGAGGAACTACTGTCCCCCTGGCTGGCCTCCGGTCGACTCGAGGTGCTCCTCCGGCACCGACCGGTCGCCGTCGAGACCGACGGTGACGAGGTGCGTTCCGTGACCGTGCGCCGCACCGACGGTGTCGAGCGCGAGCTCTCCGCACCCATCGTCGTCGACGCGACCGAACTCGGCGAGTTGCTCCACCTCGGCGGTGTGGAGCACGTCACGGGCGCGGAGGGTCGGGACGACACCGGTGAGCTCCACGCGCCGGAGCGGGCCGACCCGCTCGACCAGCAGGCGATCTCCTGGTGCTTCGCGCTGGAACACCGCCCAGGCGAGGACCACGTCGGCGACCGTCCGGCTCGCTACGAGCATTGGCGGACGCACGTCGACCCCTTCTGGCCGGGTCCGCAACTCTCCTGGACCGACGTCGACCCGATCAGTCTCCGCGTGCACACCCGGCCACTGTTCCAACTGCAGCCCACGCCCGAGATGCCGTTCGACCTGTGGCACTTCCGACGCGTCCTCGCCGCCGAGAACTTCCGCGACGGGACGATCGACTCCGACGTCACCATCGTGAACTGGCCGCAGATCGACTACTGGGAGGCGCCCATCGTCGGGGTCGACGAGACGTCGGCCGCCCGCGCGCTCGCCGCCAGCCGGGAACTCTCCGCCTCCTTCCTCTACTGGATGCAGACCGAGGCGCCTCGCGAGGACGGTGGGACGGGGTACCGCGGCCTCCGACTCCGGGGCGATGTGACCGGCACCGACGACGGCTTCGCGAAGGCTCCCTACATCCGGGAGTCCCGTCGGGCCGTCACCGAGTTCCGTGTGCTCGAGCAGCACCTCGGCGTCGAGGCGCGGGGGGCGGGAGTGGGCAGCGAGGTCTTCGCCGACAGCGTCGGGCTCGGCCATTACCGCATCGACCTGCATCCGAGCACCTCCGGACGCAGCTATGTCGACATCGAGGCGTACCCGTTCCAGATCCCGCTCGGAGCGCTCCTGCCCGTGCGTGTGGACAACCTGTTGCCGGCGGCCAAGAACATCGGCTCGACGCACATCACGAACGGTTGCTACCGCCTGCACCCGGTGGAGTGGGCGATCGGTGAGGCGGTCGGTGCGCTCGCCTCGTTCGCCCTCGAGCGCGGGCGTCCGCCACGCGCGATCCGCGAGGATCCCGCGCTCCTGGACGACTACCAGCGACTCCTCAGGGACCGGCTCGGCGTCACCCTGCGGTGGCCGGAGGAGGTCCGTCGACACCATTGGAAGCCCGAACCGGTTCGGGTCGAAGACGTCCCGACCCGCTGAGGCCGGGACCCGTCCGGGGCAACGAGGCTTCGGACGAACGAGAGGGAGCACCATGTTCAGACCACATCGATCATCCCGGACGGCGCTCGCGTTGACCGGCCTCGTCGCGGCGGCGCTCGCCTTCGGGACGGTCCCCGCGGCCGCCGTCGAGGAGGCGGGGAGTGCGCCGGCACTCCAGGTCAACGGCAACTGGATCCGGGATGCCGACGGCACCGCCGTCACGCTTCAGGGCGTGTCCGTGCTCGCACCGGAGCAGAACGACCTCTGCGAGTACTGCAATTCCAAGCCGACGTCGGAACTCATCGACCTCGCCGTCGACGCCTCGCAGGGCTGGAACGCCGACGTGATCCGGCTGCCCGTCACGGAGATCACCGCCACGACCGACCTGGCCGCCTACGACGCCCAGTACATCGCCCCGTACGTGCAGCAGGCCGTCGACCGTGGCGTCTACCTCATCATCGACCTCCACCTCGTGCGGGACTACGGTGACGCGGCGGGTGCGGTGCCGCAGTCCATGGTGAAGCGCTTCTGGGACTACATCGCGCCGATCTACGGCGGCACGACCAACGTGGTCTTCGAGGTGTTCAACGAGCCGATCAACCCGGCGAACTGGAACACCTGGAAGGACTACATCCAGCCCGTCGTGGACTCCATCCGCACGACCGCTCCGGACACCCTGCTGCTGATGGGCTCGCCGCAGTGGAGCACGATGCTGAACGGCGCACGGACGAACCCGATCGTGGACGACAACCTCGCCTACGTCTATCACATCTACCCCAACCAGGGATCTCCCACCGAGGCGCTCCTCGACACCAAGTTCGGAGACGCGGCCGACGAGCTCCCGGTGGTCATCACCGAGTTCGGTTGGAACCCCGAGGGCGAGTTCTCGGACTCGATCACCCGCGGGACGACGTCGAACTGGGGCGTCCCGTTCCGCGAGTACATCGATGCGCGTCCGTGGATCGGCTGGCAGGCCTGGATCCTCGACAACTTCTGGAAACCCCAGATGTTCGACTACGACTGGAACCTGATGGGCGGCGAGTATCAGGGGCAGTTCATCAAGTCGTGGCTGGCCGGCGAGCCGAACGTCTCGCCGTGCGAGACCCACGACGCCGTCGGAGCGACCGTCCAGGTGTCCTCCGTCTACCAGACGTTCGGCGGCGATCATCTGACGGATGGCGACTACTCGAACGCCGGCCGGTGGATCTCGGCAACGGGCGACTCGACGCCGACCGCGATCGTCACCCTCACCGGTCCGCAGACCGTCTCCTCGATCGGGGTGTACAGCGGTTACGGCGGCGGAACGGGCGTCGTCCTGGTCGACTTCACCCTGGACGTGCACACCGCGTCCGGTTGGCAGCAGGTGGCCGCGATCACCGGCAACACGCAGGCGGCGCGGGACGTCCCGGTGGGGGTGACCGGCGTCGACCAGATCCGGCTCGTCGTGACGAACCCCTCCGCGTCGACGACCGAGGCGAAGATCGCCCGCGTCTACGAGTTGGCCGTGCGAGGCTGAGCGAGGGACTCCCGGTGGGAGCGGGCGCCCCCGAGCACACGGCTCGGGGGCGCCCATCCACGACGACCGCGGCGCGAGCATCCGGTCGGCCCTGCGCAGCGACAGGGCCGTCTGCGCCGGGCCGGGGTTCGCGGAGAGCGCGCTCGGGAAAGAGGAGTTCTCGCAGAGGTTGTCGACGTCGTGGGATCGACCGTCCCGTGGACGACGCCCTCGTCCGGGTTGTCAGCTGAGCACCGCGTCACGGTCCATCGCCGCGGGTGTCAGACCCGCGACGACCGCAGTACGCGGACGACTCCTGAGCAGACCCCGAGCCAGATGACCAGCTGCAAGACCGCAGCGACGACGAACGGCAGCACGAACGATCCGCCTTCGGCGGAGGACAGCCAGACCATCACGACGACGGTTGCGGCGATCCCTGCGCCCGAGACCGCCAGGAAGAGGGCGCGCAACGCCACCGCCTCCCGACGGTCGACGGTGTCCTCCGCTCCGGTCGGGTCTTCCTGCGGTTCCGTGGTCTGCGGCGTCACCTCGGACCACGCGGAGACGGCGCGGATGATGCGGTTCTCGGAGACCTGCAGCCGGAGCAGGATGACGACGCTCGTCAACGCGACCGCCAACCCGATGAGGACCACGGAGCCGAAGAACGCCCCGCTCTCCCCCACCCAGAACGGACCGAGGACGGTCACGGTCGCGACGGCGAGGGTGGCGGCCACGACGAGTGTTACGGACGAGACGAGCCCGAGCGCCAGGCGGGCCGGGCGACCGTACTCCAGGAGCAGGACCTCCAGCGCGACGTGGCCGACCTCAGGCTGTCGCTGTCCACGCTCGGTGGCACTGATCCACGCTATCGCCTCAGCTCGGAGCAGGAAGGCGTTCCAGGCTGTTGCGGTGGATGACGCGGCCGAGGGCTGCGAGAGCACTTGCCCCTGGTCAGACCGTGGGGGTGGCTCGAGGGACATGTGACGACCTTACGCCGACGGCGTGGCCGGTGAGATGGGCCCGACCTGATGCGGAGCGAGTCATCTATTGGGCATCGATGAAGGTACGGAGCGCCTCGGCCCACTGCTCGTGCGCGTCAAGGTGTGCATCATGCGATGCACCGCTGAGATCGACGCGACGGACGCGCCTGCCCTGACTGACGAACGCCGACTTCTGACACTCGGTGAACATTCCTCCGTCTGCATAGACCACGAGAGTCGGCACGTCGATGCTCTCCCACTCGTGCCAGCGAGGCTCCCCGACCGCCTCGATCGTCGCCTGCATGACGTCCGCGTCGAAACGTGGGACCAACCCGTCGGCTGTCTCCTCCAGATCCTCGACCCAGGCACGTTCGAGCGGCCCGTCACCAAGCTCCGCCGCCGCTTCCGATCGACTTGCGAACGGAACGTTCCACGACCGGAAGAAGTGCCCGAGGGCTCGGTGTTCCTCCACCGTGCCGCTGCCCTGGTCCCCTTCGAGCATGACCAGCGCCCGAACGAGGTCTGGCCGGCCAGCAGCCAGGAGCATCGCGGTGTGCGCACCCATCGACTGCCCGATGACGATCACCGGCTCTGATGTCTCGCTTTCGATCACCCGTGCGACATCTGAGACGTACGCCGCTCGAGAGGTGTCCATCGGCCGCCTCGTGCTTTCACCGTGGCCACGCTGGTCGATGAGGACGACCGATCGACCGGCGAGCGCTCGAGCCGTCGGAAGGAACTCCCGACTGCTTCCGGCGAGTCCGTGCAGGATGACCGCCGCCGGCTCGGAACCCTCGAACACGGTGTACGAGATCAGGACCCCGTCGTCGACGATCAGCTGCTTACGTGTCGCGACCATCAGTCCAGCCTAGGAGGCGTTCGTGCGCAGCCAGGCAGGGCGCTACCGGTAGCCTTGCGTCATGCAACGCAGGGGTGTGGGCGCATGACGATCGACGACCTTCTCGCGGAATCAGACGACGGATGGTCTCGCAGACCACGGACCGTGCGTCAGGTGCTGGGGACGCTCGGGGTGGCCGTCGGTAGCATGGCCGGCTTCGTCGCGCTCGTCGTCGCGCTACTGGCGTCGTATCAGGGCGACTACAGCTCCTTCCTCGAGGGTGATGTCTCCGTCTGCGGCTACGCAGGCGTCGATTCGGTCTGCCAGCAGGAGCTACGGGAGCAGGTGCGCACGACGATGCACATTCCGCTCGCCGAAGACGTCCGCGTCGAGAAACTGCGTCGCTACGGATTCCCCGATCCCGTCTATCAGGCTCGGTTGTCGTACCCGAACACCGCCGCTGCGAGCGCTGCCGGTCACACCGTGCTGGAGGTGCGACCGAGCGGCGCGGCCATCGTCATCGTGAAGGCGAACGGCTGACTCCCGACCCACCCTTGCTCACCTGCCGGCGGCGCTGTCACCGCGCCGCGAGCATCCGGTCGGCGGTGCGCAGCGACAGGGCCATCTGTGCAAGACCCGGGTTCGCGGAGAGCGCGCTCGGGAACGTGGAGTTGTCACAGATCCACAGGTTGTCGATGTCGTGCGATCGCCCATCCCCGTCGACCACGCCGTCACTCGGATCGTCGCTCATCCGGCACGTGCCGAGCGTGTGCGCCGTGCGCGCGAGCACCCTGGTGCTCCGCGCACCGGCTGCCGTGAGGATGTCCGTCATCGTGCGGATGGCGTGGCGGTCGATGGCCTGCTCGTTGTCACCGGGCGAGAACGAGACGGTCGCACGCGGCAGACCCCATTCGTCCTCCTCCGACGAGAGCTCGAGCCGGTTGCCGTCGGCGGGCAGACACTCGGCGTTCATCCCGATGCCGGCGTTGTACCGGGACGCGTCGAGCTCGTCGACCAGCTCGGCGCCCCAGAGACCACCGCCGCGCACGAGGGTCGTCGCGTAGTTGAACGGCATGACACCGAGGCTCTGCAACAGATACCCTCCGGCGAAGTCAGCGCCTTCGGGGCGGACGAAGTCCTCGGTGATGAGCGCCGACGGGTAGCCGCGGTAGCCGCGGATCTGCTCGTCGAACCGTCCCCACACCTGCACCGCCCCGTGGGCCAGGAAGTTCCGACCCACCTGACCGCTGGCGTTCGCGAGGTCGTTGTGCAGCAGGAGCCGAGGGGTCTCCACCCCGCCGCCCGCCAACACGAGGACCTCACAGCGCTGCCGCTTGTCGACGCCGTCCTGGCGATAGACGACGCCCGTCACTCGACCGCGGGCGTCCCGCTCGATGGTGTGCACGACGGCGTCCGGTCGGATCTCCGCCCCCGCCGCGACCGCAGCCGGCAGGTAGGTGATGGCCGTCGTCGCCTTCGCACCGTGGCGCTCGCCCTGGTGGATCGAGCCGACGTTCGTCGTGGCACGTCGCAGGCCGTGGTGCGGCTGATCCCGGTCGCGGGTGATGATCGCGGCGGGTGCGTCGGTGGCCCGGATGCCGAGCGACTCCGCGCCCTTCGCCATGAGGTCGGCGGGCGCGTTGCGCTTCGGCGGCGCGTACAGATAGGTCCGCGACGGGTCCCACGGATACGGCGTCGGCCCGGAGACACCGATGGTCGCCTCGACCTCTTCGACGTAGCGCGTGAACTCCGCGTGATCGACGGGCCAGTCGCGTCCGAAACCGGTCTCGCTGCGCAGACGCAGGTCACGGGCGTCCGGCCGGGGCGTGAACGCGCCCCAGTGCACGGTGCCACCGCCGACGCCGAACCCGCTGTTGTTCGGGCCGAACGCCGTCGGAGCGTCTCCACCGCTGAACCGGCTGGACATCCAGTTGATCGTCGTCGCGTCGACCTCGTCCGGGGTGGACTCGGCAGGGTCGTGATTCGGCCCCGCTTCGAGGGCGACGACGCGGAGTCCCGCTGCAGCGAGTCGCGCGAGCAGTGGTGCGCCACCCGCACCGGTACCGACCACCACGACGTCGACGCTGTCGTCGAGGTCGTAGGTCTTCATGGTGTCCAGGTTCACGCTGCATCCTCCTGCTGCTGTGCGGGCGCGACGCCGAGTTCGGAGGGCTCCCAATCGTCTCTGGTGCCGGCACCCAACTCGCGGTAGCCGGCGAAGTCGACGTCTTCAGCGCCGGTCGCGAACCCGTCGTAGCCGACGCGGGCCAGCGACGCGGGATGGATGAGCCACTCCCGCGTGACGTCCACGCGCAGGTCCTCGAACCAGCGCCGCAGATCGTCTCCGTCGATGGCGCCCCCGGGGACGCCCTGGCCGTCGATCACGGCACGGATCACGGCATCCTGGTCATCGGCCGAGTCCGGCCACGCGGTTCGGAGATCATCCAATCCGGCGCGGTAGGCCTCGTCGTCCGTGAGCCCTCCGACCGGCCGCCATCCGTCGCCACCACCTGCTGCGAGGTCGGCGTCGACCCGGGCGGCCAGATCGATCCGCCCCTCGGTCGGCTGGGGAACCAGGCGATCGGCGACGGAGCGGAGCAGGTCCAGCTGTTCCACGCTCAGGACGCGGGGCCGATACTCGGGGTCATCCGGCAGGGCGCGTCGTGCCAGCGCACTCCGCACCCGCCGCGTGGTCCGTGGGGACGCGATGACGAGCCCCCACGCCGGGGGGACGATCGCACTGTGTGCGACGATCTCGTCCCAGAGCTCGGTCAGCGCACGCGCGACCTCGGCGGGGCGCTCGAACGAGAGGAGATGCCCCGCTCCGGCGAGCGGCACGAATCGTGCGCGGGGGTAGACGTCCGAGAGCAGCTCCGGCTGCACAGCGGCTCCGAGAGCCTCGTCCTCACCTCCGGCGAGCACGGTGCACGGGAGATCGAGGGTGCCGACGGAGGACGCGATGTCCTCCAGGCTGCCCTGCTCGAGCCAGCGGCGCCACGCGACGGGCGACATGGCCTGCACGGACGCGACGGCAGCGGCCTGCAGCTCGGTCAGCAGAGGTGCACCCACGTTGTCGTCGACGAAAGTCCGTGCGTCCCCCTCGGCGACGGGCCCGTCCTCGACCCAGGTGAGCATCTGGTGGCGCTTCGCGTCCGGCATCGGCTCAGGCGTTGGCGGAGACGGCGCGAGCAGCACGACACCGACGAGCCCGAACACGGGGGCGTCGCCATCCCGGACCCGGGCGGCGATCCCGGCGGCGACCTTGCCACCCATGCTGTGCGCACACAGCATCCAGGGTCCGCCGTCGGCCTCCTCCGCGATGACGGCGAGGGCCGCGTCGATCTGCGAGTCGACCGAGCCGTCCGGCGCGTCGGCCGTGTCGCCCTGGCCGGGCAGCTCGACGGCGATGACCCGGAATCGAGCGTCGAGCTCGCGAGCCACCGGCGCGGCCGCGGCGGCGTCGAGCCCCAGCCCGGGGAGGAAGAAGACGGTGCAGTCAGCCGCCGTCACGGGGTCACCATGCCGCCGTTGACGTTCAACGTGGCTCCGGAGACGTAGCCGGATTCGGCCGATGCGAGGTAGACGTACGCCGGCGCGAGCTCAGCCGGCTGCCCGGCACGCTGATACGTGTTCTCGTCGTCGAAGTGCTCCATCTGCTCGTCGGAGACGCCGTCGGAGACCTGCAACGCGGTCCACACGGGGCCGGGGGCGACGACGTTCACGCGGATCCCCCGGGAGGCGAGCTGCAGCGCGAGCCCCTTCGAGAGGTTGTTGATCGCGGCCTTCGTCGCTGCGTAGTCGAGGCGGTCCGGTGACGGCTTGTACGCCTCGAGCGACGCGGTGTTGACGATGCTCGAGCCCTCGCCGAGGTGGGCGAGTGCCGCCTTGGTGATCCAGAAGTTCGCGAAGACGTTCGTGCGGAACGTCTCCTCGAACTGCTCGTCGCTGAGGTCCTCCACCCGGTCGACGGCGATCTGCTTGCCGGCGTTGTTGACCAGGATGTCGAGGCCGCCGAGGAACTCGGCTGCCTCCGACACGAGCCTCCGGCACTGGTCGGGCTGCGAGACGTCGGCTACGATCGCCTTGCCCCGGCGCCCGGCGTCGGCGATGAGCGAGAGGACGTGCTCGGCGTCCTCCTCCTCGCCGGGGAGATGGACGATGACGACGTCCGCGCCCTCGCGGGCGAACGCGATCGCGGTGGCGGCGCCGATGCCGGAGTCGCCCCCGGTGATCAGCGCCTTGCGACCGGTGAGGCGTCCACTCCCCCGATAGCTCGCCTCTCCGAGATCGGGCACCGGGGTCATCTTGGCCTGTACGCCGGGCTCCGGCTGATGCTGCAGCGGCGGCTCGACCCGGTTGTACTGGGTCACGGGGTTGGTCACTTCATACTGGTCGCGCGGAGACATGACGACCACGCTAAACGAGACCTCGGCCGGAACCGGTGGGGTTGCACTCCGCGCGTCCGGTGGTGCAGTCGTCCGACGGAGGGCCTGCGTTCGGGCCGCGTGATCCATGCGCGGAGCACGTCGTCGCTGATCGGGTCAGCAGAACGACGAGGGTCCACCCCAGCCGCCGACCCAGGCCGCCACCCGGGGGTCAGGCCGGAGCCGCTGGACGCCGTCGGCGACGAGCTGCTGGGTCTCGAAGGCGGCGGACGTCGCCCAACGTTCCTCACGCCGCCTGGCCCGCCGGGATCGCAGGCGGCCGAGTGACGCGCCGTCCGGGTCGACGAGCTCGACGGTGCCCACGTCTCCGGTGCCGAGGCGGTCGACGAGTTCGACGATCCACGTCGGGTCGAGGATCACGATCGGACGGTCGAGCTCCCAGGTCACTCGGGCGTCGACTCCGGCTACTTCACCGAGGATGCGCGGGTCTCCCCCGAGCCCCTCCGCTCCCCCGCCGTCGAGGACGAGCCGAGCCTGCGGGAAGGCTGCGAAGAGCGAGTCCGCCGCGACGAACCGAGCGGCCGTCGTGTGGTCGCCCCGCAGCCGCACGAGGAGATCGACCGCGGCCGACCACAGCGCCCGCGGCGCGGACCCTGCGACGGGGATCGACGAGAGGAGCCGCATGGTCTGGGCGTTCGCGCGGTCCATGCCTGAGCCGTCCCGCTCCGCCCACTCGGGGCCGTCGTGCCAAGCCACCGCGGCCGGGACATGGGCGAACACCGCTCCCGCCTGCCACATGCGGTGCGCCCACTCCCAGTCCTCTCCGCCGTACGAGGTGAAGGACTCGTCGAATCCGCCGACCTCGTCGAACAGGCCCCGCGAGCATGCGATGACCGCACCGATCATGAATCGATAGGAACGGTCGTCCGCGTTGCGCAGATCCCGACTGCGCGCGTACTCCTCGGCGAGCCACGCCGGTTCGGCGAGCTCACGACCGGCGGCCGCCTCGACGACCGGTGTCTCCGGGGCGATCCCGCTGAAGTCGGCGTGGCGACGCCGCCCGACCGTGACCGCTTCGGGCAGTAGGGCGGGGAGCCGCGTGAGCGCGCGCACGTACCCCGGCTCGGGGGCCGTGTCGGCATCGAGGAAGCACAACACCTCGCCACTGCTCGCCCTCACGCCCAGGTTGCGGACGGCGGCGAGCCGGAACCCCTGGTCCGCCTGCCGCACGAGGATCACGTCGTCCGGAACCGACACGTCACCCGGCGATCCGTCGTCGGCGACGATCACCTCCAGGAGGTGACGCGGGTAATCCTGCGCGGCGAGGGCATGCAGGGTCCGGAGCAGCTCACCGGGCTGGTCGTAGTGCGCGACGATCACCGAGACGCGTGGCAGCGGATCAGGATGGACGTCGTCGAGGGTGTCCCACCGGTTGCCGACGACCCACGGCTGCGCACTCCCGGTCACGCGTCGCGCCAAACGGAGAGCAGGGCCGCGAGCCGGTCGACGGCGACGACGACGAACTCGGGGTGGGACGCGTACCAATCGGTGTGAGCGGCACGCACCTCCGCGTCATCGACCTCGACACCCTCGATGATCCAGTGGTCGCGGGGCTCGTCCGGCAGGGACCAGGCGTCGACGACCTCTGGTGCGATGGGCGCACGCACCGCGTTGAGCAGGGGGCGTCCGGGGGCGGTGACGCCGCCAGGGGCGCCCAGCACGTCGAGGACGCGGGCGCCGAGCGGCAGCCAGACCGCGTTCCCCGGGTGGTTGACGGTACGCGCGTGGTCGGCGGTGACCGAGTCGAAGAGGTCGGACACCGGCACGTCGGTCGCGGCCTCGCGTCTCCGCAGCTCCTCGACGGAGGCTCGGCCGATCGCGCGCACGGCGTCCGGCTGGAGGGCAGACACGACGGGGATGCCTGCGGCGGCCGCGAGCGTCCGGACGTCGTGGTACGCCACGAGCGGCGGGTTCTCCTCGACGCCGGGGACCCGGACGGCGGCCTGGAACGGATGCAACCCCCCGAACCGCACCGGAGTCACCGTCAGCACGCGCGCGCTCGTGGCGGCGGCGACCTGTCGTGTGCCGAGCGGCAGTCCGTGGTAGTCGTCCCGCACGGGTTGCGACACCACGGTGTGCGCCGCGCCCACCACCTCGTGCAGCCGCTCCGCGTCCTCGGCGGTCATCTCGTGCACGGCTGGAACGCGCACGAACCGGCGGTCCGGCGCATCCATCACGGTGCGCAGGGATTCGGCCTGGCAATTGCCGAGCACCACCCCGAACTCCGTGGGCAACGGCGCGAGGCCGTAGAACTCCGCGTAGTGCCTGCGGCGTCCCTCCATCGGCGACCCGGCGGGCGCAGCGGTCGTGCCCGGTTCGAGGGTGTGGCTCATGCGTCGACGCTATACCGTCGTCGCGCCTACCATCGATCTCGCGCATCGGGTTGACGACAGGCGTTCACCCTGCAGTGTGAGAAGGAATCAGGCATGCACACACCACGGAACTTTCGGAACGGCCTGGTCGCCATGGGGGTCGCCGCGCTCGCGGTCCCCTTACTCGTCTCATCCCCCTCCGCCACCACCGCGGGTCTCCTGATCGAGGGATACCTCATGACCGGATCAGGGGCGCAGTACATCGCCCCGAGTGCCTCGGCACTCTCGCTCGTCGGCATCGACGGCGTCAACCTGACCTCGACCGGCGCAGCGGTCACGGCGACACCGCAGGAGGCCGCGGGTCTGGTCACCGCGGCGAAGAGCAAGGGTCTCAAGACCGAGCTGCTGTTCGGCAACTTCGACGCGTCGATCAGCGACTTCTCCCCGGCCATCGCCACGAAGCTCCTCAGCAGAACGGTGAACCGGAAGGCCGTCGTCACCTCGCTCGTCTCCAAGGTCGCGGAGGGCGGGTTCGACGGAGTGCAGATCGACCTCGAGTCACTGAACAGCTCCCACAAGGCCGGTCTCACGAAGTTCCTCGCCGAACTGCGCGCCGCACTGCCGTCAGCGTCGACCATCTCGATCGCGCTCATGGCCACCGACACCGCCGCGGGCTACGCCGACGAGGGGTTCGACATGAGTGCGCTGAACGCGTCCGTGGGGCGGTTCGTGCTGATGGCCTACGACCAGCACGGACCGACCTGGACCGATGCGGGCCCCGTCGGCGGCACGCCCTGGGTCGCGAGCGTGCTGGCGGCATTCATCGCGACCGGTGTCCCGAAGAGCAAGATCGGCCTCGGTGTCGCCGAATACGCGTACACCTGGCCGGGTGACGGGACCGACGGCGAGCAGCTGACCGTCGCCGAGGCGAGAGCGAAAGCAGGCAATCGTGCGACGTGGGACGCGACGCAGCAGGAGTGGACGGCGACACTCGCGGACGGCACGGTCATCTGGTGGTCCGACGCCAAGACCCTCGGTCTGCGGAAGACCTACGCCACCCGGCAGGGTGTGCACGGCCTCGCCGTGTGGGATCTGAGTCTCGGTGATCCGATCAGCTGAGTCGCGCCAGCCTCGAGCCCGTCGAACACCGCGTCGGAGTCCGTTCAGGCGGTGACGACCGCGATGACGAGCAGCACGACGGTCACCGCGAGCGTTCCCAGGGTCACGGCCCGCGTTCGGCTCCGTCGCTCCGGCGGCACAGCCAACGGCAGCGAGACCGCCACGACCAGACCGGCGACGAGGGCGATCGGGGTGCCGAAGAGCAGGCTGTAGCCGTGGACGTCGCGGTCGTCCCAGCCGAAGCGGCTCGACACCACCATCCAGATCGCCAGTAGGTACACGGTAGCGGCGGAGGCCGCAACGATTCCGGCGATCACCCGGAGGACGAGACGTGTCCGGGTGGTCGCCCGCCGTGCTCGCGGGTCGGCCATACGGCCACCCTAGAGCGGAAGCCGACGCATCGGCCAGGCCGACGGAGGCGGTCGGTCTCCCCAGATCACCTGAAGCCGCCCCACCATCACATCAGATGAGCTCCGCCGTCCGGCTGCGCGCGGCGTAGACAGCGGGGGTCACGGAGAACCGGGTGCGGAACGCCCCGATGAAGCTGCTCACCGACTCGTAACCGACCGCGGGTGCGACCTCCTGCACGGCGACACCCCGACCGAGCATTCCCGCCGCTGCATGCAGGCGCACGCGGACCCGCCACTCACGGAAGGTGCATCCCGTGCCGTCCACGAACGCCCGGCCGATCGTCTTCGGGCTGACACCCGCCGCCGAAGCCCAATCGTCGAGCCCGCGCGGGTCGGCGGGGTCCGCCATCAGAGCCGACGCGATGGCACGCGCGCGCGGTTCACGGGGCATGGCCAACGCCTCATCGTCGTGAGCCGCGGCCGAGAGCAGGTCGATCAGGAGCGACCAGCATCGCCATCGCCGGCGCCCGGCCGGGTCGGCGTCGAGCAGGTGCGCCAGCAGCGCTCCCGAGAGGTCGTCGACCCGGACGGTCCGTGCACCGTTCCAACGGCCGCCCTGTGGGCGCAGCATCGGGTCGGCATAGACGCTGATGAGCTCTCCGGGCTCGCTGAAGCTCATCTCGTGCACCATCCCCGCGGGGATCCAGGCGAGGTGCTCTCGCCGCAGTCGCCGTCGATCGCCGAGGACCGACACCTCCATCGCGCCGGAGCTCATCCACGCGAGTTGGTCCTCGCGGTGCGAGTGCTCGTCGAACCGTGTCGTCGCATCGACCCGCGAGCGGGAAACCCGGAACTCCCCCGATGTCCCTTCGGCGTCATCCAGTGGGCCGAGGAGCCTGATCCCGCCGTCCGAGTGGTCACGACCAGACATTCAGCTGTCTCCATTCGACAAGTCCTGTCCGCTCAGCGCGATAGCGCGAAGCGATTAGGCAAGGCTAACCTGACTGTCGTCATCCCGCCAGTCGAACCGATGAAGGACCCCATGACCGTTCCGAAGCACCACCGCGCCCCGAGTGCGAGGACCGCTCGCCTGCTCGCCGCGGTGAGCGCGCTCGCCCTCGTCGGCGTCGCGCTCTCCGCCTGCTCGAGCGCCTCCTCGACGACCGCCGAGAACCCGAACTACACGACCGAGCCGAGCGACTCGTTCCCGGTGACGATCGAGCACGAGTACGGCGAGACGGTCATCCCCTCGGAGCCGCAGCGGATCGTCGTGGTCGGACTGACCGAGCAGGACATCCTCCTCGAACTCGGTGTCACACCGATCGCGACGACGGAATGGTACGGCGAGCAGCCCTATGCGGTGTGGCCGTGGGCGACGGACCTCCTGGGCGATGCCGAGCCGACCGTCCTCACCACGACCGACGGGTTCGAGTACGAGAAGATCGCGTCGCTGCGGCCGGACCTGATCATCGGGACGAACGCCGGCATGACCGAGGAGAACTACGCGAAGCTCGCGGAGATCGCGCCGACCGTGACCAATGAGGAGGGTGCGGGGCTCTACTTCGCGGATTGGCGGGACCAGACCAGGATGGTCGCCCAAGCCGTGGGTCGTTCAGCGGAGGGCGAGGCGCTCATCACGGGCGTCGACGAGGCCTACGCTGCGGCTGCGGCAGCGCACCCCGAGTTCGCGGGCCTCACGGCGACCTTCTCTCAGGGTGGGCCGTGGGACGGCAACCTGTGGGTCTACCCAGATGGCCTCAACACCGATTTTCTGACGGATCTCGGATTCACGATCACGCCCGGGTTGCAGCAGTACGTCCCGAGCGAGGGCGGACAGGCTCAGATCGCCGCAGAGAACGTCGGTGTCATCGACGCTGACGTGATCGTCTTCGCGACCGAGTCCACGGATTCCGTTCAGGAGGTGCTGGGCTTCGGCACCACCTCGAGTCTGGACGCCGTGACCGGCGGGCGAGCGGTCTTCACCGACGGCGAGCTCGCCGGTGCGATCTACTTCCTCACCCCGCTCAGCCAGAAGTACGTCCTCGAGCAGCTGGTGCCGCGCCTGGTGGACGCAGTCGCCGGCACAGCTCCGCAGAGCGTCGACGGCTGACCCGTCGGTGACCTCGCGCACCCCTCGCGGGCGCCGTTCGCTGGGGCTCGGGATCGCGGTCGCGGCACTCCTGACCGCGATCCTGCTCAGCATTCTCGTGGGGTCCCACCCCGTGGGCCCGACCGACGTCTGGCGGGCACTCACGAGGCCCGATGGCTCCGTCACCGATCTGGTCGTCCTCGATCTGCGGATCCCCCGCACCGTGGCCGGACTCGTCGCCGGTGTCGGGCTCGGCGTCTCGGGCGCACTCATCCAGGGCCTCACCCGAAACCCCCTCGGTGATCCGGGGATCCTCGGTGTGGACGCGGGCGCAGCGCTCTTCGTCGCGATCGGTGTCCTGCTCGGCGCGCGCACACCCGTGCAGTACCTGCCGTTCGCGTTCCTGGGAGCCCTGGTCGTGACAGCACTCGTCTACGTGATCGGCTCGGCAGGACGTGGTGGTGCGGATCCGGTCCGGCTGACCCTCGCCGGCGTCGCCCTTGCTGCGGTGCTCAGCGGCATCACGACCGCGATGATGCTCCTCGACCCGGTCACGTTCAGGCAGCTCCGCGGGTGGAACGCCGGGTCCTTCGTCGAGCGGGGCCTCGACGTCATCATGCCCGCACTCCCCTTCGTCCTCGCGGGCGTCGTCATCGCGCTGTTCAGTGCTCGATCGCTGAACGCCCTCGCGCTGGGCGACGATCTCGCCTCCTCACTCGGCACCCGCCTCGCGACCACCCGTGTGCTCGCCGTCGTCGCGATCACCCTGCTGGCGGGAGGGGCGACCGCGATCGCCGGACCGGTCGGCTTCGTCGGGCTCATGGTGCCGCACATCGCGCGGTGGATCGTCGGTCCCGACCAGCGGTGGATCGTGGCGTACTCCATCCTGATCGCGCCGGCTGTGCTGCTCACCTCTGACGTGATCGGTCGCGCGATCCTCTGGCCGAGTGACGTCCCTGTCGGGATCGTCACGGCGTTCATCGGTGCGCCCGTGTTGATCCACCTCGTGCGGCGCGCGAAGGCGAGCGCACTGTGAGTGGGGCCGAGGCCGGACCGCGCACGGTCGTGTGGCGGAGGCGATCGCTCTCCGTCCGCGTCCGGCTGCGCACGATCGTCGTGTGCGGGGTGCTCGGTGTGGTCGCACTCGCGTTGGTGTTGCTCGCGCTGTGTCTCGGCGACCTGCCGCTCTCGGTCGGTGAGGTCGCGTCGGCGTTCCTCGGCGGGCCAGGCGGTCTGGTGCAGACGGTGGTGCTCGAGTGGCGCCTCCCGCGAGTCCTCGCCGCGCTGCTCTTCGGCGCCGCCCTCGGACTCTCCGGCGCGATCTTCCAGTCCCTCACCCGGAACCCGCTCGCGAGCCCCGACATCATCGGGCTCACCGCGGGATCGTACGCGGGCGGTCTCATCGTGATCATCGTGCTCGGTGCGGGCGCCGGCTCGGCCGCTGTCGCGGGCGGTGCCGTCGGTGGCGGGCTGATCGCCACGGCGCTGGTCTCCCTCCTCAGCTACCGTCGAGGCATCCAGGGCTTCCGCCTCATCGTCGTGGGCATCGGCGTCTCGGCCATGCTCGAGGCGCTCAGTTCCTACCTCGTGCTGCGCGCGAAGCTCGAGGTCGCGATGCTCGCCACGGTCTGGGGCGCAGGCTCGCTGAACGCCGTCGGATGGGCCCAGCTGCTCCCGGCCGCCGTCGTCACCCTGGCCGTCACCATCGTCCTCGGGCCGCTCGGCGGCTCGCTCCGCCAACTCGAGCTCGGCGACGACGCGGCGAAGGCGCTGGGATCGCGGGTCGAACCCTCACGGCTCGGTCTCGTGGCGTGCGCCGTCGCGCTCACGGCTGTCGTCACGGGCGCAGCCGGACCCATCGCGTTCGTCGCCCTCGCCGCCCCGCAGATCGCGCAGCGGATCACCCGCACCGCCGGCATAGCGCTGGTGCCGTCCGCCCTGCTCGGGGCCCTCGTGTTGCTGGCATCCGATATCGTCGCGCAGCACCTGCTGCCGACGTCGCTCCCGGTGGGGGTCGTCACCGTGATCGTGGGTGGCGGCTACCTCGTCTGGCTCCTCGTCCACGAGATCCGCAGACGCTCGTGACCGTTCTGTCGTGAGGACCGGGGATACCCCCTCACCGCATCGATCGGCGGCCCTCTAGCCTGATGCCGAAGAGCCGAAGCAGACGACGCGACGGCGGAAACGAGACACGATGTCGCTCCCTCCCGCTCCCGATCCCACCAGGACCGCCAAGCGCTTCATCCTCGCCGTCTTCAGCTTCGTCGGGCTGATGGCGTCCGGTGTCGGGGTGGTCTCGTGCTCGATCGGGCTCGCCGACACCGGTCACCCCGCCATGATCGTCGGGCTCGCCGGAAGCGTACTCGGCATCGCCGCCGCCTTCGTCGTGATGTGGACGGCCCTGCGCTCCGAACGCTGATCACGCCAGGCACCTCGGCTGGTCTCCTCCGTTGGACGGCGGTCGCCCGGACCAACGGTGCCGCCGGAACGTTCGGGTCGGGAACAGCGAGGCTGATACGCTCTCGCAGGTCTGCGTTCGCGTCGCCACCCGGATCGTGACCGGGCTCCAGAGACGTGGTCATGCGCGCAGCGGGGCGTGAGGAATCGCAATGAGCATGGAAAGCGCGGCCTGGAGCTCGCTGTACAAGATCTCGAGCGCCAAGGACGCCAAGCATGGGATCTCCCGTGCGTCTGTTCGGCGGATTATGACGTTCGCAGTGCCCTACCGCGCCAAGCTGCTGGTCTTCATCGCGCTCTCCGTCGCCGGAGCGTTCCTCGCGGTGGCGACGCCGGTCCTCGCCGGGCAGGTGGTCGACGTCATCGTCGCCCGGGGCGAGGTGGCCACGATCGTCCGGCTCGCGGTCGTCATCGCCCTCGTGGCCGTGGCAGACGCCGCCGTGTCGTTGCTGACGCGATGGTATTCGGCTCGGATCGGCGAGGGGGTGATCCTGGACCTTCGCACAGCCGTGTTCAACCACGTCCAGAAGATGCCGATCGCCTTCTTCACCCGGACCCGGACGGGCGCCCTCGTGAGTCGCCTCAACAACGACGTGATCGGCGCTCAGCAGGCCTTCAGTGGCACCCTGTCCGGCGTGATCACGAACCTCGTCGCCCTGATCCTCACCCTGATCGTCATGCTCAGCACCTCCTGGCTCGTGACGGTCCTCGCGGTGGTGATGCTCCCCGTCTTCCTGGTGCCCGCGCGCCGTATGGGTGGCCGCCTCGCAGCGCTGCGTCGCGAAGCCGCCGACCACAACTCGGCCATGAGCACGCAGATGACCGAGCGCTTCTCGGCTCCCGGCGCCACGCTCGTCAAGCTGTTCGGCCGACCGGATCAGGAGGCCGAGGAGTTTCGTGTCCGCGCCGCCCGCGTCCGCGACATCGGTGTCCGGACGGCGATGCTGCAGTTCGTCTTCTTCACCGCGCTGATGCTCGTCTCCGCCCTCGCGCTCGCCCTCGTCTACGGCCTCGGCGGCTCCCTCGCCCTCGCCGGGCAGCTGGACACCGGTGAGGTGGTCACCCTGGCGCTCCTGCTCACCCGCCTCTACGCACCGCTGACCGGCCTCGCGAACGCTCGGGTGGAGATCATGAGCGCGGTGGTCAGCTTCGAGCGCGTCTTCGAGGTGCTCGACCTCGAACCGCTCATCCGGGAGAAGCCCGACGCCGTCACCGTCACCGAGGGTCCGGTGTCCGTGGAGTTCGACGACGTCCGCTTCGCCTACCCCTCCGCGGACAAGGTGTCCCTCGCCTCCCTTGAGGAGGTCTCCACGCTGGACACCCGCGGCGGCGAGGAGGTGCTGCACGGTGTCTCCTTCCGGATCGAGCCGGGCCAGACCGTCGCCCTCGTCGGGACGTCCGGAGCAGGCAAGTCCACGATCGCGCAACTCCTCTCGCGGCTGTATGACGTCGACGAGGGCGCCGTGCGCCTCGCCGGGACGGACGTCCGCGACCTCACCTTCGCGTCGATGCGGCACACCCTGGGCATGGTGACGCAGGACGGCCACCTGTTCCATGAGACCATCCGCTCCAACCTGCGACTCGCGCGTCCGGAGGCGTCCGAGGACGAGGTGTGGGACGCCGTCAGCCGCGCGCGGCTCGAGCCGCTCATCCGGTCCCTGCCGGACCAGCTGGACACCATGGTGGGCGAGCGTGGCTACCGACTCTCCGGTGGTGAACGCCAACGGATGACCATCGCGCGACTGCTCCTCGCTCAGCCGCGCGTCGTCATCCTCGATGAGGCGACAGCGGCACTGGACTCGACCTCGGAGGCGGCGGTGCAGGCCGCGCTCAGCGAGGCGCTCGAGGGACGGACAGCGATGGTCATCGCGCACCGGCTCTCGACCATCCGCAGCGCAGACCTGATCCTCGTGGTCGAGGACGGCTTGATCGTGGAGCGCGGGACGCACGACGAACTCCTGGCTGCCGGTGGGCGGTACGAAGAGCTGCACCGGACGCAGTTCGCCGTCCAGAAGGAGGCCTCAGGACCGGCGAACCCGCGCTCCACGACCGCCGACGGCGGATAGCCACACGCCCACCGCCTCGCGCGGTCAACGCAGGACGCCGTCCACCCGTCGCGGGACACCTGCGTCGCCGTCCCGCAGCTCGGGCGGCAGCTCGCCCTGCGGGGCGTCCTGCCAGGCGACCGGTTTGAGGAACCGTCGGATCGCACCGGCGCCCACCGAGGTGAACTGCGAATTCGTCGACGGCCAATCCCCGCCATGGTGCTGCGCCCACGAGACCGCCACACCGGTCGGATACCCGTTGTAGACGAGCCGGCCGGATCGGGAACGGAGCGCCTGTCGCGCTCGCGGGACGCCCTCGTCCGCGTCGGCCGACCCCGCATCGCGGCCGAGCAGGAGGGTGCCGGTCAACGAACCGGGCAGTTCCGCGATGAGCTGTTCGGCCTCCGCGTCATCCTCGTACCGCGCGACGACGGTGAGCGGGCCGAAGCACTCCTCACCGAGCACCCCACCCAGTCCGCCGACCGGGACCTCGATGAGCGCCGGCGTCGTCCAGCCCGGTTCGGCCGTCCCGGCGAGCAACGGGATCGCCCGCGGGTCCGCGGCGCGCTCGGCCACGCCGGCGGCATAGGCGTCGGCCATCGAGTGCGTCAGCGCCTGCTTCGGTGCGACGCGTGCAAGCTCCGCCCGCAGGTGTTCGACGAGCGCGTCGCCCGCTCCGCCGGCCGGGAGCAGCACCACGCCTGGTTTCGTGCAGAACTGGCCACCGCCGAGGGTCACCGAAGCGGCGAGGCCGGCCGCGATCTCGACGCCGCGTCCTTCCGCGGCCGCCGGCGTCACGAGGACCGGGTTCACGCTGCCGAGTTCGCCGAAGAACGGGATGGGGTCCGCCCGGGCGGCCGCGAGGTCGGCGAGTGCGCGCCCGCCGCGGATGGATCCGGTGAAACTGGCGGCGCGGATACCGGGTTCCTGGACGAGGGCGCGACCGGCCCCGAACCCGTGGACGAGCGTCACCGCGTCTGCGGCGAGCTGCGCGATGACTCCGCCGACGAGCTCGCTCGTCCGAGGGTGCGCGGGGTGGACCTTGACGACGACACCGTTGCCCGCCGCGAGCGCCGAGACGGTGTCGCCACCCGGCACGGAGAAGGCCAGCGGGAAGTTGCTGGCGGCGTACACGGCGACGGGGCCGACGGGCACGAGCATCCGACGCAGATCGGGCCGTGGACCCATCGGGGTCGGTCCGGCGTGGTCGATGGTCGCCTCGAGGTAGGAGCCCTCACGGAGGACTGCTGCGAAGAACCGGAACTGGTAGCTGGTGCGGGCGAGTTCCCCGGTGAGTCGGGTCGGACCGAGCGCGGTCTCGGCGTCGGCCGCCTCGACGATGTCGTCACGGCGGGCATCGAGGGCGTCGGCGAGATCGTCGAGGAGCGATGCCCGGCCGGTACGGCCGAGTGCGGTGAGCCGCGTGGTGGCGTGGCGTGCCCGCTCGACGGCGGCCGCGACGGCCGCTCGGTCGGCATCGGAGTCGCTCGTCACGGTGTCGTCCGGGGCGTCGTTCATCATCGATGGTCCTTTCGTCGGTTCCAGCAGCGCATCATTGCTCGGGTCACATCCATGCGGTCGACCCGTCCGGCTTCACCGGCACACGGCGCTGCCAGTGCACCCAGTCATCATTGGCGAGCGCCGCCAGGTCGATCTCGATCCCCCAGCCGGGTCGCTCCGGGCGCAGCTCCAGGTGGCCATTGACCGGTTCGTACGGGTCGTGGCACCAGGAGACGGGGTCGGGTTTGAACTCCAGGATCGAGAAGTTGGTCGTCGCGGCCGCGAAGTGCACGTTCGCGGCCGTGGCGAGTGGGCCGAGGGGGTTGTGCGGGGCGACCGGGACGAGGTGCGCCTCGGCCAGGTGGGCGATCTTCACCATCTGGGTGAGTCCGCCGACGACGCAGATGTCAGGCTGCACGATGTCGGCTCCCTGCACGCTCAGGAGCGAGAGGAACTCGTTCGGGGAGTACAGCGACTCCCCCGTCGCGAGGGGCACCCGCATCTCACTCCGGATCCGCGCCCAGGCCGGGAAGTACTCGGGTCGGATCGGTTCTTCGAGAAACAGGGGTTCGTTGGGTTCGAGGGCTGCGGCCAGCGCGACCGCCTGATGGGGTTCCCAGAGACAGGCATGCGCGTCGAAGCCGAACTCCCAGGCGTCAGGCAGCGTCTCCCGGACCTCGCCGAAGTAGCGGCCGAGCTCCGCCGCGACGAGGCCGAATCGGTTCCGGTGCAACTCGGCGCGATACGGACTGAGTTTGAACGCCGTGTACCCGTTGCGCTCGCTGAGTTCAGCGGTCGTGTCGACGAGCTGCGGTACGTCGGGCGCCGCGTAGAGTCCGGCGTACACGCGGACCCGGTCGCGGACGGCACCGCCGAGCAGCTGATAGACGGGCAGCCCGGCGGCCTTCCCTGCGATGTCCCACAGGGCGTGGTCGATGGCCGCGATCGCCGCGAGGCCCATCGCCCCCGGCGGGAAACGCGAGGACTGGAGCAGGAACTGGTTCACGTGCGAGGTGCGGCGCGCATCGACACCCCTGATCTGCTCGAACAGGTACTCGAGCAGTGGTGGGAACGCGAGATCGGGTCCGTGGTTGTAGACCTCGGACCAGCCCTCGACGCCGTCATCGGTCGTGATGCGGACGAGGACGCGCGGGCGCTCCCCCACCCGTTGCAGGTAGGTGTCGAGCCGTTCGATCCTCATCGGGTGAGTGCTCCCGCCTCGGGACGGACGAGCGGCGCGATCGGCCAACCCGCGACGGAACGCCCGACTGCCGCGCGCCCGGCTTCGTCGAGTGGTGCACTGGGTGGACGGACCGATCGATCGGCCAGTCCGAGCTGGTGCATGGCCTCCTTGACGACCGACACGTTGTCGGCCGAGCGGTTGCGCGCACGCAGCTCCTCGAACGCGCTGATGTCCCGCCAGATCGCGCCGGCCCGCTCGTAGTCACCGGACCGGAGGGCGTCGAGCATGCCGAGCGAGACCGAGGGGGCGACGTTGACGAGTCCGGAAGTGAACCCCCGCGCGCCGCCCTGCCAGTACGCCGGTGCGTACGACTCGGCGAGCCCTGCGATCCAGACGATGTCCACGTCGGCTTCGGCCCTGGTGGTGGCGAACACGACGGGGTCGGGCACGGAGTACTTGACGGCGACCACGTTCGGTGCCTGTCCGACGAGGGCGCCGATGTGGTGCCCGCTCACGGTCGGTGTACTCAGGTACGGGATGACGCCGAGCTCCGGGACCGCCTCCGCGATGGCGCGGTTGTAGGCCACCCACCCGTCGGGCGACAGGTAGGGCAGCACGGGCTGGTGGATCATGATCGCGTCCGCGCCGGTCTCCGCGGCGAACCGTGCGTCGGCGATCGCGGTGGCGAGGTCGAAGCCGACGCCGGCCACGATCGTCGTCCCGGCGGACGCGTTCGCGATGACGGTCCGGAGGATCGCGCGTCGTTCCTCCGGCGCGAGCGCGTAGAACTCGCCGGTGTTGCCGTTCGGCGTGAGCACCTGGACCCCGTGCGCGCCGAGTCTCCTCGTGAGCGTTCCGGCGAGCTCATGGTCGATGCCTCCGTCCGTGGCGTACGGGACGACGGGGATGCCGACGACGGTCGCGAGCCGTCGGCTCAGGTCGGCGCGGTTCAGGGGTGCGCGGTTCACGATGGAGTCCTTTCGATGGAACTGGGCAGCGGCTCGGTGAGGGCCTGGACGGGCTTGATCCGCACCCACAGTCCGTAGATGGCTGCGCTCACGAGGCAGCTGAAGGCTGCGAAGACGAGCGGGCCCACATAGGAACCGCCGCTGAAGGTCAGGAAGAGCCCGATGGCGATGGGGCTGATGAGGTTGCCGAGCTGCGAACCGAAGTTCTGGAACCCGGCGATCGAACCGACGGTCTCTGGCGATTCGGCGACCTCCGCAGGGAGGCTGAGGATCGCGGCGCCGGCGAAGGAGTGCGCCGCACTCGACACGGTGAGCACCACCATGAGGAGGACGTTGCTCTCGATGAAGGGACTGAAGCCGATGCAGGCGCTCAGCACGAGCCCGGAGATGATCGGGATCTTCCGCGCCAGGTTCGTCGACATGCCGGAGGCGAGCATCCGGTCGGACACGATGCCACCGAGGACCGTCGCACCGATCGCGATGACGGCCGGGATGGCCCCGACCATGCCGAACTCCTCCTTCGAGAAGCCACGGTCGTTCAACAGGTAGCTCGGGTACCAGGTGAGGAAGAACGCACCGGCCAACGATCGGAACACGTATCCGAGCGTCAGCGCCCAGACCTGGTTGTTGCGCAGGAGCCGCGACCACGGGACCTTCGCAGCGCCTTCGGCGGCCTCGGGGGTCTGCACCATCTCGGCCTGGTCGGAGTTGATGTACTCGAGCTCCGCCCGGTTCACCTTCGGGTGCTTCTCCGGTGCGCGGTAGACAGCGAGCCAGCCGACGATCCAGAGGAGGCCGAAGAGCCCGATGACGACGAAGGCGAGCCGCCACCCTCCGAAGAGCGCGAGGGCGGTGACGAGCGGGACGGACAGTGCCGTGCCGATCTGCTGTCCCATGTCGAACAGGCTCGACGCGAACGCGCGTTCGCGTCGTGGGAACCACTTCGAGACGACCTTGACGTTCGCGGGTTGGACGGGTGCCTCGCCGATGCCGAGTCCGAGTCGGAAGAGCATGACGCTGCCGACGCCCTGCGACAGCGCGGTGAGGGCGGTCCAGATCGACCACCAGCCCACGGCGATGGGGTAGATGACGCGTGGACCGAACCGGTCGAGCAGCCAGCCGGACGGGACTTGGAACAGGGCGTACGTCCAGAAGAAGGACGACAGCACGACGCCCTGGACGGCCGGGCCGATCTCGAACTCCTCGGCCATGAAGGGCATCGCGACGCTCAGCGCGGCACGATCGAGATAGGCGATGGTGAGGCCGAGCGCCGAGAAGCCGACGATCGTCCAGCGGGTGTTGGTGCGCCGTCGGCGGACGGTGTCCGACTGAGAGGTGGCGCTGGTCGGTGTGTCATGATGAAGCATCGTTGCTCCTTGCGAGTAGCGGTGAAGCCTCCTCGGAGGCTGGAGATCAGGGGGCGGCCCGGGAACTTGGCGGTGAACGGGCCGCATCCCGCTTAGCCGACTCCTCCTTCCACGTCCGAACCGTTCGCGATCCTGCGTCGGGAGAACTGGTCGATGTGCGCGGCGACGAGCCGGGCGGCTTCGTCGGCGTCCCCGGCGGTGGCCGCGGCGAGGATGTCCGCGTGTTCAGCGGCCTCATCGCGCCACGTGGCCTGATGCGCCCACGATGCCGCGGCGACGAGTGCGGTCTGGTCACGCAACCCGTCGAGCGTCTGGATGAGGAGCGGGTTACCGCACCCGGCGTACAGGGCGCGGTGGAAGGCACGGTTCGCGAGACTGCGCTGTGAACCCTCCGTCGCCTCGGTCGCCTGCTGGAGTGCGGTCGCCGCGTCGTTGAGTTCGACACCGGTCGCGACGGTGCGGCGGACGGCCTCGGGTTCAAGCAGCAGCCGGAGGTCGTAGATCGCGAGGGCGTCGGCGACCGTGAGCTCACGGACGAACGTGCCCGTGTAGGGCCGGATGACCACGAGTCCGGTCCCCTCGAGGACCTTGAGCGCCTCACGCACGGGGGTCTTGGACACGCCGAATTCGCGGGCGAGGTCGTTCTCGACGAGCGCGGCACCCGGCTCGACATCGCCGTTGAGGATGGCGGACTTGATCACTCCGAGGATGTGCGCCGTGCGCGATGGCAGCGCTCCGGCAGCGAACGGTACGGCGGACATGCGAACCTCCTCGGTCGTATATGAGATACGACCTTAGCCGCAGTGCGTGGGCGACACAAGTGGTGCCCGAACGTCATCGGCGCGGTCCCCGCGATTCGCGAGCCGTCCGTCTCCAAGACGACGCCGATGCGATCCGACGAACGAAGTCAGCCCCGCAGGTAGACCGTCCCGGTCTCGGTGAAGAACTCTCGGGCGGCGGCCCCCTGCTCCTTCGGACCGAGCGCACTCGCGCGACTGCCCCCGAAGGGCACGTGGAGATCCGCCCCCGCCGACGCCGAGTTGACGTGCACGACGCCCACGCTGATGTCCTCGATCACCTTGAGCGCGTCCGCGAGACCGGTCGTGAACACCGCGACCGACAGTCCGTACGCGCTGTCGTTCACGAGTGCGACCCCGGCATCGGTGCTCGGAACCCTGCGGATGCCGATCACCGGGCCGAACAGCTCCTCCGTCCACAGTTCCCCCGGGTCGTCCTCGTTCAGCTCGAAGATCGACGGGGCGATGAAGTAGCCGCCGTCGAGCTCATCAGGTCCGTACGGTTCAGGCGCCACCACCACTGTCGCCGTCGTTCGGGCGAGCGCGATGGCGGCTGCGACACGGTCGCGCGCGGCGCGGTCGATGACGGGTCCGACCTCGACCCCCTCAGCCTGGGCATCGCCCACGACCATCCGCTCGGTGCGCGCTGCGAGCCGACGAAGGAACTCGTCGGCGACCGCTTCGTGCACGATCACCCGAGAGGTCGCCGTGCATTTCTGCCCCGCGGCGCGGAAGGCGCCGATCGCCACCTGCTCGACGGCGACGTCGAGGTCGGCATCCGCGAGCACGAGCGATGCGTTCTTCCCGCCGAGCTCGCCCTGGAACGGGATCCCGCGCGTCGCAAGTTGCGCGGCGATACTCCTGCCGACGTTCGTCGAGCCGGTGAACGTCACTGCATCGACGTCCGCATGTGCGACGATCGCCTCACCGACGGCGGCCGTGCCGTTCACGAGGTTCAACACGCCTCGAGGCAATCCGGCCTGCTCGAGCGCCCCGGCGAACCGCATGGCGAGTACGGGGACGGACGTCGCGGCCTTCCAGACCACGGTGTTGCCCCAGACCAGGGCCGGAGCGAGCTTCCACGCCGGGATCGAGATCGGGAAGTTGAAGGGGGTGATCGCCCCGACGACCCCCACCGGTCGTCGGATCACGAGGATGCGCTCGCCAGGACTCGGCGATTCGAAGACACCACCGCTCTGGCGTTCGACCTCCTGAGCGTGGAAGCGGAGGATGTTCGCGGCATGGCCGGTCTCGGCTATCGCCTCGACGAGGGTCTTGCCCTCCTCGCGGGCCAGCTCCCGGCCCCACGCTTCTCGATGCGCCTCGATGATGTCGGCTGCGCGGAGCAGGATCGCGGCGCGTGCGCGAGCCGGTGTGCGACGCCAGCCGTCGAAGGCGGTGCGGGCCGCCGCGAAGGCGCGGTCGACATCAGCGCGTGATGCCCCTGGCCCCTCGGCGACGACGTCCCGCGGACTGCTCGGGTTGACGTCGACGAGGGGCTCTCCTCCGCCCTCGACCCAGGTTCCGTCGATGAAGTGGTGCAGGGCGATGACGGTCATGATGCTCCAGTGATGACGGTGCTGCGAAAGGCGGAGAAGCCGGTGATGTGTGCCCCGAGCACGAGCAGGTGCACCTCGTCGGTGCCCTCGTACGTGCGGACGGATTCGAGGTTCGCGGCATGGCGCAAGGGCGAGTAGTCGCCGGACACCCCGTTTCCTCCGAGCACGGTCCTCGCCTCGCGCGCGATGGCGATCGCCGCGCGAGTGTTGCTGAGCTTGGCGACCGAGATCTGATGCGGAGCGAGTTTGCCGGCGTCCTTCAGCCTGCCGAGCCGGAGAGCGAGCAGCTGGGCCTTCTCGATCTCGATCGCCATGTCGACGAGTTTCTGTTGCGTGAGCTGGAACGCGGCGATCGGCTGGTTGAACTGGATGCGGGAACGGGAGTAGGACAGTGCCGTGGCGTAGCTGTCGCGTGCGGCACCGATCACTCCCCAGCCGATGCCGTACCGCGCCTCGTTGAGGCAGGAGAACGGGGCCCTGAGACCGCGTGCCTCGGGGAGCTGTGCCGTCGACGGCAGGCGCACGTCGGTGAGCGTGATGTCGCACTGGATGGATGCGCGCATCGAGAGCTTGGGGGCGATCGGCGTCGCGACGAAGCCGTCGGAGTCCGTGGGTACGATGAAGCCGCGCAGGCCGTCATCCGTCTGCGCCCAGATGATCGCGACCTGGGCGATCGAGGCCAGCCCGATCCACCGCTTCGCACCGTTGATCACCCAGCCGTCGCCGTCGCGACGCGCGAAGGTGGTCATACTCGAGGGATCGGACCCCGAGTTGGGCTCCGTGAGTCCGAAGCATCCGATCACCTCGCCGCGCGCCATGCGCGGCAGCCACTCCTGCTTCTGTTCCTCGCTGCCGTGCTTGTAAATCGCGCTCATGGCGAGCGATCCCTGCACCGATACGAAGGTGCGCAGACCTGAGTCGCCCGCCTCGAGTTCCATCGCGGCGAGCCCGTACTCGACGGCACTCCGGCCTGCGCACCCGTAGCCCGAAAGGTGCATCCCGAGGAGGCCGAGATCGGCCAGCTCCGGCACGAGTTCCGTCGGGAAGATCGCGCGGTCGTACCAGTCGGCGATGTGGGGACGGATGCGGGCGTCGACGAATGTCCGCACACGGTCTCGAGTGGCCCGCTCGTCATCGGTGAGCATCTCGTCGAAGTCGAGCAGGTCGGGAACGGCGGTCACGCTGCGACCTCCTCGGCGGCGATGGAGCGGATGGAACGACTGAGGATCTCGAGTCCGGTGTCGAGCACGGCCGGCTCGATCACGAGCGGCGGCAACAGACGGATGACGTTGCCGTGCGTGCCGCAGGTGAGCGTGAGGACGCCTGCGGCGTGGCAGGCGGCCGTCACCCGCTGAGCGAGGTCGGCACGCGGCTCGAGCGTCCCGGGGTCGGCGAATTCGAGGGCCATCATCGCTCCTCGCCCTCTCACCTCGGCGATCACCGGGAACTCGGCGAGCAGCGGCTCGAAGTGGGCCCGGATCGTCTGCTCGATGTGCGCGACGCCCGGCAGCAGCTCGGGGTCGTCGAGCACGTCGAACACCGCGAGCGCTGCGGCGCAGGCGAGGGGGTTCCCCGCATACGTGCCACCGAGGCCGCCCGCGTGCGCGGCGTCCATGATCTCGGCTCGGCCGGTGACGGCGCTGAGGGGCAGTCCGCCGCCGAGCGCTTTGGCCGTGAGCGTGATGTCGCCGACGACCCCCTCGTGCTCGCTCGCGAAGAGACGCCCGGTGCGGCCGAGGCCGCTCTGGATCTCGTCGACGACGAGGACGATGCCGTGCGCGTCCGCGATCCGGCGGAGCCCGGCGAGGTACCCCGCTGCGGGGACGATGAATCCGCCCTCGCCCTGGATGGGCTCGACGACGATCGCGGCGAAATGTTCGTCGCCATGCTCGGTGATGATCCGCTCGATCTCGGCCAGTGCGGCATCGGCGCCCCTCCCCCGCAGTGGGTTGGCGTTCGGCCCCCGCACGACGTCGTCGGGGAACGGGCCGAACCCGTTCTTGTAGGGTTGCTCCTTGGCCGTCATGGCCATGGTCAGCAGAGAGCGCCCGTGGTACGCCTCGTCGATCACGAGCACCCCGGGACGACCGGTGTACGCGCGTGCGATCTTCACCGCGTTCTCGACGGCTTCGGCACCCGTGGTGAACAGTGCGGTCCGCTTCTCGAAGTCACCCGGCGTGTGGGCGTTGAGCCACTCGGCGACCCGGACGAACCCTTCGTACTCGGTCACCATGAAGCACGTGTGGGTGAAGCGCTCGAGCTGGGCGGCCACGTTGTCCCGCACCCGAGGATTCGCCGCTCCGACGCTGGTGACGGCGATGCCCGAAGCGAGATCGATGAGGGTGTTGCCGTCGACGTCTTCGAGCGTCGAGGCGCCGGCGCGGGCGATGAAGACGGGCAGGGTGACTGCGAAACCGGAGGCGACGGCCGCGGTGCGCTGAGCGTGGAGCTCGCGTGATCGCGGACCGGGGATCTCGGTGATCAGATGCGGCGAGATGGTCATGAGGTCGACGCTAAAGCGTGCCACGTAGGTCATGGGTGACAGTTCGCCCAACCTTGATCCCAGTCCTGTGCGTCCTGCACAATGGCGGCATGGTCTCCCTCGGTGAACTCTCGCTCGCGTCGAGCGCCGCGCTGCGCCCGCTGGTGCCGTTCGACGCCGCGCGCAGGATCACCGGGGTGCACGTCTCGGAGCTCGCCGACCCCGGCCGGTACCTCGAGGGCGGCGAACTGCTGCTCACCACCGGCATCCCGCTGCACGCCGAATCGGCAGGCCGGTACGTCGACCGCCTCGCCGAGCACGACATCGGTGCGATCGGGATCGGTCTCGGCGAGGGGTGGGAGCACGCGCCCTCCGCGCTGGTGGAGCGTTGCCGTGCGACCGGCATACCGATCTTCGCCGTGCCGGACGGCGTCCCGTTCCTCGACGTCTCCCGTGCGTACTGGTCGCTCGCGGGTCGCGGCGGACATGAGGAGGCGATGCGCACCGCGCACGCCCACACCAGACTCGTGCAGGCAGCAGCCGGCCCCGATCCGATCGTCGCGGTCGTGCGAGTGATGGCACAGGCCATCGGCGGGTGGGTGGCCTGGCTGCCGATGGGGCCCGGCGACTCGTCGGACGTCCTGCATCCCCCGTCGCTCGAGGCGATCCTGCCCTCCGTGCGTTCGGACGTGGAGCGCTCACTCCTGCGCTCAGGCGTCGAGGCGGCCTCGTTCGTGTCCCACGGCTCGACGGTCGTCGCGCACGCGGTCAGCGATGACGGACGCCCCCGCGGCGCGCTCGCGTTGGGCACGGGGAGACCGTTCGGCGGCTCGGACCGTCAACTCGTCCTGACGGCCACCGCTCTGCTCCGGATGTTGAGTGCGCAGAGCAGCGGGGATGCGACGCCCGAGGCGTGGGTCGCCCGGCTCGCACTCCGCGGTGAGCCGTCGGCCGCCCGCGCGCTCGCCGACGTCTCCGGCATCGATCTGCCCATGCTCTTCCGGGTCCTGGCCGGCGGCGATCCCGCTTTCGACGGTGGATTCGGCGCCGGGAAGTCTCACCACGGCGTGCACCTCACGCTGATGGCCGCAGACGGGGATGAGCGTGGCACGCCCCGTTCCGGAGTCCTCAGCGGACGGGTCGGCTTGGAGGACGTCGCTGCCGCGGCCGCCCGCGTCATGGCACTCCACCGTGCGGACCCCGATGCACGAACGCGCATCGATCCGGATGGGCGATCACGCCGCTGGATCGATCTGCTCTCGCGCGCCGAACCGGAACTGCGGCGTACCGTCGTCGCGTATCTGCGCAACGGTCATCAAGCCGAGCGGACGGCACGCGACCTCGGCGTGCATCGGAACACCGTCCGGCCGAGGATCACCGCCGCCGAGAAGATCCTCGACGCCTCGCTCGATGATCCCGACGTCGCGGCCGAGCTCTGGCTCGCGCTTCGATATAGCTAGCGCTCAGCATCCAACCAGGCCAGCACGGACTCGTCGTGCTCGCCGAGTCGCGGGGGTGCAGACACGCTCACCGGGATCGCGGGAGACCACGTGAGCGGGGTACGGATCTGCGTCGACCGACGGCCGTCGCTACCGATGGCGTCCCACACCGGTTCGAGTCCGAGTTCCTCCGCGAGCGCGATACCATCGCCGATCGAGTTGACGACACCGGCGGCCACGCCGATGCGATTCAGCCTCGCGGCCCATGCCGCCGCCGTGTCGGCAGCCAGGGACGCCTCGAGTTCGACGACCAGGGCCTCGCGATGCGCGACACGGTCGGGGTTCCTCTGGAACCGTGGATCGGCGGCGAGCTGCGGGCATCCGAGTTCGGTGGCCATCCGCGCGAACTGCGCGTCGTTCCCGCAGGCGACCGCGATCGGCGCATCGGCGCATCGCAGCGATTCGTACGGCGCGATCGAGGGATGCCGGTTGCCCAATCTCCCGGGTTCCGTCCCCGCGCCCAGGTGTGCCGACATCTGGTTGACCAGAGCCGCCTGCAGACTGGAGAGCAGATTGACGTCGATCCTCGAACCGCGCCCCGTCAGTTCCCGCCGCCGGAGAGCCGCGAGAATGCCGATCACGGCGTCCTTGCCGGTCAGCACGTCGACCAGTGCGACACCGGCCTTCATCGCTTCGCCTCCGGTCTCACCGGTGACGTGCATGAGACCGCCGACCGCCTGGGCGACGAAGTCGTATCCGGGCAGTGCCGCCCCTGCCCCCTGACCGAACCCGCTCACCGAGACGTAGACGAGGCCAGGGTGCTCGGCGGTGAGCGTGTCCCAATCGAATCCGAGTTTCGCGAAGGCCCCCGGCCGGAAGTTCTCGATCACCACGTCGCTCCTCGCGATCAGCTCGCGCGCGCGCGCCACGTCGACCGGATCGGTGAGGTCGAGCGCCACCGATTCCTTGCCGCGGTTCGCGGATTCGAAGTAGGTGGTGTTCCCGGACTCGGCGTACGGCGGACCCCACGCCCTCGTGTCGTCACCTGTGAGTGGTCGCTCGACCTTGACGACCCGCGCTCCGAGATCGGCGAGCGTCATGGTCGCCAGCGGACCCGCGAGGACGCGGGAGAAGTCGGCGACGACGATGCCGTCGAGCGGCGCGCTCACCGGCGCACCCGCAGCGCTCTCGACGTGGACTCCCTGGCGACGACCGTGATCGGGAACTCCACATCGGTGCCGGACGCCGCACGGCCGTCGAGCAGGTCGATGAGGAGCTCGGCGCAGGCGACCCCCGACTCGCGGGGGCGCAGATCGATCGAGGTGATGGGCGGAGTCAGGAACGGCAGCGAGGGATGGTCCACGCACGAGACGACGGTGATGTCCTCGCCGACCGTGCGGCCGAGGCGCCCGAGCACGGCGACGACCTCGATCGCGCTGGAGTCCGGTCCGCAGATGATCACATCGGTGTCCGGATTCGTCTGCAGCAGCCGCTCGGTCGACTCGCGCACCGCGTGCCACGGAGCCTCGAACGAGATCGGCGCGATGACCGGATCGAGGCCTCGCGCTGCGCATCCTCGGCGGTAGCCGGCGACGAGTTGGCGCGACCAGTCCGACGCGTCCGGAGCGACGAGCAAGGCGGGTCGTCGGGCCTCGGTGACGTCGATCTCGTCGAAGAGCCGGAGCATCGCCGCCTCGTGCGACGACCAGATCACGCCGTCGGGTACGACGTCGATGTCGTCAGGCAGGTGTTCCTGGGTCACGATCGGGATGCTCGAGGCCATCAGGGACGGCAGCCCCGGGTCTCCGGAGAGCGGGTCGCCGATGATCAACCCGTCCGCGCGGATCGGCCGGGAACGGCCGGACGACGCCGACGGGCTCACGATGGTCACGTCGATGTCGTGGGCCGCCGCGCTCGTGACGATTCCGAAGGTGAACGCCATGTAGTACGACGACCGCGACAGGACCTCGGGGAGGACGATGCCGATGGTCCCGATCGCGCCGCCGCGGAGGTGTCTGGCCGCCGTGTTGACCGAGTAGCCGAGCTCGGCCGCCGCGGCCAGAACGGCTTCCCGAGTGGCCGGCGACACGCGTCCCACGCCGCTGAGCGCGTCGGACGCCGTGGTCTTCCCGACTCGCGCGCGCCGGGCGACATCGATCAATCTTGCGCGTCGAGGCTCTTGCATGCGGCCGAGTCTAACCACATGGAGCAAGCCGTAACGCACTCGAAACACAGCAGGTCTTGCGCTGTGACCGGCTTCTCGCATACTTTTGCCGGAACGTTCCGGCAGCCAGACGTTCCGGCACCGACTTCCGATGGAGACTCCATGAACTGCGCCTGTTCCCCGTCCGACCACGTCCAACGTTCGCGCCGCCTCGGCGACGGGTCCGGCGCGCCCTACGCGACGCTCTCGGCGGACGAGCTGCAGCGTGTCGCCGGGATCCTCCGCGCCGAAGGCGCACTCGACGACGAGCATCGCATCGCCTACGTCGGACTCGACGAGCCCGACCGTACCGAGGTCGCCACGGGGCGCTCCGTCCCCCGGCGCGCGCGGGTGCAGCTCCTCGACGTCGACAGCGGACGCGCGCGGGCACTCTCGGTCGACCTCGATTCCGCCACCCTCGCGAAGGACGTGGACATCGACCCCGAGCTCGACGGCCAGGTTCCGCTGCTGCAGGAGGAGCACGAGGTCATCCGAAAGCTCATCGGAGCCGACGCGCGCTGGACCGCCGCGCTCTCGGCCCGAGGCATCGACGACCCGAGCACGGTGGCCCTCGCCGGACTCTCCGCCGGCCGGTATCCGATCGAAGGCGAGCGCGGACGCCGACTGGCTCGCGTGCTCGGACACCACCAGCCGACCCCGCAGACCATGCCCTGGGCGCACCCGATCGACGGTCTCGTCGCCTACGTCGATCTCGCGAGCAGGACGGTCGTCGACGTCATCGACACCGGCGTGATGCCGATCCCTCAGGAGACGGCCGACTACCACATCCCCGGGACCTTCGGCCCCGAACGAACGACGCAGAAGCCGATCGTCATCACCCAGCCGGAGGGACCGAGCTTCTCGTTCGACGGCGACGTGATCTCGTGGGAGAAGTGGTCGCTGCGCATCGGTTACGACATGCGCGAGGGTCTCATCCTGCACGGCATCGGCTTCGAGGACGACGGACGTGTGCGTCCGATCGTGCACCGCGCGTCGATCGCGGAGATGCTGGTCCCCTACGGAGACCCGGGGCCGGTGCGCTTCTGGCAGAACTACTTCGACACCGGCGAGTACCAGCTCGGCCGATTGGTGAACTCGCTCGAACTCGGCTGCGATTGCGTCGGCGACATCACCTACCTCGACGTGCCGATCGCAGATGCACGCGGCGAGGTCAAGGTCCTGCCGAACGCGATCTGCATCCACGAGGAGGATGCCGGGGTGCTCTGGAAGCACACGGAGCAGTTCACCGGATCGAGCGACGTGCGCCGACAGCGCCGCCTGGTGATCTCGTTCTTCGTCACCGTCGGCAATTACGACTACGGCTTCTACTGGTACCTCTACCTCGACGGCAAGATCGAGTTCGAGGCCAAAGCCACCGGCCTCGTCTTCACCGCCACCTACGACGAGCGGACCGCTCGGTTCGCGAGCGAACTGGCCCCGGGTCTCGCCGCTCCCTATCACCAGCACCTGTTCTGCGCCCGCCTCGACATGGCGGTGGACGACGGTCCGGCCGTCATCGACGAGATCGACGTCAGAACCTTGCCCATCGACGACGACAACGTTCACGGCAGTGCGATCGGATTCACCACCACCCGGCTGCGGAGCGAACAGGAGGGACGCCGCCGCGCGAACGCAACCGTCGACCGCACCTGGCGCGTGAGCAGCGCGACCGCGAGGAACCGACTGGGCCGCCCGACCTCCTATGTCCTGACGCCGGAGGGCAAGCCGGTGCTGCTGGCGCAGCCCGAGTCGGTGATCGCGTCGCGTGCACGGTTCGCGACGTCCGATCTGTGGGTCACCGCCTATGACCCGGACGAGCGTTACCCCGCCGGCGACGTGGTCAATCAGAGCGCGCCCGAACAAGGCCTCCCCGCCTTCGTCGCGGACGACGCCTCGCTCGACGGTGCCGACCTCGTGCTCTGGCACACCTTCGGCCTCACCCATTTCCCTCGCACCGAAGACTGGCCGATCATGCCTGTCGACACGTGCGGGTTCACCCTCAAACCCCACGACTTCTTCGACCGGAACCCGACCCTCGACGTCCCGGCCTCCCCCACCGCATGCGCCTGCGCTCACGAGGACACCGGCTCTGCGCACACCGAGCACCGCCCGCATCACCTCTCCGTCCACCCGTCGTCGCACCATGGCTGATCAGCCGTGGTCCGGCATCCCGAAGGGAATCACCGACATGCACATCGCAGCTCGTGCGGGGGTGGCGATGTCCGCCGTCGCCGTCCTCGCACTCACCGGATGCACCACCGGCGCCTCACCGGACGCCGGACCGACACAGGAAGAAGCGGCACCGGGTTTCCTCGCCGTCGCCGACGAGGCGTTCGACGGCGGTGGTGACCTCGTCGTCCAGGTCGACTACGACACCGCCGAGGCCGCAGGTCTCGACCCGCAGGGTGCGGCCACCGCACGCTCGTGGATGCTGGAGGGGTTGTCATACGAGACCCTCACGACGATCGACGAGAACCTCGACGTCGCGCCGTCGCTCGCCACCTCGTGGGAGACGCCGAGCGACACCGAGTACGTCTTCACCCTCGCCGACGACGCGGTCTTCTCGAACGGACGCCCCATGACGGCTGCCGATGTCGCCGGCAGCCTCCAGCGCCTCATCGACACCCCGACCACGTGGACGGGTCAGCTCGGCCCGGTCGCCTCGATCGAGGAGACCGGCGATCTCGAGGTCACGGTCACCCTGTCGGAGCCGTATGCCCCCTTCCTCGCCGCGCTGGCGAACACCCCCGCCGCCGTGCTGCCGATGGCCGAGATCGACTCGGGCGAGATCGACATCGCGACCAAGATGGTCGGAACCGGCCCACTGGTCGCCACCGCGCACCGGCAGGATGAGGAGTGGACGTTCGAGCCGAACGAGCATCACCCCGACGCCGCCTCGCTGGGTTTCTCGACGCTCACGATCGACATCGTCGGCGACGAGGCGACCAGGGCCGCCGCGTTGCGAGACGGATCGGCGGACTTCGCCGTGCTCAACTCCATCGACTCGGCGGAACTCCTCGCGAACGCGCAGGACGTCAGCGTCGTCGGGCAGAAGAACACCGACTTCCACTACCTCATGATCAACTCCCTCACCGGCGATGAGGCGCTGCAGGATGAGGACGTGCGCTTCGCGATCAACAGCGCGATCGACCGGGACGCGATCAACGAGCTCGCGTTCGGCGGTTCGACCGCGGCGACCGGCGTCACCCCCGCGGGGCTCCCCGACTCGTGCGTCGCCGAGGACCTCCCCTCCGCCGCGCACGATGTCGCAGCGGCGAAAGCCGTGATCGACAAGGTCGGAGGCCTCGATCTCGACCTCGTCGTGTACACGGATGAGCCGGTCCTCGCCCAGATCGCGCAGGTCATGCAGCAGAACCTCGCCGAGATCGGCGTGACGGTCGACATCCAGCAGGTCGACTACGCCACCTACTCGGATCAGGTGTACGGCAGCCCCGCGACCTTCGACCTCGCGCTGAGCTGGTTCGCCGGCTATGCGGACCCTGCGATGGTCACGACCTGGTGGAACCCCGAGGTCGCCGGGTTCTCGTCCGTCCTCATGCAGGGTTCCGACGGACTCGACGGCCTGATCGCGGACGGATACGCGACCGAGCCGGGGGCCGACCGGGCTGCCGTGTTCGAGGACCTCTGCGCCGTCGCCGACGAGCAGAGCGAGATGGTGCCGCTGGTCCTGCGTCCGTCCACCATCGGATGGAACACCGAGTCGCTGTCGCCGACGCTCGGCAGCGACGAGGGCTACGGCAACTTCCTGCGGTACATCACGCAGTTCCGCGCCAGCTGACATGGCCGTCGTCCTGTGGTCGCTCCGGCGCATCGGCGCCGCGCTGGTGACGCTCGTGATCGTATCGGTGCTGATCTTCGCATCCGTCCGTCTCATGCCGGGCGACTACACCGACCTCGTCCTGGGTCCGCTCGCCACCGAGGCGCAGCGGGCCCAGGCGGTGGCCGAGTCCGGGCTCGACGACCCGGTGGTCGCGCAGTACTTCCACTGGCTGTTCGGCGTCCTCACGGGTGATCTCGGCTACTCGTTCGTGTCGAACGTGTCCGTCACCGACGAGTTCGTCGCACGCCTGCCCGTCACCGGGACCATCGCGCTCCTGACCATCGTCGTCACCCTGGTGGTCGGGATCCCGCTCGGCTTCTTCGCGGCTCAGCGGTCGGAGGGTTCGGCCGGTGCCCTCGGCCGGGTCGTCAGTGCTCTCGGCATCAGCATCCCCGAGTTCCTGCTCGCGGGCGTCGTGGTCTTCGCAGCGTCGAGCCTGGGGCTCGGCGTCTCGATCGGCCGGTTCGCACCGTTCGCCGTCGACCCAGTTCGCTTCTTCGGGGCGCTCGTGCTGCCGATCACGGTGCTCGCCGTCGGCTGTGTCGCGGTGGTCGCGAGGAACACGAGGGATGCCGTGATGAACGTGCTCGTCGAACCGCATGTGCAGGCCGCCGTGGCGCGCGGCGAGACCCCCTGGTTCATCATCCGTCACCACGTGCTGCGCAACGCCGCAGCTCCGATCCTCACGATCGTCGGCGCCCTCGTCGCCGTCCTCCTCGGCGGCACCGTGATCGTCGAGTTCGTGTTCGACATCCCCGGCATGGGCTCGTACCTCCAGACAGCACTCGGGCGACGCGACTACGCGATCGTCCAGAGCGCGGTGCTGCTCGCCGCCATCGTGTTCATCGTCGCGAGCATGCTCGTCGACCTCATCGCCAACGCGCTGGACCCCCGTCTGCGCCTGACCGGAGGGAGCCGCCGATGACCGTCACCCCCACAGCCACGCACCGCGTCCGCGCGGCAGGTGACGCGACTCGCATCGCCTGGCGTCGCAGTGACACCGTGCTGCGCGCCGCGATCGTCGTGCTCGGCCTCGTGGTCGTGATCACCGTGATCGCCGTGCTCACGGGCCTGGCCGGCTCGACGACCGCGACGGTCGGCGGCCGACTCGAGGGCCCTTCCGCGCTCGCGCCATTCGGCACTGACAACCTCGGACGCTCGCTCCTCCCCCGGCTGTTCCAGGGCACGACGACCACGCTCGTCGTGTCGATCGTCGCGGTCGTCTGTTCAGCGGTGGTGAGCACCGTGCTCGGCATGCTCGCCGGCTATTACGGCGGTGCGGTGAACGAGGTGGTGATGCGCGTCGCCGACGTGCTCTACGCGTTCCCCGCACTCGTGCTCGCGATCCTCGTCTCCGCACTGCTCGGCCCCGGCCGCCCCGCGGCGATCATCAGCATCGTCGTCATCACGATCCCGCTCATGACCCGAGTGGTGCGCATCGCGACGCGCGCCGTGGCCGAACGGGACTTCGTCGTGTCGGCACGGATCAGCGGCGTTCGCACCCCGGTGATCTTCGCGCGGCGTCTGCTGCCGAACATCGCAGGCACGATCGCGGTGCAGGCGAGCTACGCGCTCTCCGTCGCGATCCTCGTCGAGGGCGGGTTGAGTTTCCTCGGCTTCGGCGTGCAGGCTCCCGAGGCCTCCCTCGGGCTGCTCATCCAACAGGGGATGCTCTACATGACCCAGGCTCCCCAGCTCGTGATCGTCCCCGGCACCGTGCTGGTGGTCTCGATCCTGTGCATCAACATCATCGGCGACGGCCTCCGTGACCGATTCGAACCGCGAGAGACGAGGTCCCTCAGATGACCGCCGTACGCATCAGCGATCTGGCACTGGAGTTCACCGGGGCCACAACGGTCAGGGCCCTCGACGGGGTCGACCTCGACGTCCCCGACGGCAGCTCGGTCGCGCTCGTGGGTGAGTCGGGGTCCGGCAAGTCGACGCTCGCCTCCGTCATCGGTCGCCTGCAGCCGCGTTCCGCGCGGATCCTCAGCGGTCGGCTCGAGGTCGACGGGATCGATGTGCTCGCTCTCGACGACGACGCGTTGCGCGGCTACCGACGCGACACGCTCGCCTACATCGCCCAGGATCCGATCGGCTCGCTCGACCCGACGATGCGCATCGGCGCCCAGCTGAAGCTCGTGCTCCGCGCTGTGGGCGACGACTGCTCCGCCCGCCGCCAGGTGGAGCTGCTGGAAGGCATGCAGATCACCGATCCCACGCGCGTCATCCGGCTCTTTCCTCACCAGATCTCGGGTGGGATGGCTCAGCGTGTGGCCATCGCCATGGCGATGTGCCGGCGCCCCCGGCTGCTGATCGCCGACGAACCGACCGCCGCACTCGACAGCCAGGTGCGTGAAGAGGTCATCCGGCTGTTGTTCGCTCAGGCGAAGGACCAGGGCACGACCATCCTGTGGCTCAGCCACGACCTGCCGGCAGTCGCCCGCTGGTGCGATGAGGTGGCCGTCATGTACGCCGGCAGGGTCGTCGAACGTGGTCCGGCACCCGCCGTGCTGGGGACCCCGGTCCACCCGTACGCCCGAGCGCTCGCAGCGACCGATCCCTCCCGCGCGAAGCGGGGAGAGCGCCTCTCGAGCATCCCCGGTTCCCCTCCGGTGTTGCACGGCGAGGCGACGGGTTGCGCCTTCGCCCCCCGCTGCGCCCACCGGATCGATGCGTGCGGGTCCGTCAGGCCCGAGCCCGTGTCACCACGGCACAGCCTCTGCATCCGCACCACGGACCTCGTGCTGGCGGATCGGCGATCAGGGCTCATCCGGGCAGAGGAGGTGTCGGCATGAGCGCTACCTCGGTGACTCCGGTCGTCGAATTCGACGACGTCAGCGTCGCATTCTCATCCGGCTTCGGAGCGGGTCGGCGGGCGATCAGGGCCATGTCCGGCGTCTCGTTCTCGGTGGCACCCGGTGAGACGCTCGGCCTGGTCGGCGAGTCCGGCTCGGGTAAGACGACGACGGGGTCCGTGGCGCTCGGGCTGCGGCGCCCCGACTCCGGAGCCGTGCGGTTCCAGGGAGCGCCGCTCGCCAGGAGCATGCGTTCCCGTGCGGGCCGGATGCAGGCGGTCCTGCAGCATCCGCGGTGGGCACTCGACCCGCGCTCGACCGTGCTGTCGTCAGTGCTCGAACCCGTGCTCGTGCACGAGCGTCGTACGCCGTCGACGGAGGAGCGCGCGCTGGCGATGCTCGAGAGCGTCGGCCTACCGGCCTCGTTCGCGACTCGCCGGCCCCACCAGCTCTCGGGAGGACAGCTGCAGCGGGTGAGCGTCGCGCGCGCACTCGTGACCCATCCCGCCTTCATCGTGTTCGACGAGGCCGTCAGTGCGCTCGACGTCTCGGTGCAGGCGCAGATCCTCAACCTCATTCAGGATCTGCAGGCGGAGCACGGCTTCGCGGCCCTCTTCATCTCGCACGACCTGGCAGCCGTTCGCTACATCTCACACCACGTGGCGGTGATGCGTGCCGGAGAGATCGTCGAGGACGCCCCGACCGAGGTCTTCTACGACCTGCCCAGCCATCCCTATTCGCGTCAACTGTTCCAGGAGCTCTCATCGTGACCGACACCCACCGTCTCGCCCCCGTCCTCGCTGCAGGACCGCGCCCATCCAACGGCGATTACGCCCTCTCCCCCGTGCACGGCACCGACCGCGGTCAGGTCGAGTACGACTTCCCGGGCGTCCTCCTCGGAACCGCCGAGTACGCCGAGGGTCCGACCGGAGCGACGGTGCTGTCGATTCCTACCGGCGCTCGGACGTTCACCGACCGCCGCGGAGGTGCCGTCGGTGCCAGCGGCCTGTACGGGTACAACCACGCCATCTGCCTCGCCGGGGGCTCGGTGTACGGCCTTTCCGCCGTCGCGGGCGTGTCCGAGGCACTGTTCGAGCGGGCCGGCCACCGTTCCGGTTTCGACCAGCTGCAGCTCGTATCGGGGGCCATCATCTACGACTACTCGGTGCGCGAGAACGCCGTCTTCCCCGACACCGCGCTGGGCAAGGCCGCTCTGCAGGCCGCGCGTCAGGGCGTCGTCGAGGTCGGCCGGGTCGGCGGCGGTGCCTCGGCGTCGTCCGGAAAGGTCGACCCGGCGCGGGTGGAGTTCACCGGCCAGGGCGTCGCCTTCCGTCAGGTGGGTGGCGTGAAGGTCCTCGTCGTGACGGTGCTCAACCCCTACGGGGTGATCCTCGATCGCTCCGGCAGGATCATCCGTGGCAACTACGACGCGACCACCGGCGAGCGCCGCCATCCTGCGCTCGACTATGAGGAGGCCATCGGGGAATCCCGGCTCGTCGACTCGATGTCCGGCAACACCACGATCACCGCCGTCGTCACGAACGTCCAGCTCAGCGACACCGAGCTCAAGCAGTTCGGTCTGCAGGTGCACAGCTCGATGCACCGCGGGATCCAGCCCTTCCACACCCCGCTCGACGGCGACACGCTCTTCGCGTTGACGACCGATGAGGTCGCCCTACCGGACAACCCCGCCACCTCCCGGGGTCGACTCTCGCTGAACTCCACCGCCGTCGCCACCCTCGCGGGTGAGACGGCGTGGGACGCGATCCTCTGCGCGGCGGGCTGACCGTGTACGAATTCGAGAAGTACCTCGCGCCGTCACAGCACGAGGTGACCGAGTTGGTACGCCTGCACCCGTTCGCGCTCGTCGTGACCAACGGTGGTGGGGCAGGCGGTGCACCCACCGTCACCCACACGCCCGTGATCATCGAGCGGATGGCGTCGGACGGCGGCTTCGTCGGCGGCGTGATGCTCGGCCACATCGCGCGGAAGAATCCGCAGTGGCGGCAGCTCACCGACGGCGACCCGGTGCTGCTGGTGTTCTCCGGCCCCCACGGCTACGTCTCACCGACCACCTACGCCGACGACCCCAACGTCCCGACGTGGGATTACGCAGCCGTGCATCTCACGGCCAGGGTGACCGTGCTCGACGGCCCAGGCGACGGCATGTACGTCGTCACCCGCACCGTCGAGGAGCTCGAACGGCTCGAACCGACGGAGTGGGACATGGAGAGCTCGCTGCCCACGTTCGAGCGCATCGTCGGAGGGATCGTGTCCTTCCGATTCGAGCTCATCGAGCAGCGCGCCGTCTTCAAGCTCAGTCAGGACAAGCCACGCGAGGTTCGGGAGCGCGTTGCGGCGGCCTCCCGTGCACGAGGCTGTCCCTATGGAGACGTCGCCGAGCTCGTCGAACGCGTCGGAGGTCACCGATGATCATCCACGAATGGTCTGCGGAGGGCGCGGGGCCCCAGGAGGAAGGACGTCGGTTCGGTGCCCGCTGGTCGCCTCAGCTCACTGCGGCCCGTGACTCCTACTTGAGACTCTTCGCGCAATCCGGTGTTCCGGCCGAGCGCGCCCGCGCGATCGCTGACGGATGCCGGGCGATGATCGAGACTCACGCACCGGAGATCGCCGACGAGTTCGTCGGTATCGCCGACGGCAGCGGTCTCTCGTCGACCGACGTGCACCTGTTGACGGCTCGGACCGAGATCCTGGCACGAATGACCCCCTCGATGGAATGCTCGACCATCGTCCACGTGCCCGAGGCCGCGAGTGCACCCCGCACCCTCCAGACGTGGGACTGGCACGAGACGCTCTCGAACGAGACCGTGGTACGGCGCCTGCGGTCGGCCTCCGGAACGAGTGTCGTGACCTTCTGCGAATTCGGCCAACCGGCGAAGATCGGCGTGAACGACCGAGGCCTCGGGCTCCACTTCAACATCCTCCATCATCGATCCGACGGATCGCAGACGGGCGTACCGGTGCACGTGCTCGCCCGCATGGTCCTCGACCGTGCATCGACGGTCGCAGACGCGGTCGAGATCGCGCGCAGCGTCCCGCTCGCAGCATCGAGCGTCCTGACCGTCGCGGCTTTCGACGGCCAGACGGCCGAGGCCGCAGCCGTCGAGGTCTCCCCCGCGGGGGTCGCGGTGCTGCCTGTTCCGCGCGGCCGCACGCTGGCTCATACGAACCACTTCCTCGACAAGACACTCGCCGCCGGCGAGTACTCGCCGTACAAGACCACGAGTGTGCCTCGGTACCAGTGTCTGACGGATGCCGCGGATCTTGCTCGAACCGTCGACGACCGGGAACGAGCTCTTGCGTTCGGTGCCATCCCCGACGCGCCGATCTCGGTGCGGGCCAGGCCGGAGGAGCCTGAGCACCTCCGCTGGGAGACCAAGCTGACGGTCGCTCTCGACGTCGAAGTCGGCGCTCTGTCCTTCGCCGCCGCAGCGCCGGCAGACGTCGTCGACGCCGAATGGCGTCATGTCGGCGTCCTGGGCGGTCGAAACCCGGTGCGTTGACGATGAGCGACCTCGTCCACGTCGGGGCACTGTCGTTGGCTGTGCTCGGCGCGGGTTCATTGATCGGCGTTCGGCGCGACGTCAGTGTCATGGACATCGCCGCCGTCATCATCATGACCACCGGGATGCTCGACGCGATGACGATCAGCCTCCTGCCTGCGGTGGTGTGGTTCGCAGTGATGCTCTCGACGGCGATCGCGCTTGCCATCAGCGTCCGCCTCGCGCCCGCCGTGGATGCAGTCCGGCGACGCGGAGACGGGGTCGTGTCGGCGCATGTGGCCTTCGGGCTGCTTTCAACGGCCACGCTCATCCTCGTGATGTCGGCTCCCACGGGAGGCGACCTGACAGCGGCTTCCGAGCTCTCCGCACATCCGCACGGAAGCACCCACGGTGCGCCGCGAATGCTTGCAGCCGGAGTCATGGTGGGGACCGTGGTCTCGTCGGTGATCGCTCTCCGCTCCCGCCCCACGCGCAGTCATCGCCTGCATTCCGCCGCGATGTCGGCGTCGACGGTCGCCATGGCGTTCGCCGTACTGGTCTGACCCCCGGTGATGCGGGCGAGAGCGAGCTCAGGTCTGCTCCGCATGGGGACGCCAGGGGAACGTGTCCCACGCACGGCGTGTCCAGCCAGGAGAGGTGTGCGGCTCGAGAGGAAAGCCTCGAGGTGGCCTTGATCTCGAAGCCGCTGTTCGGTGGGCCCTGCCGGGATCGAACCGACGACATCCACGGTGTAAACGTGGCGCTCTACCAGCTGAGCTAAAGGCCCGCGACCGGATGGAATCATCCGATGCGACTCGTCGAGTCTAGCCGGAGTCTCTGTCGAAGCCGGAACGCTCCACAACCCCGGCCTCATGGCTCCGACACGACACCGGACGATCGGTCGGGCGCGGTGACGGTCGCTGGCCGTACGATCGAGGGGATGGATACGACGATCCCCACCCCGTACGAAGACCTCCTGCGCGACACGCTCGAGCACGGCGCCGCCAAAGGCGACCGCACCGGAACCGGCACGCGCAGTGTGTTCGGCCGCCAGCTCCGCTTCGACCTCTCCCAGGGCTTCCCGCTCATCACCACCAAGCGGGTGCACTGGAAGTCCATCGCCTACGAACTCCTCTGGTTCCTCCGCGGCGACGGCAACGTCCGCTGGCTGCAGGAGCACGGCGTCACCATCTGGGACGAATGGGCCGACGACCAGGGCGAACTCGGCCCCGTCTACGGTGTGCAGTGGCGGTCCTGGCCGACCCCCGACGGCTCGCACATCGACCAGATCTCGCAGGTCATCGACCAGCTGCGCACCGACCCGAACTCGCGCCGGATCATCGTCTCCGCGTGGAACGTCGCCGACATCCCCAACATGGCGCTCGCCCCGTGCCACGCCTTCTTCCAGTTCTACGTCGCCGACGGCAAGCTCTCCTGCCAGCTCTACCAGCGCAGCGCAGACCTTTTCCTCGGCGTCCCCTTCAACATCGCCAGCTACGCGCTCCTCACCCACCTCGTCGCGGAGCAGGTCGGCCTCGAGGTCGGCGACTTCGTGTGGACGGGCGGCGACTGCCACATCTACGACAACCACGTCGAGCAGGTGACGGAGCAGCTCACGCGCGCACCGTTCCCCTACCCACGGCTGCGCATCAACACGCAGCGCGACAGCATCTTCGACGTGGAGTACGACGACCTCGAGATCGTCGACTACCAGCACCACCCCGCCATCCGCGCGGCCGTCGCCGTATGAGCCTGGCGCTCATCTGGGCTCAGGCCCACAACGGCGTCATCGGTGCCGACGGCGACATGCCCTGGCACGTCCCCGAGGACCTCGCGCACTTCAAGGCGCTCACCGGGTCGGACGCGGTGATCATGGGACGACGCACCTGGGACTCACTCCCCCCGCGGTTCCGTCCGCTCCCAGGACGCCCGAACATCGTCGTCACGCGTGATCACTCCTGGTCCGCCGACGGCGCCATCGTCGCGCACTCCCTGGAGGACGCGTTCGAAGCGGCACAGCTCGCCGGTAACGGCCAGGCGTGGGTCACCGGCGGCGCCGGTCTCTTCGCCGAAGCGCTCGCGCTCGCCGACCGGCTCGAGGTGACCGAACTCGACCTCGATGTCGCCGGCGACACCTTCGCGCCCACGATCGGCGAGGAGTGGGTGCCGGTCACGATCGACCCGGCACACGGTTGGTCGGAATCACGCACGGGTGTCCCCTACCGGTTCATCCGGTACGAGCGCGCGCCCGAGATCGCCATCACCGGCTGAAACGCCCGGCGAACCGGATCGATCGGCGCGGGAGACGGCTCAGGCCGGCTGACGCAGCTCTTCGAGCGCGGCGCGGTAGGCCGCGAGCGAGCGAGCCTCGCCCGGCGCCGTGATGAAGCTCTCACGGATGATGCCCTGCTGGTCGATGAGGAAGGTCGCGCGGTTCGCGAACCCCTTCTCCTGCAGGAACACCCCGTACTCCTTGGCGACCTGGCCGTGCGGCCAGAAGTCGGCGAGCAGCTGGAAGCCGTACTGCTCCTGCTCCGCCCACGCCCGCAGCGTGTGCTTGGAGTCGACGGAGATGCCGACGAGCGTGACCTGGTCGTCCGTGAACAGGCTGAGGTTGTCGCGGAGCTCGCACAGCTCCCCTGTGCAGGTCCCCGAGAACGCCAGCGGGAAGAAGACGAGGGCGACAGCCGAACTGCCGCGGAACTGACTCAACCTGACGAGTTCGCCGAACTGGTTCGCCAGTTCGAAGTCGGGTGCCAGGGTGTCGTTCTCGAGTGCCATGAGGGTCCTTTCAGGCGGGTTCGCCTGCTCCGGATCGCCCGAGCGGTGGACGGGTCCGATCCGGTCACACATCCTAACCCCGCACCGCAGCTGCACAAACCCGGAGGGGTGCGCCGCTCGGTCACCGTTCCCTGGGGTGACCGGATAGGGTGAAAGGTGGCGACCGCGTCCATACCCATCAGGACGCATGGAGTTCACCATCACAACCCAGGCACGATCTGCCACGAGAGAAAGGTCGACGGTGACTGTTCACGACCAGGATCCATACTCGTCCAACCACGTAGACGCCGATCCTGAGGAGACGTCCGAGTGGAATGAGTCCCTCGACGCCCTCGTCGACGAACGTGGCCGCGGGCGCGGCCGCGACATCATGCTGAGCCTCCTCAAGCGCTCGAAGGAACTGCACCTCGGTGTGCCGATGGTGCCGACCACCGACTACATCAACACCATCGCCTCGGAGAACGAGCCCGACTTCCCGGGCGACGAGGACATCGAGCGCCGCTACCGTGCCTGGATCCGCTGGAACGCGGCCATGACCGTGCACCGCGCGCAGCGCCCCGGCATCGGTGTCGGCGGACACATCTCCACCTACGCGTCGTCGGCCGCGCTCTACGAGGTCGGCTTCAACCACTTCTTCCGCGGCCAGGACGCCCCGGGCGGTGGCGACCAGATCTACATCCAGGGCCACGCCTCCCCCGGCACCTACGCCCGCGCCTTCCTCGAGGGCCGCCTCAGCACCGACCAGCTCGACGGCTTCCGCCAGGAGAAGTCGCACGCTCCGCACGGGCTCTCCTCATACCCGCACCCGCGCCTCATGCCGGACTTCTGGCAGTTCCCGACGGTCTCCATGGGTCTCGGCCCGATCAACGCGATCTACCAGGCGCACCTCGCCAAGTACGTCACGAACCGTGGCATCAAGGACGCCAGCGACCAGCAGGTCTGGGCGTTCCTCGGCGACGGCGAGATGGACGAGGTCGAGAGCCGCGGTCAGCTCCAGGTCGCCGCGAACGAGGGCCTCGACAACCTCAACTTCGTGATCAACTGCAACCTGCAGCGCCTCGACGGCCCCGTCCGCGGGAACGGCAAGATCATCCAGGAGCTCGAGAGCTTCTTCCGCGGCGCCGGCTGGAACGTCATCAAGGTCATCTGGGGCCGCGAGTGGGACGACCTCCTCAACCGCGACACCGACGGCGCGCTCCTCAACCTCATGAACGTCACGCCCGATGGCGACTTCCAGACGTACAAGACGGAAGACGGCGCCTACGTCCGCGAGAACTTCTTCGGCCGCGACGAGCGTGCCCTGAAGCTCGTCGAGGGCTACACCGACGACGAGGTCTGGAACCTCAAGCGCGGCGGCCACGACTACCGCAAGGTCTACGCGGCGTTCAAGGCGGCCAGCGAGCACAAGGGGCAGCCGACGGTCATCCTCGCGCACACCATCAAGGGCTACGGCCTCGGCCCGAGCTTCGAGGGCCGCAACGCGACCCACCAGATGAAGAAGATGACGCTCGACAACCTGAAGACCTTCAGGGACACGATGCGCATCCCGATCACCGACTCGCAGCTCGAAGAGAACCCCTACCTCCCGCCGTACTACCACCCGGGCGAGGACGACGAGGCGATCCAGTACCTGCACGAGCGTCGCCGCGCGCTCGGCGGCTACGTCCCCGAGCGTCGCAGCAAGTACACGCAGCTGAACCTGCCCGACGACTCCGCCTACGCGGCGGCGAAGAAGGGCTCCGGCACGCAGGAGATCGCCACCACCATGGCGTTCGTCCGACTGCTGAAGGACCTCCTCCGCGCCAAGGACTTCGGCAACCGGATCGTCCCGATCATCCCCGACGAGGCACGCACCTTCGGCATGGACGCGTTCTTCCCGAGCGCGAAGATCTACAACCCGAACGGTCAGCACTACACCTCGGTGGACCGCGAATTGCTCCTCGCCTACAAGGAGAGCCCGCAGGGTCAGATCGTGCACGTCGGTATCAACGAGGCGGGTGCCATCGCGGCCTTCTCGGCGATCGGAACCTCGTACTCGGTGCAGGGCGAGCCGCTCATCCCGGTCTACGTCTTCTACTCGATGTTCGGTTTCCAGCGCACCGCAGACGCCATCTGGGCAGCCGGCGACCAGATGACTCGCGGCTTCATGATCGGCGCGACCGCCGGTCGCACGACGCTCACGGGTGAGGGCCTCCAGCACGCCGACGGCCACTCGCTGCTCCTCTCCTCCTCGAACCCCGCGGTGGTGAGCTACGACCCGGCCTACGGCTACGAGATCGCGCACATCGTGCGGAGCGGTATCGAGCGCATGTACGGCGGCGAGCACCAGGACCCGAACGTCATGTACTACCTCACGGTGTACAACGAGCCGCTCGTCCAGCCGGTCGAGCCCGAGGGAGTCGACGTCGACGGCATCGTGCGCGGCATCCACCGCATCAGCACGAGCGACAAGCAGGGCCCGAAGGCCCAGCTCATGGCCTCCGGCGTCGCGGTCCCGTGGGCGATCGAGGCGCAGCAGCTGCTCGCCGACGACTGGGGCGTCTCCGCAGACGTCTGGAGCGTCACGAGCTGGACCGAGCTCCGTCGCGACGGTCTCGCCGCCGACCAGCACAACTTCCTGCACCCGCAGGAGGAGCGTCGTGTGCCCTACGTCACGGAGAAGCTGAGCGGTGCCGCAGGCCCGTTCGTCGCCGTGACCGACCACATGCACGCCGTGCCGGACCAGATCCGTCAGTTCGTGCCGGGCGACTTCGCGACGCTGGGGGCCGACGACTTCGGCTTCTCCGACACGCGCGCCGCTGCCCGTCGCTTCTTCAAGATCGACGGCCCGTCGCTCGTCGTCCGCACCCTCCAGCAGCTCGCTGCTCGGGGTGAGGTCGATGCGAGCCTCCCGCAGCAGGCGATCGACCGCTACCGCCTCCACGACGTGAACGCCGGCAACACCGGCAACGCGGGTGGCGAGAGCTGATTCCATCGCTACCACGGTGACGAAGACGAAGACGAAGGCCGAGACACTCGACTGGCTCCGCCGGATCTCGGGTGAGCTCGCGACCGCGACGCTCAAACGCCTCGAGGACACCCTTCCCTGGTACGCCGAGATGCCACCAGGCCGCCGCTCAGCGGTCGGCCTGGTGGCTCAGGCGGGCATCAGTTCGTTCATCTCGTGGTTCGACGATCCCCGGTCGACGCCGTGGATCGCCGCCGACGTGTTCGGGGCGGCTCCTCGCGAGCTGCTCCGTTCCGTCAGCCTGCAGCAGACGCTGCAACTCATCAAGGTCACCGTCGAGGTCGTCGAGGAACGCGTCGCGTCCGGAAGCGTCGACCTCCGCGAGGCGATCCTCCTCTACTCGCGCGACATCGCGTTCGCCTCGGCCGATGTGTACGCCCGTGCGGCAGAAGCCCGCGGACTCTGGGACGCCCGCCTCGAGGCCCTCGTCGTCGACTCGATCCTCAGTGGCGAGGCCGACGACGAGTTGCCCAGCCGGATCGCCGCCCTCGGGTGGCACGGTCACGGGGAGGCCTGCGTCCTGGTCGGGACGACTCCACGGGTGCTCGATGTCGACATGCTCCGCCGGACCGCCCGACACCTCGACGCCGACGTCCTCATCGGCGTCCAGGGCAACCGGCTCGTGCTCGTCCTCGGTCGCGCCGAGCTGCCCAGCAACGATCCAGGAGACGGTGAGCCCGTCGACGAGGCGGAACAGGCGGCCGCAGACGCCCGCACGAGCTCACAACTCACCTTCCTCGACATCGCCGCCAAGCTCGAGCACGGATTCGGTCCGGGGCACCTGGTGCTCGGTCATGCCGTGCCCTCCCTCATCGAGGCGTCACGGAGCGCGAAGGCCGCCCTCGCCGGGTTCGCCGTGGCGAAGTCCTGGCGTCACGCTCCTCGACCGGTCGCGGCGGACGACCTCCTTCCGGAGCGCGCCCTCGCGGGCGACAACCTCGCGAAGACCACGCTCATCGAGCGGGTCTACCGCCCGCTCAAGGACTACTCCGGCGAGCTCGTGACGACGCTCTGGTGCTACCTCGACAACGGCCGCTCGCTCGAAGCGACGGCGCGCGAGCTGTTCGTGCACCCCAACACGGTCCGGTACCGCCTCAAGCGGGTCTCCGAGGTCATCGGGTGGGACGCGACGGGTGCCCGCGAGTCGCTCATCCTGCAGGCGGCCCTCATCCTCGGTGCCATCGCTGAGCCTGAGCCGTCCCGACGTCGGCTGACCTCCTGACGCTCGCTGGGCCGTTCGACCGGTCCGTGTTGTGGAGTCCACACAACACATTTTCCAAAGGTTCGTGGTGTTGCTCCACTGCTCGGCGTCCTCCGGTTGGCAGACTAGAGCGGTGATCGTCATCGCCTGCCCTGGACAGGGCTCCCAAACCCCCGGCTTCCTCGACCCCTGGTTGCAGGACGCCTCCGCGAAGGACGCGCTCGCGCGCTTCTCCGACGAAGCCGGACTCGACCTCGTCAAGCACGGCACCGTCTCCGACGCCGACACCATCCGCGACACCGCGGTGGCCCAGCCGCTCATCGTCGCGGCCGGCATCGTCGCCTTGGACGCCCTGCGGAAGGCCCTTCCCACCGACGCCGCGCCGTTCGGCGGCATCGCCGGACACTCCGTCGGCGAGATCACCGCGGCCTACGGCGCCGGCATCCTCTCGGACAGCGACGCGATGAGCTTCGTGAGCGAACGCGCCGTGGCCATGGCCGAAGCCGCAGCCACCACCCCGACGGGCATGAGTGCCGTCCTCGGTGGCGACCAGGACGCCGTCGTCGCGCACGTCCGTTCCTTCGGGCTGGAGCCCGCCAACTACAACGGCGGCGGCCAGATCGTCGTCGCCGGCGCGCACGACGCCCTCGCCCGCCTCGCCGACGAGCCGCTCAAGGGCACTCGGGTGATCCCGCTGCAGGTCGCAGGCGGCTTCCACACGAGCTACATGCAGTCGGCCCGCGACTGGCTGGCCGGCGCGAGCCGCACGGTCGAGCCCCAGGACCCGACGCTGCGCATTTGGACGAACCACGACGGCACCGAGGTCACCTCGGGTACGGCGTTCTTCGACCTCCTCATCGGTCAGGTCGCCTCCCCGGTACGCTGGGACCTGTGCATGGACGCGTTCAGCGCCGCAGGGATCACCGGACTCATCGAGCTCGCCCCCGCCGGGGCGCTCACCGGACTCGCACGTCGCGGCCTGAAGGGCGTGCCGACGGTCGCCATCAAGACCCCCGACGACCTGCCGGCAGCCCTCGACCTCATCGCCCAGCAGTAGCGCAGACGGAGAACCAGTCAATGACCACCCCCACCCTCAAGCAGTCGCGCGGTCCCGAGTTCACCCGCATCCTCGGCCTCGGCGCAGCTCGCGGAGACCTCAGCGTCCCGAACGACGACCTCGTCGGTCCGATCAACTCGTCCGACGAGTGGATCCAGCAGCGCACCGGCATCGTCACCCGCACGAGGGCGTCCGCGGACGTCAGCGCCGTCGACCTCGCTGCCGAAGCCGGTGCGGAGGCCATCGCGGCCGCAGGCATCTCGGCCGAGCAGGTCGACCTGGTCCTCATCGCGACGATCAGCAACGTCCAGCAGTCCCCGTCGATGGCGGCCGTCGTGGCCGACCGCGTCGGAGCGAACCCTGCTGCCGCCTACGACCTCAACGCCGCGTGTGCCGGATACGCCTACGCGATCGCCCAGGCCGACGCGCTCATCCGATCGGGCGCGGCCCACTACGCGCTCGTCATCGGCGCCGAGAAGCTGTCCGACATCGTCGATCCGACCGACCGGTCGATCTCGTTCCTCCTCGGTGACGGAGCAGGCGCGGCCGTCGTCGGGCCGAGCGATTTCCCCGGAATCTCCCCCACGGTGTGGGGATCCGACGGCTCGAAGGCCGACGCCGTCGGCATGAGCGGCACGCTCACCGAGTTCCGCGACGGCACCGCCGCCTGGCCGACCCTGCGTCAGGAGGGCCAGACGGTCTTCCGATGGGCGGTCTGGGAGATGGCCAAGGTCGCCAAGCAGGCCCTGGAGGAAGCGGGCGTCGAGGCCTCCGACCTCGCGGCCTTCATCCCCCACCAGGCCAACATGCGCATCGTCGACGAGTTCGCCAAGCAGCTCAAGCTGCCGGAGACCGTCGTCATCGCGCGCGACATCGAGACCACCGGCAACACCTCGGCGGCGTCCATCCCGCTCGCCACCCACCGGCTCCTCCAGGGGCACCCCGAGCTCAGCGGCGGTCTCGCCCTGCAGATCGGGTTCGGTGCCGGACTGGTCTTCGGCGCTCAGGTCGTCGTCCTGCCGTAGCAGGACGCCCGACGCGACTACACTCGACTACGGTCAAACCTCACCCAAGGAGTAGAACAATGGCACTGTCCACCGAAGAAGTCCTCGCCGGCCTGGCCGAGCTGATCAACGACGAGACCGGCATCGCGACCGACACCGTCGAGCTGGACAAGTCGTTCACCGACGACCTCGACATCGACTCGATCTCCATGATGACCATCGTCGTCAACGCGGAGGAGAAGTTCGACGTGAAGATCCCGGACGAAGAGGTCAAGAACCTGAAGACCGTCGGCGACGCCGTCGACTTCATCGTCAAGGCTCAGGGCTAGTCCCAGCGCAGTGCTGAAGGGTCGGCCGGCAGTTGGCCGACCGGCCCTTCGGCGTTCGAGGCGGCTCGTCCGTCCGGACACGCGCTCGACCGCCGCAGGGCTCGGATCCCCTCGTCGTCTCCACAGAAGGTTTGACTGAATGACCACCAAACGCATCGTCATCACCGGCATCGGTGCCACCACTCCCCTCGGCGGCAACGCCACCGACTCCTGGGACAATCTCCTCGCCGGCAAGAGCGGTGCGAGCCGTCTTGAGCAGCCGTGGGCTGAGGAGCTCGAGCTGCCCGTACGCTTCGCCGCGCAGGCAGCTGTCCCCACCGCGGACATCCTCGATCGCCGTGAGGTCAAGCGCCTCGACCCGTCGAGCCAGTTCGCTCTGATCGCCGCGCGCGAAGCCTGGCAGGACGCCGGCGCTCCGGAGGTCGACCCGGAGCGACTCCTCGTCGACTGGGCCACCGGCATCGGCGGCGTGTGGACGCTCCTCGACGCCTGGGACACCCTGCGCGAGAAGGGCCCCCGCCGCGTCCTCCCCATGACCGTCCCGATGCTCATGCCGAACGGCCCGGCAGCGGCGATCGGCATGGACCTCGGCGCCCGAGGCGGGGAGCGCACCGTCGTCTCCGCCTGCGCTTCCAGCACCGAGTCGCTCGCCAACGCCTACGATCACCTCCAGGCCGGCCTCGCCGACATCGTCGTGGCCGGTGGCTCCGAAGCCGCCATCCACCCGCTCCCGCTCGCGTCCTTCGCTGCGATGCAGGCGTTGTCCAAGCGCAACGACGAACCCGCCATCGCCTCGCGTCCCTACGACGTCGACCGCGACGGCTTCGTCCTCGGTGAGGGTGCTGCGGCGCTCATCGTCGAGACCGAGGAGCACGCCAAGGCCCGTGGCGCCCGAATCTACGCCGAGCTCCTCGGTGGTGCGGTGACGAGCGACGCCTACCACATCACCGCTCCCGACCCCGAGGGTTCGGCTGCGGCCCGCGCCATGCGTGCGGCCGTCGAGAACGGCGGCGCGTCGCTCGACGACGTCGTGCACGTCAACGCACACGCCACGAGCACGCCTGTCGGCGACATCGCGGAGTACAACGCGCTGCGTCGGGTCTTCGGTGCCCACCTCGACGACATCGCCGTGACGGCGACCAAGGCCTCGACCGGCCACCTCCTCGGCGGCGCGGGTGCCATCGAAGCGGCCTACACGGCGCTCGCCCTGCACCACCGGGTCATCCCACCGACCATCAACCTCGACAACCAGGACCCGGAGATCCCGCTCGACGTCGTCACGACGCCGCGTGAGCTCGGGTCCGGCGACCTGCTCGCCATCAGCAACTCGTTCGGGTTCGGCGGCCACAACGCGGTCGTCGCGTTCCGGAGCTACTGAGCCGTCCGCGACGGAGACGACGACGGGTCGTGGTGCATGCACCACGACCCGTCGTCGTCTACTGACCAGGGTACCGCCGTTTCGTCACCTCGTGTCTGCCGGGAGTGTCACCGACCTCGCACGGTCCACGCCACGTGGGCACCCTGTCGTCTGTGAAGTTGTCTCGCATGCGCGGTGCCGCCGCGCCGGCGGGGCCGGATCAGCCCACGTTGTGCAGCCAGATGACGGAGGACCCGTCGCCGGCGTGACGGAACGGCTCGAGTTCGTCGTCCCATGGCTGTCCCAGCGCGACGCGGAGTTCGCGCTGGAGTTCGGCGGCGTTCCCGGCGCCGACCTCCATGGCGTACCTGATGCGATCCTCCGGGACGACGACGTTGCCGATGCTGTCGGTCTGTGCGTAGAAGATCCCGAGGTCGGGCGTGTGCATCCAACGGGCACCGTCGACGCCCTGGGCCGGGTCTTCACTCACCTCGTAGCGGAGGTGCTCCCACCCGCGCAAGGCTGAGGCGAGTGCGGCTCCGGTACCGTGCGGGCCTTCCCAGAAGACCTCGGCACGCTGCGCACCACGGAGGATCGGCTGGTCTTCCCAGTCGAAACTGATGGCACGGCCAAGAGCGCGACCTGCCGCCCATTCGAGGTGCGGGCAGAGCGCGCGAGGCGAGGAGTGCACGAACAGCACACCCTTCGTCATCGGTGTCGACATGATTCCTCCACTGCGTCCGGGTGCGTCTTCCCCAACGACCCATGCAGTGTGATCCATGTCGGTGTCCGGCTGACCGGACCTCCGTGTATGCAGTTGTTCGACTCGCGCCGATACGAGCATTATGCCCCATGACCTGGAGGAATGACAACCGTGTCGTTCCCAGTACGCTGGATCGGGAGCCGGTCCGGACCGAGGGCCATCCAGGATGGAGCGGTGATGCACGAGGCCCTGGCGATCGACATCGGCGGCACGAAGGTCGAAGCGGCCGTCGTCGACGCCGAGGGACGAATCATGCCCGGCACCCGGTTCCGCGGTCCGACGGGCGCCGCGGCCACCCGCGAGGAGCTCGTGGCGTCGATCCTCCAGACCGCCGAACGGAGCGTCGAGGCCCATGGCGGGCCGGTGTCCGGAGTCGGGATCGGTTCGGCCGGCCCCATCGGCAGGACCGACGGCACCGTCTCGCCGATCAACCTCCCCCGACTCGCCGACTTCCCCGTCGTGGCGGAGGTCCGGCGCTTCACGTCCGGTCCGGTGGAACTCCGACTCGACGGCACCTGCATCGCCCTGGCCGAGCACTGGCAGGGCGCACTCCGCGGAACCGAGAACTGTATGGGCATCGTCGTCTCCACCGGGATCGGTGGCGGGATCATCCTCGGATCCCGACTCGTCCCCGGCACCTCGGGCAACGCCGGCCACCTCGGACAGATGCAGCTCCGCCGACGCGAACCGGATGCCGTCGGCACGCCCTGGACGTTGGAGGGCATCGCGTCAGGGATCGCGACGGTCGCCTGGGCGCGCGCCCAGGGATGGACCGGCGCGACGGGCGAACAGCTCGGGGCCGACTACGCAGCGGGAACGGAGATCGCGATCCGCGCCGTCCGACGTTCCGCCGAGGCCGTCGGCGAAGCCCTTTGCAGCATCACCACCCTGCTCGACCTGGAACGCGTCGCGATCGGCGGCGGCTTCTCGCGGGTCTCGCCCGACTACCTCGACCTCGTCCAAGAGGCTGCGACCGCGGCTGCGCTGCACGCCTACGCCCGTGAGCTGCGCGTGGTCCCGGCCGGGCTCGACGCCGACGGGCCGCTCATCGGCGCCGCCGCCCTCGTCCTTGCGGACTGAACGCGCACGTCCCGATCCGGAACGCCACCGGTCCCCGAGCCGCCCCATCCCGGTCCCTGAGTAACCCCGCACCGGTCCCTGAGTAACCCCGGACCGGTCCCTGAGTAACCCCGGACCGGTCCCTGAGTAACCCCGCACCGGTCCCTGAGCAACCCCGCACCGGTCCCTGAGCAACCCCGCACCGGTCCCTGAGCTTGTCGAAGGGCCCCTTCGACAAGCTCATGGACCGGATATCGGTAGGGCGGGTGGGACTTGAACCCACGCATCGTTCGGTTATGAGCCGAATGCCTTAACCAGCTTGGCTACCGCCCCGCGCGGAACCCAGTGTACCGAGTGGCCTGCCGGGCGGGAGTCAGTCCGCGGATTCCTGGCGGTCTGCGGTCGCCGTGTGACGCTCGGTCGTCGGGTCGACGACCTGCTCGCCGCGGTAGAGCGCTTCGAAGGTGTCGAGCGTGCGCTCGATGTCGTGTGCGGAGACGAGCTCCAACGATGCGTCCTGCATCCGGCGGTACTCCTCGGGCGAGGCGCTGAGTACCGTGGCGAGCCGCTCGGCCAGAGCGTCGACGTTGCCCGGCTCGAACAGGTACCCGTTGACCTGATCGTGCACGAGGTGGGGCAGCGCCATGGCGTCGGCCGCGACCACCGGGAGACCGGAGGCCATGGCCTCCATCGTCGCGATGCTCTGCAGCTCGGCGATGGACGGCATCGCGAAGACGGTGGCGTTCGTGTAGGCCTGCTTCACCTCATCGTCGGACACCTTGCCGAGGAATCGGACGCGGTCACCGATGCCGAGCTGCTGGGTCAGCTGCTCGAGGTTCTTCGCCTGGTCGCCGCCACCGATGACGTCGACGTGGGCATCGAGTTCCTTCGGGAGTTTCGTGAGCGCACGCAGGAGCACGTCGATCTGCTTCTCGCTCGTGATGCGACCCACGAAGAGGATGGTGTTCCGTTTCCGCGGTTCGAACGACGGCGTGTACTGTCCGGCCTCGATCCCGCAGGAGATCGCGTGCACACCGTTCAGGCCCGTGAACTGCTCCAGGAAGTCGGCGGCCTTGCGCGTCGGGGTCGTCACGGCGAAGGCACGATCGAAGACCCGACGGGCGGCAGCCCACTGCGTCCGGACGAGCCACTCCTGGGTGCGCTTGGGGATGACGGTGAAGTCGAGGATGTTGTCGGGCATGATGTGGTTCGTCGCCACCATGCGAATGCCGCGTTGCTCGGCCTCGATCGAGAGACCACGGCCCACCACGATGTGCGACTGCAGGTGCACGACGTCGGGCTTCACGCGGTCGAGGATCTTCCGGGCGTTCCGTCGCATCGACCACGGCATCGCGAAGCGCAGCCAGTCGTGCGGGTACCACCGGAGACTGAAGAGGCGGTGCGCCGTCATCGTCTGACCCTCGTGGGTCTCCTTCCACGTGCCGAACTTGCGCGAGCCCGCGGGCGCGACGATGTGGACGTCGTGGCCTCGGCGGACGAGTCCAGCCGCAAGGCGCTCGGCGAAGCGTGCGGCGCCGTTCACGTCGGGCGAGAAGGTGTCGGCGCCGATGACCACCCGCAGCGGCTTGTGGGTGTCGGCGCTCGGCGTCGTGCTGGACGCCTTCGCGAGGTGCTGGTCGTCGGGAGAAGTCAAGGTATCGGTGATTCCTCTGTGCTTGGCCAGTGATGTGAGGGGTGCGGGCGGTCGCTCACGACCCTGATGCGGCGCGGAACGCCATGCTCAAGCATACCTGCAGCCCGTTCGGGCTCCAGGGCTCAGGCGGGCGCGTCGCCGGTCGCGAGGGCCTTCGCGGCTGCTGCGGCCGCCGGCGTCTGGCTCACCTGTGGGTGATGGCGAGCGAGCTGGAAGACCCCCCACACGGCGATCGCGCCGGCCACGACGAAGCCGAAGCCCGCCCAGAACGGTGCGTTGCTCGCCTCCCCCAGCACGATGATGCCGATGCCGACCGCGATCATCGGATCGATGACGGTGAGGCCCGCGATGACCAGGTCGGGGGGCCCCGAGGAGTAGGCGGTCTGCACGAAGTAGCCGCCGAGCGCACTCGCGGCGACGAGGCCGAGCCCGCAGAGGACCGTGAGCCAGTCGAAGTCGCCCTGCTGCAGCCGTCCGATGATGACCTTGGCGAGCGTCGCGACGAAGCCGTAGAGCACGCCGGTCCCGACGATGTAGAAGATGGCCGTGAAGCGGGAGCGGAACACCATGAAGCCGAGCCCGAACACGACGAGCACGACACCGAGCATCACGAGGATCGTGACGAGCTCGACCTCGGTGATCCGATGCTCGCCCGTGAAGACCGCCGCGATCGTCACGAACAGGCCGACGCCGCCGACGCAGGCGACGATCGCGACGACCGATCGACGGTTCAACCGGACGCCGCTGATCCTGCTGTTCACCACCGCCGTGATGACGAGCGCGACCGCACCCAACGGCCGGACGAGGGTGATCGGTGCGAGGGACAGGCTGCCGAGCTGGAGCACGATCGCGAGCCCGAGCATCACCGTTCCGGTCACCCAGGACGGCCGACTGAGCAGCGCAAGGAGCTGAGCGACGTTGAGCCCCGATGTCGCGTCGGTGCCGCTCGACGACTCGACCTTGGCCACGCCCCGGTGCTGCAGCTGCGCGCCGAGCGAGAGGAAGACAGCGCCGAGGAGCGCGAACGGGATACCGAGGAGCTGCGAGGGGTTGCGGGTGAAGTCGTCCGCGAGGTCGGCGATGTCGATGGCGGAGGGGATCACCCGTCGAGGGTACCCCGCGGTGCCGCCGATCCCGGCGCGGCAGGCCGAGCCCAGCGGATAGGCTCGAGCAATGGCAATTCTCGAGATCTGTGTGACCGGTGACCCGGTGCTCCACTCCGTCGCCCGGCCGGTCACCACGGTGGACGACGATCTTCGTCGGCTCGTAGCCGACATGTACGAGACCATGGACCTCGCTCCCGGCGTCGGACTCGCGGCCCCGCAGGTCGGCGTCCCGCTCCGCCTCTTCGTCTACAGCTACGAGGACGACGACGGTCAGCCATGGCGGGGCGTCGCGATCAACCCGGTGCTGTGGATCAGTCCCCCGCCGGTGGGCGAGCTCGACGAGGAGGCCGAGTCGGAGGGCTGCCTCTCCGTCCCCGGCGAGCGGCACCCGCTCCGTCGCGCGGAAGCAGCCATGCTCATCGGGACCGACCTCGAGGGCGACCCGGTCGAGCTGCGGGTCGTCGGCTGGCGCGCACGCATCCTGCAGCACGAGTTCGACCACCTCAACGGCGTGCTCTACGTGGACCGCCTCGAGCTGCCGCACTCGCGCCGAGCGGCGAAGGCGATCCGCAAGGCGGGCTGGGGCGTGCCCGGGATCTCCTGGCTGCCGGGTCGCGACGACCTCGAGGGCTGAACCGCCTCGACGGGGACACGACGCCGGCACGATCGATACGGCGTCACCTCGACAGGCGCAGAGTGTCCGGACATGCAACGAGGCCCGAAGAGTGGAGTCTTCGGGCCTCATGGTCCAGTCTACGGCGTCCCCGCCGGTTTCGTGAAACCGGCCTCGAACGACGAATCCCCCGGTCCGTATGGACCGAGGGATTCTGTACAGCTCCTCGAGTTGGACTCGAACCAACAACCTATCGATTAACAGTCGATTGCTCTGCCAATTGAGCTATCGAGGAATACGAGCTTCGACCGGCCGGACGGATCCGGCCTCTGCGTTGCAGCGCGTATCTACTGTAGCAAAGGATTCGCAGACGCCAAATCGACACGCGATCAATCGATGCCCACGGCCTCGGGCGTCTCGTACTGGGTCTCGGTGCCGCCCGACTGGGCGAGCGCCGCGAGGAACTCGTGCGGCGGATCGGCGAGGATCGCGTCGATCGGGCCGTAGCCCACGACCCGCGACTGGTGGAGCGCCAGCACGTCGTCGGTCACCTCGCGGAGCATGGCGAGGTCGTGTGTCACGACGATGACCGTACCGCCGTCGCGTCGGAACCCGTCGAGCAACTCGGTCACCGTGTGCCGGACCGTGATGTCGATGCCGGCCGTCGGTTCGTCGGCGATGAACACCTTCGGGCCGAGGACGAGGGCGCGCGCGATGGCGATCCGCTGCCGCTGACCACCACTCAGCTCGTACGGGTACTTGTCGAGGCTGGAGAGCGGCATCTGCACGGCGTCCAGCAAAGTGGCGACCCGGACGCCGAGCGCCTGCTCGCTGAACTTCTTGTCGCGCGCGAGGACCGGTTCCGAGATGAGCTCCGTGACGGTGAGCTCGGGCTTCAGGTGCGCACCGGCCTCCTGCTCGAGCAGCGACACCTCGAACGTGAGCTTCGTGAGTTCTCTGCGGCCCACCTTGCGCATGGAGCGACCGAGCGTGCTCACGTCGCCGCCGGACACGAACGGACGGGAGTCCGCTCCGGTCAGGTGGCGTCCGGACAGCACCCGCAGGAGCGTGCTCTTCCCCGATCCCGAGCTGCCGATGACCCCGAGCGAGCCGCCGACGGGCAGCTCGAAGCTGATGCCGTCCAGGGCTCGGTTGCTCGGACTCACGCCGTGCGCGGCGTAGTCGACGCTCAGATCACTCGCCCGGACCGCGGGTCCGTCCTGCTCTGGGTGCTTCATGAGACCTCTCCTTCCGGTGCACGGGAGCCACCGGATCGCCATCGAGTGTATCCGGCGATCCCGGCGGGGCCACGTGCCACGCTCGGTGGAGGCAGACCGCGTCAGGCCTCGGCGCGGAGCGCTCGCCGTTCCGCCTCGACGTCTGCAAGCTGCCGGGTGATCTCCCGATGGGACTCGTCGCGGGGGTCGGTGCGACGCAACGACCCGAGCAAGGCCGCCTTACGACCGAGGAGGTCGCGGTCGATCAGCGCCCGCGCGATGTCCCGGACATAGCTCGGCAGCTTCTCCTCGTTCGTCTCGGGTAATGGGGACACTCCGAGCTCGCGTACCAGTCCGTCGAAGCCGGGTGGGACCTGTGCGATGACGGTCTCGAGCCAGGCGTTGGTCCCGAGGTGGTCGAGGCTCACACTCATGGCGTCGCGCACCACGGCGAGGGAACTGTTGGCGACCGAGCTCTGGACCGCGCGCTCCAGCACGGGACGTTCGAGGTGTTGGGGCAGCTGCAGGATCGCACGGAGCGCATCTTGCTCGAGCCGCGTCGACGGGTCCTTGGGCAGGTCGTTGAGCGAGGCCTGTCGCTCGCGCGGCGGCTCGGCAGCTGGTGCGCCAGGGCCTTGCTGGCGGGCGTCTCGTGCGGAGTTCTGCGAGCCTCCTGCGGCGGCACCGCCGGCGGCCCGCACGGCGCGGGCCACCTCGTCGAGTTCCATGCCGAGCTGCTTCGCGAGCACCCGGGTGTACCCGGGACGGAGCGAGGGGTCGCGGATCTCGGCGACGACCGGCGCGGCCGCACGGAGTGCGCCGACGCGACCCTCGACCGTCTCGAGGTCGAAGCCCGCCAGCGTCCGCCGGATGATGAACTCGAACATCGGCTCTCGGCCGTCGACGAGTTTCCGGATGGCGCCGTCGCCGCGGTTGAGCCGGAGGTCGCAGGGGTCGAGGCCGTCGGAGGACACCGCGACGTACGTCTGGGCGGAGAAGCGCTTCTCCTCACCGAACGCACGCGTCGCGGCCTTCTGCCCCGCCTCGTCAGGGTCGAAGGTGAAGATGACCTCACCGGTGGCGGAGTCGTCGCCCATGACGCGGCGGATCATCTTGATGTGGTCGACCCCGAACGAGGTCCCGCAGGTCGCCACCGCGGTGGTCTCCCCCGCCAGGTGGCAGGCCATGACGTCGGTGTACCCCTCGACGACGACGACCCGCTTGCCGCGCGAGATGTCGCGTTTGGCGAGGTCGAGGCCGTAGAGGACCTGGGCCTTGTGGTAGATCGCCGTCTCCGGGGTGTTGAGGTATTTCGGACCCTTGTCGTCGTCGCGGAGGCGCCGGGCGCCGAAGCCGAGCACCTGCCCGGTCGTGTCGCGGATGGGCCAGATGAGGCGTCCGCGGAACCGGTCGTAGACCCCGCGGTCGCCGCTCGACACGAGTCCGGCCGCGAGCATCTCCTCGTCGGAGAATCCGCGGGACCGCAGCGCCTTCGTGAGGTGGTCCCAGCCGACAGGCGCGAACCCGATCCCGAAGTGGTCGGCGGCGGCGGCGTCGAAGCCGCGTTCGCCGAGGAACCGCCGCCCGAGGTCGGCGTCGCCGTCGTGGAGCTGCTGCTGGAAGTACTCGGCGGCAGCCTGGTTGGCGGCGAAGAGGCGAGCCCGGTTGCCGTGATCGACCTTGCCGCCGCCCTCCTCGTAGCTGAGCGGGTACCCGATGCGCTGCGCGAGACGTTCCACCGACTCCGCGAACGTCACATGGTCCATCTTCTGCAGGAAGCTGTAGACGTCGCCGCTCTCGCCACAGCCGAAGCAGTGGTACAGCCCGACCGTGGGGCGCACATGGAAGCTCGGACTGCGTTCGTCGTGGAAGGGGCACAAGCCCTTCAGCGAGCCGACGCCGGCGGACTTCAGCGAGACGTAGTCGCCGACGACGTCGCCGATGTTGGTGCGTGCCTTGACCTCTTCAACATCGCTCTGTCGAATCCGTCCGGCCATGCTTCGATCCTAGTCTCGTGCGTCCATCGTCCATCCCTGAGGGGCTCCGCGCAGCGGAGTCGGAGACCCGCTCCCGTGTGGAGGAGCGTCAGGCGCCGACGTGCCGTTCGTGCCAGGAGAGGGCGCTCTGATCGGTCAGGCTCGCGATCTGGTCCACGACGACGCGACGGCGTTCCGCGTCGGACCCGGCTGCCCGCCAGTCCGCCGCGAAGCCGACGTCGAGTGCCGACTCACCGAGCGCGAACACCGCGTCCGACAGTTCGATGAGGATCTCGCGCTGCCGGACGTACAGCGGCTGGCGGGAGTCGCTGTACATCACGAACGCGGCGACGATCCCCTTGAGGAGGGCGATCTCGGCCTGGATGCCATGGGGCACCACGACGTCGGCACCGAACCGCACGAGGCTGGCCTGCGGGAAGGCCTCCCGCGTCGCGGCGGTCGCCGCACCGGCGAACCGACCGATCATCTGGCTCGTGAAGTTCTTGAGCCGACCGAGGTCGCGCCGGGAGCCGTCCCAGGCGGTGATCCAGGTGTGCGAGGACTGCAGCCGGTCGAAGGCGGCGGCGAGGTCGTCGTGGGTGAAGTCGTCGCCGGCCCAGGACAGTGCGGTGTCGATGAGGCGATCGTGTCCTGCGCGCGCGTTCAGGAACGCCGGGTCGATGTACTCCCCGACGACGGCGTCCTCGAAGTCGTGCACGGAGTAGGCGATGTCGTCCGCGAGGTCCATGACCTGCGCCTCGACGCAGCGGACGCGCTCGGGAGCGCCGGCTCGCAACCAGCGGAAGGCCGCGGAGTCCTCGTCGAAGAACCCGAACTTGGCGCGACCACCGGGATCCGGCACCGACTGGGCGGCCGGCCACGGGTACTTGCAGCTGGCGTCGAGGCTCGCGCGCGTGAGGTTCAGACCGTACGGCTCGCCGTCGGAGCCGAAGACCTTGGATTCGAGGCGCGTGAGGATCCGCAGGGTCTGGGCGTTGCCCTCGAACCCGCCGATCGCGGCGGACCAGTCGTTGAGCGCTCGTTCGCCGTTGTGACCGAACGGCGGGTGACCGAGGTCGTGTGCGAGGCACGCCGTGTCGACGACGTCCGGAGCGAGGTCGAGGCTGGCGGCCAGCTCTCGACCGACCTGAGCGACCTCGAGCGAGTGCGTCAGCCGGTTCCGGGCGAAGTCGACACCGCTCGTCGGGCTGAGCACCTGGGTCTTTGCGGCGAGTCGCCGCAGGGCACTGGAGTGCAAGAGCCGTGCACGATCGCGCGCGAAGTCGGAGCGTCGCGTCGAGTGGTGCTCGGGCATCCAGCGTTCTTCGTCGTGCAGGGTGTAGCCGTCCCGGTCCATGGAGACGCTCCCCCGCTCGATGATGCTATCCGCCACTGTGGTCCAGTTCCGCTCCCGCGATCTCGGTCTGCTCGTCGGCGCCCAGCGACTGCGAGTCGAGCCAGCCGTACGGCAGCGCAGGTCGTTTCGGCGTGCCCGCGCGTCCGCGCTGACCTTCCGCTGCGGCACCCGGGTAGGGGGCCGTCCAGTCGAGGGTCGCGAGGAGGTCGTCGAGCTGGTCGAGCGACTCCACGGTCGCGAGGCTCGCGCGGAGGTCTCCGCCGACGGGGTAGCCCTTGAAGTACCAGGCGACGTGCTTCCGGATGTCGCGGCAGCCGCGCTCCTCGCTCTCGAAGAACTCGGCCAGGAGCTCGGCGTGACGCCGGAACGCTGCCGCGACGTCGCCGAGGGACGGCTCCGCCTTGCCGCCCTCGCCCGCGAACGCCGAGCTGAGGTCGCCGAAGAGCCAGGGGCGACCGAGGCAACCGCGGCCCACGACGACGCCGTCGCAACCCGTCTCGTCGACCATCCTGAGGGCGTCCTCGCCCGACCAGATGTCGCCGTTCCCGAGGACCGGCACCGAGGTGACCGTCTCCTTGAGCTTGGTGATCGCCGACCAGTCCGCGTGGCCGGAGTAGAACTCGGCGGCGGTCCGGGCGTGCAGCGCGATCGACGCCACACCGGCGCCCTCGGCGATCCGACCGGCCTCGAGGTAGGTGAGGTGGTCGGAGTCGATGCCCTTGCGCATCTTGATCGTGAGCGGGACGTCGCCGGCTGCACGGACCGCACCCTCGACGATGTCGCGGAAGAGCCCGGTCTTCCAGGGCAGCGCCGCTCCCCCGCCCTTGCGGGTGACCTTGGGCACCGGGCAGCCGAAGTTGAGGTCGATGTGATCGGCGCGATCCTCGGCGACGAGCATGGTGACGGCCTCTGAGACCGTCTTCGGGTCGACGCCGTAGAGCTGGATGGAGCGGAGCGTCTCGCTCTCGTGGTGCTGGATGAGCCGCATGGTCTCCGGCGTGCGTTCGACGAGCGCGCGGGAGGTGATCATCTCGCTGACGTACAGTCCGGCACCGTATTCGCGACACAGTCGACGGAACGCCGTGTTGGTGATCCCGGCCATGGGGGCGAGCACGACCGGCGAGTCGAGCTTGATGGGCCCGATCGCGAGGCTCGGGCGCTGCGAGAGCGTGGTAGGAAGAGACATCACCCTCGATTCTCCCAGATGATCGGCGCTCCCGCGCCCAGTGAGGACCACATGTCAGACGCCGTCCCGCCCGCCGACCTCCAGCCGTCCGGCCGCGAGCGCGTCCGAGCAGCGGCCGCCGCACTCGGTCTCGACGTGGAGCTGGTCGAGCGACCGCCCGCGCGCAGTCTCCACGAGGCGGCGGAGCTGCTCGGCATCGAGCCCGCGGACATCGTCAAGACGATCGTCGTGAAGCGTCGCAGCGGCGACTACCTCTTCGCCCTCGTGCCGGGCGGCCGCAAGATCTCCTGGCCGCCGTTCCGCACGCTGCTCGGTGTGAACAAGCTCGCGATGCCGGACGCGGCGACCGCGTTCCAGGCGACCGGCTACGAGCGGGGCACCATCACCGTCCTGGGTGCGAGCGCTCCACTCCCCGTCTACGCGGACGAGCGCATCCTCGAGCGCGGTGGGCGCATCTCGATCGGCGCCGGCGAGCACGGGTGGAGCGCCTTCGTCGACGCGGCGGAGTACCTCACCGCCATCGGCGCCGTCACCGCGGACCTCACCGAGCCGGAGGACCCTCAGTCCTGAGCCGGCTCCGGCGGGAGCACGAGGCAACTGTCGCCCTCGCAGACCACGGCGTCGCCCCCGAGGAGTCGGAGCGCCGGCCGGACCGTCGCGGGCTGCTGATCATCGACGCTGCGCTCAGGCGACGTCGTCTCCGCGCTCACGCCTGCACCGGCTCGGTGCTCGCGCGTTCCGTCCAGACCTGCTCGAGGACCTGCGTGAACGCGGCCGCCTCCTGCGCCCCGGACACCCCGTAGGCACCGTCGATGACGAAGAACGGGACGCCCTGGATGCCGTACCCCTGTGCCGCCGCCTGGTCCTCGCGGACCGCCTGCGTGTACTGGCCGGATTCCAGCGCCGAGACCACGGCGGACCGGTCGAGCCCCACCTCGACGGCGAGGTCGGCGAGGTCCTCGATGCGACCGACATGACGGCCTTCGGTGAAGTAGGCACGCAGGAGGCGCTCGGTCATCTCGAGCTGCTTCCCCTCCGCCTTGGCGAGGTGCAGGAGCTCGTGCGCCTTCACCGTGTTCGTGTGCTGGAGGATGCCGAAGTCGTACTCGAGACCGGCGTCCGAGGCGATCCCCGTCACCCGATCGAGCATCTGCTGCACCTGGTCGGCCGGCATGCCCTTGTGCTTCACGAGGAAGTCGATCTCGGTGCCGTCGAAGTCGACCGGGGTGTCGGGTGCCAGCTCGAAGGAGTGGTACTCGACCTCGACCTCGCGTCCGTCGCCGAGCTGTGCGAACTCCGCCGCACCCCGCTCGAACTTGCGCTTGCCGATGTAGCACCACGGGCAGGCGATGTCGGACCAGATGTCGATCTTGATGGGTTCACTCATGTCAGGGCCAACCACCGACACCCGTCGCTCATTCCCCCGGGGGCGCCGGGGCGTCTGGCACGTCGCGCGCCCCGCCGAAGCGACGGTCGCGTCCGGCGTACCGCTCGACGGCCTCCCAGAGCTGACGCCGACCGAAGTCGGGCCAGAGGGTGTCGAGGAAGACCATCTCCGCGTAAGCCGACTGCCACAGTTGGAAGTTGCTGGTGCGCTGCTCTCCGGAGCTCCGGACGAAGAGGTCGACGTCCGGCAGGTCGGGCAGGTAGAGCCGGCTCTGGACGAGACGCTCCGAGACGGCCGACGGCTTGATGCGGCCGGCGGCGACGTCGTCGGCGATGCTGCGGACCGCGTCGACGATCTCGTTGCGCCCGCCGTAGTTGACGCACATGGTGAGCGTCAGGCGGTCGTTGCCGCGCGTCAGCTCCTCCGCCGTCTGGAGCTCCTTGATGACGGAGGTCCACAACCGCGGCCGACGCCCCGACCAGCGCACGCGCACGCCCCACTCGTTCAGTTGGTCGCGCCGTCGATGGAGCACCTCGCGGTTGAACCCCATGAGGAAGCGGACCTCGTCGGGTGAGCGCTTCCAGTTCTCCGTCGAGAACGCGTACACCGACAGGTGCTTGATCCCGAGTTGCAGGGCACCGGCCACGACGTCGAGGAGTGCGGCCTCGCCCGCCTTGTGCCCTTCGACCCGTGTGAGCCCGCGTCGGTTCGCCCACCGGCCGTTGCCGTCCATGACGATCGCGACGTGCGACGGCACCTCACCCTTCGCGAGCGATGGCGGGACCTCCCCCGTCCAATCGATCGGCTTGAACGGCACCGCGTCGCGGTGGGTGTAGGGCTTCGGGGTCACCCGCGGCTCCGATCCTGTTCGAGGTGCGCGAGCGACCGCAGGCCGCGCTCCAGATGCCATTGCGCGTAGGCGGCGGTGAACCCGCTCGCGCGTGAAGCCGTCTGCTCGGCGGCGGCCTCCGCGTACTCCCAGTCACCGGAGAGCAGTGCTCCGAGGAGCGAGAGGGTGTCGGCGTCCAGCCGAGGGCTGCCCGAGGGCGCGCAGTCGTCGCAGACGACCCCGCCGAGCTGCACGACCACGTGAGAGTACTCGCCCTCCGTACCGCACCGCGAGCAGGCCCCGAAACTCGGCGCCCAGCCGGCGAGCGAGAACGCCCGGAGCAGGTAGGAGTCGAGCGTGAGCCGCGGACCGTGCTCGTGCTTCGAGAGCGACCGCAGGGCGCCGACGAGGAGCAGGTACTGCTGGAGGGAGCCCTCGGACTCGGTCAGGCGATCGGCCGTCTCCACCATCGCGCTCGCGGCCGTGTAGCTTCCGTAGTCGGCGCTGATCTCGGCGCCGTACGAACCGAGCGACTCGGCCTGTGTGATGGTGTCGAGACTACGGCCCTCGTAGAACTGCACGTCTGCGACCATGAACGGCTCGAGCCGGGACCCGAACTTCGAGCCCGTGCGACGGACACCCTTCGCGACCGCCCGGATCTTGCCCCTGCTGCGTGAGAGCATGGTGACGATGCGATCGGCCTCGCCGAGCTTGTGGGTCCGCAACACCACCACTTCGTCTCGATATACCGGCACGCATCGATTATCCCGCCTCGCACCGACAACGTGACCCGGGAACCGCCGTCGGGGATCGAAGGAGCGCCTGGAGAGATGAAGCCGTGAACGAGGTCCTCTTCGTCGTTCCGCTGTGGGTCGACCTCTCGGCGGTCGCGATCGGCGCCGTCCAGGGTGCCATGTTCGCGGCCCGGTTCCAGGATCGTCAGCTCGACTGGCTCGGCGTCGCCATCATCGGCGTCGTCGTCGGACTCGGTGGTGGTCTCATCCGCGACATCCTCCTCGGACAGGTGCCGGCGTCCCTCCAGAACAACTGGTACCTCCCCGTCGCCTCGGGGGCCGCACTGCTCGGCATGTTCCTCCTGCGCACCATCACGAGGCTCGGACCCGTCATCATCGGTCTCGACGCCCTGACGATCGGCATGTTCGGAGCGATCGGTTCCACCAAGGCCCTGGCAGCCGGTCTGCCGGTCATCCCGGCGATCTTCGTCGGCACCGTCTCGGCCGTCGGTGGATCGGTCCTCCGCGACGTCATGCTCGGCGTCCCCGTCGCCCTCATGCACGTCGGGTCGCTCTACGCCGTGGCGGCCGCGGTCGGGACCGCCCTCCTCGTCCTCGCCGTGACCTTCGGTGCGCCACTCGGGGTCGCGGCGATCGTCGGTGTCTCCTCGACCGCGGTGATCCGCCTCCTGGCCGTCCGGTTCGGGTGGACGTTGCCCGAGCAGCGCCAGATCGGCGGATGGCGGATCTGGCGCCGCTCGACGCGCGGCTGAGTCGTCTCAGTCGACCGCGAGTGCCGCGACGGGTGCGATGCGGGTCGCCCGACGTGACGGGGCCACCGAGGCCGCGGCCGTCAGGAGTGCGGCGAGCACGACGATCACCGCGACGATGGCCCACGGGATGACCGGGAAGATGAGGCCGGGCGAGCCGTTGATCGCGCCGAGCATCGACTGAGCGCCGGCCCACCCGTAGAACGTCCCGAGGACGAGTCCGACGACGACGGCCGCGATGGTCAGCTGCGCCGCCTCGATCACGATCATGCGACGGATCTGCGCCGCGGAGAACCCGAGTGCGCGGAGCAGTCCGAGTTCGCGGGTGCGCTGCAGGACGCTGAGCGAGAGGTTGTTGACCATCCCGACCGCGGCGATGAGCGCGCTCAGTCCGATGAGGGCGGAGAAGACGCCGACGGTCGTCGCGACCACGGCCTGCGTGCCTTCGTAGACCTCCGGATTCGCTGCCTGTGCGTTCAACACGAACTCCTGGAAGTTGGCCGCGGCGACCGCGAACATCGTCACGAGGGTCACGCCGATCACCAGTCCGATCGTCGTGCGGGAACTGCGCTCCGGGTAGCGCACGGCGTTCTCGGCGGCGAGTCGAGCCGTCGCGGAGGTGCCGAACAGGCGGCCGACCAGCCGCAGTGCCGGCGGCATCACGAGGTGTGCACCGAGCACGAGGCCGGAGAAGGAGACGATCCCGCCGACGATTCCGATGAGCACGCCGAGCGGCGACACGAGCCCGACACCGACCCCGGCGAGCAGGAGCAGGACACCGACCACGAAGAGACCGATCGCGACCGCGTTCCGGGCGGGCCGGGCGGTGGCCTCCTCCCGACTCAACTCCTGCGATCCTCCGATCGCCTGCATGGGGGTGACCGTCAGGACGCGACGCGCGCCGATCCAGGACGCGAGCCAGGTGGTCAAGACGACCGCGATGACCGGCAGGAGCACGGCCGGTTCGGCGATCGCGTACGGCAACTCGGGCAGCACACCGGTCGCGACCCCGATCCGGACGAGCGCGAAGGTCGCGAGGAGCCCGACGAGCAACCCAGCTCCCCCGCCGAGCAGGCCGACGACGACGCCCTCCCTCGCGACGGCGCGACGCTGCGATCGCGCCGTCGAACCGATCAGGCGGAGCAGCGCGATCGTCCTCGTCCGCCCGGCGACGATCGTGGCGAAGGTGTTCGCCGTGACGATCGCGCCGACGTACACCGCCAATGAGACGAACACGGCGGCCGCGAGGATGAGCATGATCACCACGGTGCCGCTGGACCCGGTCACGTCGTCGGCCAGGATGAACGTGGAGAGCACACTCGTCACCATGAGCAACAGGACACCGAACGAGGCGCTGAGCGTCGCGACGAGAAGGCTCGCGCGATGCTCGCGGGCCCGGGGCCCGAGGTCCGCCCGGCTCATGCCGCACGCTCCATGCCGAGCATGAGCGCCGAGATCTCCTCGGGGGTCGATCGGGGACGGTCCTCGACCACCCGGCCGTCCGCGAGGAACACGATCCGATCCGCGTAGCTTGCGGCGATCGGGTCGTGCGTCACCATCGCGATGCTCTGCCCGTATTCGGTGCTGGCCGCCGCCAGCAGGGCCAGGACGCTCCGCCCGGTGCGGGAGTCGAGATTGCCGGTCGGTTCGTCCGCGAAGAGCAGCTCGGGTCGCGTGGCCAGGGCACGCGCGATCGCGACCCGCTGCTGCTGTCCACCCGAGAGTTCGTGCGGACGGTGCCCGAGTCGGGACGCGAGTCCGAGCGTGCTCACGAGCACGTCGATCCAGCTCTGCTCCTCACCGGTCGGACGGCGGGCGTCGAGTTCGAAGGGCAGCCGGATGTTGGCCGCGACGTCGAGCGTCGGCACCAGGTTGAACGCCTGGAACACGAACCCGACACGACGCCGACGGAGGATCGTGAGCTGCCCGTCGTCGAGGTCCGTGATGTCCTGGTCGCCGAGACGCACCCGCCCCGCGGTGGCCTGATCGAGGCCCGCCATGATGTGCATGAGCGTCGACTTACCCGAACCGCTGGGGCCCATGATGGCGGTGAACCGGCCCCGTTCGATCTCGAGGTCGACGCCGTCGAGGGCGACGACCTGGTTGTCGGCGGGTCCGTAGCTCTTCCTGAGTCCGTGGACGCTGGCGACGACGGACGGCTGTGCTGAAGTGGTCATACTCCGAAGCTACGGAGCGAGGCGCCGGGTGCGCGTCGGGCGCACGAGCGACCCGGGTACATCCTGGGGATGATCCTCGATCACTCCGCGGTTGCCCGTTTGACCGCCGTCAGACCAGGCCGTGCTCGAAGGCGAACACGACGAGCTGGACCCGGTCGCGCACCTCGAGCTTCGCGAAGATCCGGCTGATGTGCGTCTTCACGGTCGCCTCGCTGAGGAACTCGGCGGCGGCGATCTCGGAGTTGCTCAATCCGCGCGCCGCGAGGAGGAAGATCTCGCGCTCGCGCGCCGTGAGCTCGGCATAGCGCTGCGGTGCGGCCGGAGCGGCCGGCGCCTGCTGGAAGTGCTCGAACAGCTCGCGGGTGGCCGACGCGGCGATGACCGCGTTCCCGGCATGGACGGTGCGGATCGCTGCGAGGAGGAATTCCGGCTCCGCGTCCTTGAGGAGGAATCCACTGGCACCGGCTCGGATGGCCGTCGCGGCCGCCTCATCGAGGTCGAAGGTGGTCAGCACGACGATCCGAGGACGCTCGCTCCCGCGCGCATCCGCCTCCGCCAGGATCGTCTTCGTCGCCTCGATCCCGTCCATGACCGGCATCCGGACGTCCATGAGGATGACCTGCGGACGTGTCCGTGCGGCCAGTTCGACCGCTTGACGCCCGTCGGAGGCCTCGCCGACGACGCGCAGGTCCGGCTGCGAACCGATGAGCATCCGGATCCCGCCTCGGAAGAGCGCCTGGTCGTCGACCAGCGCGATCGTGATCGCCCCCGCTGCCGTCGCGTCACTCGGATCGGTCATCTCGTCACTCCCACCGTCGCGTACGGGATCGATGCGTAGACGGTGAAGAGACCGTCCACCAGGGTCGTCCCGAACCTGCCGCCTGCCAGCGTAGCGCGCTCGTTCATCCCGGCGAGGCCGTGCCCCGTGCCGGCCTTCGGCGGTTCGAGCTTCGCGCGGTTGACGACCCAGAGCTGCAGCTCGGGTCCGGTCCAGTCGAGATGGACGTCGATCGGCCCACGATGGTCGCCGTGTCGGAGCGCGTTCGTGAGTGCCTCCTGGATGATGCGGTACACGGCGAGCTGCGAACCGGTCGCCACCGGTCGTTCCTGACCGTGGTTCTGGACCACCACGTCGAGTCCGGCTCCGCGCAACTGCTCGTAGAGCCGCTCGAGGTCGGCCATGACCGGCTGCGGGCCCTCGGTCTGCTGGAACCGCAACTGCGCGAGGAGCACCCGGACATCGGCGAGGGCTTCTCGGGAGATGCTCGAGATCGTCCGCAAGGCCTGGTCGGCCGAATCCGGGTCCGCGGCCAGCGCATAGCGGGCCCCGTCGGCCTGGGCGATGACGACGGCGAGGGAGTGCGCGACCACGTCGTGCATGTCGCGCGCGATCCGGTTGCGCTCCTGCTCCACGGCGACGTCGCGCTCGGCCAGGAGTTGCGCCTGGCGGCTTTCGCGGGCGAGCCGCCACGTGCGCATGAGGACGCCTGCGGTCCAAGCGAGGCCGAAGAAGGCGGCGAACGCGAGGAACATGAACAGTCCGACCGTCACCTGCGCGACCGGTGTCATGTCGTTCGCCAGACCGAAGGTACTGATCTCCGCGCCGATGCCCGTGGTCCAACTCGGGACGACGATCACGTAGAACGCGATGAGCGCGGCACCGACGAACGCGGATGCGAAGGAGACCCATCGCACCACCCGGCCGCCGTAACTCGCCGCGGCGTAGAGCACGACCGGGATCGCGAAGTTCGCGGGATCCGGCGCGAGCAGGAGGATGAGCTGCAGCAGCGCAGCGGCCCAGGCCACGGACAGCGCGATCGCCGGAGCGAGCCGGCGGAGCGCCAGTGCACCGCACATGCCGAGCAGGACGATGGTGTACCCGGCCGGGCGCGTCGTGTACGCAGCGGCGGTGAGGATGAACAGCACCGATGGCAGCGCGATGTCGAGGGCCAGCTGGCCGGGCCGGAGCGTGCGGAACATCCTCCAACCGTACGACCTGACCGCTGACGGATCGGTCGTCACCCGGAAAGATCATCCTCCCGGCGTACGCCGCGGAGCGGGACGCCGCGCCCGGCCGACCCGAAGGCCGACCCGGCGCAGCGGCGTCGTCAGATGGAGGCCAGTTCCCGCGCCTCGACCTGCGTGCGCACGGCACGGTTGACGGCCGAGACCACTGCCTTGAGCGAGGCCGTCGCGATGTCGCCGTCGATGCCGACGCCCCAGAGGCGCTGGTCGTTCACCTGGAGCTCGACATAGGCGGCCGCCTCGGCGTCGCCTCCGGCGCTCAGCGTGTGCTCCACGTAGTCGTACAGCGTGACCTCGATGCCGCGCCCGGAGAGCAGGTTGAGGAAGGCCGCGATCGGACCGTTGCCGGTCGAGGTGCGCTCCTCGACCCGCTCGCCGTCGCGAAGGGCGACCTCGAGGACCACCGTGCCGGTGAGGTCGCTCGACGTCTTCGTGGACTGCAGTTCGAACCGACCCCACTTGGCGTCCGCGACCGTCGCCGGAAGGTACTCGTCCTGGAAGATCGACCAGATCTGGCTACTCGTCACCTCGCCGCCCTCGGCGTCGGTCTTCGCCTGGACGACGCCGGAGAACTCGATCTGCAGGCGACGCGGCAGGTCGATCGCGTGATCGGTCTTGAGCAGGTAGGCGACGCCGCCCTTGCCCGACTGGGAGTTCACGCGGATCACGGCCTCGTAGCTGCGCCCCAGGTCCTGCGGATCGACCGGCAGGTACGGCACGGCCCATTCGAGGTCGGCGACGTCCTTGCCCTGGGAGACGGCGTCGACGGACATCGCCTCGAAGCCCTTCTTGATCGCGTCCTGGTGAGAACCGCTGAAGGCCGTGAAGACGAGGTCGCCCGCCCACGGGCTCCGCTCGTGCACCGGCAGCTGGTTGCAGTGCTCGGCCGTCCGCTTGACCTCGTCGATGTCGCTGAAGTCGATCTGCGGGTCGACACCCTGCGTGAACATGTTGATGCCGAGCGCGACGAGGTCGACGTTGCCGGTGCGCTCACCGTTCCCGAAGAGGCACCCTTCGATCCGGTCGGCGCCGGCCAGGTAGCCGAGCTCGGCTGCCGCGATCGCGGTCCCGCGGTCGTTGTGCGGGTGCAGGGAGATGATGATGTTCTCGCGGTTGGCGAGGTGGCGGCTCATCCACTCGATCGAGTCGGCGTAGACGTTCGGCGAGGCCATCTCGACCGTCGACGGCAGGTTGATGATGACCTTGCGGTCGGGCGTCGCCTCGAGGACCTCGACCACCTGGTTGCAGATGTCGACGGCGAACTCGAGCTCGGTACCGGTGTAGCTCTCCGGCGAGTACTCGTAGTAGATCTGCGTTCCGGGGACCGTCGACTCCATCTCGCGGCACTTCCGGGCGCCGTGGAGGGCGAGGTCGATGATGCCCTGCTTGTCGCTGCGGAACACGACGTCGCGCTGCAGGACGCTCGTCGAGTTGTACAGGTGCACGATCGCCTGCTTCGCGCCGCGCAGCGACTCGTAGGTGCGTTCGATGAGGTGGTCGCGGGCCTGGGTCAGCACCTGGATGGTGACGTCCTCGGGGATCGCCCCTTCGTCGATGAGGCTGCGGACGAAGTCGAAGTCGGTCTGGCTCGCGCTCGGGAACCCGACCTCGATCTCCTTGTAGCCCATCTTCACGAGCAGGTCGAACATGATGCGCTTACGTTCCGGACTCATCGGGTCGATGAGGGCCTGGTTGCCGTCGCGGAGGTCGACGGCGCACCAGCGCGGGGCCTCGGTGATGCGACGGTCGGGCCACGTGCGGTCGGGCAGCGAGACGCTGAACTGGTCCTGGTAGGCGCGGTAGCGGTGGACCGGCATGCCTGATGGAGTCTGGGTGTTCTTCATGATCCTGGGATCTCCTCGTGGGATTGGGGGTGAGCCAACGACGAACTCCGCGACGAGGGAGGCCTGGAACTAGGACTCGTCGCGGCAGCTAAGGAGGAGCAGACCGGAGAACACGTCGTCAGCATAGCACTCCCCCGCGCCGCCGGTCAGGTGACCAGCGAGGCGAGGTCTCGCACGGACACGTCCGGGAGGTAGGCGCGCCCGACCGCGATGCCGATCGCCGGGAGGGTCAGGGGGTCCGCGTAGCCGAGCACGAGCGGACGCTCCTCCGGTTGGAACTTGCCCTTGAAGGCGAGGAGCGAGCGGAACCCGTAGACGGGTTCGAGCACGTTCCCGAGGTACGTCAGGACCCGGTCGATCCCGTCCGTCTCCGGTTGCTCGGTGCTCCTCGAGCGCGCGAGCGGAGCCCCGGAGAGGCTCATCTCCTCCATGCCGTCCTCCTTGAACCGAGCGGCGGCTTCGGCGATGAGGAACTCCATGACGCCGTTCATGCCGTCCGTCCGACGCCGCATGAAGTCGAGGGTCCAACCGACCAGTTGACCGTCGCGCCGCACCGGGAGCCAACTCGTGACGCCGTGCAGCCGTCCTTGCTCGTCGACCGCGAGCAGGAGCCGGACCTCCTCGTCGACGAGCTCGTCGATCCCACCGAGGGTGAACCCCATCTCGGGCAGCTTCCGCTCGGCGACCCACTCCTCGGAGATCTCGGCGATCTGCGCCGCGAGCCCGACGCCGAGCGCCCCGTAGGTGGACCAGACGGCGGTGATCCCCGCGCGGTCGGCCCGGTTGACGGAGGATCTGATGTCCTGCCAGCGCTTGCCGACCATGCTCCAGCCCTGCGGGTGCAGGACCGTCTCCTCGGCGACCTGGACGGTGCGCCAACCGATCCGGTGGAGCGCTGCTGCGGTCTCCTCGTCCACGCTGTACAACGCCACCGTCAGGCCCGAGTCCTCGCAGTGCTCGATGAACCGCTCGAGGACCCCCTGTTCGTGGCGGTCCCTCCCGAAGAAGCCGCCCGTGGTGACCGCGACCCCGGCGACGATCCGGTAGGCGATGCCCGCGCTGCGCTGCGGGTCGAACCAGGTGAGGTTGCCCGGCCAGGTGGCCATGTGCCCGATGGAGTCGCTACCCTCGGCCAGGAGCTCGCGCAGCCGACGCTCGTCGGCCGGCGCGATGGCGTTCGCGACCCGGCTCAGCGGCCAGACCGCGCCGAGCAGGATGATGCTCCACCAGACGGGTCCGACGGCGTGGAACACCACGCCGGTGAGCGGGGCGACCGGCACGAAGCCCGGAAGGACGTTCCGCAGGTACGCGGCGGGGACGAAGCGCTCCGGCGCCGCACGGAGGACCTCCCACACGTCGGGCCTCGGCGAGAATCCTCCAGGCTGGAGCAGGGCGACGACCACGAAGAGCGCGGCGAGCACGACCCACGACGCGCCGACCAGGGCGAGATACCCCCAGGCGCTGCGTCGGGTGGCCCGCACGGGGAACCCACGACGGAGCACGACCAGGAGCGTCGCCACGACGAGCGGCAGCAGGATCGCCGCCCACAGCGCGATCGCGATCTCGACGGACCGCTGCTGCGCGCCGTGCCCCGTCCCGAGCAACGAGGAGGGGTGTCCCGTCGGGTGGAGTCGCACCCCCGCTCCGAGCGACAGCGCACTCAGGACGGCGAAGGACACCATGATCGCCGTGGCGAACCAGACCGCGAAGCGTCTGCCACGGAGCAGGCCCCACGCTGCGAAGAGCAGGGCGATCATGGGGACCACCGAGAGGAGCACCGCTCCGAAGCCGTCGACGCGTACCAGCGTGAGGTCACGCAGGCACTGTGCTGACACGCCGACCGTACGGCACTGCCCGATGACTCGTCCGGCGTCCGGGATGTTCTGTTCGAGCAGGAGCACGAGCGGCGCGAGCGGACCGAGGTGCCTGCCGGAGAGGAAGGTGATGAGCGGTCCGACGCCCATCATCGCGACGACGGACGCCAGGAGCACCCGGGTCTCGTGGTGCGAGCTCCGCACGCGTCGCACCGACGGGGTGGTACCGGCGAGCACGACCCCGAGCAGGACGCCGACCAGCGCTGCGAACAGTCGTGCGAGATCCTGCGGGAGTCCCGAGTACAGCAGCACGATCAGGGCGCCGACGACGACGAACGCGCGGATGCGCCGACGCCAGAGCGGCCCGTGGAACGCACTCGACGCGGCGAGGGCACCGAGGGCGCCGGCCACCGGGTCGAATGCCACGATGCGGGCGACCTCGCCGCTCCAGAACTCGCCGCCGAGCGTGCCGAGGAGTTGGAGCCCGATGGCGAGCGCGTTCCCGGCGACCGCGGTCACCAGCACCGCCAGGAGCGTCTTGGCGGCGCCGAACCGTCGCTCGGCGAGCACCAGCGCGGGGACGCCGATCAGCAGGAAGGCGAGGAGCCCGAGCACCCCGTCGGTTCCCAGGGCACCGGTCAGGAGCGCCCACCAGTGTCCGTCGACCACGACCTGCTCGTACCCCACGCCGGCCGCCTCACGGATCGCCGACCGCCAGGCGGGCGTAGCCACCGGCGGCGTGCGCCACACGAACGCACTGACGACGAGCACCAGCGCCGTGATCCCGATGCTCATCGGCACCGACCTGAGCACGCCGGTCACGAGTCGGCCGAACGGCGTCGCCCTCCCCGCGCGCATCAGGCGAGCCCGAATCGTGCGGCGATCACGGGGAGCGCCCGCTCGAACACCGTGTGGACGGTGTGCCAGTCGTGCGCGGTCCCGTCGGAGACGAAGGTCGTCGTCCGTATGCCGGCGGCCGAGGCCATCGCGGCGACCCGTCGGACGCCGGGACCGTAGCGGCTGTCGTCGCTGCCGTAGCCGAAGACGCCGACGGTGTCCGCGTACGGGGTGTGTGCGGCGAGGATCGCCGAGGGGGCCGCAGCCTCGTACGCCGTCGCCGACCCGCTGAAGCCCTGTGCGATCGTCGTCGGTCCGATGGACGGGACGACCTCCCCCGAGATGTCGAGGATGCCGCCGTAGCGTCCAGGGTGCGCGGCACCGAGCTGGATGGAACAGGTCCCTCCCTGCGAGAACCCGGCGATGAACCAGTCCGTCCGCGATGCGGACACCGGGAGGTGCGTCGAAATCCACGCGGGGACGTCGACCGTGAGGTAGCTCGCCGAGTTGCCGAGCGGTCCATCGACACACATCGGGTTGCGGTCTGGAGCGCCGAGCTGGTCGGGCACGACCACGATCGGTGCGAGACCCGCATGCGAGGCGGCGAAGCGGTCGAGGATCCCCGCGATCCCAGCCGAGGCGAACAGGTCGGCAGGCTCTCCCGGCTGACCGCTGAACGCCTCGATGACGGGCAGTGCCGGCGGGTGTGCGGTCAGGGCGGCCGGTGGCAGATAGACGAGCGCGTCCCGGTGGGCGAACCCGGAGGTCGTCGCCGGGATGTCCACGTGTTCGACCCGCCCGCCGCTGGGCAGGTCGGCGGGTCGCTGCCACGTCGTCGTCGTCCCCCGGGCGGCCGGCAGGGCCGAGAACGACTGGTACGGGCTGATCCCCAGCGCCGCCCGCACCGTCGCGAACTCACCGAAGTCCTGGTTCACGCCGATCGCCCCGATGAGCAGGAAGGCTGGGATGGCGAGGCTCGCCACGACGACCCGCCACGCACGGGTCCGCACGATCGCCGCGATCGCGAGGGCGGCACCGGCGAATCCGACCGCCGCCCACGCCCGGGTGACCGGCGTCAGTTCGATCCCGAAGACGTCGAGCACGTCACCGAGCAACCAGGCCGTGGCATAGGCGAGGAGCGCTCCACCGCTCGCCACGAGCATCATCGTCAGCCAGCCGCGAACCGTTCGGCGCCCGGTCAACAGGACGATCGCCAGGAGGACGGCGGCACCGCAGACCCAGACGAGGAGCTCCGGACGATCCAGCCTGATGGCCAGCAACCAGTCGAACACTCGGACTCCTTCTCGCGACCCCGAGGACCAGTATGTCCGCGCGCTCGCGAGCCTGTCGGCCAGACGACGGGTTCCACAGCGGGCCCAAAGCAGACACGCAAGTCACATTCAGGCAACGGAGAACTCCCGCGCAGACCCGCGCGGGCGCACGGCACCGACGGGCGATCGATCCCCGGTCAGAATCCCAGGCGACCGAGCAGTTTCGGGTCGCGCTGCCAGTCCTTCGCGACCTTGACGCGGATGGAGAGGAAGACCCGAGATCCGACGAGCGGCTCGATCCCGGCGCGGGCCCGGGCACCGACCTCTCGGAGCCTGGAACCGCCCTTCCCGATGATGATCGCCTTCTGGCTGTCGCGCTCCACGAACACGTTCGCGTAGATGTCGAGCAGGTCGGTCCCCTCGCGCGGGATCATGTCGTCGATGGTCACCGCGAGCGAGTGGGGCAGCTCGTCTTGGATGCCCTCGAGCGCGGCCTCGCGGATGAGTTCGGACACGCGGTCGATGACCGTCTCGTCAGTGGTGGCCTCGGTCGGGTAGAGGCGTTCCGACAGCGGCATGAGCTTCGTGACCTCGGTGACGAGGATGTCGAGCTGGTCGTCGGTCACCGCGGACAGCGGGATGACCGCGTCCCAGTCTCGGAGTTCCGAGATCGCGAGCAGCTGCTCCGCGATCGTCGTCCGGCTGGCGGTGTCGGTCTTCGTGACGATCGCAACCTTCTTCGCGCGCGGGAAGCCGTCGAGCGACTCGTTGATGAAGCGGTCGCCCGGGCCGAGCTTCTCGTTGGCTGGGATGCAGAACCCGATGACGTCGACGTCGGAGAGCGTGGACTGCACGAGATCGTTCAGCCGCTGGCCGAGCAGCGTGCGCGGGCGGTGGATGCCGGGGGTGTCGACGACGATGAGCTGGCCGTGGTCGCGGTGGACGACCCCGCGGATCGCGCGACGCGTGGTCTGCGGCTTCGAACTCGTGATCGCGACCTTCTCCCCGACCAGGGCGTTGGTCAGCGTGGACTTGCCGACGTTCGGACGCCCGACGAAGGACACGAACCCCGCTCGGAAGTCGGACGGAGGGGTGGTGTCGTTCATGGGTGCTCCCGATGGTCGGTGGACGCCTGCTGGGCGTCCTGCAGCTGGGCGTCGCGCTGGGCGATGACGGTGAGGATGCGTCCCCGCCGCCCCTCGACCCGCTCGGCGGTGAGTTCGAGGCCGTTGGTCGACACCGTCGATCCGACCACGGGCAACCTCCCGAGGGCCTTCGCGAGGAGCCCGCCGACGGAGTCGACGTCGTCGTCGTCGAGCTCGAGGCCGAACAACTCCCCCAGCTCGTCGACCGGCAGGCGGGCGTCGACCCGGAACCGTCCGTCGTGCAGATCGGTGATCTCGGGGGTGTCGGTGTCGTACTCATCGGAGATGTCGCCGACGAGTTCCTCGATGAGGTCCTCGAGGGTGACGAGACCGGAGATGCCGCCGTACTCGTCGACGACCATCGCGATGTGGTTGGACTCCTTCTGCATCTGCTGCAGGAGCGAATCGGCCTTCTTGGACTCGGGTACGAAGCTCGCCGGCCGCAGGAGCGGCTCGATCGAACCCACCTCGGTGACGCCGTCGCCACCGAACATCGCGCGGACCAGGTCCTTCAGGTACAGGATGCCGACCAGATCGTCGATGTCGCCGTCGCTGACGGGCGCCCGCGAGATCCCCGTCTCCAGGAACACCTCGAGCGCCTCGCGCACGCTGAGATCGCGCTGCAGACTCACGAGGTCGGTGCGCGGGATCATCACCTCGCGGACGAGCGTCTCGTTGAACTCGAAGATCGAGTGGATGAGCTCGCGGTCGTCCTCCTCGAGGACCGAGTGCGCGGCAGCCTCGTCGACCATGCTCAGCAACTGCTCCTCCGAGGTGAAGGAGACCGAACGGGGCAACCCCGGGGTCACCCGGTTGCCCAGGGAGACGAGGACGTTCGCGACCGGGCCGAGGACCACCCGTGCGGCACGGATGGCGGGGGCACTGAAGCGCAGCACTCCGCTCGCGTGGGTCCGTCCGACGCCTCGCGGGCTCGCACCGACGAGCACGAAGGAGGTGCCGGTCATGATGACGACCGCGAGGACGAGGACGAGCCACAACTCGTCGATCGACGAGGCCAGTGCGAGCGTGACGAGGACGGCGGCCGTGGTCTCGGCCAGGATCCGGATGAAGTTGATCGCGTTGACGTGCGCACCCGGATCGGCCGCGATGGCGCGGAGCGCGGATCCCGAGCGGGCGCCCTCTGCGAGGTCGAGGATGTCCGCACCCGACTGGACGCCGATCGCGGCGTCGGCTGCGGCCATGAGACCCGCGAACGCGACGAGCAGGAACGCGACGATGACGAAGACGGCGACGAGGGACATCAGCTGCTGCGTCGTCTCTCCTGGAGCGCGAAGGCGAGGAGGATGTCCCGCTGGATACCGAACATCTCCTTCTCCTCGTCGGGCTCCGCGTGGTCGTACCCGAGCAGGTGGAGCACACCGTGGCAGGTGAGGAGCTGGAGTTCGTCCATCGTCGAGTGCTTCGCGGCGGCCGCCTGCGTCTCGGCGACCTGCGGGCAGAGCACGATGTCGCCGAGCAGCCCGGGCGGCGTCGGGTTCTCCTCGGTGCCGGGACGGAGCTCGTCCATCGGGAAGCTCAGGACGTCGGTCGGTCCCGGCTCGTCCATCCACTGGACGTGCAACTGCTCCATGGCGCCCTCGTCGACCAGGACGATGGCGAGCTCGGCATCGGGGCTCACATGCATCGCGTCGAGCGCGAACGACGCCAGGGCGAGGATGCGCGATTCGTCGACGGCGACGCCGGACTCGTTGTTGATCTCGATGGTCATGAGCGTCCTCGCTTCGGCTGGTGGTCTCTGGCGGCGCCGCGACGCTCGGCGCGGTTGGCGAACTCGGCGGCCTGCTCGCGCTCGAACCGCTGCGCCTGTCGGACGGCGTCGTACTCGCCGTAGGCGTCGACGATCCGACCGACGAGGGTGTGGCGGACGACGTCCTCGCTCGTGAGCTGGGAGAAGTGGATGTCGTCGACGTCCTTGAGCACGCGGGTCACGAGTCGCAGACCGGACGCGCCGGTCGGCAGGTCGATCTGCGTGACGTCGCCGGTCACGACGATCTTGGACCCGAACCCGAGCCGGGTGAGGAACATCTTCATCTGCTCCGGCGTGGTGTTCTGCGCCTCGTCGAGGACGATGAACGAGTCGTTGAGGGTCCGGCCGCGCATGTAGGCGAGCGGTGCGACCTCGATCGTGCCGGCCGCGAGGAGCTTCGGGACGATCTCCGGGTCCATCATCTCGTTGAGCGCGTCGTAGAGCGGACGCAGGTACGGGTCGATCTTGTCCGTCAGCGTGCCCGGGAGGTACCCGAGTCGCTCGCCGGCCTCGACGGCCGGGCGCGTCAGGATGATCCGGTTGACCTCCTTGCGTTGCAGCGCCTGCACAGCCTTCGCCATCGCGAGATACGTCTTGCCGGTACCGGCCGGGCCGATGCCGAACACGATCGTGTTCTCGTCGATCGCGTCGACGTACGCCCGCTGCCCGACGGTCTTCGCCTTGATCGTCTTGCCACGCGAGGTGAGGATGACCTGCCCGAGCACCTCCGACGGGGAGGCCGAGCCGTCCTGCCCGAGCATGCGGGCGGAGGTGCTGACCTCCGCCGGCCCCGGGTCGTGTCCTTCTCGGACCATGGTGATGAGTTCCTCTACGAGTCGTCTGGCGGCGTCGGCCTGCGGCGCCGGGCCGGTGATGGTGATCTCATTGCCGCGCACGTGCACCGAGACACCGGGGTGTTCGCGCTCGACGGTCGTCAGGAGTCGGTCCTGTGGGCCGAGGAGACGGACCATGGCGAGCCCGTCCACCAGGAGGACGTGCTCGACCTCCTCCGGCCGAGCGGCGGTGGGGTGGTCTGGGTTCGAGGACTCAGGCTCCGCCAAGGGTGCCCTCCTGCAGGGGACCACCGAGGACATGCGCGTGCACGTGGAAGACCGTCTGCCCGGCGGACTCGCCGGTGTTGAAGACGAGTCGGAACTCGCCACCGGTGTGCTCCTTCGCGAGCGACGACGCCACCTCGACCATCTCAGCGAGCAAGGAGGGGTCGCCAGCGGCCAACTCCACGACGTCGCGGTACTCGGCGGTCTTCGGGACGACGAGGAGGTGCACGGGCGCCTGTGGTGCGATGTCGGCGAACGCGATCACCCGATCGGTCTCGGCGAGGAGGGTCGTCGGGATCTCCCCCGACACGATGCGGCTGAATACCGACGGTGCTTCACTCATGTCCACCAGTCTAAGGTTCGTGGCGGCCTCGTGCGCGGGCTGTTGGATCGTCACCACCGACCGAGCAGCACGTTGAGGGCGGCGATCGCCGCAGGCCCTGCCGTCGAGGTGCGCAGGACGCCCGAGCCGATCCGGACCTCGATCGCGCCGGCCGCTTCGAGCCGCTCCCGCTCCGTCGGCGAGATGCCGCCCTCCGGACCGACGACGAGGACGAGTTCCTCGACGAGCAGTGCCGACGGGTCGAGCTCCGAGAGCGCGAGTGCCGCGCTGGGTTCGAGGACGAGGACGGTCCGGCCGGCGACGATCGCCGCGAGTCCACGGGTGTCGACGACCTCGGCCACCTCAGGTACCCGGGCGCGGATCGACTGCTTCGACGCCTCGCGCACGATGAGCTGCCAGCGCGCACGGCCCTTGACCGCTTTGTCGCCCTGCCACCTGGAGATGCTGCGCTCGGCACCCCACGGGACGATGCGGTCGACACCCAGCTCGGTCGCCGCCTGGATGGCGAGTTCGTCGCGATCGCCCTTGGCCAGCGCCTGCACGAGGACGAGCCCGGGACGGTTCTCCGGATGCACCACGACCGATTCGACGCGGATCTCCAACTCGCCCGGCTCGCTGCGCACGACCGGTCCGGTCGCGATCAGGCCACGACCGTTGCCGATCGACGTCGTCTCGCCGACCCGCAGCCGACTCACGGCGACGGCGTGCTTCGCCTCGGGCCCACGGAGGGTCACCGAGTCGCCGACACCGGTCGATTCGAGGTCCTCGCGGAGGTACAGCGAACTCATCTCAACCGACGCCGTGGAAGCGGTCGCGGATCTTCGCGAACAGGCCCTGCTGGAACTGCGCGAGCGCCGGAGCACCCTGGCGTCGTCCCGAGGCGAAGCTCTTGATCAGCTCGCGTTCGCGGTGGTCGAGCTTCGTCGGGGTGACGACCTGGACGCCGATCTTGAGGTCACCCCGGCTGTTCCCGCGGAGGCGCGTGACGCCGCGGTCCTTGACCGTGATGACCTCCGAGCTCTGAACGCCCGGTCGCAGCTCGACCTCGACGTCGCCGTCGAGCGCGTGGACGGTGACCTGGCGGCCGAGGATGGCGTCGGTCATCGGGACTTCGAGCGTGCACAACAGGTCGTCGCCGTCGCGGCTGAAGACGTCGTGGTGCTTGACCTTCATCTCGAGGTAGAGGTCGCCGTTCGGGCCGCCTGCCGGGCCGACCTCGCCGCTCCCCGGCATCTGCAGACGCAGACCGGTGTCGACACCGGCCGGGATGTCGACCGAGACGGTGCGGCGGGCACGGAGCCGGCCCTGACCCTGGCAGGTGACGCACGGGGTCGCGATGATCGTGCCGTAGCCGCGGCAGGTGCCGCAGGGCGCCGAGGTCATGACGTTGCCGAGCAGCGAGCGGACGGCCCGCTGGATGGAGCCGGTGCCGTGACAGATGTCGCAGGTCACCGGTGAGGTGCCGGGCTGGCAGCAGGAGCCGTTGCAGGTGCTGCAGAGCACGGCGGTGTCGACCTCGAGGTCGCGGTGGGTGCCGAAGATGACCTCGTCGAGGTCGAGTTCGACGCGCAACAGAGCGTCCTCGCCGCGTGCGCGGCGGGACTTGGGTCCGCGCTGCTGGCCACCCCCGCCGAAGAAGGTGTCGAAGATGTCGCCGAAGCCGCCGAACCCGGCGTCACCTCCGCCGAACCCACCCGCCTGCGGACCGAGGTCGTACTGCTGGCGCTGCTTGGGGTCGCTCAGCACGTCGTAGGCGTGGGTGACCTCTTTGAACCGCTCTGAGGCGTCGGAACCCGGGTTCACATCGGGGTGCAGTTCGCGAGCGAGGCGGCGGTACGCCTTCTTGATCTCCTCGGGCGTCGCCTCCTTGGCGACACCGAGTGCTGCGTAGTGGTCGGGGTAGTCAGCCACTGAGGGCCTTTCGTTCGAGGTGCGGAAGGTGTTGGGGGACGCGACGAGGATGCGTCACTCGGCGTCGAGGATGCGCGAGAGGTACCTGGCGACGGCGCGGACCGCAGCCATGTTGCTCGCGTAGTCCATTCTCGTGGGGCCGAGGACGCCGAGCCGGGCGATTTCGCCACCAGAGGAACGGTAGTTCCCGGCGAGGACGCTCGTGGTCTCGAGGCCGAACGACGCGTTCTCCCGCCCGATGCTGGCGACCACGCCGTCGCGCTCGGACTCCATCTCACCGAAGAGCCGGAGCAGCACGACCTGCTGCTCGATGGCGTCCAGGACCGGATAGATGCTGCCGGGGAAGTCGTCTTCGGTGCGGGCGAGGTTGGCGGCGCCGGCCATGACGAGGCGGTCCTGGCGCTGCGCCGAGAGCTGTTCGCGCACCGCGTCGACGATGCGGACGGCCGCCGCGCGGTCGAGATCGGCGATGTCGGCGGGGACGTCGCCGATCGCGTCGTGGGCGTCGAGGAGTGGACGGCCCGCGACCGCCTCGTTGCACAGCGAGCGGAGACGCGAGATGAGGTCGTCGTCGACCGGGCTCTCCGTCTCGATGAGCCGCTGCTCGACGCGGCCGTTGTCGAGGATGATGACCGCGAGCACACGGTTCGGGGTGACGCTCACCAATTCGAGATGCCGGACACGTGCCCGGGAGAACATCGGGTACTGCACGAGCGCGACCTGGTTCGTCAGCTGTGAGAGCAGCCGCACCGTGCGGTGCAGGACCTCGTCGAGGTCGCCGGACGCACCGAGGAAGGTCTCGATCGCCGTCCGCTGGGCGTTGTTCAGCGGACGGCGGTCGGCCAGGTGGTCGACGAACATCCGGTAGCCCTTGTCGGTCGGCACCCGGCCGGAGGAGGTGTGGGGGGCAGCGATGAGCTCTTCGTCCTCGAGCTGCGCCATGTCGTTGCGGATGGTGGCTGCGGAGACCCCGAAGGAGTGGCGGTCGACGATCGTCTTGGACCCGACGGGCTCTCGCGAGGCGACGTAGTCCTGCACGATGACGCGGAGCACTTCGAGACCGCGATCCGACACCATCTCGATCTCCTCCCGTCATCCACCTCGGAGCGCCGACCATCAGCACTCGAAGACCCTGACTGCCAATCATATCGTGGCCTCCGCGCAGCCGTCCCTTGCGCGGCCCCGTGCCGCGGGAATACCGTTGGCCGCAGGCGTGGGTCCCTGATGAGCGACACCTGGTGCGATACGCTCAGCTGGACCAATTGAATATCACTCTCCGTGAAAGGTGCGAAGATGTCCGATCCGAACGCTCAGCCGCCCGTCGACCCAGCGAAGGGCGGGTCGGTTCCGCCTGCAGGAGATGGCGCGACGCCCCCTCCCGCAGCTCCGCAGCAGCCGCCCGCAGGCGCCTACCCGCCCCCGCCCGCCGGTGGCTACGCGCCGCCGCCGCCCGCTGCCGGCTCCTACCCGCCGCCGCCCGCAGGCGCCCCGCAGTACCAGCAGCCGTACGCAGCAGCTCAGCCCATGAGCCCGTCGGACGAGAAGCTCTGGTCGACGCTCATCCACATCGGTGGGATCTTCTTCGGATTCATCCCCCCGCTGATCGGCTACCTGGTCCTCAAGGACCGCGGCCCGTTCATCAAGGCGCACACGCTCACCGCGCTGAACTTCCAGCTGACGATGCTGATCGCGCTCGTGGTCGGCTCGATCCTGACGATCGTCGTCGTGGGTCTGTTCATCATCATCGCCGTCTACGTCGTCGTGATCGTGTTCAGCATCATCGCCGCGATCAAGGCGAACAAGGGTGAGCTGTACAGCTACCCGCTCACGATCCAGTTCATCAAGGCCTGATCCGTCGAGTACGAGCACAGCCCCGTCCGGTCCGCCGGGCGGGGCTGTTCTACGCCTCGGGCAGGGTCAGTCGCCGACCAGACGGCGGACGACCGCGTCGGCGAGGAGCCGTCCGCGGCGCGTGAGCTCCAGCCGTCCGAGCAGGGCCTGCCGTGCGTCGACCAGTTCCTCGGCGATGAGCCCGGCGACCGCCGTACGAGCCTCGGGGGCGAGCGTCCGGATCGGGATGCCGTCCCGCGTGCGGGTGAGCAGCAGGATGCGTTCGAGTTCCCGCGTCTCGTCGTCCAGGGTCTCCCGCCCGGCGGCCGGCGACTCCCCCGCCGCGATCCGCTGGGCGTACGCCGCCGGGTGCTTGACGTTCCACCAGCGCACCCCGCCGACGTGACTGTGCGAGCCCGGGCCGACACCCCACCAGTCCTCGCCGGTCCAGTAGGAGAGGTTGTGCCGGGAGCGGTGTGTGTCGTCCGTCGCCCAGTTGCTGACCTCGTACCAGCCGTAGCCGGCCTCGGTGAGGAGATCGTCGGCGAGCTCGTACATGTCGGCCTGCAGGTCCTCGTCGGGTGTCCCCACCACGCCCGAGCGGATCTGGCGCGCGAGTTTCGTCCCGGGTTCGACGATGAGCGAATAGGCCGACACGTGGTCCGGTGCGCAGGCGATCGCCGTCTCGAGTGAGACGCGCCAGTCGGCCAGGGTCTCCCCCGGCGTCCCGTAGATGAGGTCCAGGCTGACGCCGAGGCCTGCTTCGCGAGCCCACTGCACGACGAGCGGCACCCGAGCCGGATCGTGCGTGCGCTCGAGGGTGGCGAGCACGCTCGGCACCGCGGACTGCATCCCGAAGGACACCCGAGTGAATCCGGCTTCGGCGAGCGTGCGGAGGTAGGCGGCGTCGACGGAGTCGGGGTTCGCCTCGGTCGTCACTTCGGCGCCGGGCGCGAGGTCGAAGTTGTCCGTCACGCCACGGAGCATCCGGACGAGGTCATCGGCAGGCAGGAGGGTCGGCGTGCCGCCACCGAAGAACACGGTCGAGACCGGTCGGTCGGGGACGGTCGATGACGCCAGGACGGACTTGCCGAAGCGGAGTTCCGCGACCGCCTCGTCGGCGTAGTCCGATTGCTTCGCGCCGCGGAGCTCGGTCGCCGTGTAGGTGTTGAAGTCGCAGTAGCCGCATCGGACCCGGCAGAACGGGACGTGCAGGTAGACCCCGAAGTTGCGCTCGTGGGCACCGACGGCCGCCGTCTCCGGGAGGAGTCCGTCGGACGGCGCCGGATCGGCGAGTGGAAGGGCGCTCGGCACGGTCCGTCGCTCAGACGCCGCGCGACGGCAGGAGTGCGCGGAGGTAGGCGTCGTTCATGGTCTTGCGGCGACGCTTGGAGCCGACGAGCTTCGCGGCACCCTTCGTCGGGCGGAAGAACGAGCGCACGACGATCCAGACGGAGTCGTCCTCGCGCTGCTCGATCGTGAAGGACTGCTCACCGCTCTCCGGATCACCCTCCATCGTGCCGATGGCCAGGCTCACGTGACCCGGCTCCTCGGTGACGGAGATGACGCGATGCGGCCCGACGAGCGGTTCCCCGCCGACGGTGCCGGCGAAGACGACGGTCGTGCCCGGGGTGATGAACGGCGTGCCGTCCTCGGCGAAGCGCTGTTCTTGGTGCGTCTCGATGGGTTCCAGCGGTGTACCGTCCTCGGCGAAGGCGATGCCGCCGTACTGCACGCCCGTGCCGGGGTGCACCTCGGAGATATCCACGCCGCTCGAACGGTGCAGTCCCCAGGTGAGGAGGGCGCTGCTCGCGAGGGCGAAGCGTTCCTCTCCGCTCCCGAGGCGGAACTCGTCCTCCGCCGGCACGTAGCCCTCCGGCGGGTACTGCATGAGGTCGGTCCGCTGGGTAGCGCCGACGGCCGCGTAGTCGACCGCTTCGTCCTCGAACGAACTGCGTCGTGCGTTCACTTCTTGTCCTTCGTCTCCACGTCCCCGGAGAGCGCTGCGATGAACGCCTCCTGGGGCACCTCGACCTTGCCGACCATCTTCATCCGCTTCTTGCCCTCCTTCTGCTTCTCGAGGAGCTTGCGCTTGCGGGTGATGTCACCGCCGTAGCACTTGGCCAGGACGTCCTTGCGCATGGCACGGACCGACTCGCGGGCGATGATCCGCGCACCGATGGCAGCCTGGATCGGCACCTCGAACTGCTGGCGCGGGATGAGCTTCTTCAGGCGCTCGGTCATGAGCACACCGTAGGCGTACGCCTTCTCGCGGTGGACGATGGCGCTGAACGCGTCGACCTGGTCGCCCTGCAGGAGGATGTCGACCTTCACGAGGTCGGCTGCCTGCTGGCCGGAGGGCTCGTAGTCGAGCGACGCGTACCCCTGCGTCCGGCTCTTCAGGTGGTCGAAGAAGTCGAAGACGATCTCACCGAGCGGCATCGTGTACCGCAGCTCGACGCGGTCCTCGCCGAGGTACTCCATGCCGAGCAGCGCACCTCGACGGCTCTGGCAGAGTTCCATGATGGTGCCGACGTAGTCCTTGGGGGCGAGGATGCCCACCTTGACCATCGGCTCGGACACCTCGAGGATCTTGCCGGAGGGGAACTCGCTCGGGTTGGTGACGGTGACGACCTGCTTGTCCTCCGTCTTCACCTCGTAGGTGACCGACGGCGCGGTGGCGATGAGGTCGAGGTCGAACTCGCGCTGCAACCGCTCGGTCACGATCTCGAGGTGCAGGAGGCCGAGGAAGCCGACGCGGAACCCGAAACCGAGGGCGACGGAGGTCTCCGGCTCATAGTTGAGCGAGGCGTCGGAGAGCTTCAGCTTGTCGAGCGCGTCGCGGAGGATCGGGTAGTCGCTGCCGTCGATCGGGTACAGACCGGAGAAGACCATCGGCTTCGGGTCGGTGTAGCCCGGGAGGGCGTCGGTCGCCGGCTTCACCGCGGTCGTGACGGTGTCGCCGACCTTCGACTGCCGGACGTCCTTCACGCCCGTGATGAGGTAGCCCACCTCACCGACGCCGAGGCCCTTGGTGGGCGTCGGTTCCGGCGAGCTGACGCCGATCTCGAGGAGGTCGTGCACCGCGCGCGTGGACATCATCTGGATACGCTCACGCGGACTCAGCTGGCCGTCGATCATGCGGACGTAGGTGACGACGCCACGGTAGGTGTCGTAGACGGAGTCGAAGATCATGGCGCGCGTGGGTGCGTCCGGGTCGCCCACGGGGTTCGGGATGCGTCCGACGACGCGGTCGAGGAGGTCCTCGACACCCATGCCGGTCTTGCCGGACACCCGCAGGACGTCTTCGGGCTCGCCGCCGATGAGGCTCGCGAGCTCCTTCGCGTACTTGTCGGGGTCGGCCGCCGGGAGGTCGATCTTGTTGAGCACCGGGATGATCTCGAGGTCGTTCTCGAGAGCGAGGTAGAGGTTCGCGAGCGTCTGCGCCTCGATACCCTGAGCGGCGTCGACGAGGAGGATCGCGCCCTCGCACGCGGCGAGCGACCGCGAGACCTCGTAGGTGAAGTCGACGTGCCCGGGGGTGTCGATCATGTTGAGCGCGAAGGTCTCGCCGTTGAGCGACCACGGCATGCGCACGGCCTGGCTCTTGATGGTGATGCCGCGCTCGCGCTCGATGTCCATACGGTCGAGGTACTGTGCCCGCATGTCGCGGTCCGAGACGACGCCGGTGATCTGCAACATGCGGTCCGCCAGGGTCGACTTGCCGTGGTCGATGTGGGCGATGATGCAGAAGTTCCGGATGAACGCCGGGTCGGTCGATGCCGGCTCGAGGGCCTTCACTGCTTGGGGGCTCACGCGTTCCTCGGGGTCAGGGGTGGAATCGGGCAACCCTCATTGTCCCACGGCGGGGAGCACCCGCGCTGCGGTACCCTGGATTGCCAGAACTCAGCCCGACTGGTAATGTTGCCTGTTGGCTTGCGTGTGAGTTGAGACCACACGAGAACTCGCTTGAAGACGCCCTCTTCCGTCCGACGGCACCGAACATCATTTCCTCGAACCGAAAGTTGACCCAACGTGGCAAACATCAAGTCGCAGATCAAGCGCATCGGCACCAACAAGAAGGCCAACGAGCGCAACAAGGCCGTCAAGAGCCAGCTGAAGACCGCCATCCGCGCAACCCGTGAGGCCGTCGTCGCCGGCGACAAGGCTCAGGCTGAGTCCGCTCTCAAGCTCGCCTCGAAGAAGCTCGACAAGGCCGTGAGCAAGGGCGTCATCCACGAGAACCAGGCAGCGAACCGCAAGTCGGCCATCGCCAAGCAGGTCAACGCGCTCTAAGCGACACCAGCTGCAAGGCCCCGGCGTTCCTCGGAACGTGCGGGGCCTTTCGCGTTCCCGGGGCATTCCGTTCCCTGAGCGCACAAGGGTCCCTGAGCGCACACGGGACCCTGAGCGCACACGGGACCCTGAGCGTACTCGGGTCCCTGAGCGCATACGGGTCCCTGAGCTTGTCGAAGGGCCGCCCGCCACCACGGCCAGCTCGGCGCGCTACCGCTCCGACAGATCGGCCCCGCGTGCCGCGATGACGCCGACGAGCCGCTCGAGTGCGAACACCGGGTCGCGGCTCGCGCCCTTCACGCCGGCGTCGGTCTCGGCGAGCATCTGCACCACGCGGCCGATGCCGGCGTCCGTCCAACCGGACAGGTCCCGACGGGCGCGGTCGACCTGCCACGGCGCGAGGCCGAACTGCTGCGCGATCTGCCCGGACCCGCCGCGTGCCGACGACACCTTGGCCATCGTGCGGATCTTCATCGCGAACGCGGCGACGATCGGCACGGGGTCGGCACCCGAGTCGAGCGCCTGCCGCAGGGCGAGCAGCGCTTCCCCGTGTCGTCCGGCGATCGCGGCGTCGGCGACGTCGAACGCGCTCGTCTCGAGTCGACCGCCGTAGTACTTGTTGACCGTCTGCTCGGTGATCTCCTCGGACGCGTCGGCCATGAGCTGACTGCACGCGGCTGCGAGCTCGGCGAGGTCGTCGGAGAAGGCTCCGACGAGTGCCCGGAGCGCCTGGGGCGTGATCCGCCGACCGGCTGTCTTGAACTCAGCCGCGGCGAAGTCGGCCTTGTCGCTGTCCCGCTTGAGTTCGGTGCAGACGATCTCGACACCGCCACCGGTGCCCGCGCGGATGGCGTCGAGCAGCTTCTTGCCGCGCACGCCTCCGTTGTGCCGCAGCACGAGGTAGGCGCCCTCCGGCGGTGCTTCGAGGTATCGGATGGCTTCGGTGAGGAACTGGTCGGAGCACTTCTCGACCTGGCTGACGCGGACGAGCCGGGGCTCACCGAAGAGCGACGGGCTTGCCACCGTGAGCAGCTCGCCCGGGGCGTAGCTGTCGGCGGCGACGTCGTTGACCTCGAGCGAGGGGTCTTCGGAGACGAGGAAGTCGCGCAGCCGGCGGATCGCCCGGTCGGCCAGGAAGGACTCCGTGCCGGACACCAACACGATCGGCGCCGGGCGGATCTCGGACCAGCCGAGTTGCGGGATCGCCGCCGAGGCCTTGGCCGCCGTCTTCGCCTTCCCGCGACCGGCGGAACGTGGTGCAGCCACAGCGGCTCCTCTCGACCGTCCGAGTCTACCGGCGACCGCCGACGTCAGGCGGGCCGGGTAGGCGGCTCACCCGCCGCGCTCCGACCACACGCGGAACCCGCCACCGTCGCCCGGGCCGAGGACGATGGTCCCCGACTCGTCCGTGCGGAGGACTTCGGCCCCGGTGGCCTCGTAGAGCTCGAGCGCTGAGCGTGTCGGATGCCCGTAGCCGTTGTCGGCCCCGACGGAGACGAGCGCCACCGTCGCGCCCACCCGGCGCGCCAGACGGTCGCTCTGATCGGCCGAACCGTGATGCGACACCTTGACGATGTCGACCGCGTCCCCGAGCGTGTGCCGACCGAGTAGCCGGTCCTGTGCCTCCTCACCGAGGTCGCCGAGCAGCAGCACCGATGCATCGAGGAGATCGAACCGGACCACCACGCTCGCATCGTTCCCCGGTTCGACGCCGCCTGCCGCGGGGTCCGGCCACAGGACGCGCCACGGCGCCGCGCTCTCCGGCTCCCCCAGCACTCCCTGGTCCCCGGCGCCGGCCTGTCGCACCTCGGCACCGCCCGCTCGGAGCACTCGGGCGATGCGCTCGTCCTCGGGGTCGTCGACCGGCCCGAGCAGCACCTCGTCGACCCGACCGACGATCGCGTCGAGGCCTCCGACGTGGTCGAGGTCGTAGTGGGTGAGGACGAGCAGCTCGATGCGGGAGACCCCGAGCTCGTCCAAACACGCGCGGAGCGGTTCTGGGTCGGGCCCGACATCGACGAGCGCGGTGGAGGCGCCCTGTCGCAGGAGGACCGCGTCGCCCTGACCGACGTCGCAGGCGGCGACGATCCAGTCGCCCGGCCGGTGCAGGGCCGGGCCGAGTCCGTCCCCGACCGCCCGACCGCACAGTGCCACGAGCGACACGACCACCGCCACCCCGATCATCCTCGACCACCGCGGGGGCAGTTCCCGGCGGAACAGCAGGAGCGTGGCGATCAGGGCCGTCGGCACGGTGACGAGCACGACGCCGAGTGGTCCCTCCGGCCAGGGCACCCGCGCAGCAGGGACGCCCTCGAACCACCGGGCCACCGCGGCGATCCAGGTCGCGGGCACCCAACCGAGCCATGCGACGAGCAGTGCGAGTGGTGGCGCGAACGGGATCAGCAGGCAGGCGAGCAGCCCGAGCATGGTCGCGGGCGCGGCGGCCGGACCCGCGAGCAGGTTCGCGGGGACACCGCCGAGCTGGATCGCGGGGTCGAGGAGGAGGAGCATCGGCTGGCAGGCGAGCTGGGCGGCTGCCGGGATCGCGATGAGGGCCGCGATACCTCGCGGCAGCCACCTATCCAGCAGGTCTGTGAGGGGTCCGCTCAGGAGCAGCAGACCGCTGGTGGCGAGCACCGAGAGCCCGAACCCGTACTGCCCGGCCAGCCAGGGGTCGGCGACGAGGAGGACGACCACCGCCAGCGACAGCGCGGCGAGGCCACGGATCGGCCGCCCGAAGCCGCCCATCATCAGGACGAAGGCAGCCATGAGTGCCGCCCGTTGCACGCTCGGTTGGGGCGTCACGAGGACCACGAAGGCGACGAGGCACAGCAGGGCACAGGCGATCCTGAGCTTCCGCCCAACGCCGAGTGCTGCGACCGTGGTGCTGACGAGCCACACGATGACCGCACAGTTCGCGCCGGTCATTGTTAGGCGGAGGGGTGCGTCCGGCGATGGTAAGCAAGTTGACTTGGATTACCAGCCAAACACGCGTCTCGCGCCTGCGTGATGGTCGCCACGCTAGCAGCCGTCAGCGAGCAGCCAGGTCGACTGCCGTGCTAGTACCGGACTGCCACGCTGGCCACCACGATGGAGGCCAGATGGCGAGCGTGTCCAACGCCGGTTTGAGTCCCAGAGGGACAAGAATGCGATGGTGAGCAACGATGACTCTGCAACGCGGCGGGTACGGTTCTTCAGCATCAACGACCTCTCAATCGGCTGGTATCTCCCGCGCGTCACCGATCTCGTGGAGCGCCTCGACCCAGATCACGCACCCGCTGACACCACGGACATCCTCGAGCTCCACAACGTTCAGCGCTACCTCGAGTACGCGTTGCTTCCTGCCGAATACAGCGATGAGCAGGTTGCCAGCGCCAAGGCACGTATCCCGACAATCCACGGCATGGTCGCCCGGCACTTCTCGAAGATTACGGAAGCCACATTCGCCGACGCGGTAGCGGGAGTGGAACACCAGTATCGAGGAGATCTCCTCGATCTCCTCGGCCGGTATGGGGCGTATGACCGTTGTAAGAGTTCTAGCGCGCTGCCGGCGCTCTCAGCGGCAGGTGTTCGTCTCGGCGAAATGCTCACGAGCAAGAAGCTTGTTAGAGCGTACGACGCCGAAATCCACATTGAGCTGCTTACCAAGCCCGTCAACGCGGAGTACCTCATCCGCAAGCACCTGCAGGCAGCGGAACGCCAAGAACTCTATCTCCCGCGCAGCCTCACAGCTGACGACGCCCGTGCCCTACTTGAGCGCTACATCGACAGCGAGGACGCCAACCCCAACTACGTTGGGCTCGTCGCGACCGCAAAGGACCTCAAAGAACTTGGTCTCGATCCGAAGCTCCGGCTGCGCGCGAAGCGTCGCATCGAGGAGATCACTGCCACGTTCTTCGCCGAGAACACAGGCCTCAGAGCCGGATGCGAGGTGTTCCTCTCCGACACGCAAGTCGAGCCCGAGGTCTTTGAGCTCGACACAACTGACGGCTGGACAACCCGCTACACATACAGCAAAGCGTGGCTGAGCACGACCCTCGACGAGGCGAGCATCCTCAACAACTTCCTACACCTCTTCCGCTTCACCGACGAGGGCGGCCTTCTGGTCATGCCGTCCTACCCGGCCAAGCTCAGTGTCATGGAACGGTTCATGGGGACCACCGGCAAGCAGGAATACAAGGTTGGAGTGGAGTTCCGCGCGACAGACATGCGAACGCTCCTCCAAACGCAGGCCTACAACGCGTTCCTCGACGCGAAGGGCACGAGCCTCGAGGAGGTGTTCGCGTGGTTCTTTGAGACCTACCTCGCGACCGAATTCGCGGCGGTCGGCTTCTCATTCGCAGCGTCCACGCGAAGCTCGTCGCACCTGGAACGAGTACGACACCTGTTCGCCGAGATGGAAAGCTCGGCCGCTCAGTTCATGCTGTTCGTGAACGAAGGAGAGATCGACAGGGAACTCCTCTCGGTGAGCACCAACCTCGTCAAGTATAAGGACCTACCAAGTCTCCTACCCGGCAAGTACGTCTACCCGGCGACCGGCTCCGACATCAACGCGATCCTCCACCTTCTCTTCTCCGACCAGTCGCAACTGCACTACATCAGTGACACGCTCAACGCCGACACCGCTGCCCAGCTCCTCATCGAGCACAATGTTTCATACGACGACTTCGAGGATTATCAGAAGCCGATCGTCGATTTTTTGGTCGATCGAGGCGTCCTTCAGAACACGGGGACGAGAGTCCGTATCGCCAGTTTCGCGCAGCTGCGCGTGCTCGCGGCGCTCTTCGCGACGACCGCCGCCGCTTACTATTGCCTACCCAAGGAAGGGCAGAAAGCAGTCGACGCGATGGTCACGAACGGCTGGGTTACACGCCGCTCGTCCCTGCTCACCGAGGCTGAGGCCGACTACTTTAACTACACGCTCAACGCGGTGGATTTCAGCAACGGGCTCAATCTGCGGAACCGGTACCTCCACGGCACACAAGCCGAGCGGGAACGAGAGGATGAGCACTTCCAGAACTACCTGATCGCCCTTCGCACCGCTGTCGCGCTTGTGCTCAAGATCAACGACGAGTTCTTCCTTGCCGACGGCATCTGCGGAACGGATCCTGCAAGTGACGGAGGCGAGCTTAACCTGGCTCCGCAGTAGCGCGGCGGGCAAAGGCCAGGGACGGCATAGGCCCCACCTTTCGGCAACCCGGTCGGCCTCCTCTGATGGTCGAGATGCAGGCCAGCCAACGACGCTTCGTCCGGGCTTGGCCTGTCAGTCGCAGGTCAGCAGAAGCTCCCACCAATCGAGCTCGTCGGACACTGGTTCGCGGACGGTCCGGAACGCTGCCGCAAGATCTCGGCTGACCTGAGGCGACATCGGTGGAGGCGGGCAGCACAGCACGCAGTGCATGGTGCGGGACCCCTGTACTGTGCAGCTGCCCTCGTGACAGTCCGAATGCGCAGTTATGAACGCCGCCGTCGCGGCTTCGTGCGCATAGACGTCTTCCTGCGACCGCTCGAACAGCCCGGGCCAGGTGCCCCGTCCGTCGATGATCTGCGGCCCACACGCGCGACAAGGAACGCCGGCCATCATTTCCTCGAAGGTCAGGTACATGCGCAGCGTGACCACTCTCGCCTCTTCGCCTCGTGACGGTGAGCTCGAGCCTCCACTTCGAGAGCGAGGGTTCGGCGGTAGTTCTCGGACCGCGCAGCGCATTGAGCCGTCGTGAGCTTTCGCCCCGTCATGCTCACATCATTCGCGTATATCAACGAAATCGGAAGCGATAAGTGCCGGGAAGTCGTGAGTGCCGCTCGGGACGCTGGATGAGTGGAACCTCGGAAGCGGATTAGCGCGAATTTGCGCGCTATCCGGCAATCGCGTTCCCTCACCCAAGAAGGTCTCGCCGAGAAGCTCGGCGTCACAACGCGCTACCTGGCCGGCATCGAGCGAGGCGAACGCAACCTCACGCTCGAGAGTGCAGAAGACCTAGCTCAAGACCTCGAAGTCGACCCCTTGGTGTTGGTGTCCTTCCCGTAGGCCGATACCCTGTCTCGGCCAGCACTCGTCGAAGCCAGCGCACTCAAACGGGCGAGCCCCGCCACGGTGTTCAGCAGTGGCGAGCGCGTCTGGCTTGGATAGCGCCAAGCCTCAGCTTCCCGCTCCAGGGCCGCAACCGGAGAGCAGGGCAAGAGTAACCAGATCGAGGGTCACGTGTGTCGGCGTTGGTCTGAGACGATTCTTATGTCGTTCGTTGCGGCGACCTCGCGGCGTGCGATAAGGAGGCGCGATGCTCGGTGAACAGACGACGGCGTCAGCGCATGGGAGCGAAGCATGAGCAGCGTCGATGCGCACCTTCGCAGTATCGACGGGGTGATCTGTAACAATATCGCCGCGCTCTCGGACGACCGCGCCTTGCTCTCGCAGAACATGCTGTCCCAGCTGCGAAACCTCGTCGAAGGTATCGCCGTGCTGATCAACACGCGGGACCCCTCGACCGAACACGACTACGCCGCCATCGAGGCCGGTCTCGCATTCATGAAGACACAGGGGAAGCTCGGCTTCCTCAACCGGTTCTATCGGCTCCTCCAGCCGAGTGCCTCGCACTACACGTTCGATGGCGACAGCTCCGAGCGCTTGATGCTCAAGTACTACGAGTACCTCCACCGGGTCCGGGACCTCCTCAGCAAGACGTTCGGGCTCGAAGTGTTGCACAACCTCGAGGACTTTCCGATCGACCTCGACCCCGCCCTGCGGGAGTATCACCAGAAGATCGCCGAACGCCTCGAGGCCGCGCGTGACATTCATTCTTCGATCGACCGCTCATCCCGTTACTACGTCCTCAAGACGCGACCGTTCTTCACGCGTGGACGGATCTACTACGAGGTGACTTTCGCGATCCCGTCCGACCGTCCCAGCATCAGCAAGTTCGACCACGTGATCGCCTTCACCGAACACGACATTGGTGACAAGCACGCCGCGACTCTGACGCTGCGCAATGACGAGATCGAGGTGCTCGGCCAAACCATGCCGATCATCTTGATCACGGCATGGGAGGTATCCATCCGCGGATGCGAGTTCGAGAACTTCTCCCGGTTCTTCGGACCGCGCTCTCGCGTTCGGACGACAAGCAACGAGTACAAGAACCTCATGCGCTACCTCACCCAGACGGAGTCCACGCTGCTCGACGTCATCGACTTACCGGACGCGGACTACGACCGCATCAAGGCGTGGGTTTTGGAGGATACGAAGTCGCCGAGCATCTATCCAACCCTCGACGAGGCACGCCACGTCGTTCAAAACCGCCGCCCCGGCTACCTGCTCCTGCGCTACCTCCTCCTGTCGATGCGCAACGTCGTCATTCGCAAGCAGTACAACTCGGACACCTGCAGCAGGCTGTCCAACCTCCACCTTCAATGGGGCTGTATCCCGTTCGAGGAGATGCCGTTCTGCACGTACCCGATGGGTCACCGAACCCGCTTCTGGGATCTTCTGGAGGCGATCGACCCGACCGGCCGCGACCATGAGATGCTCGCCCGACGGATCAACAACAACGTTGATCGCCGCGGCATGCTCTACACGCCGCTGTCCGAGCTCGAGGACTTCGGTGACGACGTCCTCTCGCTCATCGACCAGCACAACGCCCTGCTCTACAACAACTCGCGGCATCAGGCTCGCTGGTTGGAGGTCGAAATCGGCCATGTGTTCATCCGTGGCTATGAGAATGATGTCGTCCAGATCGTCGAGAAGCTGAAAAGCCACGCGACCGCTGGCGTCGGGGGCTGGGAGACGGCGCTCTCAAAATGGATGAGCGAGCTGCAGAAACCGCTCGACGACCCGACAAAGGCTGCCGCGCTGAAATCGCTGTATAGCGAATCCCGCGTCGCACTGATCTATGGTGCAGCCGGCACTGGCAAGTCGACGATGATCAATTACCTCGCCAACTACTTCAACGGAAAGTCAATGCTGTTCCTCGCGAACACCCATCCGGCCGTCGACAATCTCCGGTGACGAGTGCAGACTCAGCACGCCGAGTTTCGCACCATCGCAAGTCACAACTGGAATTCTGGCTCCGCCACCGAGTACGAAGTCCTCGTCATTGACGAGTGCAGCACCGTAAGCAACGAGGATCTGCTCCAGATACTGGGCAACACCAAATTCAAGCTGCTCCTGCTCGTCGGCGACGTCTATCAGATCGAGTCGATCCAATTCGGCAACTGGTTTAGCATCGTGCGCTCGTTCGTACCGAGTTCCTCTATCTCCGAGCTGGACAAACCGTGGCGTTCCGACAACCCGCAACTGCTCGCCCTCTGGCAAAAGGTTCGCAGTCTTGATGAGGACATCACCGAGACCATGACGCGCGGCCACTACTCCACGCCCCTCAGTCCAGAACTATTCGGACGACGTCGGCACGATGAGATCATCCTCTGCCTGAACTACGACGGCCTATACGGCATCAATAACGTCAACCGGTTCCTCCAAAGCAGCAACCCGCATCCACCGATCGGCTGGGGACCGGCGACGTTCAAGGTAGGCGACCCCATCGTCTTCAACGACAGTGAGCGTTTCAAGGGACTCATCTACAACAATCTCAAGGGCACCATCGTCGGCATCGAGCGCCAGCTCGGGTGGATCCGCTTCGAAGTGGAACTCGCCCGAACCGTTACGGAACTCGACGCCTGGGGCCTGGACCTCACCTGGTTGCATGATTCGGTGGTGTCTTTCGACGTGTTCGAGCTCGCGGACAGCGACGACGATGATGCCGCCCCGAACACCTCTGTGCCGTTCCAGGTGGCCTACGCCGTCTCGATCCACCGCGCCCAGGGCCTTGAGTACGAATCCGTCAAGATCGTCATCACGGACGCCAACGAGGATGCGATCACGCACAACATCTTCTATACGGCGATCACCCGCGCTCGCGAATACCTCCAGGTCTTCTGGACACCCGAGACGGAGAAGAAGATCATGGCGAAACTCGAGCGGAAATCGACAGCCAAGGATGTGAACCTACTGATGGCCCGTCGCGGCTTGGTCCGGGCATAGCAAGCGCCGAGGCTGAGTCTCGCTATCTGGTGCGATAGGGGTGGGTCGAGCGCTCGATCACCACGGCGCGTTCCCAGGTAAGGGGCGTGTTTGGACCGGGCTCGTCATCGTCGACGTAGTTAGGGTCGAGGTCATATCCGTTCGCGAGAAGCAGCCATTGAGTTGCCGGCTCCGCACTGTCCGGGGCATCGGGCCCTAGCCGGATCGCGCGGATGGGAAGCTTGGGAGCAAGATCTGCTCGTTCCACGGTCCCTCCCCACCGGCCACGTGCACTCGCGACGACCCTGACTTGCGGACGCGGCCCCATGCTGCTCGGTGTAGTCATGACTGATTCGTGGGAGAACCAGTTGACGGTCACTCGCTGCTCGTCCTCATCAGCGAACGCAGCATCCTTCGCCATCGCGCGCACTCGTGAGCGCATCTCCGCAAGGTTCGTCACGATGACCCCGAACGCGGCATCGGCCTCCACTTCTGTGGTCCCACTGCCTCTAGCCATCGACCATTGGTTGGCAAGGCTTTCAAGAACCCGCTGCGCGTGCTCACGAATCTTCTCCGGGGAGTACTCAACTGAGCGCCAGTGGTGCATCCGCGGTAGCGAGGTCGTTGTGGTCGGGCTAACCACACCTAACGCAGCGTCGGGATCGAGACCGATTGCACAGGAGATGCCGCCCTGGGCGTACGTGCGCCACGCATACAGCGAGTCGGGATCGTTCGAGGCGCACAGGATGAACCGCGCGTTCCGGATCAGCTCGTTCGAGACAAAACTGATCGTCGGCTGCCAGTGATCCTCATCATCCAGGTAGCGCAAGGCTTGCCGCGCGAACTGGCGGAAGGATCCGGAAGTGGCCATCGACTCAAGCGTCTCCCTGAACGCTGCGTCCGCGGTCGAGGTTTCGCGTATGTCGTTCTGGAAGCTGACTTCTGTGGCAAGCAACGAGTTGCTCTCCAGGATCAACGCGAGAGTGTCGAGCGTGGTGTAATGCCAGACGAGCCCACCCCGTGTCCGGGCCCTTTCGCGTGCCGCGCTTTGCTCCATTCGCTCATCAAACCGCAGGCGCCGCTCGCCAAGCCGCAGCGACCCGCCACGCGCCCTCGAATATCGTGGCGCTATGCCAGAACACAAGCAGGTCATCGCGCCCAGCTCCCCCGCCGCGATTCGGCTCGCTCAGCTGGCGGGCTTCAACGCCGATCTCGGATTGGCGCGCACCTCGCTAACCATCGCCTCCCACTACGCCGAGTCGCAGGACCCGACGGAACTAAGTCTCGTGCGCACCCTCGTGGTCGAAGCCACCGTGGCGTACGGGCGCTGCTTTACGAAGTCCTACGTTCGCCCCATCCTCTCCACGATCATCACGGTGCCGTCGGAATACACAGCCGAGCACCAGAACCTCCTGAGACTGCGTCATGGCACCGTTGCCCATTCGGAAAGCAACCTCACACCGACGTACTCGGTCGCAGTCCTTGAGCGCGACGAGGTCACCGGCAATGTGCACGCCGCCCAAGCCCTTGCCATGACGGTACACTTCTCGTTCTCCGGAGAGGCGATTCAGCTCTTCATCGATCTTGTGCGTGTGGTCAAGGAGATGCTGCTCGTCGAAATCGAGAACGCAAAAGCCGAGCTGATCGACGAGCTCAATGCCTCGGCAGACCTCAATGCACTGTGGGATGAGGGGGTCCTCCCGCAGATGGAGCCGATCTCGCTCGACGAGTGGGATGTGCACACCCGGCGTCCCGAGTACCCGGAATCCGGGGTAATACCTATCGTGGTCAACCCGGCCAGAACGTTCCTGATGCCGTCAACGGGCGACCTCTATAACCGAAAGGGCGACGAAGCATGACGGTCTACGAAGACGTCATCGCTGCGGTGGAGCAGACAGAAACATGGACGCCGTGGTCCAGGTTCTCAGATGTCGCGACAGAGGCACCAACAACGCCCGGCGTCTACATGTTCCGGTCCGAAGGCAAGATCATCTACGTCGGCGTGGCCGGCCCGCGCGACGGCAACGGCACGAAGGACCCAAAAGGACTCTTCGGTCGTTCCACCATCTATCGCGGGGGCCGGGTCAGCGGCTTCGGGCAGGCGCTGTTCGACGCTGCGCTGGCGGACCGAGAATTCCTCCAAGGCCGACTCGCGGAACTTGACTCAGGTCAGCCAAGACGGGCCGTCGACTGGGTCAGGACTGCGTACGAACACTATGACCCCGACGTTCGTTGGGCGGTGCTCAACACCAAGGATCACACTCTTCGGATCGTGGAACAGATCGTCGGGATGCTCCGTGAGTACGACCTGTTGAACCGTGAGGCCGTCAGATACCGAGCGACCAGGTAGCCCAGCTTGCACCTAATCGATGTGCGGCATCGCGAGCTCCCGCGCGCGCCAAGCACCCGCTGGTCAGCCGCACGGATACCCGTTCGGCATCGAGGGTGCCAGACGAACATGATCGACGTCGTCGCAGAAGTAGGCGAGCATACTCTCGTGGTGCGCCAATGCCTGACCCATCTCTGAACTCCTGACCCATCTCTGAACTAGTGAGTAGAAGTCTCGTTTGACAGATGAGTAAGAGATACTTGAAGACAGCTTCGTTTACCAACCGACAACGTCGCAGGCACGCAACTGTCTCAAGATCTGTCACACCCACCTGAGATAGTTCCGGAGAAGATTGAGGAGTCAGGTGGGTAACTTCGAGTGACCTCGAAGCGCGCTTTCTGTCGCCTACTGTCGTGGTCTAGTCCAGTGTCCAGCCGCCCAGACCTGGTCGCCCCCACCTCACCCGCGCCAGAGGAGCAACGGCGTCGATGATCGGTGCTCCCGCAGTGCATCATGATCGTTCAACGCAACTTCTCGTCGTCGGTCCAGGATGGGAGGAATCGCTTCCGACAGCAGCCATCGACGGGGTCGAAACTAACCAAACCGCCCCGAGTCGTCCAACATCAGACTGCACTAATCAATCTCGGCCTACTCTGGCGTTATGACGAACACTCCTGGCGACGTTTCTGGGAACGGCAGCGGCCCCATGCACGTACCCTCCATCTCAAAAACGAGACGCGCACACATGGTCACCAAGGGGTACATCTCCGCCTGGGCGAACGCAAAGAGTGTCGTCGACGTCCTTGACGTGCAAGATGGACGGGGGTATCCGAGCTCAATCGAGAACGCCTCGGTCGTGAGCTACGTCTACGACTCCGCGGTGATGGCCTACGACCTCGAGAATGAGTACGCAGGCATCGAGAGCGAAGGAGCCTCGGCGCTCGCAAAACTCCGTGCTGGCGAGAATGTGACACGCTCCGACATGGAGGCGGTCATCACGTTCCTCGACATGCACCTTCATCGCGGAAACTATGCCGATCGAGCCAACGTTCGTGTTCCCGCAGTGCTGATGATGAAGGACGGGAGCATCGAAAAATCAGTACTGAGACTCGGAGATATGTTGCTCCTCGCGCAGCAACACCCCGAAACGCTACGACTGACATCCCTCGAGCTCGCAGACTGGTCATGGCAGATCTACCCGATCGACGGCTTGTACACCGGTGACGGAGCTGCCTTGTTGTGGCGCCCGACCGCGGATCATGAGCCGACATCGATCACCTTTCCACTCTCCCCAACACAACTTCTTGTCATCGGCGAGGACCTTCCTGAGAACATCGATATGAACAGATTCCTCGTGCGGAACTGCCGTCGCTGGATCGTCGGTCAACGTGGTTCGCTCCCTCTCGACCTAATCGCGGAGATTGCAGCCAAGCGGGCTGCTGATTCGCAGTAACGGTCGGCGCCGTCCCATATCCTTCCAAGCGGCGTTGGCGATCGTCAGCACCGGAGAGAGAACTGCCGTCGCCCCCCCCTCCCCCGGCCACCTGCACGATCACGACACGTCGGCATCTCTGCGCGAGAGGCGGGCATCGCATAGATCGCCGGGTGGTACAGCCGTATCCCTGCTCGGCACATTGCCGAACGCCGACCGATGACCAAATCTCAAATCGATTGACCCCCGCGCGCCCAGGATGGACCATGATGGACCAATGAGCGAACTAGCCACATCCGATGCGGCGATCGGTGAAGTAGAGTCAGCGCCTGCACCTGAAGAGCCCCATACCAAGCTCTCTGTCGCCGACATGTGTGTTGAGCTCGGTGAGCTGACTGGCGAAGATGTGGCGGCGAAACGCCAGAGCTACGAGAGCCTTGCCGTCCGATCTCACATGGAGATCGGGTTTTCCCCATTCTTCGACAAACTGAGCGATCTCCGCGAATCCCTGTCGAGGGCAACCGTGGCTGGGAAGATTCGGGGCATCGAATCCTGGGCGGACGGAACGGACGAACTCAAACACGTCTACAAGTCGTGGGAATCCTTCGTCGACAAGCTTTATCGCATCAACATCGAAGACAACAGGCACCGGGGCGAGCCGCCGTACGAGCTCACCACTCGTGAGCGAGCGGCGAAGGCCAAGGAGACGCAGCAATCGGAGTGGGTGACGGTAGCAAATGCCCACGCTTACGTGGATGACATAGTGCGCACCAAGTTCGTGGTGCCATTCGCGGATGCAGTTACCGAAATCAGCGATCGACTCAAAGGCACTGCGAACGAACTTCAATTACCCAACTACCGGCGATATCACGCGAAGGATTCCGGCTACCACGCCCACCACGTCTACGTGTTGATGCCAATCCCAGCGGCGGACGGCTCAGAGGCCGAAGTCACCCTAGAGATCAAAGTCCTGACCAAGCTCCAGGACACACTTGCGGAACTGACGCACCTGTTATACGAACTCAAGCGCACCAACCGACTCACACCTCAGAAAAAGAGAAAGCTCGCCTGGATGTTCGACGACCCCGACTTTATCGCATCCTATGTGGGCCACACGGCACACTACGTTGAGGCTTCACTCGTAAACTTGAAAACTGAGCTCGATAAATTGGACGGAAAACCCAGTGCAGAATCCTGAACCACGCGCCCAGTACCTGAACACAGTTCTTCGACTTATTGATCGAACATCGTTGCGAATTCCTCGTTTTCAACGCGATTTTGTGTGGGGAGAGAGTAACGTTGTCGAACTGCTGGGGAGCATCAAGAAGGGGTATCCGATCGGCAGCGTCCTAACTTGGCGCGTCGAATCGAAAGACGACTACTTCTCGGGATACCGCGAGGATGCGTTCCCAAGTGCTGACGAGAGCCTGACCTCATTCGAGGTCATTCTGGACGGCGCTCAGCGGCTGTCAAGTCTCTACGGCTGTTTGAGAAACCCGTCCGCGAATACGGTCTACGACATGCACTACGACCTCCGCGGGGAGACGTTTGGCCACTCGTCTTCGGTCCGCCGGATCGAACCGTGGTTCGTCCCGATAGCATCCCTGTTCGATAGTCGTAGCTTCCTGCAAATTCAGGCAACCGTCGTAGCCTTGGAAGACGGGGAAGAGCTTCTTGCGCGAGTTCTGGACTTGTACACGACTTTCCAGGAGTACCAGATCCCAATCATCGCGCTGTCAAACACGACGCTCGAAGACGTCGTCGAGGTTTTTCGACGGGTAAACAGCAGCGGAACGGCACTCTCGACGGTCGATTTTGTGCGGGCTCTCACATGGCAATCTAACTTCGACCTCGAGGAAACTTTCGCATCGTTCGCTGCGCGCTATCAGGGCAGCGCGCTCGAGGACGTGACAGACGAGTTCCTTATCCGCTGCCTCGCGATCTCCGCGGGCCTCTCCCTCGATTCAAGAGACGTTCTGCAACTCGAGAGACGCTCGCGGAATGCCGGTGGCCTGAGCAGCGAAGTGTCCGCGATGCAAGACGCCTTAGACAAAGTCGAGAGCTTTATTCGCGACTTCGGAATGCGACAGCTATCTGACGTGCCCTACGAAGTGCAGAGACTCCTCCTATTCACTGTTTTCTTCTATTCGCCCAATTTCGATCGTCGAGAACTTGAGATATGGCTTTGGGAATCCACGTTCGCCGAGGAATATCAGAGCAAGCCGGATTCATATATCACTCGGCTTGTAAAGATGATCACTGGGGGCGCCGTATCTCAAGCCTTGGCTGTTCGAAAACCAATCGATGAAGCGGTCTTTTCGACAAAGCTACGCCGCGGCGGTTCTGCGATCACGCTCGGCTTCGATCTACTCATGCGGAAACCCGAGATACGCTCTCTCCTTTCTGGCACACCGATTGGAAACAGCCCAAGCCACTCGACTCTTTATTCAAAGGAGGAGCTTGAGTCCGCCGGCCTCGAGAGTAGCCGCTCGTCAAACAGGCTGGCTAATATAATCGTTCTGTCTGCAGAAGACGCCGGCACTTGGGCAGAACTTCGCGCAACGAAGTCGGTGAGCGAGATTCATGCCGAGTGTCTGCTTTCGGATGAAGCCGCTGCGCTAACTTGGGAGATGCAGGGGCTAATAGCTCCTCTCGACCGAGATCCAGCATCCGTGCTGAGGTCACGATCCGAGGCCCTTCTCGATCGAGCTCTCAAGAGGGGCAGGTTCGAGATCGGCTCGCGTTGAGGGCATTTAGCGAGGCGACTAAGGGGCGCCTCATCCGTCATCGTAGCGCCCTGATATCCGGCAAAACGCCTATGATTCACACCCGATACCAGCATTGCGATTGGACGAAATAGAACTATGATCAAGTTCACGGATTTCCTCCCGGTTCCAGAACCCGGCGTCACTAAGGTGAAGTTCAATATGCGCGCTGGGGACGGCGGTGGCGAAGCCTGGGATCTCCTCATGGACGATCACGAAGAGTGGCTAAACATGAGCCGCTACCGCTTGAAGCAGACTAACAATAATATGGGCAATTCTCGGTATCTGCTCTCGTTCGCCCAGTATTATCCGTATGGTCTCAGCGACTAACTTCACTTCTGCTGAGACTGCCTGACTCAGATCTAATTGCTAGGATCTTGGCCGGCCGCAGAAGCGTCTGGACGGGGACGGGACTCGACGATTCGAACATCCCGATACGGCTGGAAGCTCATGAGCTGAGCTAGCACATCCTCCGCCTGGCCGTCGGATGTGCTCGACAGCTGCTCGGAGCCAGTCCCCCATACCTCGGTCAGGACGGTCTCGCGATGCCATGAACCGTCATCGGGTATCCGTTCCACAAGGGCGCCCTCGACCGTGTCTTCATCTGCCTTCAAGTGATGCACTACCGCGCTGAGTGAGGAATCGAAGAGCTCTCTATCCCGCGCAAGAGTGATTAGCGTGCGTCGCGCAGGCAGGTCCCAGTTGATGGGTAGACCTGCTTGGCGAAGTCGAGCAGTATCCTCCCGGATGAGGCTGCGCATGTGCATGACGTGCGCCCGAACTTCGTCAACAGCGATGATAGTTGTTGGTTGCATGCGACTCATTGATGACAGTGAATCCGAGAAGGATGATTCGACTTCTTCCATCAGCGCGGACATGGTGACAATGTCGCTCTTGGCGAAACGGTAGTGGGTGCTGCCAAGGCGTTCTCCCGGGCGAAGTGCTCCTACGGCGCGCAGCTGTAGCTCCACCCAGGGGCCTCTGGAGAGTTCCACAGACGGCTCAATGGTGGAGTATCTCGCCTCACCGCCCGAGATATGGAAGTCGAGAACAGAATCACTGAACTCCGCGGTGAGGATGGAAAAGGCCTCCGTGTGCCCGGTCACGGCAGCTTCGATGGGCGACATCCCCAATCTCAGAGCCTCCGTGAGCGCCACTCTCAGGCGCCGCTCTTCGTTGACGTCGATGGCGCTATCGGGCAAGTGTTTTGCGATGAGTTCCCGAAGGAGAGCGTAGCGCCGGGAGCGCAGCGGCGGCCCAGGTAACGACACGACGGACTCGACGATCAGCTCCTTGTCCAAGAAGTTGCGTCTGAGATTGGTGAGGGCTCGCGTAGCCTGGTCGCGTTCATGGACAGTCGTGAAGCTCATCGCCGCGGCGAAAGGTCGGTCATCCGCTTTACCTGAGATGGCGATGGCGACCAGCTGATCATGAGTGTCTTTGCGGGCCAGTTCCGAGAACTGTGATTGTGGTCGGGCGGCCCCGATCCCGATGAATCCGTGTTCGAACTGGGGTGCTGCCGGACGCAAGACAGTCTCAAACGCCGCTGTGGCGACTTGCGGCTGTGGGTATCTGTGAAAGGAGTCCCTGATTCGGCCAAGCACGGCCGCATATGCAAGCTGCGTCGGAAGGCTGAGCGCCGCGATTGCGAAGTCTTGATTGGCCGCGGTGGCGATGAGCGACTGCGCCTGCAACTCTTCGAATGCGCTTGCTCGAATGGCCGGACTTGAGATCACGGTCGCGGCATGGCCAGCTAGGAAGTGCACGGCAGTGAAGCCGACCCCGTCCTCGCTCCGTTCCTCGAGCTCGATCAGCGCAAAGACTACGGCCAGCGCCTCTCTAGAGAGATGCGCGATCGCCCGGATCGTCGGTTCGGTGTCGGCGTCTAAACACGCAGGGTTCGCACAGATGGTGCCCATCAAGGAGATCAACCAGTAGGGGATGTGGTCAAGCGTCAGCTGGAACGGTCCTGCGGTGGCGATGTGCCGGGAGACGATCTCTCGACACTGTTCCTCTCCGACGGGGTTGGCCCAAATCCACGATCGTCGCCGATCGTGGAACCAAGGAGTTTCCGGATCGGCCAGGAACACTCCTGCCGAGACGAAGTCTTGGCGTATCGCCGCCCACTGCACGCTCGAGCACTCGAGGAGCGCGCAGATGCAGTCGTCCGACGGCCGTTCCCGCAAAGCTGACAGCACCATCGCATGTTCCCTCGCCTCACGATCTAACGATTCCCAGAGCGACAGAGCGAGGCTGTCGAGACGCCCATCGACCGAGAGGCCTTCGAGGTCGTCGCCTCGATTGAGGAGGTCGATGGCATCTCGCACATCGAACGGCACTCGGCTCGAAACGATGTCGATCTGCGTCCAGTGCCTTGGCGCTATCTCTGCGGCATGCAGCCACTCTTGAAGCGCATGCGGTCGAATGGCGTGCAGCCTATGCTCCCGGGCGCCTCGGGCAATGAGTCTCCGGATGAGGTTCTGCTCCTCCTGGAGATCGCTGTTCACGGCCACAACTACGGCAATACCGCTGTCACGCAGTCGCTCAGGTAGGTCGGCGAGCAAGGCCCAATCAGGCGTGGAGAGCCGCTCAGCTTGGTCTAGGTAGAGCGTCAGAGGCCGTCCGATGAGTTCTGCGGTTTCGGAGCCTAGCGCTAGTAAGGACGAGAGGAGGTCCGGATCTGCAGTTGTGCGAAGACGTTGGAGGAGTGATCGATCTTCGGCAGTGAGCATCTCTTGCGCAAACGCGATCGTTGCCGCACCGACCTGATCCCCCAGTCTCGACTTCGCGAGCGCTAACAGTTCGTCGACCACAACCTTCCCGACGGCACCTACCCCCGCGTCTAGAAGGCGGTGTCCGACTGCTCGCAGCTGACGGAGCAGGTGAGCCGCATCGGCCCGATTCTCATTCAGATGGGCAATCCAAATATCCGCCAGCCCTGCAAGGAGCGCGCGTTGTAGTGAGCCCGAAGCCGACTCGAGCCTGACGGGCCCGGATGACGCGCGGTCGACTGACGCAAGTTGGGCGGCTGCAGTGATGACCAATGACTTGCCCATGCCTGACGTTCCGGTGACGAGGTGCAACCCGCCTAACACTTCTGCGACGTCAGAAATGACATCGTCTCTTCCGTACGCCAGCTTCATGTTCCCAGTGTGGCCGAGGTGAGATCTCTTTTCGGCGCTGCGGGCCAGGAAGGATCGCTGGTTCCTGCAGCAGCGCGGCGCAAGGGGACCCGGATCTCCGCCACGGTAGGAGCCCGATCACGAGGACACCGCCATAGCCATGCCGGAGCCGACCCCTTGATCGCGAAGCCTCTAGCTTCAACCCCTCTGTAAGTTGCCCCCGATATATTCAGTTATCAGAGCTATCGGACCGCTCCACTCGGTCGGTTTCGCTTCAGACGCCATGAGCTGGATCTGGGCATGGCCTCGACGCATGTCCGGACCGCTGTTCGAGGGGAGAATCCGAACGGTGTAGAAGTTGCGCTGCGTGCTGACCCAAGCGCCGCACTGCCGAGCTACTTGTGATCTACCAAATCGATCCTGACCCATCTCCACCGTGAACAGTGTCACCGGACACGGCCGTCAGATGCGAGAGGGAGCTGCGCTGCATCGACTCCGTGACCGCGTCGCTCACCTGGCTCACATCGCCGATCGCGAGGCCGGGCAGCAGCTCCCCGCCCGGACCGGGCAAGGTGGACGCGAGTCCGACGAGGCCGGAACGGAGCGACGCCGACCAGTCGAGGATCGCCGGCGGCTCCCCCAGCAGCTCGGGCTCCTCCGGTGCGAACAGCAGCGCTGCCCGCGCATCACCCGGTGCATTCCATCGGAGCGAGCCGTCGACGCGCCAGCGCTCGCCGATCCTCGGCGCCCGGTCCGCCGGCACCGGCGCGAAGACGAGGACCGGGACCGAGAGTCCCTCCAGGCCTCCCACGTCGTCCGAGACCGTCACGAGGTCGGCTGCGAACCGAACCGTGGGTGCAGCCGTGACCGACCCGGTAGGAACCGCGTCACCGGTCACGACGACCTCGGCATCCACGGGAGCGTTCCCGAGTGCCTGCAGCGCCTCCGGCTGCCGATCAGGCGCGCGTGCGGCGATCGACGCGGCGACCATGCCGAACAGCGCCGCGGCGCACGCGCAGAGCAAGAGTGTCGTGATGACGACAGGCCCTGTCCGGCGCTCCCCCGGGCGATACTCCGCACGGCGACGCCGGACGACCGTGCTGCACCCGAGGCAGGCGGAGGCGACGACGAACGCGACCAGCACCGCACCCCAGGCCAGCGTCGGAGCCGCGCTGCAGGCGGCCGCACCGACCCAGGTGACCGCCGCCGGGATGAGCAGGCGTGGGAACCGCATCGCGCGCTCACCTCGCCCGGATATCGGTCCGGTGTCCGCGTCTGTGGTCACACCGTCGCCGCCGCGCGAAGCCCCTCGAGGGTCTTCGCGCCGATGCCTTCGACCGTGCTCAGGTCGTCAAGGCTGGCGAACGGTCCGTTCGCCTCCCGCCAGGCGACGATGCGTGCAGCCAGGGCCTCCCCGATCCGCGGGAGTGCGGTGAGTTCGGCCGCGGACGCCGTGTTCACGTTGACGAGCTGCGAGCCGGACGGGCTCCCGGCAGCCGACCCGCTCGCGCCTCCGCCAGGTGGCACCTCGCCGACCACGGGGACATAGAGCTGCTCGCCGTCGTTCACGAACCGTGCGAGGTTCACGGCACTGGTGTCCGCTTCCGGCAGGAGGCCGCCGGCGGACGCCACCGCATCGAACGCACGTGACCCGTCCGGCAGCCGATAGACACCAGGGGCCGCGACCGCTCCGAGTACATGGATGAACAGCTCCCCCGCCGCTGAGCCGGCGGGCGCGGTCGATCCCGGTGTGGCGGCGGGCACGGCGCTCGCGTCAGCCGACAGCTCCACCCCACCGATCGTCCTGACCGCCCCACCTGAGGTGAACAGTGAGACGAGAATGGCGACGACGAGGGCCGCGATCACCAGCACGACGACCGCGCCGGCACGGAACTCCGGGCGCGGTAGCTCACTGAGCAAACGGCGCGTCGACGAACGCCTGGACGGCACCGGGTGGGACGTGGGTTCCGGTTCGATGGTCATCCTCGAACGCTAGGAGCCCGGGCGCCCCGCACCACACGCTCGCCGTCGCCATGGGCACCGACCGCACCGCGACGACCCCTGTGGAGCGCGTTCACCTGGGATGCAGAATGCAGTCAGCTCACCGAGCGCCTCGGTGTTGACCGGTCGTCTTCCGACCGGAAGTCAGGCCACTCTGGCTGGCTCAGCCCGCTCTCGCGTCGAAGACTGCCCGAACCAGATCCACAGCGGGCGAGCGGTCACGACGATGAGCACCGCGAACAGGCTCTGATTGATGACGCCGAACCACGAGAGTCCGCCGAGTAGAACGAAGACGGTCCAGTTCACGGCGATGTCGGCGACGATCACCGCGATGCCGAGCACGATGCCGGAGCGCCGTCGAAGGATGATCAGCACCGCGGTGATGGGGTCCAAGACCGTGAGTGTCACCCAGAACAGCCGGACGCCGGGCGGGAAGCCGCCATAGACGTCCAACCCTCCGAGGATCAGATCCGCAGTGTGCGTGGTCGTTCCGATCAGGAAGCCGATCACCCACAGGATCTGGAACACGCGGAGCGCTCGTACTGATGGGGAGAGAGCGGTCACCCGGTCATGCTATCGAGGAAGCACAGGCAAGCGGTCGGGACGCGATCCGAGAACACCCTGCCGTCGGATGGGACACGGGGTCCGACTCGATGGTCGTCCCCGAGCGCTCCGAGCGTGTTCGGGACGGGCCACAGGGCCCGCCCCGAACCGCATCAACCCTTCGTGGCGATGCTCACCACACGCGGGGCACGCACCACGACGTTGACTATCTCGCGGTCACCCACGGAACGCTGCACGGCCGCGCTCGCGCGTGCGAGCTGCTCGAGCTCGTCACCGGAGATCTTCGGCGACACCTCGAGCCGGTCGCGGACCTTGCCGTCGACCTGGACCACCGCGGTCACCTGGTCCTCGACCAGCAGCGACCGGTCGGCCTTCCGCCACGGCACCAGCGAGACGGACGGCTGGTAGCCGAGCTTGGCCCACATGTCCTCGGCGGTGAACGGTGCGAAGAGGTCGAGCGCCATGGCCGTGACCTCGGCGGACTCTCGCACGGCGGGGTCGCCCGCGCCGGGCCCGGCGTCGATCGCCTTCCGCGTCGCGTTGACGAGCTCCATGAGCCGTGCCACGACGACGTTGAACTTGCCCGCCTCGATGAGCCCTGGAGCCTCCGCGAGGAAGTGATGCGTGACCTTCCGCAGCTTCTCGTCGCCGTCCTTCCAGGCGACGTCGGGTGAGCTGGTGACGTCGTGCGCGACCCGCCAGGCGCGAGCCAGGAACTTGGCCGAACCGGCCGGCGAGACGTCCGCCCAGTCGATGTCGTCCTCCGGAGGACCGGCGAACGCCATCGTGACGCGCAGGGCGTCGGCGCCGTACGACCGCAGCTCCTGGGCGAACTCCACCAGGTTGCCCTTGCTCTTGCTCATCTTCGAACCGTCGAGGATGACCATGCCCTGATTGAGGAGCGCGCTGAAGGGCTCGGTGAAGCCGACCTTGCCGAGGTCGAACAGGACCTTCGTGATGAACCGCGAGTAGAGCAGGTGCAGGATCGCGTGCTCGACACCACCGACGTACTGGTCGACCGGGGCCCACTTGTCGGCCTCCTTCGGGTCGAACGCGATCTCGTCGGAGGTCGGGTTCAGGAACCGGAGGAAGTACCACGAGCTGTCGACGAAGGTGTCCATCGTGTCGGAGTCGCGCTTCGCAGGCTTCCCGCACGACGGGCAGTCCACGTTGATCCAATCCTCTGCCGCCGCGAGCGGGCTCATGCCCTTCGGACGCAGGTCGAGACCCGCGGCGTCCGGCAGCCGCACGGGGAGCTGGTCCTCGGGGACCGGCACCTCGCCACAGGCATCGCAGTGGATGATCGGGATCGGCGTGCCCCAGTAGCGCTGTCGCGAGATGAGCCAGTCGCGGAGGCGGTAGTTCTTCGTCTTCGCGCCGAGGCCGCTCGATGCGAGCGCAGCTGTGACCTTCGGGATCGCGTTCGCCTTGCTCAGGCCGTCGAACGGGCCGGAGTTCGTCAGGCGACCGTCGCCCGTCAGCGCGACACCCGTCTTGGCGGGATCGATCGACGGGAGGTCCTCCGGCAGCTCACCGTCGACGATGATCGGGATGGCACCGGTGACGGGCTGGGTGGTGTCCACCACGACGCGCACGGGCAGGTCGAACGCCCGCGCGAAGTCGAGGTCGCGCTGGTCGTGCGCGGGAACCGCCATGATCGCCCCGTGACCGTAGTCGGCCAGGACGTAGTCGGCCGCCCAGATCGGCAAGCGCTCGCCACTCAGCGGGTTGATCGCGTAGCGCTCGAGGAACACGCCGGTCTTCTGGCGGTCGGTCGCGAGCCGAGCGATCTCGCTCTCACCCTTGACGCTGTCGAGGTAGGCCTGGAAGCGCCCCTTGACCTCGTCGGAGGTGTCGGCGACGAGCTCGGCTGCGAGCTCCGAGTCGGGCGCCACGACCATGAACGTCACGCCGTACAGCGTGTCGGGGCGGGTCGTGTACACGGAGACCGGCTCTGAACGACCCTCGATGGAGAACGAGACGTCCGCACCGTTGGATCGACCGATCCAGTTCCGCTGCATGCTGAGGACCTTGGCCGGCCAGGTGCCCTCGAGCTGGTTGAGGTCGTCGATCAGGCGGTCCGCGTAGTCGGTGATGCGGAAGTACCACTGGGTGAGCTTCTTCTTCGTCACCTCGGCGCCGCAGCGCTCGCAGTGTCCGTCGACGACCTGCTCGTTCGCGAGCACGGTCTGGTCGTTCGGGCACCAGTTGACGGGGCTCGCCTTGCGGTACGCGAGGCCCTTCTCGAACAGCTGGAGGAACAGCCACTGGTTCCACCGGTAGTACTCGGGATCGCTCGTGTGGAGCTCGCGGTCCCAGTCGAACGAGGGGCCGTACTGACGGAAGCTGGCCTTCTGCTGCGCGATGTTCGCGTAGGTCCACTCGCGCGGGTCGACACCGCGCTGGATGGCCGCGTTCTCGGCGGGGAGACCGAACGAGTCCCAGCCGATCGGGTGCAGGACGTTGAAGCCCTGGTGACGCCAGTACCGCGCGACGATGTCGCCGAAACCGAACGCCTCGGCGTGACCCATGTGCAGGTCGCCCGAGGGGTAGGGGAACATGTCGAGCACGTACTTGCGCGGACGTTTGTCGGCGGGATCGCCCGCTGCGAAGGGCTTCAGCTCGTCCCAGACGGGAAGCCACTTCTCCTGGATCGCCTGGAAGTCGTACCGCTCGCCGTCTCGGCGGTCGTCGGTGTTGCGCTCGTCTGACACGTCACTCTCAATCACTGCAGGTGCTGGGGGTGGAATCCCGTGGGTTGCTCGCACGGCGCTCGGCCGCAGGATGGACGGGCTGGAGCGCACGACGGCGCTCCGTCCAACGGTCAAGCCTACCGGGATTCGACAGGCGGACGTCCGACGCCGAGTGCCGCCAGCGGGGCCGCCGCCTTGGTCCACGTCTCCTCGAGCTCCTCCCGGGCGTCGGACAGCGCCGTGATCCCACCACCCGTGCCGATCGACGCACCCTGCGGATCGATCACGATCGAGCGGATGACCATGGCGAGGTCCATCGATCCGTCCGCGGACAGCAGGCCGAAGGCACCGGCGTACACCCCGCGCGGTCCCGCTTCGAGGTCGTACAGCAGCTCCATCGCCCGTCGTTTCGGGGCCCCGGTCATCGATCCGGCCGGGAACGCGACCTCGACGACGTCGAGTGCGTCCAGCCCTGCGCGCAACCGTCCCTCGACGGTGCTGACGAGTTGGTGCACCTGCGGGTAACTCTCGACGTGGTGGATCGCCGTCACCGCCACGGAACCCAGCTCGCAGACCCGGGAGAGGTCGTTCCGCATCAGATCGACGATCATGAGGTTCTCCGCGCGCTCTTTGGGACTCGCCAGCAGATCGGCGCGCTGACGGGCGTCGTCCTCGGGATCGGCACCTCTCGGCCGGGTCCCCTTGATCGGCTTCGTCCTGACGCGGCCGTCGGCCGAGACCTCGAGGAACTGCTCCGGCGACGCGCTCGCGAGACTGATCGGACCGAACCGGACGAAGCCGCCGTGGTGCGTGGGGCTCGTCCTGCGTAGCCGCAGATAGGTCGCGAGCGGGTCGTGGACGCCGTCGATGCGCAGGAGGTTCGTCAAGCACAACTGGTAGGCGTCACCACGGGTGATGTGTTCCTGGCACCGCTCGACGAGCCGCACGTATGCGGCGTCGCTGTGGCGGGGCGCGCAGACCCCGCCGGCAGCCTCGGCCACGGGAGGAGGCTCGGCCGTCGTGCTGAGCCGCTCGACGGTCGTCGCGATCCAGTCGCGATCGTCCGACGAGATCGTCACCGTGCGCGCCGCATGGTCGAACCGCACCTGGTCGTCGAGGCGCAGGAAGAGCGCATCCGGGGTGGCGGCCGCGTGTGCAGGAACCCCGACGAGCCCTGCCCCCGACTCGTAGCCGAACCACCCGACCCAATCGCCCGGGTCGGCGTCCGCACGCACGGTACGGAGGGCGTCGAGGATCGTCGTCCGGTCGACCGAGGCGGACACCTGGCTGACGCGCTCCACCGTGCCGAGCCGGACGTCCGCGACGAGGCGTTCGGTCCCGCGTCCGATGAGACTGACGCCGGTCCGGGCGCCCTGGCCAGAATCCAACCAGGCCGCCCAGGGCTCGTCAGCGAACACGCGTCGGTAGACGTCCTCCGGCTCGGACCAGGCCGGGAGGACGACCTGCCGGCGTGCTCCGGTGGATCGCATCAGCCGACGGCCGCGATCGGCGGCGCGACGATCCGGAGGCGACCGGTCACGAGGTCGTCGGGAACCGGCGTGTGCGAGATCACGATGACCGCACGGCCCTCGGAACCCGCGACACCGAGCAGGTCTTCGAGCAGAGCGCTCGCACGCTCGGGATCGACGTTGGCGGTCGGCTCGTCGAGCACGAGCACGGGGAACTCGCGGAGGAGCGCACGGGCGAGGGCGATGCGCTGCGCCTGCCCCCCGGAGACGAGCGCGCCGTGCTCCCCCACCGGGCGGTCGAGTCCGCCACGCTCGGCGAGCCAGGACGAGAGCCCGACCCGCTCGAGTACGGCCTCGAGCTCCGCGTCGTCGGCCGTGTCCCTCGCGAAGAGGAGGTTCTGGCGGATGTCTGCGTCGAAGAGGAACGGACGCTGCTCGACGAGCCCGATCGACTCGCGCAGCGTGTCCGGACGGAGGTCGCGTGCCTCGACGCCGCCGACGCGGTACCCACCCTCGTACTCGAGGAAGCGGACGAGGGTGTGCGCCAGGGTGGTCTTCCCGGCTCCGCTGTCGCCTTCGACGAGCAGTCGGTCGCCGGCCGACAGTCGGAAGCTGATCGGTGCGAGCGCCGCCGCCGCACTCCCGGGCCACCGTGCGCTGAGGTTCTCTGCCTCGAGCATGACGCCGTCGAAGGTCGGCGTGAGGATGCTGCCGGAGTCCTCGTCCGGGATCTCGCGTGGGCGCTCGCTCGGGACAGCGTCCGCCACCCGCTCAGCACTCGCGACCGCTTCCCGCCAGGCCCCGAACGCGAGCGGCACCATCGCGCAGACCTCGAACACGGCGAGCGGGACGAGGACGATCACGGTGAGCGCCGGGCCGCCGATCGTTCCCAGTGCAGGCATGCCTGCCCAGAGCGCCGCGACGACGGACGCCCCGGAAGCCAGGGAGAGGACGGCGCCGGCCACCCCGGCGCCCGCGGCCCGCCGCACCGTCGCGCGCGTGAGTGCCGCGTCGGCATGTTCGATCCGTGCCCGCGCGCCATCGACCGCACCGTAGGCGGTCAGCACGTCGAGACCGGTCACGAGCTCGAGCAGGGCTTCCGACAGCGCACCGCGCAGCGGCGCGAGTTCGCGTTCGGCGCGCGCCGCCACCCGACTCACGAGCAACCACGAGACGAGGAACGCCGCGACGAGGCAGACCGCGAGCGCGATCCCGGCGGCCGGGAGCAGCGCGGTCGTGAGGATGACGGAGGCTCCGGCGACGACACCGGACACCACCAGTGGTTGGACGACCCGCAACGGCACGTTCTGCAGCTCGTCCACATCGGTCACCAGGCGGGTGAGGAGGTCGCCCCGCCCGGTGAGCTGCAGTCCGTCGGGAGCCACCGGGATGACGCGTTCGATGATGCCGGCGCGCAGCTGCGCCAATTGACGGAATGCAGCATCGTGGCTGAGCAGGCGTTCGAGGTACCGGAAGGACGCCCGGGCCAGCGCGAACGCGCGCACCCCGACGACGGCGACACCCAGCTCGACGATCGAGGGCTGCTCGGCGGCCTTCGTGATGAGGAACGCGCTCGAAGCGAGGAGGGCGACGGCGGCCCCCGCGGAGAGGATGCCGGCCAGGAGTCCAGGGACGAAGCGGCGAGCCGGTGGCTGCGCCAGTCGGACGATCTGTCGGACGCGCTCATCCATGGAGCATCACCTCGTCGTCCTGGACGCGTTCCGACCGCACGCGGATCTCGAGCACGGCATCCGCGTGTTCGACGATCGACGGTCGGTGGGTGATGACGATGACGGCCGCCCCGGCCCGAGCGGCGTCGCGCGCGGCATCGATGACGAACGCCTCGGACGCGGCGTCGAGCGCCGAACTCGGTTCGTCGAGCAGCAGCACCGGCGTTCCGGCATCCGCCGGGGTGCGCCGCAGTCGATAGAGGGCCCTCGCGATCGCGATCCGCTGCGCCTGCCCACCGCTCACGCCGTCGCCGACCGCGCCGATGGGGTGTCCGAGCGGCAGCGCGGACAGCCCGAGTGCCGACAACGCCTCGACGATGAGCGCCTCGTCGGGTGCGTCATCGCCCAGCGCGACGTTGCTCCCGACCGTCCCCGCGATGAGGAGCGGACGCTGCGGCGCCCACGACAGCCAGCGCTTTCCACCAGGCTTGGGCGGCACGCGTCCGCCGTCGTGCAGGATCGATCCGGTGGCGTCCACGAATCCGAGGATCGCCGACGCCATGCTCGTCTTCCCGGCTCCGCTGGCGCCGACGACAGCCGTCAACACGCCGGCCGTGAACGTCGCGTCGAGGCCGTCCAGCACCCGCAGCTCGTCGTACTGCACGCCGAGACCGTCGAGTACCAGGCCAGACGTCCGGCGAGCGGAGTCGCCGGCCGTTGCAGAATCGCCGACCTGATCAGGAGCCGACGGCGATTCGCGCACGGCCTTCGCCTCGTCGAGGATCTCGAAGACCTCGTCGGCGGCGGTGACGCCCTCCGCGGCCGCGTGGTAGTTCGCACCGACGTTCCGCAGTGGCAGGAAGGCCTCCGGGGCCAGGATCAGCACGAAGAGCCCGGTTCCGAGCAGGAGCGAGCCGTCGAGGAGCCGCAGGCCGATGCCGACCGCGACCACGGCGACCGCGAGACTCGACAGCAGCTCGAGGGCGAAGCCGCTCACGAACGAGAACCGCAGGACCTTCATGGTCTCGACGCGGTACTCCTCGGTGACGGTTCGGATCCGCTGCACCTGCCGGTGCTGCCGTCCGAACAGCTTGAGGGTCGCCATGCCCGCGACGAGCTCCAGGAACCCGCGCGACAGGTGGGCCAGGGTCTCCCACTGGCGCCGCTGCACCGCCTGGGTCGCGAATCCGATGAGGATCATGAAGACGGGGATGAGCGGGAGCGTCACGATCACCGTGATGCCGCTGAGCGGGTCCTGGATGAAGATCACCGCCGCGATGATCGGCATGGCGATCGCCGTGAGGATGAGCTGCGGGACATAGCGACCGAAGTACGCGTCCAGGGCGTCGAGCCCGCGGCCCGCCACGGTCGTCAGAGCGGCGGAGTTCCGACGCGAGACCCAACCCGGCCCGAGCGTCTCGAACGCGCCCGCGAGGGCCCGCCGCAACTGACTGCGGACGATCGCGGAGCCACGGGCGTTCACCGAGTCGGATGCCAGGACGGTCCCGGCACGCACCACCACGATGCCGATCAGCAGCCAGAGCGACGGCAGGAGCTCCTCGACCGGATCCCCCGCGATCGACCGGGACACGAGCTGGGCGACGAACCAGGCGAACCCGAGCGTGCAGGCGGTCTGGACGAGCGCGATGACCGCGCCGAGTCCGAGGACCGACCGGGCTCCGCGGGCATAGCGGAGCAGTCGCGGATCGAGGGGGCGCACGATGACAGGTTAGTGCGCGGCGGCTTCGATGTGCTTCCGCGTGATGCGCTTGCGGAACACCCAGTACGTCCATCCCTGGTAGGCGAGGATCAGCGGCAGGAAGATCAGGGCGGTCCACGACATCACCGTGAGGGTGTACTCGGTCGAGGAGGCGTTCGCGATCGTCAGGCTGTTCGCCGGGTCGTTGCTCGCCGGCATCACCGCTGGGAAGAGCGCGGTGAACAGGGTGAGCACGGCCGCCGCGACGGTCACGGCCATGAGCGCGAACGCACGGCCCTCCAGCCCTCGGCTGTTCGCGAACCAGGCGCTGATGAGCGAGACCGCGGCGATGGCGGCGAGGATCAGCACCGGGAGCGAGAAGTGCGCGAGGACGGTCCAGCCGAGGAACGACGCCGCGAGGAGGATCGCGACGAGCCCGGCACGGCTCGCGAGGCGGCGGGCGCGCTCGCGGATGTCGCCCTCGGTCTTCAGCGAGGCGAACACGGCTCCGTGGGCGAAGAAGAGCACGAGCGTCGTGAGACCGCCGAGGATGCCGTACGGGTTGAGCAGGGTGAAGAGCGTGCCCGTGAAGTTGTGGTCGGCGTCGAGCGGCACGCCCTGGACGATGTTCGCGAAGGCGACGCCCCAGAGGAAGGCGGGCAGAGCCGAGCCGACGATGATCATGAGGTCGAAGCGCCGTTTCCAGGAGGCTTCCGGCCGCTGGTGCCGGTACTCGAACGACACCCCTCTGATGATGAGCGCGAGCAGGATGAACAGCAGCGGGAGGTAGAAGCCGCTGAACAGGGTCGCGTACCACTCGGGGAACGCGGCGAAGAGGCTCGCGCCGGCGACGATCAACCAGGTCTCGTTGAGATCCCAGACCGGCCCGATCGTGTTGATGAGCATCCGGCGGTCGGTCTCGTCCTTCCCGAGGAAGGGGATGGTCATGCCGACGCCGAAGTCGAAGCCGTCGAGGACGAAGTAGCCGACGAACAGTGCGGCGATGATCCAGAACCAGAGAATCGTGAGGTCCATGATGCGCTCCTAGTAGACCGTGGTCGCGGGGGCGGCGGGCTTCTGCACGCCGTCCTCGTCGGGTTCGGACAGCTCGATCGGGTCGGGCCCGGCCTTGATCGTCTTCTTCAGGAGGCCGAACTCGACGACCAGCAGCGATCCGTAGACGACGGTGAAGGCGATCAACGAGATCAGGACGTCGAGGCCGGTGGTGTTCGGCGAGACCGCGTCCTCCGTCTTCAACAGGCTGAAGACGATCCACGGCTGGCGGCCCATCTCGGTGAAGACCCAACCCATGGTCATGGCGAGGAACGGCATCGGGACGGCCCAGACCGCGACGCGCCACATCCAGCGCTTCGGCTCGCGGCCCTTGCGGGTGAACCAGAGACCGGCGGCCGCGACGAGCATCGAGGCGAGGCCGAGGCCGATCATCCAGCGGAACGCCCAGTAGGTGACCCAGATGACGGGCGAGTAGTCGCCCGGACCGTAGAGCTGGGTGTACTGCGCCTGCAGGTCGTTGATGCCCTCCACCGTGCCGTCGAAGGTGTGGGTCGAGAGGAACGACAGGAGGTACGGGATGCGGATCGAGAAGAGCTCGTGGACGCCGTCGGGTGTGCCGAGGGTGAAGATCGAGAACGAGGCGTCGGCACCGCTCGCCGTGTTGTACATCGCCTCCGCAGCCGCCATCTTCATCGGCTGGGTCTCGACCATGGCGAGGCTGAGCTGGTCGCCGGCGAGCATGGTGGCACCGCCCGCGAGGAGCATGCTCCACGCACCGACCTTGAGCGCCGGGCGCATCGCCTCGACGTGCTGGCCCCGGGCGAGGTGCCAGGCCGCAGCGGTGATGATGACGGCTGCGGAGACCATGAAGCACGCGAAGATCGTGTGCGGGAAGGCGGCCAGGGCGACCTTGTTGGTCAGCAGCTCCCAGATGTTCGTGAGCTCGGCGCGGCCGCGCTCCTCGTTGATCCGGAAGGCGACCGGGTTCTGCATGAAGGCGTTCGCCGCGATGATGAAGTAGGCCGACAGCACGGTGCCGAGCGCCACGATCCAGATGGTGGCGAGGTGGAGCTTCGGTGACAGCTTGTCCCAGCCGAAGATCCAGAGTCCGATGAACGTCGCCTCGAGGAAGAACGCGAGCAAGCCCTCGAGTGCGAGCGGGGCGCCGAAGACGTCGCCGACGAACCTGGAGTAGGTGGACCAGTTCATGCCGAACTGGAACTCCTGGACGATGCCCGTCACGACGCCCATCGCGAAGTTGATGAGGAAGATCTTCCCGAAGAATCGGGTGAGTTGCAGGTAGTGCAGCTTGCCGGTCCGGACCCAGGCGGTCTGGAACCCGGCGACCGTCACCGCCATGCCGATCGTGAGCGGCACGAAGATGAAGTGGTAGACGGTGGTGAGGCCGAACTGCCATCGGGACAGCAGTAGCGGGTCGAGAAGGTCGTTCACGATGAACACTCCATTTTTCGCGGCATCCAGGGAAGGCGGCGCAGGTGCGGCCCGATCGGGGTGGTCATCCCCGTGGCTTCGATCCATGTCGTCGAGATCAATGGTACAGGACTCCACGCCTGTGGTCAGACCACACATCCAAGGGTGTCCTAACAGGCGTTTCCGAGCCGTTCCCACACCTGCGGCAGTAGGCTCTGAGCCGTGAACGACGTGCTCGGCTGGCTGCTCGACCTGGTGCAGAGCGTCGACCCCGTGACGCGCACGATCCTCGCCGGCGTCGGCATCATGCTCGAGACCTCGGTCCTCGTCGGCCTCGTCGTCCCGGGCGACACGGTCGTCATCGTCGCCAGCACCGCCGTCGTCGGACCCGTCCAGTGGATCTCGATGATCCTCGTCGTCATCACCGGCGCGCTCATCGGTGAGTCGGTGGGCTTCGCGCTCGGCCGCTGGTTCGGCCCGCGCATCCGTGCCAGCAGACTCGGCCGCCGGATCGGCGAGCGGCACTGGGCCCGTGCCGAGCGCTACCTCGACCGGCGGGGTGGCATCGCCGTCTTCATCTCGCGGTTCCTCCCGGTCCTGCACTCGCTGATCCCTCTCACGGTCGGGATGAGCACGATGAGCTACCGACGCTTCATCTCCTGGACGCTGCCCGCCTGCGTCATCTGGTCCTCGGCCTACGTCTCCGTCGGCGCACTGGCTGCGGGCAGCTATCGCGAGCTGTCGGACCGACTCCATTGGGCGGGCTACGTCTTCGTCGGCATCATCGTCGTCTTCGCCATCGTGGTCCTCGTCGTGAAGCGACTGCTGCAGCGGAGCGAGGAGCGACACATGCTGGCCCAGGAGGACGCGACACCACCCGACGACGGCTCGACACCCCAGTAGCAGACGACCGTCATCGCCGCGAGACGGCGGGCCGGACGCACCGGCATGACAGACTGAACGGGTGAAGGCATCCGACGATCGTCCAACGGCCTCCTCCGACGCCGCCGAGCAGATCCGGCACTTCGCCGCACGGATGGAGGACGCCGTCCAGTTGCGCCGCCAGCGTCGTGCGAGGCGGCACGGACGCGAGGCGGCGGTCATCCCCTTCACCGGCTACGGATCGACGTCCTGGATCCGTGTCCTGGCCAGGGTCGTCCTGGCGGAACCAGGCAAGACCACCGTCCAACCGCAGCAGAAGGTGCGCGGCTGGAAGAGCTTCTTCGCGCTGAGCATCGCCGACCCGACGGTCGAGGTGGAGGTCGACGGGCAGCGTCACACGGTCACGGGCGACCGAGGTGGCGTGGTCGACGCGGTGGTCCAGGTCTCGCTCACCCCAGGCTGGCACACCCTCAGACTGAGCTCGGAGGGCAGCGACCCGGTCGAAGCGCCGGTCTTCATCGTCGCCGACGACATCGAGTTCGGCATCGTGTCCGACATCGACGACACGGTGATGGTGACGGCGCTCCCCCGCCCGCTCGTCGCAGCCTGGAACACCTTCGTCCTCGACGAGCACGCCAGGACACCGGTACCAGGTATGGCGGTCTTCCTCGAGCGCACGGCGCGTGAGCACCCCGGTTCGCCGATCATCTACCTCTCCACCGGCGCCTGGAACGTCGCGCCGACGCTCACCCGGTTCCTCTCCCGCAACCTCTACCCGGCCGGCGCCCTCCTCCTCACCGACTGGGGCCCGACGCACGACCGGTTCTTCCGCAGCGGTCGCGAGCACAAGCGCAACAACCTCGACCGGTTCGCCGAGGACTTCCCTCGTCTGCGGTGGCTGCTCGTGGGCGACGACGGACAGCACGACGAGGCCCTCTACCGGAGCTTCGAGGAACGCCACCCCGACCGCGTCGCCGCCGTGGCGATCCGTCAGCTCTCCCCCGGTGAAGCGGTGCTCGCCGGTGGACGCTCGAAGGTCGGCACCCAGCACGCGGGCGCCCCCTGGGTCTACGCGGGGAACGGCGCAGAACTGCTCGACCAGCTCCACGACAAGCTCTGACGGCACCGATGTCCGTCGTCCCCGTCCTGCGCACCAGATCGCGCCTGCCCCTGCTCCAGGTGCTGAAGACGGCGCTGGCCGCCATCGCGTCCTGGATCGTCGCGATCACGATCATCCCGGGCCAGCTCCCGGTCTTCGCCGCCATCGCAGCCATCCTCGTGGTGCAGCCGAGCGTCAACCAGTCGTTCGGGAAGGCGCTCGAGCGCAGCCTCGGGGTCATCACCGGCGTCATCCTCGCGACGGCCATCGGGATCGTCTTCGGACACTCCGCCTGGATCGTGCTCCTGGCCATCGTCATCTCCATCCTGCTCGGATGGGTCCTCCGCCTCGGGCCCGGATCCGCGAACCAGATCCCGATCAGCGCGATGCTCGTGCTGTCGATCGGCGCTGCGACCCCGGACTACGCGGTCGCGCGGATCGTCGAGACCGTGCTCGGTGCGGGCATCGGGCTCCTCGTCAACGTCGTCCTCGTCGCACCGGTCCTCCTCGCTCCCGCGAAGGCGGCGGTGACCACCCTCGCGCTCGCGTGCGCCGACACCCTGGACCATCTCGCCACCTCACTCACGCGTGCGAACTCGGACGCGGAGCTGGTGGCGCTGCTCCAGGAGGCCCGCGCGCTGAAGCCCCTGCGAGACCGGGCGATCGCCGCGGTGAAGGAAGGCGATGACAGCCTGCTGCTCAACCCTCGTCGATCGAGGCACCGTGACGAGCTCGACCGTCAGCGCCTGCTGCTGCGTCGACTGGAACCTGTGGTCACGAGGACCCTCGGCATGGCGCGATCGGTGCACGACCACGACGACCCGACCCTGCACGAGGAGCCGACGGTGGCGGACATCGCCGTCGAGCTGACGCGAGCGGCCCACGATCTCCGGCTGCTCGTGAACGATCGTGCCACGTCCGACGAGCCACCGACCGAGACCGCGGAGATCCCGGCGCTGACCGCTCCCCTCGTGATCGCCCGCCCGCACCCCCAGCACTGGATCCTGATCGGATCGCTCATGGAGGACCTCCGCCGCGTACGCGACGAGATCGTCGGCGAACCGACCTGAGTCGGCCGGATGCACGAAGGGCCGGCGGAGCGATGCTCCACCGGCCCTTCGACGTCCTGGGACTACGCCTGGTGCGCGGCCTGCAGTTCGATGGTGATCGTGACGTCGTTGCCGAGCAGCACGCCGCCGGTCTCGAGCGCCGCGTTGTAGGTGAGGCCGAAGTCCTCGCGGTTGATCTTGGTGGTCGCCGTGGCGCCGAACTTGTAGTTGCCATAGGGGTCGGTCGCGAAGCCGCCGAACTCGACGGTGAAGGTGACGGGCTTGGTCACGCCCTTGATCGTGAGGTCGCCGTCCACGAGGAAGTCGTCGCCCTTGGCGCGGGCGCCGGTCGAGACGAAGTCGATCGTCGGGTAGGTCTCGGCGTCGAAGAAGTCACCGGTGCGGAGGTGACCGTCGCGGTCGGGCTGGTTCGTGTTGATCGATGCGACCTCGGCGGACGCGGTGACCTTCGTCTCGAGGGGGTTCTCCGGCGTGACGAACGTCGCGTTGAAGCGCTCGAACTTGCCCTTGACCTTCGAGACCATGATGTGGCGGATGCTGAAGCCGACCTCGCTGTGCGTGGTGTCGACCTCCCAGGTGCCAACCTTGTAGCCGGGAATCGTCAGGGTGTCGGTCATGCGGTACTCCTTGCGTCGATGTCGGCGCGCTCGCGCCACGTTCTATTCAAACGCACGGACCTGGGAGCTATTCCCACATGCCCGAGAAATTCTCCTCACCGACATCAGCGCGACATCGGCCGGAGCGACGGCAGGCCGAGCCGGACGCGGAGCAGTCGGTGCGCCGCATCGGCGACCGTCGACTCCGGAATCCTGCCGGACCGGACCGCGGCGGCGATGTCGGCCACGAGTACGGCCGGGTCGACACCGGTCGACGACGGGTCGGCCCCGAGGACGAACAGCAGCATCGTGTTCCCGGCGGCCACGGCGCGGATCGCGTTCTCCGAGGGGTTCCGGTACTCCGCCAGGCCCGTGTGCTGCAGCATGAGCATGTCGTCGGTGATCGTGATGCCGGTGAAGCCGAGATCGTTCCGGAGGCGCTCGTGCCACGCCGCCGACAGCGTCGCCGGCGCGGCGTCGACCGCCGAGTAGACCAGATGGCCGAACATCACGACCTCGGCCCCGGCCTCGATACCGGCGACGAACGGCAGGGCGTCGGTCGCAGCCCAATCCGCGGCACCGATGGCCGTCGTCGGGACCGTCGAGTGCGAGTCCCCCGGCGCCTGCCCGTGGCCGGGGAAGTGCTTCAACGTGCTGAGCACCGCGCCCCGCTCACCACGGACGGCCGCGGCCACCCGCTCCGCCGAGGCATCCGGCGTCGTCCCGAGGGCACGGTCGAAGATGAAGGAGCTCGGATCGGCGGTCTCGTCCGCGACGATGCCGAAGTTGACGGAGCAACCCGTACCGGCGAGCATGGCCGCTCGCTGGCGGAACGCCTCCTCGCTCGCAGCGGGCGGTTGCGACTTCAGGGTGTCGGCTGCGGCGAAGACGTCCTCGTCGATCCGCCGGACATCGCCGCCCTCCTGGTCGATGCCGATGAGCAGCGGCATGGTCGGGTCGGGGCTGAGGGCACTCGTCACCGCAGGCAGCCCCGCGAGGCCCGGCACGTTGTCGCCCATGATGATGAAGCCGCCCGGCTGATACCGCTCGACGAACGCCCGGAGCGTGCCCGGGTCGGTTCCTGGAGCGTGGAGCATCAGCATGGACGCGATCCGCTGTTCCAGGGTCATCGCTGCGAGTTCGGCGGCCGCACGCTGGTCGGCTGCAGCCGGAGTCGTGCTCGTGGGACGGTTCGTCGGCTTCGAGGACCCGGGCCCCGTGCACCCGGACAAGCCGAGGACGGCACCCGCCGCCATCGAGGCGCCGACTGCGAGAAACCCTCGTCGTCCCAGCTGCACCGGCCCACTCTAGGCTCGGATCTTCCATGCAGGCTGGGCGTCGCTCCCGGTGTGGCAGGAGTGACGAATGTGACATCGACGGCTACACTTGCGTGGGTGACCGCCAGGATGGACGCATGCGCAAGCCGCTGACAGCCCTCTCGCCCCGCTCGAGGGGCGTCTCGCGAGCCGCAGCCCTCGGAGCCGCGCTCGTCATCGCGGTGTCGGTCGCGAGCCCGGCGGCCGCGGTGACCCCCACCTCGTTCCGGACCGCCGACTACCCGAGCTGGGACGACGTCCAGGCGGCCAAGGCGAACGAATCGACCGCTCAGGCCGAAGCCGACCGGATCGTCTCCCTCCTCGACGGTCTGCGCGACGAATCCGCCCGGCTCGGCGACGAAGCCGTCCGCCAGGGTGCGGCGGCAGGTGAAGCGAAGGCGGCGTTCGAGGCGCAAGCCGCCGTCGCCGACACCATCAGTGCGCAGGCGACGGCCGCGGCGTCGGGAGCGGCATCGAGCAAGCGTCAGGCCGGCGCGGTCATCGCCCAGATGACCCGCACCGGCGGCGTGGATCCCACGCTCTCCCTCGTCCTCTCCGGTGCGGCTGACGACGACCTCCTCTCGAAGCTCAGCGCGATCAGCAAGCTGAGCGAGACCTCGGCGCAAGACCTCGCGTCCGCGACCGCCGCGAGCAACACGGCGACCGCGCTCGCTGAGCAGGCGACGGCGGCGGAGACCGAACGTCAGCGACTCTCGGAGGCGGCTGAGGCCAGCTACGAGACGGCGCAGTCCGCGAGCGACGCCGCCGATGCGGCGGTCGCCGAGCAGCAGGCCAATCGCGACCGGTTGTACCAGCAGCTCGCCGTCCTCAAGAACACCACCGCGGCGGTCGAACAGGCCTACGCGCAGAGCCAGGAGGCGATCGCCGCAGAAGAGCAGCGACGCAACGAGGCGACCGGTGGCGAGGGCTCCACGAGCGCTCCGCCGCCGGACCTGGCAGCCGACCCGGCCGGCGCGAAGGCGTACGCGCAGTCCGCGATCGGCGCCTACGGCTGGGGTAGCGGAGAATTCCAGTGCCTCCTGCAGCTCTGGACCCGGGAGTCGAGCTGGCGCGTCAACGCCTACAACGAGTCCAGCGGCGCCTACGGCATCCCGCAGTCCCTGCCGGGGAGCAAGATGGCGAGCTCCGGCGACGACTGGCGGACCAATGCGGCGACGCAGATCAACTGGGGCCTGAATTACATCGACAGCCGCTACGGCTCCCCCTGCGGCGCATGGGCGCACTCCGAAGCGACCAACTGGTACTGACGCCCCGTCTCACCCGACGTCGGCGACACCGAGGTTCGTCCCGGCCACCGCCATCACCACGGTGACGAGCAGGGCGGCCCCGATGATGAGTCGGAAGAGCAGCCGATCCGGCGCGCGGGTTCCGACGAGCACGAGCCCCCACACGACGAGCGCGAGGACGCCCACAGCGCCCAGCACCCCGACGATCGGCGGTGCGATGGGCCTGCCGACGAAGATCCCGCTCTGTCCGAGGACGGCGACCATACCTGAGACGCCGAGGGCGATGAAGGCCGTCCGACCGGCGGTCCGCGCGCCGAGCCGGTGCGGCAGACCGCGGACCCCGGTCCGCAGGTCGTCCTCGAGATCGGGTAGGGCGTTCGTGAAGTGGATCGCAACACCGAACAGTCCACCGACCGCGAGCGTCCACGCGGCCGGCACGATCGGCGGGACCGCAGCGAAGGTGACCACGGCGGGCAGTGCGCCGAACCCCACGATGAACGGGACGACCGACCAGGCCGTCGACTTGAGGCCCAGGTTGTACGCCCACCCGCACACCAGGAAGAGCAGGTGCGAGGCAGCCGACGCCCAGCCGAGGGATGCCGAGAGCGGAATGCTCGCCGCACCGGCCAGCAGCGCCGCCGCCCGGACTGCCGAGACGCTGAGGTCGCCGCGTGCGACCGGTTTGTCCTGTCGACCCGAGCGACGATCGCGTCTGGCGTCGAGCCAGTCGTTGGACCAGCCGATCGAGAGTTGTCCGACGAACACCACCACGGCGAGCAGGGCCGTCCGAAGGGGTGGCAGGCCGACGGCCGATCCGAGCACGACGGCGAGGACGGTCACCGCGACGGTCGGTCCGGGATGGGAGGACGCGAACAGACGACGGACCATGGAGAACACCGCCTCAGCTTAGGGTGACACCCTTGCCACGGCGGTACACTGCAGCATGACCGTCTCCGTGAGGGCGATCGGCGTGGCCGTTCCTCAGACCATCCTTCATCAAGACGAGATCAGGGATGTGTTCCGCGACCAACCCGGGCGGACCCGACTCGCCCAGCGTCTCATCGGCGCGGCGTTCGACGCGTCCGCGGTCGACACCAGGCACACCGTCATCGACGCCTTCGACCACGAGGTCGAGACGACCACGGCCGCCTTCTACGACGCGGAGCAGCGGCAGGTGCTCTCCCAGCCCACCGGCGTGCGGAACGACGCCTACATCGAGCACGCTCCCCCGCTGCTCCTGGAGGCCGCACGACGGGCGTTGGACGCCGCCCCCGGTCTGTCGGCGGCGGACGTCACCCACGTCGTGACCGCGTCCTGCACCGGATTCTTCGCGCCCGGCCCGGAATACCTCCTCGTGCGCGACCTCGGGCTCGACCCGGGCACGGAGCGCTACCACCTGGGGTTCCAGGGGTGTTTCGCCGCGTTCCCCGCCCTTCGCGCCGCAGAGGCGTTCTGTACAGCAGACCCCGACGCCGTCGTCCTCGTGGTCTGCATCGAGCTCTGCTCCATCCATCTCCGTTCCTCCGACGACCCCGACGTGATCCTCGGTTCCTCGGTGTTCGCCGACGGTGCTGCGGCCGCCGTCGTGACCGGCCGGGACACCGGATCCTCCGCGCCCGTGCTCGAGTTCGACGGCTGGTCCACCGCGCTCGTGCCGGACGGCGAGACGGAGATGGCCTGGACGATCGGCGATCACGGGTTCGAGATGGTCCTGAGCGGCGCGGTGCCCAAGCTGATCGGCGAGCATCTCGAGATCGCCCTCCGCCCACTCCTCGCCGCAGCCGACGACGCCCCGGTCTCGTCGATCGATCGCTGGGCGATCCATCCCGGTGGCCGGAGCATCCTCGACCGGGTCCAGCGCGGGTTCGGGCTCGACGACGAACTGCTGGCTCCGTCACGCACGGTGCTCCGTGAGTACGGCAACATGTCGAGCGCCACCGTGCTCTTCATCCTCCAGCGTCTGCTCGACGGCGCGACGGCTGACGCCGATGAACGGGTGTGCGCCCTCGCCTTCGGTCCGGGACTGACGATCGAGAGCGCGCTGCTCCGGCTCCGCGCCGGCCGAGTCTGATGCTGCCCGACCTCGGCCGCCGTGCGACGGATCTCCTCGAACTGATGGACGACCCCGACTGCGATCCCGCACTGCTGGACGCCACCTACGCCAGGTTCGCGACGGTGAACCGGCTCGTCTCGGGCTGGCGTGGCCTGTACCGGTCGCGCATCCGTCCACTCCTCCGCCCGTCCCGGACCACGACGATCCTCGACATCGGCTTCGGTGGCGGCGATGTCGCCGTGGCCATCGCCGACTGGGCGAGGGCCGACCACCTCCCCGTGCAGGTGGTGGGGATCGATCCCGACGAGCGGTCCGTGGCCTTCGCCCGTCGCCGGCACCCCGATGGCCCCGTCGCCTTCCGTCCGGCGCACAGCAGCGACCTCGTCGCCGCTGGCGAGGAGGCCGACATCGTCCTGTCCAACCATGTGCTCCACCACCTCGATCCCGCGGGACTGTCGAGCCTGCTCGCGGACAGCTCGCAGATCGCCCGACGACTCGTCCTGCACAGCGACCTCGAGCGCAACCGACTCGCGTACGCGGTCTACGGGCTCGCCACCCGTGCAGGACGACGGCGCTCCTTCCTCCACGTCGACGGGCTGCGCTCGATCCGTCGCAGCTATCGCCAGGGGGAGCTGCAGCGCGTCGTGCCGGACGACTGGATCGTCGAGCGTCGGTTCCCCATGCGACTCCTGCTGTCACAGAGCGTCCCGTCAGTAGCGGACGAGCCCCGATGACCGAGGTGCTGGTCATCGGTGGCGGACCGGTCGGCCTCGTGTCCGCGATCCTCCTCGCTCAGGCCGGCGTCGACGTGACCGTCTGGGAACGACGGTCGGACTCCCCCTCCGGCACCCGGGCTATCGGGATCCACCCGCCGTCGCTCGACCTGTTCGAGGAACTCGGCGTCCTCGACGAGATCCGCCGCGACGCGGTCCGGATCGACCAGGGCGAAGCCTGGAACGCCGGACGACGCCTCGGGGCGGTCGTGTTCCGTGATCGGCCCGTACCGCACCCCTACGTCGCCGCGCTCGAGCAATGGCGGACCGAACGGGTCCTGCGTGCTCGACTCGAGGCCGTCGCACCGGGATCGCTTCGGACGGGGACGAGCTGCACGCGGTTGACTCCGGCCGAGGACGGTGTCCTCGTGTCCGGGAACGCCGCAGATGGAACGGTGAGCACCCGCGCAGCCGTCGTGGTCGTCGCAGCAGGCGGACGCGCCGCCGTAGACGGGATGCAGGCTCCGGGCCCCGTGCACCGGTATCGGGACCGGTACCTCATGGGGGACGTCGCGGATCGGAGTGGGGCAGGTTCCATCGCCAGGGTGCACCTGCACCACCGAGGGGTCGTCGAGTCCTTCCCGCTCCCCCATGGCATGCGACGATACGTCGTGCACACCGGGTACTCGGACGGTCAGGACGCGGCCCGCCCGGAACCCACCGCGTCCGACCTCGCGTCCCTCGTCGCCGACCGCACCGGCGACGACGTCGACCCGGCGACGAACACCATGCTCAGCGCGTTCGGCGTGCTCCGTCGACGACGGAAGCGCGTCGTCGAGGATCGGGTCGTCTATCTGGGCGACGCCGCCCACGAGATCAGCCCGATCGGCGGCCAGGGCATGAACCTGGGCTGGTCCGACGCACGGGTCTTCGCGCCACTGATCGCCCGCATGACCGCCGGGCATCGCTCGACACAGCACGACGTGGCCGCGGCCGTCTCCCGCCAACAGCGCGCGATCCGTCGGGCCTCCTGGCAGGCGGAGATCAACATGCGCTTGGGACGTCCGCTGCCGGGCCCGCTCGTCGGGGTGCGGGACCTCGCGCTGCGAACCGCGCTCAACGGTCCCGCGATGCCGATCCTCGCCGACGCCTACACGATGCGCTGGCTGCGCTGACGCCGTCCGAGGTCTTCCGGTTCAGTGACCGACGTGCACGCCCGCGGAAGCTTGGTCCGTTCGCCGGATGAGGAACGACGCACCGATCGCGAGCAGCGAGAGCACGGCCCCGCACATGAACGCAGCCTGCACACCGGCCGCCGTCGCGTCGACCGCGGCACTCCCGGCCGCCGCACGAGCCGCCGCCGTGGTCGACATCATGGTGATGAACAACGCCGTCCCCGCCGCTCCGGCGAGTTGCTGGACCGTGCCGACGATGGCGCTGCCGTGCGGGTAGAGCTCGGGCCGCAGGGAACCGAGCGCCGAGGTGAGGAGCGGGGTGAACATGAACGCGAGGCCGGCGCTCAGCAGCACGTGGACGGCGATGATCATGACGATGGCGCTGCCGACGCCGAGCATCGTCAACAGCCAGAGCGCAGCACTCACGGCGAAGGCCCCGGGGATCACGAGTGGACGCGGACCGAACCGGTCGAACAGCGACCCGACCAGCGGCGCGAGAGCGGCCATCGTCAGGCCGCCCGGCAGCAACATGAGGCCCGTGGTCAGGGTGTCGACCTGGAGCACGGTCTGCAGGTAGATCGGCAGGATGATCAGCGAGCCGAACAACGCCATCATGACGATGACGACCAGGATGATCGAGACGGAGAACGAGCGGTTCGCGAAGGTGCGGAGGTCCATGAACGCGCGGTCGTCGCGGGCGAGCGCACGCTGGCGGAGCACGAAGCCCAGCAGGGCGAGGACACCGACCGTGAGGGGGATCCAGACGGGCATGAGCGCGTGTCCCTCGGCGGACTCGCCGATGCTGCTCAGCCCGAAGATGAGACCACCGAACGCGAACGCGGAGAGGACGAGCGACAGCACGTCGAAGCGGACCCGACGCGGCTCCGTCACGTTCCGCACGAGGACGGCACCGAGGACCAGCGAGGCGACGGCGATCGGGAGGACGATCCAGAACATCCAGCGCCAGTCGAGCACGCTGAGGATGAGGCCGGAGACGGTGGGCCCGACGGCCGGCGCGACCGAGATGACGATCGAGATCGCCCCCATCGTCCGGCCGCGTGCCGACACCGGCACGACGTTGAGCACGGTCGTCATGAGCAGCGGCATCATGATGGCGGTACCGCTGGCCTGGACGACACGACCGAGCAGGAGCGTGCCGAATCCCGGGGACAGCGCGGCGATGAGCGTACCGAGGCTGAACAGCACCATCGCGGTGATGAACATCGTCCGCAGGGAGAACCGCTCGAGGAGGAACCCGGTCGCGGGGATCACGACGGCCATGGTGAGCATGAAGCCGGTGGTCAGCCACTGTGCGGAACTCGCCGTGATGTCGAGGTCCTGCATGAGCCGCGGCAGGGCGACGCTCATGATCGTCTCGTTGAGGATGACGACGAACGCCGACACGAGGAGCAGCCCGATCAGGAGCTTCGACCCGGGTGGGAGGCGATCGTCCGAGGGCTTCCCGGTCGTCGGGACGGAACCGGTCGGATTCGGCACGGTTTCAGTCGTCATAGCGGTGTCATCCTTCTCAGGCCTCGGCCGTCGTGCGGGCAGACGCCTGCCCTCTCGAAAGACAAGCGCCGTGTCGTCGCGGGTATTCCCATGCGTGTCGACCGGTTACGCGCAGGGCGAAGACCTGTTCCGGCCGGACGGTTCCGGTGCCAGCATGAGGACATGACAGTTCCCACCATCACCCTGAACGACGGCCACACCATCCCTCAGCTCGGCTTCGGCGTCTTCCTCGTCGACCCGCAGGAGGCTGAGCGCATCGTCTCGGACGCGCTCGAGGTCGGCTACCGCCACATCGACACCGCCGCCATCTACAAGAACGAGGAGGGAGTCGGCGCCGCCATCGCGAAGTCCGGCATCCCCCGCGACGAACTCTTCATCACCACGAAGCTCTGGAACGACCGTCACCAGAAGGCGTCCGCTCACGCCGCCATCGACGAGAGTCTCGACAAGCTCGGGCTCGACCACGTCGACCTGTACCTGACCCACTGGCCGACCCCGGCCAAGGACGACTACCTCGAAGCGTGGCTCGCCCTCGAGGAGATCAAGGCGGCAGGCAAGGCGCGTTCGATCGGCGTGTCGAACCACCAGGTCGAGCACCTCGAGAAGCTGATCGCCGGTTCCGAGACGGTCCCTGCGGTCAACCAGATCGAACTCCACCCGGCGTTCGCCCAGCGTGAGCTGCGCGCCTCCGGTGCCGAGCACGGCATCCACATCGAGTCCTGGGGCCCGCTCGGTCAGGGCAAGTACGACCTCTTCGGCGAGCAGGCCGTCTCCGCTGCAGCAGAGGCGCACGGCGTCACGCCGGCGCAGGTCGTCATCCGGTGGCACCTGCAGAACGGACTCATCGTCTTCCCGAAGTCGAACTCGCGCGAGCGCATCGCCCAGAACTTCGACGTCTTCGGCTTCGAGCTCTCCGCCGACGAGATCGCGTCCATCGACGCCCTCGACTCGGGCAAGCGCGTCGGCAGCCACCCTGACGAGGTGAACTGACCTCAGGGTCCCGCCAAACCCAGGGTCTGACCAACGCAGAAGTCCCCGTCAGCTGTTCGGCTGACGGGGACTTCTCGGTGTTCGGGTGGATCTGAGGGGACTCGAACCCCTGACCCCCTGCATGCCATGCAGGTGCGCTACCAGCTGCGCCACAGACCCGTATTCAACTTGCTTGCCCCTGCTGTTTCAGCGGAAGCAACTTGAATAGGTTACTACATCTTGAGAGCGGTTGTGACCACTTTCGGTGCTCGGCACCGACGGGATGGTCAGTTCGCGGGCTGCGGTGCGGACGAGACCAGCGGAATCACGGGGCAGTCCTTCCACAGTCGCTCCAGCGAGTAGTACATCCGCTCCTCCTCGTGGAAGACGTGGACGACGACCTCGCCGAAGTCGAGCAGGATCCACCGCCCCTCGGACTTGCCTTCGCGCCGCAGCGTCTTCACGCCGCTCGCGTTCAAGCGGTCCTCGACCTCGCCGGCGATGGCGACGACGTTGCGCTCGCTCCGGCCGGTGACGAGGAGGAAGGCGTCGACGAACGGCAACGGACCGGAGACGTCGAGCGCGACGAGATCCTCGCCGCCCTTGGACTCGGCTGCGGTCGCTGCGAGCTGGACGGCGTCCAGTGTGGTGTCGGACAGGGTCATGTGGTGTACTCCTCTGGCGATCGCATGGTGCGCGATCGGGTGAATGCCGGCAGGGCTAGAACGCTCCGCCGAAGAAACCGATGATGAGCACCGCGATCACGCCGGCGGCGAGCACCGCGGCGGCGATCGCGAGCGTCATCAACAGTTTGTTGCTCTGGTTGGTGGTGGCCGGGACGACGTCGCGGGTGGAACCGTGGCTACTGACCGCACGACTGGCCGCGACCGGGGATGCCGCGGTGACCGAGGCCGGCAGCTCATCGCCCTCGATGAGTCGGTCGATCCCTGCACCGTCGAAGTGGTTCGGGTCCTGACCGGCGGAACCCAGTCCGCGGGGCAGATCGATGGTTCCGGTGATGAGGATCTCGCCCGTGGAGTTGGATGTGGCGCCCGCCTCGGCCTGCGCCGGAGCGACGGGGATGATGAGCGAGCTCGTGGTGATCTGCCCCGTGCTCGTCATGCCGCTTCCGAGGAGGTCCTCGAACGCGACCTCGTTGTCCGCCTGCGAGGCCTTCTCGGCCTCGAGTGCCGCGACGAGCATGGAGTCGCGCCCGAACCCCTTGGACAGGGTCGACGCGGGGTCCTCGGAGATGTCGTCGCGATCCGAGACGTCGAAGAGTGAACCGGTGGCCACCGGCGCCGCAGCGGCGGGGGTCACGGGAGGCGTCGGCGCCTCGGCCGACCGGGCCTTGGCCGCGCGCTCGTCGGCGGCGGCCCGCTCAGCGGCCTTGCGCTCTGCCGCCTTGCGTTCTGCAGCCTGCTGCTCTTCGGCCTTGCGCGCGGCGGCCTGGCGCTGCTCGGCCTGCTTGGTGGCCTCGGCTTCGCGACGTTCCTGCTCAGCAGCAGCGGCAGCCTTGGCGACCGCTTCCTGCTGCGCGAGCTTCGCTGCCTGCTGACGGGCCGCCTTGTTCTGCTTCTGAGGCGGAGCGACCACCTGATCGGGCGTCCGCGGCGGCAGGGCGACCGAGGGGACCGGCTGCTCGACCGGAGGAGCGACCGGCGCTGCCGGGGAGCCCACCTGCTCGATCGAGCCGGTGCGCTCGAGTTCTCGCAACTGACGGCGCGTGAGTCCACCGGTCGGGGCCGGAGCCGGCGCACCGGATGCCGGAGCGCTCGACGACGGCGCGGGTGACGTGGACGCTGGTGCTGGAGCGCTCCCGTCGCGCGACGTGGTCTGCCCGGGGATCGCTCCCCCGGCGACGGGTTCGGATGTCGACGCGCGTCGTGTCCGTGGCGCAGCAGTGTCGGGCGTCGCTTCGTCAGCGGACGTCGACGGCTGCTGGCTCGCTCGAGCCTGTCGCCTGGTCAGGGGCGCATCCTCTGGCAACGCGGTCATGTGGCTTCACTCCGATACAGGTGGTGCTTGGTGATGTACTGCACGACACCGTCGGGAACCAGATACCAGACCGGAAAGCCTTTGCTCACCCGGCTCCGGCAATCCGTCGACGATATCGCTAGGGCCGGAACTTCCAACAAGCTTACGTCGTGCTGTGGTAATCCGGAAACGTTCAAATCGTGTCCCGGTCTACTCACAGCGACGAAGTGAGCGAGGTCCCAGACCTCCCTGACGTCTTTCCAACTGAGGATCTGGGCGATCGCGTCGGCACCCGTGATGAAGAACAGCTCGGCATCGGGACGTTTGCGGCGCAGATCGCGCAGCGTGTCGATCGTGTACGTCGGTCCGGCTCGATCGATGTCGACCCGGCTGACGGTGAAGCGGGGGTTCGCTGCGGTGGCGATCACGGTCATGAGGTAGCGGTGCTCGCTGTCGCTCACGCCCGACTTCCGGTACGGCATGCCGGTCGGGACGAAGACGACCTCATCGAGATCGAAGTGCTGCGCGACCTCCGAGGCGGCGACGAGGTGCCCGTGGTGGATCGGATCGAACGTCCCGCCCATGACCCCGATCCGAGGACGACGGGTCGTCGTCTCGGTGACGGGCGCGCTCACGCCGGACAGCCTAGTGGCCGTGCTCGCCGTGAGCGGAGGCCGACTCGCCCTTGTCGGCGTGACGGTTGGCGACGTCGCGGTAGCTGAAGGTCACGGCGCCGAGGATGGCGAACAGCACGAGGGCGACCGCGCCGAACACCCAGGTCGGTGCGGCGAGTTCGACGGCGTGCTCCGATTCAGCCAGGACGGCGGTGGCGAAGACGGACGCGGCAATCGACATGATCTCTCCTTCTGTGCGACGCCTCGTGACGCCCGTATCAGTCTAGCGACTACCGACGGGTGTGGCCCGAACCACGCACGAGCCACTTCGTACTCGTGAGTTCCGGCAGTCCCATCGGACCGCGGGCATGGAGTTTCTGCGTCGAAATGCCGACCTCCGCGCCGAATCCGAACTCGGCGCCGTCGGTGAAACGGGTCGAGGCGTTGACCATGACGACGGCCGAATCGACCTCGGCGAGGAACCGATCGGCGTTCACCACGTCGTTCGTGATGATCGCGTCGGTGTGCCCGGTGGAGTATCGGTCGATGTGCTCGAGCGCGGCGTCGAGGTCGTCGACCACGCGCACCGAGAGCTCGAGCGACATGTGCTCGGTGGACCAGTCCTCCTCCACGGCGGGCACGACGTCGGCGAAGACCTCCCTGGCGCGTTCGTCCGCGTGGATCAGCACCCCGTGCTCGCGCAGGTCGCCGAGCACGGCGGGCAGCACGCGCGCGGCCGCAGCACGGTGGACGAGGATGGTCTCCAGCGCGTTGCAGACCGATGGGCGCTGCACCTTGGCGTTGCGGACGATGTCCACGGCCCAGTCGAGTTCGGCACTCTCGTCGAGGAACACGTGCACGACGCCGGCGCCGGTCTCGATCACGGGGACCGTCGACTCCCGGACGACCGTCTCGATGAGTGACGCGCTCCCCCGCGGGATGAGGACGTCGATCAGGCCTCTGGCGTTCATGAGCTGCTTCGCACCGTCTCGACCGAACTCGTCGATGGTCTGTACCGCATCCCCGGGAAGGCCGACGGACTCGAGTGCCGATCGCAGCAGCCCCACGAGGACCGCGTTCGAGTGTTCCGCCGCCGACCCGCCGCGGAGCACCACGGCGTTGCCGCTCTTGATCGCGAGGGCGGCGATGTCGACCGTGACGTTCGGGCGCGCCTCGTAGATCGCGCCGACCACGCCGAACGGGACGCGTACCTGCTCGAGCTTCACCCCGTCCGGAGTGTTGCTTCCGCGGACCACCTGGCCGACCGGGTCGACGATCGCGATGACGTCGCGGACCGCCACCGCGAGCCCGTCGATGCGGCCCCGGTCGAGGCGGAGACGATCTTGCAGACCGACACTGATGCCCTGCTCGCGTCCCGCGACGAGGTCGCGCTCGTTGGCGGCGATGACCGCATCCGCACCCTCGACGATCGCGACGGCGATGGCCTCGAGGGCCCGGTTCTTCTGCGCGGTGTTCGCCTGGGCGAGGACCCGGGAGGCACGCTTCGCAGCGGTGAGACGATCCGCGAGTGGCAGCACGGTGATGGTTGGCGACGACATGCGTCGATTCTACTCAGCGGCGTCTGGTGGACGCTCTCCGCGTCACGCCGGTTGGAACCAGGTGCCGAGGTGCTCACCGCGGAGGGCTGACGCGACGTTCGTGGTCGACGTCACGAGGACGGACGTCCCCGCCTCGGCGGCCAACCGGGCGGCCGACACCTTCGTGCCCGCTCCCCCGGTGCCGACGCCCGCGGAGCCGATGTCGCCGAAGGTGACGCCCGAGAGGGCGTCTCCGAACGGGACCTCCTCGATGCGCTCGGCACCCGCTTCGTGCGGCGGGCGGGTGTACAACGCGTCGACGTCGCTCAGGAGGACGAGGACGTCGGCCGCGACGAGGACCGACACGAGGGCGGCAAGGCGGTCGTTGTCGCCGAACCGGATCTCATGCGTCGCGACGGTGTCGTTCTCGTTGACGATCGGCAGGATGCGCAACCCGAGGAGCCGTTCCATCGCCCGCTGGGCATTGCTCCGGTGACTGGGGTTCTCGAGATCACCGGCGGTGAGCAGCACCTGGCCTGCGACGATGCCGAACCGGTCGAGGCTGTCCTGGTACCGGTAGATCAGCACGTTCTGCCCGACGGCGGCAGCCGCCTGCTGCGTCGCCAGGTCGCTCGGACGGGCGTCGAGGCGGAGGTAGGGCATCCCGGTCGCGATGGCGCCCGAGGACACGAGGATGACCTCGGTGCCTCGGGCGTGCGCCTCGGCCAGCGCCTCGACCAGCGCAGTGATCTGCCCGGCGTTGTCGCCACTGATCGAGGAGGACCCGACCTTCACGACGATGCGTCGCGCCGAGGGGATGCCACTGCGCTGGTGGATGGTCACCGGTCGTCGTCCTCCGTCGTGACACCCTCGTCCTGCGGTGCGTCGGCCGGCACGGAGCCGACCTCGAAGCCCTCGTCGTCGTTCCAGAGACCGGCCGCACGTTCACGGAGCAGCTCGGCACGGGCCTCGGCCTTCGCGTCCATGCGCTCGAAGTACTCGTCGCGACGCTGGTTGCGCGTCGGGCGGTGGCTCGCGTCGAGACGCGGGTCCGTTCCACGCGGCTGCGTCAGCAGTTCCGCGGTGCTCGTGAGCGTGGGCTCCCAGTCGAAGACCACACCGCCACCCGCACCGATCATCACGGTCGCACCGGCGACGGCACCGGCCTTGAAGAGCGCCTCTTCGACGCCGAGCTTCGCCAGGCGGTCCGCGAGGAACCCGACGGCCTCCTCGTTGTTGAAGTCCGTCTGCTGCACCCAGCGTTCCGGCTTCGCGCCGATGATGCGGTAGAGGTTGCCGTACGTGCCACCCTCGACCGTGACGGTGAACTTGGAGTCGTCGACCGGCTTCGGACGCAGCACGATCCGGGGCTTGGCGGCCTCGAGGGCTGCGCGGGCTCGGCTCTCCTCGACGAGCTCGCTCAACGCGAACGACAGCTGTCGGAGGCCCTCGCGCGAGACCGTCGAGATCTCGAAGACCTTGTAGCCGCGCGCCTCGAGGTCGGGACGCAGGAACTCGGCGAGCTCCCTCGCCTCCGGGACGTCGATCTTGTTGAGGGCGATGAGCTGCGGGCGCTCGACCAGCGGCGTCTGCCCCTCCGGTACCGGGTAGGCGGCGAGCTCGGCCAGGATGATGTCGAGGTCGCTGATCGGGTCGCGTCCCGGTTCGAGCGTCGCGCAGTCCAGCACGTGCAGGAGCGCGGAGCAGCGCTCGACGTGACGCAGGAACTCGAGACCGAGGCCCTTGCCCTCACTGGCGCCCTCGATGAGCCCGGGGACGTCCGCCATGGTGTAGCGGACCTCGCCGGCCTCGACGACGCCGAGGTTCGGGTGCAGGGTGGTGAACGGGTAGTCCGCGATCTTGGGTTTCGCAGCGGACATCGCCGCGATGAGGCTGGACTTGCCGGCGGAGGGGTACCCGACGAGCGCGACGTCTGCGACGGTCTTCAGCTCGAGGAGGACGTCACCTTCCCAGCCGGGCGTGCCGAGCAGCGCGAACCCGGGGGCCTTGCGCTTGGTCGAGGAGAGTGCCGCGTTCCCGAGGCCACCCTGGCCGCCGGGAGCGACGACGAACTCCATGCCGGGCTCGACGAAGTCGACGAGTTCGACGCCGTCGACGTCCTTGACGACCGTCCCGACGGGGACGGGCAGGATGAGCGTCTCGCCCTGGAACCCGTTGCGGTGGTCGCCCATGCCGAAGCCGCCGGTGTCGGAGCTCCGGTGCGGTGACCGGTGGTACCCGAGCAGCGTCGTGATCTGAGGATCGGACACGAGCACGATGTCACCACCGTGTCCGCCGTTGCCGCCATCGGGGCCGGCCAGCGGCTTGAACTTCTCGCGCTTCACGGAGACGCAGCCGTTGCCGCCGCCGCCCGCTCGCAGGTGCAGTGTGACCCGGTCGACGAATGTGACCATGGACGCTCAGCCCCTCTCTGGATCATGGAACTCGGTTGTACGACAGCAGGGGGCGGGCCGAAGCCCGCCCCCTGCTGGAAAGACGTTGTTGCTACTCTGCAGCAGCGACGATGTTGACGACCTTGCGGCCACCCTTGTTGCCGAACTGCACGGAGCCGGCCTCGAGGGCGAACAGCGTGTCGTCGCCGCCACGACCGACGTTGGCGCCGGGGTGGAAGTGCGTGCCGCGCTGACGGACGAGGATCTCGCCCGCGAGGACGACCTGGCCGCCGAAGCGCTTCACACCGAGACGCTGTGCGTTGGAGTCACGACCGTTGCGAGTGGAACTCGCACCCTTCTTGTGTGCCATCTCTTCTTCTCCTCGATGCCTTACTTGATGCCGGTGATCTTGACGCGCGTGAGCTCCTGACGGTGCCCCTGACGCTTCTTGTAACCGGTCTTGTTCTTGAACTTCTGGATGATGATCTTCGGACCGCGGAGGTTCTCGAGCACCTCGGCCGTCACCGTGATCTTCGCGAGCGACTTCGCGTCGGAGATGATCTTCTCACCGTCGACGTGGAGCACCGCGGGAAGCTCGATGTTGCCATCCTTGTCGGCCTTGACCCGGTCCATCGTGACGATGGTTCCGATCTCGACCTTCTCCTGCCGTCCTCCGGCGCGCACAACTGCGTAAACCACTACGTACCCGTTCTTTGGGGAGCGAAACGCTCCGACTGACTGTTGCTGGAAGTTACTGCTCGGAAAGGCTCGAACACGTGGGACACCTTGATGGCAGAAAACCGTTGGGCGTGGCAATGAAAACTCAATGCACACCAACGGTCGAGTTTACTTCATCGTGCAGTCCAGGTCAAACCAGCGGGCACAGAACCTCGTGACCGAGGCTGTTCCTCGCGGCTCCCACACCGGACGCACTCGACCAGTGTACCCCGGGGGCTCCTGAACGCCGGCCGGGTGCCCGGCGCGTCCGAGCGCGGACGGGAATCACGCGAGGGACCCGATGGTTGGATGGAGGCATGACGGTGCTCATCGATCCCCCGCTGTGGCCGGCGCACGGCACGCTCTGGTCCCACGTGGTGAGCGACAGCTCCCTGGAGGAGCTGCACGCCTTCGCCGGACGCACCGGGCTCCCGCCGCGATCGTTCGACCTCGACCACTACGACGTCCCCGCCGAGCGCCACACGTCGCTCGTGGCGGCCGGCGCCGTCGCGGTGAGCGGCGGCGAACTGGTCCGTCGACTCATCGCCAGCGGCTTGCGCATCACCGCACGCGAACGGCGCGCCTCCCGAGGAGACGCGCCGTCCTGATACGACCGGACTATTCGGCCTGACGCTGCGCGCCGTCCGAACCGACGGCCTGTCCGCCCGCGAGCGAGGCGGTCGACACCCTGCGGCTCCGGCCGCGACCCTGACCCGGCTGCTTCGGCTCGGGGAGCGCGTCGAGGACGGACTCGAGCAGGTGCTCGGGGTCCGCGACGGCCGCGCGACGCGGCTTGTCGGCGACCGGCGCGATCGGCAGGTCGAGCAAGGCCAGCGTCGGGGCCGCGGATTCGCTCGGCGCCTCGGTGGAGCGTTCCTCCGAAGAACCCCGGCGGGACCCGTCACCGCCACGACGACGCGGTTCGCGCTTCTCGCGCCGGCTCCGACGACCGTCGTGCGCCCCGGACTGTTCCTCCGGTGACGTCGTGGGCTCGTCCGCGACCGACTCCTCGGAGCCCTGCGCCTCGGTGTGCTGCGACTGCGTGTGCTGTGCTTCGGCCACGACGGCGTCGGCCACGGCCTCGGCGGCGGCGAGCTCCTCGTGGTGCAGCGTGCGCGCAGCGATCAGGGCGAGCGCGTTCTTCGCGTCGTCGGTGATCCCGTGCGTCTGTCCGGCCGGCTTCTGCTGGGCGCCCTGGCCGTTCGAGGACGGCTGGCCGCCCTGGGACCCGCCCTTGCCGCGCCGGCGCTGCTGCTCCGGCTGCGGCGTCTGGCGGTGCTTCACGACGGGGTCGTGGTGCACGACGACGCCGCGTCCGGCGCAGACCTCGCAGGGCTCGCTGAACGTCTCGAGCAGGCCGAGGCCGAGCTTCTTGCGCGTCATCTGCACGAGACCGAGCGAGGTGACCTCGGCGACCTGGTGCTTCGTGCGGTCGCGGCTGAGGCACTCCACGAGGCGGCGCAGCACGAGGTCGCGGTTCGACTCGAGCACCATGTCGATGAAGTCGACGACGATGATCCCGCCGATGTCGCGCAGCCGCAGCTGACGCACGACCTCCTCAGCGGCCTCGAGGTTGTTCTTGGTGACCGTCTCCTCGAGGTTGCCGCCGGAACCGACGAATTTCCCCGTGTTGACGTCGACGACCGTCATGGCCTCGGTGCGGTCGATCACGAGGGATCCGCCGGACGGCAGCCAGACCTTGCGGTCGAGCGCCTTCTCGATCTGCTCGGCGATGCGGTAGTCGACGAAGGAGTCGCCCGTGCCGTCGTACGGCTCGACACGCTCGAGCAGGTCGGGGGCGACGCCGCGCAGGTAGCTCTGGATGTCCTGCAGCGCGTCCGAGCCCTGGATGACGAGCTTGTGGAAGTCCTCGTTGAAGACGTCGCGGATGATCTTGATGAGCAGGTCGGGCTCGCTGTGCAGCAGGGCCGGCGACTGGACCGTCTCGATCTGACGGGAGATCTCCGACCACTGCGACTTCAGCCGCGTGACGTCGAGCGTGAGCTGCTCCTCGGTCGCTCCCTCGGCGGCCGTGCGGACGATGACGCCGACGTTCTCCGGAAGGACCTCCTTGAGGATCTTCTTCAGGCGGGCGCGTTCAGTGTCGGGCAGCTTGCGCGAGATGCCGTTCATCGAGCCGTTCGGCACGTAAACGAGGTACCGACCGGGCAGCGAGACCTGACTCGTCAGGCGCGCGCCCTTGTGTCCGACCGGGTCCTTCGTGACCTGGACGAGGACCTTGTCGCCGCCCTTGAGCGCGAGCTCGATCCGGCGGGGCTGGTTGCCCGTCTCCACGGAGTCCCAGTCGACCTCGCCGGAGTAGAGCACCGCGTTGCGTCCGCGACCGATGTCGACGAACGCCGCCTCCATGCTGGGCAGGACGTTCTGCACGCGGCCGAGGTAGACGTTGCCGATGAGCGACGCCTCCTGGCTCCTGGCGACGTAGTGCTCCACGAGCACGCCGTCCTCCAGCACGCCGATCTGCGTCTTGCCGTTCTTGGAGCGGACAACCATGACACGGTCGACCGACTCGCGGCGGGCGAGGAACTCGGCCTCGGTGACGACCGGACGACGACGACCGGCGTCGCGTCCGTCACGGCGACGCTGCTTCTTGGCCTCGAGCCTCGTCGAGCCGCGCACCTTCTGCGGTTCGGTGATGAGTTCCGGCTCACGCGGCGTGCGGACCTTGACCACGTTGCGGGTGTCGGGGCGCGAGTCGCCACCCCGCTCGCCCTGCTCCGGTCCGTCCTCGCCGGCACGACGACGCGTGCGACGCCTCGACGAGCTGAGCTCCGCCTCGAGCGGTTCGTCGTCGCGGTGGACGATCGGCGGCAGGTCGGGTGCCTGGAACAGCAGCATGGTGGTCGGTGGACGCACCGGTGCCGCAGGTGCCGACTGCTCGTCGGGCCCGGCCGCCTGGGCGTCCGTCTCGGTGCTGGTCGACTCGTCCGCCGTCTCGGGCGTCGTGAGGTGATGGTCGGTCGGTTCGTGCTCGGTCCCCGGCGTGGCCGGATCCTCGGTGTGCTCTTTCACCATTCCTGGTGTACTCCCCTATGCCGGGTCGGTGGCCGCGCCACCCTCCGGTTCTTCGTCTCGTGCGTGCGGCCGCGGGTGCAGCCGTTCGCAAATCCTGTGTGATCGCTGGCTCTCGGAGCTCTCACGATCGTGCCGGCACGTGCCGGCGGGTCCTGGGCTCTCATTGCCCAACAAGCCTGTTGTGTCGTGCGGTCGAGCGCGGCTCGGGCACCACCCCACGATTATCGCACGAACAGGGCCGACGGTCCTGAGTACGGACCACCCGGGCATGTCCCGCCGCCGTTCAGGCGGGCGTGCGAGAATCAGGGCGTGTCAACTCCGGTCATCGACGCGCGCCCCAGGGGCCTCGCGATCTTCCTCATCGTCGCAGGCGTCATCGGGTGGATCGCGGCGTTCGCACTCACCCTCGACAAGTTCCAGCTCCTGCAGGATCCGAACGCCCAGCTCGGCTGCAATCTGAGCATCCTCGTGCAGTGCGGGGTCAACCTGAACTCCTGGCAGGGTGCCATCCTCGGGTTCCCGAATCCGATCATCGGCCTCGCCGCCTGGATCGCCCCGATCGCCGTCGGCGTCGCCGTCCTCGCCGGTGCGCAGTTCGCGCGGTGGTTCTGGATCGCCTTCAACATCGGGTTCCTCGGCGCACTGGGATTCGTCATCTGGCTGATCTCGCAGAGCATCTTCGTCCTCGGCACGCTGTGCCCGTGGTGCATGGTCACCTGGTCGGTGACGATCCCCTCGTTCATCGCGGTGACCGCGTTCACCCTGCGGAACGGCATCATCCCGGCGTCCCCCGCCGTCCGCCGCGTCGCCGGGGTCGTGTCCTCGTGGATCGTGGTGGTGACGCTCGGGTGCTACCTCGTCGTGGCGGTCATCGCCCAGCTCCGCCTCGACGTCCTGTCCTACCTGTAGCCGGTGGCGGCCCGAACGGCCGCCTGACGCACACGACGAAGCCCGCCCCGGAATCGGAGGCGGGCTTCGTCGTGCGGAGTCGGTGCGTCAGGCGAACCAGAGCGCGAGCTCCCGGGAGGCGGACTCGGGGCTGTCCGAACCGTGCACGAGGTTCTGCTGGACCTTGAGGCCCCAGTCGCGGCCGAAGTCGCCGCGGATGGTCCCGGGCGCGGCGGTCGTCGGGTCGGTCGTGCCGGCGAGCGAGCGGAATCCCTCGATGACGCGGTTGCCGGCGACGCGGATCGCGACGACGGGACCGCTCAGCATGAACTCGACGAGGGGCTCGTAGAACGGCTTGCCCTCGTGCTCGGCGTAGTGGGCGGCCAGCAGCTCGCGGTCCGGCTCGACCATGCGCAGGTCCACGAGCGAATAGCCCTTCGCCTCGATCCGACGGAGGATCTCGCCGGTCAGGTTGCGTGCGACGCCGTCGGGCTTCACGAGTACCAGGGTTTCTTCAACAGCCACGGTCAATCCTTCGCTTCTCGGTAGAGCGCCTGCTGACGCTCGATCTTGTCGCCTTGGACCATCGCATAGGTCCAGACGGCTGCGGCCATCCCGCCGACGAGGAACATCATCGGCACGACCAGGCCGGTAGCCACGATAGCGGCTTGCACCGCCCAGCCCAGCCAATACCCCCAGCGGAATCGCAGGAGCGGGATCGTCGCGACGATGATCAGGCACAGCACCGCTCCGCCGATCAACGCGACCGGGGCCGGGAGGGCCTTCAGCCCGAAGATGACGAGCGCGCCGAGGAACATGACGATCATCTCGAAGCCGAGGATGATCGATCCGAGGGTCTGCTTGATACTCCGTGGAGCCCGGCTCCGTGCCATGCCGCTCATGCGGTCGCCTTCCATTCCCGGTCGTCGGCGACCTCGATCGCCTCGCCCACGAGGGTGATCGAGCCGGTGATCACCACCAGCCGGCGCGGCGCCTCCTCGGCCCAGCGCCGTGCGTCCTCCGCGGCCTCGTCGAGCGTGTCGGCGAAGGTCGACGCCGGCAGGTCGAGCGACGCGGCGAGGCGAGAGAGCTCCTCGGCTGGGATCGCCCGCTCCGACTCCGACTGGGTGAAGAAGAAGCCGGATGCGGCGGGCGCCAGGGTCGTCAGGATGCCGGCGGCGTCCTTGTCCTGGAGGATGCCGACCACGAAGGCGATCTCGTCGACGTCGAAGTAGCTGCCGAGTGCGGCGACCAGGGACGCGGCGCCGTGCGGGTTGTGCGCCGCGTCGACGAGCACGGTCGGTTCGGTGCCGATCAGCTGCAGACGCCCCGGGGAGGCGACCTCGGTGAGGCCCTCCGCGAGGACGTCCTCCGCGATCGGCTGGGTCGCTCCGCCGAGGAACGCCTCGACCGCGGCGATCGCGAGCGTCGCGTTCCGTCCCTGGTGGTCCCCGTAGAGCGGGAGGTACAGCTCCGGGTAGGTGCCGGCGCGTCCTCGGACGGTGATGAGCTGTCCGCCCACCGCCACGGCGTCCTGCACGAGCGCGAACTCCTCACCCTCGAACACGGCCGGGTCGTCGACCGCCGCGGCGGCGTCGACGATCGCCTGACGCGCGTCGGGGTGCTGGGCGGCCGAGACCACCTGCGCTCCGGGCTTGATGATGCCGGCCTTGGTGCGCGCGATCTCGGCGATCGTCTTGCCGAGCCGCTGCACGTGGTCGAGGTCGATAGGCGTGAAGACGGCGACCTCGGCATCGGCGGCGTTCGTCGAGTCCCAGGCACCGCCCATCCCCACCTCGACGACGGCGACGTCGACGGGGGCGTCGCCGAAGCAGGCGAAGCCCAGGACGGTGAGCGCTTCGAAGAAGGTCAGTGCGGGCTCACCGGCCGCCGTGAGTTCGGCGTCGACCATCGCGAGATACGGCTTGATGTCGTCCCAGTTCCTGGCGACGGCCTCGTCCGAGATCCGCTCGCCGTCGATCCCGATGCGCTCGGTGAACCGGACGAGGTGCGGACTCGTGAAGAGACCGGTGCGGAGCCCGTGGGCGCGGAGGATGCTCTCGATCATGCGCGCCGTGCTCGTCTTGCCGTTCGTCCCGGCGATCTGGATGATCGCGAAGGACGACTCCGGGTTGCCGAGGAGCTCGAGCGCCCGTTTGGTGGCCCCGAGACGCGGCTGCGGCTGGGCCTCCCCCAGCCGTTCGAGGAGCTCGCGGTACACGGCATCGGCGGCATCGGCCGCGGACAGCTCGTCTCCGGGGATCAGGTCATCGGACATGGGCGGTCTCCTCTGCACGCGCGACGGTCACGGTGAAGGCTCCGGCGTTGCCGAACTTCCCGGCAGCGAACGACTGGGCGAAGCCCGACGCCCCAGCCTGCGCCTCGTCGTCGGACCAGGTCAGGGACGTCGCCAGGGTGTCGCCGGCGAGGTCGACCACGTCGAGGGCGCTGCGCACCGCACGTTCGTCGGTGTCGTCCTCGAATCGGAGGTGCAGCCGGATCCGGTCGCTCACCTGCAGGTCCGCCGCCTTCCGGGTGTCCTGCACGGCGCGGATGACGTCGCGGGCGAGTCCCTCCGCTTCGAGTTCGGGCGTCAGCGTGGTCTCGAGCAGGGCGAATCCACCCGAGGGCAGGAGCGCGAGTGCGACACCACCGGCGGCGCCCGAGGAGGCCTCCATGACGAGTTCGTACTCACCGTCGACGAGCTCGATGCCGCCGGCCGTGACCGTGCCGTCGACCTCCGACCAGTCGCCGCTCCGAGCGCCCTTGATCGCCTGCTGCACCGTCTTGCCGAGGCGCGGACCCGCCGCGCGGGCGTTGATCGAGAGGCGCGAGGTGACACCGAACTCGGTACCGCTGGTGTCGGTCAGCTCGGCGAAGGAGACGGCCTTGAGGTTGAGTTCCTCTCGGAGGATCGCCTCGAACGGTGCGAGCGACGCGGGGTCGGGTGTGACCACCGTGAGCGATGCCAGGGGCAACCGGACACGGAGACCGGCCTGCTTGCGGAGGGCGAGGGTGACGCCGGAGACCTCGCGGACCCGGTCCATCGCCTCGACGAGTGCCGCGTCCTCCGGGAACGCCTCGGGCTCCGGCCAGTCGGTGAGGTGCACGCTGCGGTCGCCCGTCAGGCCGGTCCAGACCTGCTCCGTGATGAGCGGCAGGAGCGGAGCGGCGACCCGGCAGTACGTCTCGAGGACGGTGTAGAGCGTGTCGAAGGCGTCGCGGTCGAAGGCGCCACCGTCGGTCGACCAGAAGCGGTCGCGGGAGCGACGGACGTACCAGTTGGTCAGGACGTCCGCGAAGTCCCGCAGCGAGGCCGCTGCGAGGGTCGCGTCGAACGCCTCGAGGTGGTCGGTCACGGTGACGACGAGCTCACGCGTCTTGGCGAGGATGTAGCGGTCGAGGACGTCGGTGGAGTCCGTGCGCCACACGGCGTCGTAGCCACCAGGCACCGCCGTGTTGGCGTACAGCGAGAAGAAGTACCAGGTGTTCCACAACGGCAGCATCACCTGTCGGACGCCCTCACGGATGCCTTCCTCCGTGACGACGAGGTTGCCGCCGCGCAGCACCGAGCTCGACATGAGGAACCAGCGCATGGCGTCGGAACCGTCGCGGTCGAAGACCTCGTTGACGTCCGGGTAGTTGCGCAGCGACTTCGACATCTTCTGGCCGTCGCTGCCGAGGACGATGCCGTGGCTCACGACGCTCGTGAACGCCGGCCGGTCGAACAGCGCGGTCGACAGCACGTGCAGAAGGTAGAACCACCCGCGCGTCTGGCCGATGTACTCGACGATGAAGTCCGCCGGGCTGTGCGAGTCGAACCACTCGCGGTTCTCGAACGGGTAGTGCACCTGGGCGAACGGCATCGATCCGGAGTCGAACCAGACGTCGAGGACGTCGGTGATGCGGCGCATCGTCGACCGGCCGGTGGGGTCGTCGGGATTCGGCCGCGTGAGCTCGTCGATGTACGGGCGGTGCAGATCGGTCGGGCGCACGCCGAAGTCGGCCTCGAGTTCGTCCAGCGAGCCGTACACGTCGATGCGCGGGTAGGCCGGGTCGTCGCTCTTCCACACCGGGATCGGCGAACCCCAGTACCGGTTGCGGCTGATCGACCAGTCGCGGGCACCCGCGAGCCACTTGCCGAACTGTCCGTCCTTGACGTTCTCCGGGACCCAGGTGATCTCCTGGTTGAGTTCCTCCATGCGGTCGCGGAACTCGGGCACGCGCACGAACCAGCTCGACACCGCCTTGTAGATGAGCGGCTGCTTGCAGCGCCAGCAGTGCGGGTAGGAGTGCTCGTAGCTCGCCTGACGCAGGAGGCGGCCCTGTGCCTTCAACAGCTGGGTGAGCGGCTTGTTGGCGTCGAAGACCTGGAGACCGGCGACGTCGGACACTTCCGGGAGGAACTTCCCGCCGTCGTCGACGGAGACGATCACCGGGATACCGGCGGCCTCGCACACCTTCTGGTCCTCCTCACCGTAGGCGGGGGCCTGATGCACGATACCCGTGCCGTCCTCGGTCGACACGTAGTCGGCGACGAGGATGCGCCAGGCCTGCTCCATGCCCCACTCGGCGTCGGCGTAGTAGTCCCAGAGGCGGTCGTAGGAGACGCCTTCGAGCTCGCGCCCGACGACCGTCCGGGAGACGGCGGCCTGCGCCTCGGCCGCGGAGTCGTAGCCGAGGTCCTTCGCGTAGTTGCCGAGCAGCGCCGAGGCGATGAGGTACTCGCCGCCGAGTACCTCGGTGTCGGCGTGGGCGGAGCCCTCCTCGCGGAGCACCGTTGCGTCGGGGGTGCCGTTCGGGCCGGCCGGGACGACCGCGTACTCGATGTCGGGCCCGACGGCGAGCGCGGCGTTCGTCGGCAGGGTCCAGGGCGTGGTCGTCCAGGCGAGCGCGCGGACGGCGGTCAGGCCGAGGCTCTCGGCCTTCGGACCGACCAGCGGGAAGGTGACCGTGACGGTCTGGTCCTGGCGGGAACGGTAGACGTCGTCGTCCATCCGCAGCTCGTGGTTGGAGAGCGGCGTCTGGTCGCGCCAGCAGTAGGGCAGCACCCGGTAGCCCTCGTAGGCGAGGCCCTTGTCGTGGAGCTGCTTGAAGGCCCAGATGACCGACTCCATGTAGGTCACGTCGAGGGTCTTGTAGTCGTGCTCGAAGTCGACCCAGCGCGCCTGGCGTGTCACGTAGTCCTGCCACTCCTCCGTGTAGCGGAGGACGGAGTCACGTGCGACCTGGTTGAACGCGGCGAGCCCCATCTCGTCGATCTGGCGCTTGTCGGTGATGCCGAGCTGGCGCTCCGCCTCGAGCTCGGCGGGGAGGCCGTGGGTGTCCCAGCCGAACCGGCGGTGCACCTGCTTGCCGCGCATCGTCTGGAATCGGGGGAAGAGGTCCTTGGCGTAGCCCGTGAGGAGGTGACCGTAGTGCGGGAGACCGTTCGCGAAGGGTGGGCCGTCGTAGAACACCCATTCCGGAGCGCCCTCGCGCTGGTCGATGGAGGCCTGGAAGGTGCCGTCGGCGGCCCAACGGGCGAGCACCCCCTCCTCGATCGAGGGGAAGCTGGGCGACGGCGTCACGCCGAACGCCGCGCCGTTCGACGCCGACTCGGTTGGGGTCGGTTCCTGGGACTTCGGGTAGCTCATCGTTCTCCTGGCAGGTCTCGTGGGTCCTGCGAGGACGCCGGCGTTGCCGACGCGGTACCACCCCGCTTGCCGCTCCACTGGAACGGCCGCTCTGCATCGGCTGTGACGGGCCTGACCCGCTCGGTTCTACTGGGCTCCCGCTGAGCGGTCGCTGTTCTGCCGAGGACTCCCCGGTGATGTCCGGATCGATGTCGATGGTCCAATCGTACAGCCTGCGGAGCGGCTCCGCGGAGGGTCGGCTACGAGGAACTCGGCTCGTCGATCCGGGCGAGGGCGCGGCCGTACCCGTCCACCACCGGAGCGATCGCGCGGCGGAGGTAGTCGCCGAGCTCGCCCCGGCCGACGCCTGCAGCCGCCCAGGCCCCGGCGCCGGCGACGATAGCGCCGGCGAGCGCCGCTGCGGCGGACCGGATCGTCAGCTCGTCGGCGCGGACGGCGAGGCGCGCGAGCGAGACCCGGAGCACGGCTTGGAGACGCAGGAGCCGTTCGAGGCCGGACGCCTGCAGCTCCCAGGCGGTGTCCATCAGTTCGATCTGCGTCAGCGCCCAGGGCACGGCGCCGTTCGAGCGCTCCTCGGCGATGCCCAGGAGGGCGGCCTGCAGTGACGGCATGGCGTCGGCGACATCCGTCGCGGGGGTTTCCCCGCCTGCGGCGAGCGCCCGTTCGAGTCCGGCGAGTGCGGCGTCGACGTCGACCCAGAGGACGTCGCTCTTGGAGCCGAAGTAGTTGAAGAAGGTGTTGCGGCTGACTCCGGCGCGGCTCGCGATCTGGTCGACGGTGGTGCCGGGGTATCCCTGTTCGAGGAAGAGTTCGGCGGCCGCCTCCTCGAGGACGCGTCGGGAGGATCGTCGGGGTCTACCGACGGCGTTCCGTGCCGGTGGTCGTGACATGGGGGCTCCTTCCGCCGCCTGTGAGCCTAGCCGTCGTGCGAGGGGTCGGGGCGTGGTGCTGAGGCTCTATGCTGGTTCCGAGACGGCGTCCAATAATTCGTCCGACGCCGCCACCGGGCCCTCAGCACCCGGTCGATCGTCTTCTGGAGTCCCTGTGCCCGCATCCCCCTCCCCTGCCCGTCGGCGCCTCGCGTCCTCGCGTCGTCCGTTGCGTATCGCCGCGGCGCTCGTTCCGCTCGCGGTGCTGCTCGCGGCGTGTGCACCGGGGACGCCGGCCGCGTCGAGCACGCCGAAGGCCGGTGGGACCCTCGTGTACGCCAGCGGGGACGCCGAGCCCACGTGTCTCGATCCGCATGTCGGCGGCAACTACCCACAGGCCCTGTTGAGTGCGCAGTTCCTTGAGCCGCTCGTCTCGCGAGACGCCAAGGGCGAGATCATCCCGTGGCTCGCCGAGTCCTGGACGACGTCGGAGGACGGTCTGACCTGGGAGTTCACCCTGCGGTCGGACGTGACGTTCACCGACGGCACCCCGTTCGACGCGGCGGCGGTCAAGGCGAACATCGAGCACCTGCAGGACCCGGCGACGAAGTCGTCCACGGGTTACCTCGCGGTGGGCAAGGTCGCGTCGGTCGAGGCGGTCGACACCACGACGGCCCGGTTCACGCTCTCCGCTCCCGACAGCGCGCTCCTGGAGTCGTTGTCGCAGCCGTGGACGGCGATGGAGTCCCCGACGGGGATCGCCCGCGGTGAAGCGGCGAACTGCGACGCTCCGGTCGGTACCGGGCCGTTCGTCGTCGACGAGTGGGTGAAGCAGGACCACGTCTCGCTCGTCCGGAACGACGCCTACGACTCGGCACCGGGTGATGCCGCGAACGACGGTCCGGCGTACCTCGACGGCATCACGTGGCGCTTCATCCCCGACTCCGCGTCGCGCTTCGCGGCGCTGCAGAGCGGCGACGTCGACATCATCGACAACGCGCAGCCCGACACGATCGCGCAGGCGAAGGACTCGAAGACGATCGTCGACCTGGACGCACCACGTCCCGGTGCCTCGAACCGCATCGAGTTCAACGCGGGACAGGCGCCGTTCGACGACCAGCGCGTGCGTGAGGCCTTCGTGCGGTCGACGGACGTGAACGCCGGCATCGAGTCCCTGTTCTTCGGCACGGCGAAGCGCTCCTACTCCCCGCTGTCGAGTGCGGAGGCGACCGCCTACTCCGACGAGAGCCTGTTCGGCTACGACCTCGATGCGGCCAACAAGCTCCTGGACGAGGCCGGCTGGACCGAGAAGGACGAGGACGGCGTCCGGACGAAGGACGGCGTCCGGCTGACCGTGCGCTTCCCGGTCAGCACGAACCAGTCGATTCCGGCCGAGCAGTCGCTCTTCGAGCAGATCCAGGCCGGAGCCGGTGACGCCGGCTTCGACGTGCAGCTGGAGCTGCTCGACCTCTCGAGCTGGTACGAGGCGCTCGGCTCCAACGCCTACGAGGCCGTCAGCGCTCCGTACACGAAGGTGGGACCGGACGTGCTCCGGGTTCTCTACGACTCCTCGGGCATCGTCCCGGCGCCGAGCGGCTACTTCGCGAACCACGCCCAGCTGGACGACCCCGCGCTCGACGAGATCCTGAAGCAGGCGAGCGACACCCTCGATCCCGAGGAGCGGGCGTTCCTCTACGAGCAGGCGCAGCAGATCATCCTCGACGGCTACTACATCCTGCCGCTCTACGACCAGCAGAACCACTTCCTGCTGAGCACCTCGCTGCAGGGCGTCCGCGCGCTGCCGACGGTGTCGACGCCGGTCTTCGGGGACGCCTGGCTCGTGGAGTGAGCTCCATCGGCCGCTCGGGACGCGACCTCCGCCGCCTGGCCGGGCGGGTCGGGGCGCGTCTGGCCGGTGCGGTGTTCGTGCTCTGGGCGGTCGCGACGGTCACCTTCTTCGCCGTCCGGCTGATCCCCGGCGATCCGGCGCAGGCCTATCTCGGTGGCCCCGGCTCCCAGGCCTCGGCGGAAGCGCTCGAGCGGGTGCGCGAGCAGTACGGCCTGGACCAGCCGCTCCTCGTGCAGTACCTGGCGCAACTGGTCCGACTGGTCCAGGGGGATCTCGGCGAGTCGGCGTCCCTCCGCACGCCGGTCGCCCAGGTGCTCGGCGAACAGCTCGGCGGCACGCTGGTGCTGGCGACGGCGTCGCTCGCCGTCGCCTGGCTCCTGGCGCTCGGCCTCGCGGTCTGGTCGACCCGGGGTGGGCGGGTGTCCGCGGCCCTCGGATCGGCCGTCGAGCTCGTGGCGGCGTCGCTCCCCCAGTTCTGGCTCGCGACCGTCCTCATCACACTCTTCAGCACCTGGCTCGGATGGCTCCCTCCGGTGAGCACGGGTGATGCGGTCGGTCTCATCCTCCCGGTGCTGACCCTGGCCATCCCGGTCGCCGGGTTCCTGGCCCAGGTGATGCGGGAACCGTTGCTCGACGCAGGGAGCGCACCGTTCGCCGTCTCGGCGGCCGCCCGTGGTGAATCGACCACCGGCCTCCTGCTGAGGCACGGCCTACGCCACGCCGCCGTGCCCGCGGTGAACCTGTCGGGATGGGCCTTCGGGTACCTCATCAGCGGCGCGGTGGTGGTGGAGACCATCTTCGCCCGGCCCGGTCTCGGACGGACACTGCTCCAAGCGGTGACCGTCCGTGATGTCCCGGTGGTCACCGGCGTGGTGTTGAGCTCGGCGGTGGCCTACGTCGTCGTCATGTTCGTCGCGGACCTCGCGGCGGAGCTGCTCGACCCACGCGACCGGATCCGGCGGTCCGGTTCATGAGCGGGCTCGCGATCACCCCGACATCCGGAAACCCCGACGCCCGGGTCCGCCGCGGACGGCGCCGGTCGTCGGGATTCGGCGCTCCAGAGATCGTCGCGGCCGTGGTGGTGCTGTTCCTGCTCGGCTGTGCCCTCGCCCCCCAGCTGTTCGCGACAGCGTCACCGACGGCGGTCGACCCGCGGGCCGCGTTCTCGCCGCCCTCCCTCACCCATTGGTTCGGCACGGACGAGTCCGGTCGCGACGTCTGGAGCCGGGTCGTGCACGGTGCGGGGACCTCACTCCTCATCGGCGTCGCCGCGACGGCCATCGGACTGATCCTCGGAGCGGTCCTCGCGACGATCGCCGCAGTCGGCGGCCGGATCGCGGACTTCGCCGTGGGACGCGTCCTCGAGGTGCTCTTCGCGTTCCCCGGCCTGTTGCTCGCGCTCCTCGTGATCGTCATCGCGGGGCCCGGTCCGGTCACGGCGACGATCGCGGTCGGCCTGTCGACGGCGCCGGGCTACGCGCGCCTCATCCGCGGTCAACTGCTCCAGGTCCGCTCCTCCGACTTCGTCGAGGCCGCGCGAGTGCTCGGGCACGGGCCGGCCCGGATCCTGTTCCGACACATCCTCCCGAACGCCGTCGCCCCGCTGTTCGTCCTGGCGACCCTCGGCATCGGACAGGCGGTCGTCTGGGCGTCCGCCCTGAGCTACCTCGGGCTCGGGGCGCAACCACCCGCGCCGGAGTGGGGTGCCATGCTCGCCGCAGCACGCACCTACCTCGCGACGGCGTGGTGGCTCACGGCGTTCCCGGGTCTGATGATCGTCGCGACCGCCCTGTCCACGACGGTCCTCGGCCGGGGTCTCCAGCGCCGATCTCGGGGGGACGGCCGATGAGCGACTCCACTCCACTACTCCAGGTGGAAGCACTGACGGTCGGATTCGGCAGCGGGGACGACGTCGTCTCCGGCGTCTCCTTCCACGTCGAGCGCGGCACCTGCGTCGCGATCGTCGGCGAGTCGGGCTCCGGCAAGAGCGTGACCGCCAGATCGCTCCTGGGCCTCGCCGGCACATCGGCGCGGGTGACGGCCGCTCGACTCGACTTCGACGGCACCGATCTCCGCGGACTCGGAGCATCGGCCTGGCGACGCCTGCGCGGGCGTCGCATCGGACTCGTCCTCCAGGACGCGCTGGTGTCGCTCGACCCCCTGCGACCGATCGGCCGCGAGATCGACGACGCACTCCGACTCGGCACCGACCTCGACCGGACCGCCCGCACCCGGCGGGTGCTCGAACTCCTCGAATCCGTCGGCATGCCCGACCCGGCTTCGCGCATCGGCCAACGTTCCGGTGAACTCTCCGGCGGACTCCGTCAGCGCGCGCTCATCGCATCGGCGATCGCACTGGAACCAGACCTCCTCATCGCCGACGAACCGACGACCGCGCTCGACGTCACCGTCCAAGCACGTGTCATCGGCCTCCTCGACGACGTCAAGCGGCGCGGGGCGGGCCTCCTCCTGATCAGCCACGACCTCGCCGTCGTCTCGTCGATCGCCGACCACCTCGTCGTGATGCAGCATGGTGTCGTCGTCGAGCAGGGGCCGGCCGAGCAGGTGCTGACCAGGCCGACACACCCGTACACCCGAGCCCTCATCGACGCGGTCCCCACCGACCGCGCTCGAGGGACGCGCCTGAGCGCAGACCAGCCGGTCGACGCGGCCCCGGTGGCCGAACACCCGGTGACGGCCACCCGCCCGACGACGCGGGCCGGATCGGACGCACCCGCGCTGGAGTTCCGATCCGTCACGCGGAGCTTCGAACGCGGCCGCGGCGCCTCGGCGATCGTCGCGGTCGACGACGTCTCGCTCCGCCTGGACCCAGGGACGACCCTGGGCGTGGTCGGCGAGTCAGGTTCGGGCAAGACCACCCTCGCCCGCATCGCACTCGGCCTCACCGCACCGCAGTCGGGAACCGTGCTCTTCGAGGGCGAACCGTGGTCGGAGCTCCCCGAGCGAGCGCGTCGTCCACGACGGAACCGTCTGGGCTGGGTCTCGCAGGATCCGCTGAGCTCGTTCGACCCACGCTGGCGCGTCGACGCCATCCTCGCCGACGCCGTTCGTGGACGCGCGGCAGCACCTCGCGACATCAGCCGTCTCCTCGCGGACGTCGGCCTCGATCCCTCGCTGGCCCGCGCTCGCCCGCGGACGCTCTCCGGCGGGCAACGGCAACGCGTGGCGATCGCCCGGGCACTCGCGAGTCGACCGTCGACGCTCATCCTCGACGAACCCGTCTCCGCGCTCGACGTCACCGTCCAGGCCAGGATCCTGGACCTCCTCGACGAGCTGCAGCGACGCCACGGCCTCAGCTACCTGCTGATCTCCCACGACCTCGGCGTCATCCGCCACATGAGCGACCGCGTCGCCGTGATGCAGCACGGCCGGGTGGTCGAGCATGGCGACGCCGAGCAGGTCTTCACCGCGCCGGCCCACCCCTACACCGCCCGACTGGCAGCCGACGCTCCGCGCCTCATCGCGCCGGGTGCGGCATCAGGGAGCGACGCGGTCTGAGTCCGGCGTCGGGATCCGGTCGAGCACCGCCTGGACGACGGGCGCGAGGGTCTCGGCGTACACCCAGCTCAGGTGGTGGTGATCGCGGTACGCGAGGACACCGCCGACCACCGGCGAGCACCGATCGGACGCGCACAGGGCGTCCGAGAGGTCGACGGCACGGACCCGTGGGTCGGTGCTCGCGAGGGCGGCCTCGTACTGCGGATCCTCCGTGAGCGCGTCGCTCCGGTCACGGGCGCACCCGTCCTCCGGATCAGCGTCGTCGCGGACGCACTCCAGCACGTCGCCCGCCATCGTCGGGGTGTCGCGCAGGACGACGATCTGCTCGATCGTCTCGGGCACGAGCGCCCAGCGCTCCGCATAGGCTTCCGCAGCCACCTCCCGCCAGTCGCGTCCCCCCTCGGCGACGACCGGGTTCCGGGCGCGCGCCGAGACGACGAGCGTGTCGATCCCCGGCTCGTCCCGCAGCAGTTCGAGGGCGTCGCGGTTCCAGCTCAGGCACCCGGCGCGCATCTCGGCGAGCACCGCCGCGCTCGTCCCGGGCTCCGTGCGCTCGGCGTCGCTGAACGGGCAGGAGCTCTTCGCCGCGACGAGGAGCCGCCACCCGTTCGTCTCGGCAGCCGTCGCGAACGCCGGCAACCACTGCTCGGCGTGCGAGTCCCCGATGAGCGCCACCGTCCTCGTCGCCTGCTCCGCGCCGGCGCCGTAAGCGCAGACCTCGAACGCGGCGGCTCGGATGTCGGTGATGCAGCGGTCCGGCGGCAGGTCGGCGAGCGACGCGTCGGGAATGACGACCCCGCGGGTCTCATCCCCGGGAGACGCCGAGGAACCGCCGCGCGAGGTCTCGCCACCGGAGCCTTCCCTGCCGTCCGATGACGCTCCGTCGTCCCGCGGACACGCTGCAGTTTCGACGAGCTCCGCGGCACCGAGGCAGTTCGACGGCGTTGCGACCAGGGTCTCGATGCGCTGCTGTTCGGCCGCGATGCGCGCCTCGGCACCGGGGAGCACCCCGATCGAGGCGATCGACAGGACGCTCATCGCGAGGGCGGTCGCGCCCATGACCCGTCGTGGCCGCCAAGATGCGACACGCCCGAACCGGATCGGGCGCTCCACGAACCGCGTCGTCACCTCCGCGAGGACGCCGGTGATGACGAGGAGGACGAGCTGCTCGGGGACGGTGGCCGACCGAGCGAGCACGATCCCGCCGAACACGATGAGGGGCCAGTGCCAGAGGTAGACCGCGTAGGAGCGGTCGCCGAGCCACTGGATCGGCGACCGGGCGAGCAGTGCGGTCGGCGACCACCGGACGTCCGGGGCCCAGGCCGCCATCACGGCGATCGTCCCGCCCACCGGCAGCGCCGCGGTCAACGCCGGGAAGGCGGTCTCCGCCGAATACCAGACGGCAGCCGCCCCAATCGCGGCGAAGCCGAGCCAGGCGACGACCGTGCGCCCACCCGCCCGCAGCCCCCAGCCGCGCCGGGCCCCCTCGGCGACCATGATCGCCGTCAGTCCGCCGGCGGCGAACTCCCAGGCCCTCGTCGTCGTCGCGAAGTAGGCCGGAGACGGGTCCTGCACGGTGAAGACGACCGACCAGGCGGCCGACGCGATGCAGACGAGTCCGATCGCGATCGCGACGCCCCGGCGCCGCACCGTCGGCGCAGCCGAGCGACGGGCGACCCGCACGGCAAGCCAGCCGGCGCCGAGGACCAGGATCGGCCAGACGAGGTAGAACTGCTCCTCGACCGACAGCGACCAGAAGTGCTGCACCGGCGACGGAGCGTCCTCCGCCGCGAGGTAGTCGATCGCGGATCCGGCGAGCGCCCAGTTCTCGATGTACAGGGCCGACCACGCGATCTCGCGCAGGAACCGGGGCAGGTCCCCGAGCGGCGCGAGGTACCAGCTCGCGACGAGGGTCGCGGTGAGGACGGTGAGTGAGGCGGGGAGCAGCCGTCGTGCGCGCCGGGCCCAGAACCGCCCGAGTCGGACCGAACCGGATCGCTCGACCTCGTCGAGGAGGTGCGCCGTGATGAGGAACCCGGAGATCGCGAAGAACACGTCGACGCCGACGAACCCGCCAGGTATGAGCCCCGGCGAGAGATGGAACACCACGACGAGCGAGACCGCCACGGCACGAAGGCCCTGGAGGTCGGCTCTGACGGGTCCGGTGACGGCTCTGGTCGACACGGTCCGATGCTATCGGCGGAGGATGGCGGTCGGCGGTCCGGCGACCTCCCGGTCCCCTGCGATAGCATGGGATGTTCCCACACACTCAGGCACGCAGACACGGTGCCGCACATATCAGCAGGAGATCGCCTCATGACCGCTGCCAGCATCCCGGACAAGCCGGCCCTCGAAGGTCTCGAGCAGAAGTGGGGCTCCTCCTGGGAGTCCGCGGGGACCTACCGGTTCGAGCGCGACGGCGCCACGCGTGAGTGCATCTACTCGATCGACACCCCGCCGCCGACCGCTTCCGGCTCCCTGCACATCGGTCACGTCTTCAGCTACACGCACACCGACGTGATCGCCCGCTACCAGCGGATGACCGGCAAGCGCGTCTTCTACCCCATGGGCTGGGACGACAACGGTCTCCCGACCGAACGCCGCGTCCAGAACTACTACGGCGTCCGGTGCGACCCGACACTCCCCTACGACGCCGACTTCACCCCGCCGTTCGAGGGTGGCGACAACAAGAGCACGAAGGCCGCCGATCAGATCCCGATCTCGCGTCGCAACTTCATCGAGCTGTGCGAGCGCCTCACCGTCGAGGACGAGCAGCAGTTCGAGGCCGTCTGGCGTGCGCTCGGCCTCTCCGTGGACTGGACGCAGAGCTACCGCACCATCGGCGACGAGTCGATCACGGCGAGCCAGCTCGCGTTCCTGCGCAACCTGGACCGCGGCGAGGCCTACCAGGCCATGGCGCCGACCCTCTGGGACATTACCTTCCGCACGGCGGTCGCCCAGGCGGAGCTCGAGGACAAGGAGCAGCCGGGCACCTACCGTCGGCTCTCCTTCCACCGCCCGGACGGCGGCACGATCGAGATCGAGACCACACGGCCGGAGCTCCTCCCCGCCTGCGTCGCCCTCGTCGCCCACCCCGACGACGAGCGCTTCAAGCCGCTGTTCGGCACGACCGTGACCACGCCGGTGTTCGGCGTCGAGGTACCCGTGCTCGCCCACCACCTCGCCCAGCCCGACAAGGGCGCCGGCATCGCGATGGTGTGCACCTTCGGTGACATCACCGACATCGTGTGGTGGCGCGAACTCGACCTCCCCAACCGCGCGATCCTCGGCTTCGACGGCCGCGTCATCTCGGAGGCCCCTGAGGCGATCACCTCCGAAGCCGGTCTCGAGGCGTACGCGCAGCTCGCCGGGAAGACCGTCTTCAGCGCCAAGCAGACCGTCGTCGACCTCCTCGCAGCCTCGGGCGACCTGATCGGCGAGCCGAAGCAGATCACCCACCCGGTGAAGTTCTTCGAGAAGGGCGACAAGCCGCTCGAGATCGTCTCGACCCGCCAGTGGTACATCCGCAACGGCGCCCGCGACGAACAGCTCCGCAGCCGCCTCCTCGAACTCGGCTCGGAGCTCGAGTGGCACCCCGACTTCATGCGCGTGCGCTACGAGAACTGGGTCGGTGGTCTGTCGGGCGACTGGCTGATCTCCCGCCAGCGCTTCTTCGGTGTGCCGATCCCCCTCTGGTACCCGCTCGACGCCGACGGCAACCCGGTCTACGACCAGCCGATCGCGCCGGACCACGCCGCTCTGCCCGTCGATCCCTCCAGCGATGCCGCACCCGGTTACGACGAGTCGCAGCGCGGCGTCCCCGGTGGGTTCATGGGCGAGGTCGACGTCATGGACACCTGGGCCACGTCGAGCCTCACCCCGCAGCTCGCCGGCGGCTGGGAGCGCGACCCCGAACTCTGGGATCTCGTGTTCCCGTACTCGCTGCGCCCGCAGGGTCAGGACATCATCCGCACCTGGCTGTTCTCCACCATGCTCCGCAGCGTCCTCGAGTACGACCGGAAGCCGTGGGAGCACGCCTCCGTGTCCGGCTTCATCGTCGACCCCGACCGCAAGAAGATGTCGAAGTCGAAGGGCAACGTCGTCACGCCGGCGGCCATGCTCGAACAGCACGGTTCGGACGCCGTCCGGTACTGGGCGGCCTCGAGCCGTCTCGGCACCGACGCCGCCTTCGACCCGCAGAACCCGACGCAGATCAAGATCGGCCGACGCCTGGCGATCAAGGTGCTCAACGCCTCGAAGTTCATCCTCGGGTTCACCGGTCGTGAAGACGCCCCGGTGACGGAGGCCGTCGACCTCGCCATGCTGAGCGTCCTCCGCAAGACCGTCGCCGACGCCAGCAGTGCGCTGGCCGGTTACGACCACGCGCGCGCGCTCGAGCTCACCGAGGCGTTCTTCTGGACCTTCTGCGACGACTACCTCGAGCTCGTCAAGGAGCGGGCCTACGGCGAGGAGAGCCCTGAGCAGGCTTCGGCGGTGGCTGCGCTGCGGATCGCGCTCTCGACCCTGCTCCGCCTGTTCGCCCCGTTCATCCCGTTCGCGGCCGAGGAAGCCTGGTCCTGGACGCACGACGGCTCCGTGCACCGTGCCAGCTGGCCGACCGACGAGGAGTTCGCAGGACTCGCAGCGGGCGAACCGCAGGTGCTGCAGCTCTCGAGCGAGGCGCTCACGGGCATCCGGCGCGCGAAGACGGATGCCAAGGCGTCCCAGAAGACCCCGGTGGACTCCGCGGTCATCGCCGGACCCGCCGCATCGATCGAGCTGCTCGCGCTCGTCGCCGACGACCTCCGCGCCGTCGGACGCATCGAGTCCCTCGAGTTCCGCACCGCCGACGTCCTGTCGGTCGGCGACATCGTCTTCGCCCCGGCGGCCGACCCCGAGGAGGCACGCGCATGAGCGTCACCATCCGTCCCGCCGTCGAGAGCGACCTGTTCGCGTGGCACGCGCTGTACTCCGGCTACGGGGACTTCTACGGCAACCCCCTGACCGACGAGAAAGCCGTCCTCGTGTGGGGCTGGCTCAGCGACCCGACCCACCCGTTGACCGCGCTCGTCGCGGAGGACGCACAGGGCGCCCTCGTCGGCCTCGCCCACTATCGGGTGTTCCCCCGTGCCCTCGCCGGTGGGACCGGGCTCTACCTCGACGACCTCTTCGTCGCCGAGGAGGCCCGCACCGGAGGAGTCGGGACCGCGCTGATCGAGCACGTCCGCGACCTCGCGAAGGCGGACGGCCACAGCGTCGTGCGGTGGATCACCGCCGCCGACAACGAGCGCGCCCAGGCCGTGTACGACAAGCTGGCGACCCGCACGAGCTGGGTCACCTACGACCTGGAGCCGTGATGCAACTCGGGACCCGCTGGGCCGTCGGCGCCAAGCCACCGGAGAACGTGCCGACGCCGGTGCGGACGGCCATCGCCGCCGAGGAGCAGGAGTTGCTCGCGCAGGGCGTGGACGCATCCTCGTGGCGTTGGACCCTCACCTGGCTCGAACGCCGACCCGTCGTCGAGCTCGACGACGGCACGACCATCCGTCAGCACGCGGACGGCTCCGTCAGCCTCACCCGGCCGGACGACGACCACGACGACGAGGACTGAGCCTCCTCCCCGACGCGCTGGATAGGGTGAGGTATGGAATCACACACGAATCCGTTCCTCCAGCCGAGCACACTCCCCTATCAGCTGCCGCCGTTCGGCGAGATCCGCGAGGAGCACTTCCGCCCCGCATTCACAGCCGGGTTCGCGCAGCAACTCGACGAGATCGCGGCGATCACCGCGCAGGACGACGCGCCGACCTTCGAAAACACTCTGATCCCGCTCGAACGGAGCGGCGCGATCCTCAGGCGGGTCGCAGCGGTCTTCTTCAATCAGAGTTCGGCGGACAGCTCCACGTTCACCAATGCACTCGAGGAGGAGCTCGCTCCGCAGCTGGCCGCCCACGAGGACGCGATCAGGCTCGACCCCGCGCTGCACGCGCGGATCGCGGCGGTCCACGCGAATCTCGACGACCTCCAGCTGTCGGCCGAGGCGGCCTACCTGGTCCGACGCGTGTACAGCGAACACACGCTCGCGGGCGCCGGTCTCGACGCCGAGGAGAAGCAGCGGCTCTCCGACCTCAATCTCCGCCTCTCGACGCTGACCACCCGGTTCGAGAAGCAGCTCCTGGCCGACACCAACGACCTCGCCGTCCACCTCTCCGATGCCGCTGAGCTCGACGGCCTGAGTGCGGGCGAGATCTCCGCTGCGGCCCAGGCGGCCGCCGAACGAGGTCTCGACGGATGGCTCATCACCCTCGTCCTCCCGACCGGTCATCCGGCGCTGTCGTCGTTGACGCACCGCGGCGTCCGCGAGCGGATCATGACGGCCTCCCGTGCCCGCGGCACGCACGGCGGACCGAACGACAACCGTGACCTCGTGCTCGAGATCACCCGCCTCCGAGCCGAGCGCGCCGCGCTCCTGGGGTTCCCGTCGCACGCGGCGGTGATCACCGCGGACCAGACCGCGGGGACACCGGAGGCCGTCGCAGCGCTCCTCTCCCGTCTGGCGATCCCCGCCGCCCGCAACGCGGATCGGGAACAGCGCGAGCTCGAGCGGGTCACCGGCCTCGAGACCGTCGAGGCATGGGACTGGCCGTTCGCGACCGAACAGGTCAGGATCGACCGGTTCGACGTCGACACCAGCGTGATGCGCCCCTACTTCGAAGCGGAGCGGGTCCTGTTCGACGGGGTGTTCGCCGCAGCGACCAAGCTCTACGGCATCACCTTCGCCGAACGGACCGACCTCCAGGGCTACCACCCCGACGTCCGTGTCTTCGAGGTCTGGAACGAGGACGGCTCCGGCCTCGGCCTGTACCTCCTCGACCTGTACACCCGCGACAGCAAGCGCGGCGGCGCCTGGATGAACGCGCTCATCTCCCAGAACCGCCTGCTCGACCAGCCCACCGTCGTGGTCAACAACCTGAACGTCCCAAAGCCGGCCCAGGGCGAACCCACCCTGCTGAGCCTCGACGAGGTCACGACCTTCTTCCACGAGTTCGGCCACGCGCTGCACGGTCTCTTCGCGGAGGTCGAGTACCCGCGATTCTCCGGTACGAACGTCTTCCGGGACTTCGTCGAGTTCCCGAGCCAGGTGAACGAGATGTGGATGCTGTGGCCCGAGGTGCTCGCCGGCTACGCCAGGCACGTCGAGACCGGTGAGCCGATGCCGCAGGAACTGGTGGCGAAGCTCCAGGCGTCCGAGGGGTTCAACGAGGGCTTCTCGACGAGCGAGTACCTCGCCGCGGCGATGCTCGACCAGGCGTGGCACAGCATCGGTGCGGATGACCGCGTCGACGATGTGGAGGCCTTCGAGGCGGCGGCGCTCCGATCCTCCGGACTCGACAATCCGGCCGTCCCGCCCCGCTACGCGAGCACGTATTTCGCCCACACCTTCTCGGGTGGATACGACGCCGGCTACTACTCCTACATCTGGAGCGAGGTGCTCGACGCCGACACCGTCGACTGGTTCACGGAGAACGGCGGACTGACGAGGGAGAACGGCGACCGCTTCCGCACCAGGCTCCTCGGGGTCGGCGGTTCGAAGGATCCGCTGGAGGCCTACCGCGACTTCCGTGGGCGCGACGCGGTCATCGAGCCGCTCCTCCGACGCCGCGGGCTCGAGGACTGAACGACGAAGCCCGCCGCAGCTACTCCGGAGGATCCGGGCGCTGCGGCGGGCTGTTCGCCGCTGGGTGTCGTCTAGGCCGACTTCTCCTGGCGGCGAGCCGCACGAGGGACGATCGTCGGGGCCGCGTTCTCGACGACGGACTCCCGGGTGATGACCACGCGAGCGACCTCGTCGGTGGAGGGCACCTCGAACATGATCGGCCCGAGCACCTCTTCCATGATGGCTCGGAGTCCTCGGGCACCGGTCTTGCGGAGGACGGCGAGGTCGGCGATCGCTTCGAGTGCCGCCTGGTCGAACTCCAGCTCGACGCCGTCGATCTCGAACATGCGCTGGTACTGACGCACGAGCGCGTTCTTCGGGACCGTGAGGATCTCCATGAGCGCATGCTGGTCGAGCGGTGTGACCGTCGTGACGACCGGCAGGCGACCGATGAACTCGGGGATGAGACCGAACTTATGGAGGTCTTCCGGCAGGACCTCGCCGAAGAGGTTCACGTCGTCGCCCTTGCTGTGCAGAGGTGCACCGAAACCGATGCCCTTCTTGCCCGCGCGGGAGGAGATGATCTCCTCCAGCCCGGCGAAGGCGCCTGCCACGATGAACAGGACGTTCGTCGTGTCGATCTGGATGAACTCCTGGTGCGGGTGCTTCCGGCCGCCCTGCGGGGGTACCGAGGCGACGGTGCCCTCGAGGATCTTGAGGAGCGCCTGCTGGACGCCCTCACCGGAGACGTCGCGCGTGATGGAGGGGTTCTCCGCCTTCCGGGCGATCTTGTCGACCTCGTCGATGTAGATGATCCCGGTCTCCGCGCGCTTGACGTCGTAGTCGGCGGCCTGGATGAGCTTGAGGAGGATGTTCTCGACGTCCTCGCCGACGTAGCCGGCCTCGGTCAGTGCAGTCGCATCGGCGACGGCGAAGGGGACGTTGAGTCGCTTCGCGAGGGTCTGCGCGAGATAGGTCTTGCCGCAGCCCGTCGGGCCGATGAGGAGGATGTTGCTCTTCGCGATCTCGATGTCGTCGTGCACCGTCTCGGCGGGAGCGAGCGTGGCGCGGGAGCGGACGCGCTTGTAGTGGTTGTACACCGCGACCGAGAGCGCCTTCTTCGCGGCCTCCTGGCCGATGACGTACTCCTCGAGGAAGGCGAAGATCTCCTTCGGCTTCGGGAGGTCGAACTCGCTCACCGTCTCCTCGCTCGCTTCGGCGAGTCGCTCGGCGATGATCTCGTTGCACAACTCGACGCACTCGTCGCAGATGTACACGCCGGGACCAGCGATCAGCTGCTGGACCTGCTTCTGGCTCTTGCCGCAGAACGAGCACTTGAGCAGATCGGCGCTTTCGCCTATCCGTGCCATGTCTTTCCCTCTCCCTGGAGATTCGGTGCTCCGAGCCTAACCTGTCCCTGCGACAACTCGGCGCGCCACCCCGCTGGGATGACGCGCCGAGTCGTGAGCACGGGAACCGGGTCAGGCCGTGATGGCCGCGATCGGGTTCTTCCGTGAGGTGAGCACCTGGTCGATGAGACCGTACTCGAGCGCCTCGGCGGCCGAGAGGATCTTGTCGCGGTCGATGTCCTTGTTGACCTGCTCCACCGAACGGTTGGAGTGGTGGGCCAGGGTCGACTCGAGCCAGCCGCGCATGCGGAGGATCTCGGCCGCCTGGATCTCGATGTCCGAAGCCTGCCCGTGGCCGGCCTCGCCGACGGCGGGCTGGTGGATCAGGATGCGGGCGTTCGGGAGCGCCAGGCGCTTACCCGGCGTACCGGCGGCGGTGAGCACGGCAGCGGCAGAGGCCGCCTGTCCGAGGACCACCGTCATGACGTGCGGACGGATGTACTGCATCGTGTCGTAGATCGCCGTCATCGCGGTGAACGAGCCACCGGGCGAGTTGATGTACATGACGATGTCGCGGTCGGGGTCCATGCTCTCGAGCACGAGCAGCTGGGCCATGATGTCGTCGGCCGACGCGTCGTCGACCTGCACGCCGAGGAAGATGATGCGGTCCTCGAAGAGCTTCGCGTACGGGTCCTGGCGCTTGTAGCCGTAGGCCGTGCGCTCTTCGAAGCTCGGGAGGATGTAGCGAGCACCCGGCATCTGCAGCGAGCGGCCCGCCGCACTGAACGTTGGAGTCTCCATGTGTTGCATTCCTGTCTGGTCGAAGCCGGGTTACTTGTCGCTGTCGACGGTTCCGCCGCCGCCGGCCACGTCGAGCGCGGACTCACGGAGGTGGTCGACGAAACCGTATTCGAGCGCCTCTTCGGCGTTGAACCAGCGGTCGCGGTCGCCATCGGCGTTGATCTGCTCGACGCTCTTGCCGGTCTGTGCCGCGGTGATCTCGGCGAGACGGCGCTTCATATCGAGGATGAGCTGCGCCTGGGTCTGGATGTCGCTCGACGTCCCGCCGAATCCGCCGTGCGGCTGGTGGAGGAGCACGCGGGCGTTCGGGGTGATGTAGCGCTTGCCCTTGGTGCCGGCCGTGAGGAGGAGCTGACCCATCGACGCGGCCATGCCGATACCGACCGTGACGATGTCGTTCGGCACGAACTGCATGGTGTCGTAGATGGCCATGCCGGCCGTGATGGAGCCACCGGGCGAGTTGATGTAGAGGTAGATGTCGCGCTTCGGGTCGTCCGCGGCGAGCAGCAGCAGCTTGGCCGCGATCTCGTTCGCGTTCTCGTCGCGGACCTCGGCGCCCAGCCAGATGATCCGGTCCTTCAGCAGGCGGTCAAAGACGCTGGGCGAGAACTGTGGTTCGGCCATTATCGCTCCGTTTCGGTTGTGCAGTGGTTCGAATCTATCGGAGGCGACGCACCACCAACGCCCTGTTCGCCCTCGGCAGACTCCCGGGCGGCGGGGTTCGCCGGAGGCGGACGGCGAGCGGACGGACCGCGCGACCGCCGGGGCTCAGCGGAGCGGATCCGTCTCGAGTTCGTCGGCGTAGGCGCTGACGGACCGGTGGTAGCGCGGGAGGTGCGGCACAAGGGCACGGAGGGCGACCGCGGTCGCTCGGCGCGGGTCCCCCGAGCTGGAGAGCGCCAGTGCCAGGAAGGCCGCGGTCGCGTCCGCGTACGGACCGGTCGGATCGTCCGCGAGCTGCTGTTCGAGCAGATCGACGCTCTCAGCGGTCCGGCCGAGGTTACGGAGCGTGCTGGCCAGTTGGATGATCGCCTGCGGACGGTGCTCCTCGTCGAGCCCGGCTTCGAGGGCGGCACGGTAGAAGACCTCGGCCTCGACCTCGTGGCCGGCGGAGTCGCGTGCACCGGCAGCCTCGAACGCGGCACGGGCGTCGCCCGCCGGACGCTCCGCGACCAGCGCGTCGATGGCCGCGATGCGCTGCTCGTCGTCGATGGTCTCGTCGGCCCAGACGGCTGCGACCCGGTCGTCCCAGCCGTTTGCGTCGGTCGTCGTCATCATTGCTCCCATTCGGCTGATGTGTCCGGAGACGACGACAGGGGCGGAATCGCTTCCGCCCCTGTCGTCACTGCTGGTTGCTGTCCTACTCGGCAGCGGCCTCGTCGGCAGCGGCCTTCTTGGCCGGTGCCTTCTTGGCGGGCGCCTTCTTCGCAGGTGCCTTCTTGGCGGCGGCCTTCTTCGGCTCGGCCTCGACCGGAGCCTCGTCGGCGGCGTCCTCGGCCGGAGCCTCGGTCGTCTCGTCGGCTGCAGTCTCGGTGGCGGCGTCCTCATCCTCGACCACGGCGACGAAGTCGCTCAGGTCGACGGGCTTGCCGTTGGAGTCGACGACCTCGGCCTTGCCCAGAGCGATGGCGATGGCCTTGTTGCGGGCGACCTCGCCGACCATGGCGGGGATCTGACCCTGCTGGCCGAGTGCCTCGATGAATTCACCGGGCTCCATGCCGTACTGCGACGCGCTCTGGATGAGGTACTCGGTGAGCTCGTTCTGGTTCACCTGGACGTTGAGCGACTCCGCGAGGGCGTCGAGGAGGAGCTGCGTGCGCAGTGCCTTCTCGCTGGACTCGGTGACCTCGGCGCGGTGCTCGTCGTCCTCGAGGCGGTTCTCGCCCTCGAGGTGACGGTGCACCTCGTCCTCGATGACGCTCTCGGGCACGGGGATCTGCGCGGCCTCGAGCATGGCGTCGACGAGCGCGGTGCGTGCGTCGCGGCCCTGGGTGATGACCTGCTGGCGCTCGACGACCTCGCGCAGCTGCGCCTTGAACTCGTCGATGGTGTCGAACTCGCTCGCGATCTGAGCGAAGTCGTCGTCGGCCTCGGGGAGCTCGCGCTCCTTGACGGCGGTCAGGGTGACGGTGACCTCGGCGTCCTCGCCCTCGTGCTCGCCACCGAGCAGCGGCGAGGTGAAGGTGGTGGTCTCACCGGCGGTGAGGGAGTCGAGTGCCTCGTCGATGCCGGAGAGCAGCTCGCCCGAACCGATCTCGTAGGAGACGCCGCTCGCGCGGTCGACCTCGGCGTCGTTGATCTTGGCGACCAGGTCGAGCTGGGCGAAGTCGCCCGTCTTGGCCGGGCGGTCGACGGTCACGAGCGTGCCGAAGCGTGCGCGGATGCGGTCGAGCTCGTCCTGGACGTCGGCTTCGCCGGCTTCCTGGGCGTCGACGGTGAGCTTGAGGCCCTCGTAGTCGGGAAGCGTGATCTCGGGACGGACGTCGACCTCGATGTTCACGAGCAGGTCGCCGGAGAAGTCCTTCTCGTTCGGCCACTCGACGATGTCGGCCTGCGGGCGGCCGAGCGGACGGAGTTCGTTCTCCTCGAGTGCCTTGCGGAAGAAGCCGTCGAGGCCCTCGTTGACGGCGTGCTCGATCACGGCACCCTTGCCGACGCGCTGGTCGATGATCGCCGGTGGCACCTTGCCCTTACGGAAGCCGGGGACGTTGATGTCCTCGGCGATGTGTCCGTAGGCGTGGGTGATGCTCGGCTTGAGCTCCTCGGGCGTCACCGCGATGGCGAGCTTGACGCGAGTGGGGCTCAGCTTCTCGACCGTGGTCTTCACGTGATTACTTCTCCTGTGTCGGGGATTCTGCCTCAGTTGAGGACGCAAAACAAAGTCGGGGCGACAGGATTCGAACCTGCGACCTCCCGGTCCCAAACCGGGCGCTCTACCAAGCTGAGCTACGCCCCGGATCGGCGACAATCCGGCCAGCCGGCCCGACCGACGAGCGGTGGGCGAAATGGCCTCGGTCAGTCTAGCCCAGAATCTGTGCGGCCCCTGTGCGGTTTCCGGGGCGGAACCGGCCTCGGCACACGTGGCTGCACGGATGGGCGCTCGGGATGCAGTAGCATTGCCGGGTGAGTTCGTCGCAGTGCGGCGCCTCGGGGATGTAGCTCAATGGTAGAGCCTCAGTCTTCCAAACTGATTACGCGGGTTCGATTCCCGTCATCCCCTCTCGATCCATCAGAACCAGGTGGCGCCGCGAGAGCAGGCGCGACGGTTCGGTCATCGCGCAGGGACTTCCTGACGTCGCACCCTTCGACAGGCCCAGAGCGCGAAGCGTCCCGAGCGCCCCTCTCCCGGTCGCTGAGCCTGTCGAGGTGCCCACGAGGACGCCTCATCGTTCCGGGCACACCTCTCCCGCTCGCTGAGTGCGTCCTCCCGGTCACTGAGCCTGTCGAAGTGCCCACGAGGACGCCTTGTCGTTCGGAGGTCAGAACGGCGCCGGGTCCGGTTCGGTCCGGTGGTGTTTTCCGTCTGGCGTTGTCCAGTCGAGGACCCCGCCGGGACCGTGCTCGAGGTTCCATCCGGGCAGGTGTTTCATCCGGTGGTGATGTCGACACAGGCAGGCGAGATTGCCGACATCCGTGGTGCCGCCGTCCTCCCACGCGACGGAATGGTCGAGGTCACAGGCCCTGGCGCGTCTGCCGCAGCCTGGTGCCCTACAGGTGCCGTCCCGGAGGCGCACAGCGCGTTGGAGGTCGGCCGGAACGCGGTACTGGTTCCGCCCGACGGAGAGCACGGATCCCGTTTCCGGCTGGACCAGGATCCGGGTGAAGCTCGGAGCGTTCACGGCGATCCGGGCCGCGGTCGCCGGGTCGATCGGGCCGTAGCCGTCGAGGGTTGCCGGGGCGTCGGAGACGCCGGCCATGCTCAGCGCGGGGACGGTGATGTGGACCGTGGGCTTGATGTGCTCCTGGACCTCGATCGGGTGCGGGAGCACCGGGCTCGACATCACGTCCTCGGGCGTGACGCCGGTGAGGGCGAGCGCTGCGAGTGCGTCGGCCTGCAGTTGTGCGCAGGTGCGGGTGTCGCCGGCGTTGCGCGACTCAGCCGCCGCGGCCTCAACCCGCTCGATGACGCCCTGGGCGATCGGGGCCGTGGTGAACAGATGCACCCACGCCATCCCGTCCGCTGCGGGTTCGAACTCGACCCGGCGGTCGGCCTCGGAGCGGATCGCTCGGGCGGTGATCGACTCGGGGTGCAGACGCTCGCGCAGGACGCGGGCGCGCCTGCGGAGGTTCGCGTTCGTGGACTCCTCTGCGACCGGCAGGACCTCGGCGAGGAACACCGCCCGCCCGGCTACCGGGACGTCACTGAGTTGGTCGATGATCGTCTGCGCGTGCCTGGCCGAGATGCGGCCCGCTTCAAGGGAGGCGAGCACGGCCGGTGCGTCGTTGACGAGCCGCTCGGCGTCGTTCGTCGCACGCTGCACGGTCCGCTCAGGGGTGCGTGTCGCCATCGCGAGCGCCGCACAGGTCGAACGACGGGAGAGGGCCTGACGTTCCGCCGGCGGGAAGATCGCCGGAACCGTGGCGTCTGCGAAGGCGTCCGCGTAGGCGGCAGAGAGGGCGAGGAGCCGGACCTCCTCGGCGTCCAGTTTGGCGCGACGCCGCTGGATCTCCGCGTACTGCTCCGAGAACTCCGCGAGCTGCGCGGCGTACTCGTCGCCGACGCGGATCGCGGAAAGGGTGGTCTCGGTCATGGAACAAGTCCATCATGGACCACTGACATTCCAGATGCCGAGTCGCACCGGTTGTGGAAGTGTCCTCGTGTGCCCTTCGACAGGCTCAGGGACCGGGATTCGTGAGGTTCTCCGCGTGCCCTTCGACAGGCTCAGGGGCCGGAGGTTTGATTACTCAGGGACCGGATGAGGTTATGCAGGGACCGGGACAAGATCGCCGGAGCGGGAGGTCCCCGCTGAGCGCTTCGACAGATCCGCGCGGGCAGGACGGAGCAGAGGATGCCCCAAGCCCTAGGCTGAGCGCATGCGACTCGACGCGATCTGGCCCCACATCTGGACAGTGGCCGGCGCGCTCGTCTTCTTCGTCGGGGTGTACGCGCTCGCGACCGGACGACTCGGCGTCGGCCTCATCTGCATGATCGGCTGCGTCGTCTGCCTCTCTGGCTCGCTCGCCGCGCAGCGTCGCCTCAAGAAGCGCGACGCACGCCGCCGCTAATCCTCGTCGACGGCTGCGGCGTGTACCGCTCTGAGGGCGACGTAGTGTGCGGCGTTCTGCTTGATCGCCTCCTGCTCGTCAGCCGTCAGTTCCCGCCGCACCTTGGCCGGGACCCCCGCGACGAGCGAACCGGGCGGCACGATCATGCCCTCGAGGACCACGGCTCCCCCGGCGACGAGCGACCCGGCACCGATCACGGCTCCGCTCAGGACCACGGAACCCATGCCGATGAGGCAGTCGTCCTCGACGGTGCAGCCGTGGACGACCGCGTTGTGTCCGACGGAGACGTTGCGCCCGATGACCGTCGGGTGGCCGCTGTCCGTGTGCACGGCGACCCCGTCCTGGATGTTGGACCCGGCGCCGAGCGTGATCGAGTCGGAGTCCGCGCGCAGGACGGCGTTGTACCAGACGCTCGAATCCGCGGCGAGCGTGACGGCTCCCACCAGCACGGATCCCGGCGCCGTGTAGGCGCTCGGATCGATGTGGGGCGAGCGTCCGTCTGAGAGTTTCCTGACCGTACCGTGCAGCGTCATACCGGCCACGCTATCGCAGGCGGCCCCGACGGACGGGAACCCGCGTCGTTCCGGGGTGAATCGCCGGTACGGTCAGGCTTTCCTTGCTGAGTGCACCCTTCGTAAGCCGAGCCTCGACTTCCTTGCGGAATGTCTGCGGCTGAGTACCGTTGCATTCAAGCAGACCGACGAATCCGTCCGACCAGGGCCTCACTCGTCAACGAAGGGGAAACACCATGACCGACATCACCACCTCCATTCCGCAGGCCGTCGCCAACCCGGACGTCGCAGCAGGCACCGCGCAGTTCCTCAGCCCCGTCGTCGTCGACCTCACCGCCATCGTCGTCAACGGCAAGCAGGCCCACTGGCACGTGCGTGGTGCGAACTTCATCGGCGTCCACGAACTGCTCGACGACATCGTCGACCACGCGCAGGAGTGGGCCGACCTCGCCGCAGAGCGCATCGTCGCCCTCGGCCTCCCGGTCGACGCGCGCCTCAGCACCGTCGCCGCCAAGACCAGCACGCCTGAGCTGAGCGAGGGCTTCCAGCAGTCCGACCGCACGATCGCCGAGGTCATCGCCCTGATCGACGCAGCTTCCGCCTCGGTCAACACCGCGGTCGACGAGCTCGACGAGCTCGACCAGACCAGCCAGGACGTCGCGATCGAGATCGCCCGCGGCCTCGACAAGGACCGCTGGTTCCTCTTCGCCCACCTCAGCCGCTAGCAACCGGGCGGATCACCCGCAGCATCACCGCCGAAGGGGCAGTCGATCGTGGCTGCCCCTTCGTCGTGTTCCCGCGGGCCGCGCAGGATCACGCCCCCGGGCCGGGCCTCACGGCCGCCGTCAGGCGCCCACCCAGCATCGTCGCCAGGACCGGCATGGTGCGCAGGGCCTCCGGTGCGCAGGAGAACGGGTCGAACCCCACGACGACGAGGTCGGCGGGGCGGCCGACGGCCACCACGTCGTCGTCTCCTCTGGTCGACGCCGCCAGTGCTTCCTCGACCGTGATGGCCTGCTCGCCGTGCCAGGCCTCGCGTCCATAGCGGCTGCGCGTCACAGCGGCGGCGATGGAGACCCACGGGTCGAGCGGAGCGACCGGGGCGTCGGAACCGAGTCGGAGCGTGGCACCGGCGTCGAGGAGGCTGCGGAGCACGAAGGCACGGTCGGTGCGCCCGGCCCAGTGGACCTCGGCGATGTCCCGATCGTCCATCGCGTGTTCCGGCTGGACGCTCGCAGCCGTCCCGGTCCGCGCGAACCGCTCGAGGTCGGACGCCCGGAGCAGCTGCGCGTGCTCGATCGTGCCCCTCGCGCCGGTCGTCTCGATCGCGTCGAGCGCCAGGGTGTTCGCTCGGTCGCCGATGGCGTGCACCGCGCAGTGGAGGCCGTTGGCGGTCGCAAGGGTGAGCAATGCGGTGAGTCGCTCCGGCGGGACGTTGAGCATCCCGTGCGCATCGGTTCCAGGAGCCGAACCCGGATAGGGCGCGTCGCAGCAGGCCGTCCGGGTGTTGAGGGATCCGTCGGTGATGACCTTGAACGGGCCGACCTGCACCAGACCGTCCGTTCCGGCGAGCACTCCCCCGGTCACGAGTCCGGCGTCGATCGCGCGCTCGAGGTGCTCGGCGTACACACCGAAGGAGATGCGGAGCGCGCGAGTCCCGTTCCCGACCCGACGGATCCAGTCCGCGGCGTTCCAGCGCATCTCCAGATCGACGACACCGACGACGCCGCGGGATGCCGCCTGGTCGGCTGCGGCGTCGACCCAGCGGTCGGAGAGCTCGTCGGCGACCTGGTCGAGCTGCTTGAGGACGGCGAACGACTCCTCCTCCCGCAACAGGCCGGTGGGATGGTCGGCGAAGCCTGTGGCCCGGAGCGCCGCGCTGTTCAGCCAGCAGCAGTGGAGGTCGGCGCTGACCAGCACGACCTCGCGGTCCGGTGCGATCGCGTCGAGCAGGGCGAACGTCGGAGTGTCCGGCCAGAGGGCGTCCCGGAACCTCGCGCCCTCGACCCAGCCGTCACCGTCGGCCTCCTGAGCGATCCGCTCGGCGACCAACTCGACCGCCTCGGCGGCGGATGCGGCCGAGGACAGGTCCACGCGCCTGGCCGTGCGCGCCCACTGGGTGAAGTGCACGTGGTGGTCCCAGAGCCCCGGCAGGAGGAAGCCACCACCACCGTCCAACACCCCCGGGTCGGAGCTGAGCAGGACCTCCGGGTCGGCGGGTCGGATCGCCACGATCGAGCCGCCCTCCAGCAGGACGTCGACCCGTTCGGCATCGGACGAGCCTCCGCGGCGCGGTCCGGACAGGTGGACGTCGGCGATCGTCGTGACGAGGTCGCCGACGGGTCCAGGGCGGTGCTCGGTCATCACATCGGTCCTCGTCGGTTCGGCAGGCGGGTTCGGTTCAGCGCTGACAGTTCGGGCACCAGTACAACTTGCGGGCGCCCATCTCCTCGAGGAGGATGTTCGTCCCGCAGACCCGGCACGGAAGTCCCTCCCGCTTGTAGACCCAGTGGCGGTCGGCGCGGTTGGCCATCGCGAGGCGGTAGTCGGCCGCCGACAGGTCGTCCATCGTCATCATCTGTCCGGTCTCGACCCCGATCGCGAGCAAGCGCGTCCAGTCGAGCCAGATCTCGCGGAGCGTCTCGACGGGGACCGTCTTCCCGGTGCGGTGCGGATCGAGACGGGCGCGGAACAGCAGTTCGGCGCGGTAGACGTTGCCGATCCCGCTGATGATCTGCTGATCCATGAGGAGCAGGCCGATCGGGGAACCCTTGCGGTGTGCACGCGACACGAACCGTTCCCCCGCCTCCGCGCTCGGGTCGAGCAGTGGATCCGGTCCGAGCCGATCGATGACGGCCTGCACCCCGGCGGCGTCGATCACCTCGCAGGCGGTCGGCCCGCGGAGGTCTGCCACGGTCGTCTCGGTCAACAGCCGCACGCGCACCTGACCCACCGGTTCGGGTGGGAACCGCTCGTCGATCTCGGCGAGTGGACTCGACTGCTCGGACATCCGGACCCTGGCCCGGCGCGGTGCACCGATGCTGTGCAGGGAGTTCTCCCCGTCCGCATCGTGGATCGGCGCATCGTCGTCGTCGAGCACCGTGCCGCGCTGGTTCGTCTGCCCCATGCGGCCGTTCGAGGCGGCGATGGTCGGGTCCGACCGGATCTCACCGGCGAAGTCCCACGCGCCGTACAGACCGAGGTGCACGCGCAACCACAGTCCGTCGTCGAACTCGAGGAACATCTGCTTGCCCACGGCCTTGGCGTCGGTGACCGTCCGGCCGTCGAGCACGGCGGCACCCTCGGCGAAGCGCCCCTGGGGAGACGACACGGAGACCCGGTGGCCGACGAAGTTCTGAGCGAACTGTCGGGCGATGCGATGGACGGAGTGCCCCTCGGGCATGGTGACTCCTCAGTCGGTGGGCGACGCGATCCGGCGCGCCGCGCGGTGGCGGTGGAGGACGCGTCAGGCGTCGACGTGCTTGTCGGCGATGGTGCCGGTCGCCTCGAACTCGGCGAGCTGGGCGATCCGACGGGCGTGACGTTCCTCGAGGCTGAACGGCTCGGCGATGAACGCGTCGATGAAGGACACCGCCTCGTCGGTGCTGTGCTGACGCGCACCGATCGAGATGACGTTCGCGTCGTTGTGCTGCCGAGCCAGCTGCGCCGTGCTGAGGTTCCAGACGAGCGCCGCGCGGACACCGACAACCTTGTTCGCGGCGATCTGCTCGCCGTTGCCCGAGCCGCCGAACACCACGCCGAGGGCGTCCACACCGGCCTGCTGGTCGCGCACGACGGCCTTCGCCGCGTTGATGCAGAACGCCGGGTAGTCGTCCAACGCGTCGTACTCGGCCGGGCCGTGGTCGACGACGTCGTGACCGGCTGCGCGCAGGTGGTCCTGCAGGAACTGACTGAGCTCGAGACCGGCGTGATCGGTGGCGATGTGGATGCGCATGTGGAAAGTCTAGGGTTCCGGGCGCCGGCGTCGCGTCAGTCGAAGATCGGGTCCGCCGTGCGGCTGCGCTTCAGCTCGAAGAAGCCCGGGTAGGAGGCAGCAGCGACGACACCGTCCCACAGTGCGAGCGCCTGCTCGCCCTTCGGCGCCGGCGAGATGACGGGTCCGAAGAACGCCACGTCGTCGATCGCGATGACGGGGGTGCCGACGTCCTGGCCGACCCGGCCGATGCCGTCGAAGTGGCTCTCGCGCATGGGCCCGTCGTAGGCGTCCGTCGTCGACGCTTCGGCGAGCGCCGCCGGGAGCCCGGTCTCGGCGAGGGCTTCGGCGATCACGGCGTCGACGTCCTCCGCGCGTCCGCCGGGGTGGATCCGCGTCCCGAGCGCGTCGTAGAGCGGCTTGACGACCGCGTGTCCGTGTTCGGCTGCCGCAGCGGCGACGAGCCGCGTGTATCGGAGCGCCCGGGGGAAGAAGGCCCGGTAGTCGTCGCTGACGTCCTGGTCCTCGTTGAGGACGGCGAGGCTCATGATGTGCCAGTGGACGTCGAGGTTCCGGGCTTCGGTGACCTCGTCGACCCAGCGCGAGGTCATCCAGGCCCACGGGCAGGAGGGGTCGAACCAGAAGTCGACGCGGGTGTTGTCTGCAGCGGAAGTCGTCATGCCGTCACCCTACGCGCCGATCCCCGTCGACTCCCCCGAAACGGACGGACGGCGGGTCTAGGCTGGTTGACCGTGCCGCGGTCGTCACGAGCGACCACGTGCAGTTCACACGTCACGTGTCCATCAACACCAGGGAGCAGTTGTGCCAGGAGAGAACCTCACCCGAGTCGAAGCCCAGGAGCGCAGGGCGCTCGTCGACACGTCGAGCTACGAGGTCGTGCTCGACCTCACGACCGGTCCCGAGGTGTTCCGCAGCACCACGACGGTCCGCTTCACCGGTGAACCGGGCGCCTCGACCTTCATCGACGCCATGACGCGCACCGTCCACTCGGTCACCCTGAACGGCGTCGAGCTCGACCCGTCGACCGTCTCCGACGGCGTGCGCATCCAGCTCGACGGCCTCGCTGCGGAGAACGTGCTCGTCGTCGACGCTGACGCCGAGTACACCAACACCGGAGAGGGCCTCCACCGCTTCGTCGACCCCGTCGACGGCGAGGTGTACCTGTACAGCCAGTTCGAGGTGCCGGACTCCCGTCGGGTGTTCGCGGTGTTCGAGCAGCCCGATCTGAAGGCGACGTTCATCTTCACGATCACGGCGCCCGCGGCCTGGCAGGTCGTCAGTAACTCCCCCACGCCCGAGCCGGTACCGGCGCACGACGGCGCGGCGACCTGGAGCTTCGCACCCACGCAGCGCATCTCCTCCTACATCACCGCGATCGTGGCCGGCCCGTACGACGTGGTGCGCAGCGAGCTCACCTCGAGCGACGGCCGGACCATCCCGCTGGGCGTCTTCGCGCGGAAGAGCCTGGCGGAGTACCTCGACGCCGACTACATCTTCGAGAAGACGCGTCAGGGCTTCGCGTACTACGAGGAGAAGTTCGCGTACCCCTACCCGTTCGAGAAGTACGACCAGCTCTTCGTCCCCGAGTTCAACGCGGGCGCGATGGAGAACGCCGGCGCGGTGACCTTCACCGAGACCTACGTGTTCCGCTCGAAGGTGACCGACGCGATCAAGGAGCGCCGGGTCGTCACGATCCTGCACGAGCTCGCCCACATGTGGTTCGGCGACCTCGTCACCATGAAGTGGTGGAACGACCTGTGGTTGAACGAGTCGTTCGCCGAATGGGCTTCGACGATCGCCACCGCAGAGGCCACCGAGTGGACCGAGGCGTGGACGACGTTCAACGCGATGGAGAAGACCTGGGCCTACCGCCAGGACCAGCTGCCGTCGACGCACCCCATCGTCGCGACCATCAACGACCTCGAGGACGTCCAGGTCAACTTCGACGGCATCACCTACGCCAAGGGCGGCTCCGTCCTGAAGCAGCTCGCCGCCTGGGTGGGCATCGAGGCGTTCTTCGCCGGCGTGGGCAACTACTTCCGCAAGCACGAGTTCGGCAACACGGTGCTCGACGACCTGCTCGTCGAGCTCGAGGCGACGAGCGGCCGCGACCTCCGCGAGTGGTCGAAGCTGTGGCTGGAGACCGCCGGGGTCGGGACGTTGAGCCCGGAGTTCACCGTCGACGCCGACGGCGCGTTCACCGCGTTCGCCGTCCGTCAGACGGTCCCCGCGGACTACGACACGCTGCGTCCGCACCGCCTCGCCATCGGCCTGTACCGGCTGCAGGACGGCAAGCTCGTCCGCACCCGACGCGTCGAACTCGACGTCGACGGGGCGCTCACCGAGGTGCCGGAGCTCGTCGGTGAGACGCAGCCCGACCTGGTGCTGCTGAACGACGACGACCTCGCCTACGCGAAGATCCGCCTCGACGAGCGGTCGCTCGCGACGGCGATCGGCCACCTCGCTTCGATCGAGGACCCGCTCGCACGCTCGCTGGTCTGGGGCGCCGCCTGGGACGCGACCCGCGACGCCGAGTCGAGCGCCTCCGACTACGTGGAGCTCGTCCTCGGGAACATCGCCACGGAGACCGAGTCGACGACCCTGCGCACGACGCTCGGCCAGCTCGGTCTGGCCGCGCGCAACTACGTCACTCCGGAACGCCGCCTGGCGACCGTCTCCCGGGTCGGCGACGCGCTCTGGACGCTCGCCCAGGAGGCTGAGGCCGGCTCGGACGCGCAGTTCCAGTTCGTGAAGTTCTTCGCCGCCCTCGCCTCGACCCCCGAGCACGGCGAGCACCTGCGTGCGCTGCGCGACGGCTCCGCGGCACTCCCGGGCCTGGAGATCGACACCGACCTCCGCTGGGAGCTCCTCGAGGGCCTGGTCCTCCTCGGCCTCGCGGACGGTTCGGACATCGATGCGGCGCTCGCCGAGGACAACACGGCGAACGGTGCGCAGGCGGCCGCTCGCGCACGGGCGACGATCCCCACCGTCGAGGGCAAGCGTGCGGCGTTCGACTCGGTCGTCGAGCACGACGACCAGCCGAACGCGATCGTCCGGAACGTCGGTCTCGGGTTCGGGCACGTCATCGACCCGGCCGTCCTGCAGCCGCTCGTCGAGCCGTACTTCGCCGCGCTCACGTCGGTCTGGGAGTCGCGCAGCTACAAGATCGCCGAGTACATCGTCGAGGGGCTCTACCCGGCGGCGCTCGCCTCCACCGAGCTCCGCGACCGCACCCGCGCGTGGCTGGAAGCCAACGCCGATGTCCCGGCACTCCGACGCATGCTCGTCGAAGCCCTCGCCGGGGTCGAGCGGGCACTCGCGGCACAGGCACGGGACGCCGCATGATCCACTCGGCCGGATAGCACTCCGGTACCAGGATCCTCTGGCGAGAACCCCTCCACGGCACGACCCGCTGTGGAGGGGTTCTCCGTATCCTGGAGGGATGCGCCGACCAGTGAACGACGACCGACCCTCAGGGTCGTCCTCGTCGTGACCGCTCGGAAGCCCTCCTCCGCCCCGGACCGGGCCGCGACGGAAGCCGCACTGATGCTCCCGCGCCCGCCCGGGGTCGTCCGACGCTGGTGGTCGAGGCACCCGTGGACCGCCGACTCGCTCATCGCCGCCGGGTACCTCCTCGTCGCCCTCTCGGTCAGCACCGTCGAGTGGTTCGACGTCGACCTGGCGGCCCAGCCCGGTCGCATCGCCCTCGCCGTCGCGATCGTGGGCGTCACGACGCTCGCCGTCCTGCTCAGGCGACGGCGTCCGCTCGCGATGGCCGTGCTCGTCATCGTCGTCGGGCTCGTCTCGGTCGCGCAGACGGTGGGCGTCGACGCGTTCGCGGTGCCGATCCTGCTGTACTCCGTGGCCGTGTACCGGACCGTCGCACTGGGCTGGCAGGCCTTCGCCGCCGCCGCGGTCGTCGCCGTCCTCGCCCCCTTCCTGCCCTGGGCCGCGCCACACGCACCGGGAGAGCCGCAGCAGACCATCATCTCGGTCGTCCTCTTCGCGCTCTTCGGGCTGCTGATCGGGATCAACGTCGGCAATCGCAAGCGGTACGTCGAAGCCCTCGTCGATCGGGCGGCGCAGCTGGCCCGCGAGCGCGACCAGCAGGCCCAGCTCGCCGCCGTCGCCGAGCGGACCCGCATCGCCCGCGAGATGCACGACATCGTCTCCCACAGTCTCACCGTCATCGTCGCGCTGAGCGAGGGGGCCCTGGCGACGAAGGACCCGACGGCGTCCCGGTCCGCCATGACCGCGGTCACCGACGCCGCCCGGAGCTCCCTCGTCGACATGCGACGCATGCTGGGGGTCCTCCGTGAGACCGGCAGCGCGCCCCTCGCTCCGCAACCCGACGCCGCGTCGATCCCCGCGCTCGTCGAGACCTTCCGCGGACTCGGCCTGCCGGTCGCACTCACCGCCTCGGGGCCGTCGACGGACGACCCGTCGATCCTGCTCGCCGTGCACCGCATCACGCAGGAGGCCCTCACGAACGCGCTGCGGTACGCGGAGCGGCCGAAGCGCGTCGACGTCGTCATCACCACCGACGACGAGCACCTCGAGCTCATCGTCGAGAACGACGGGTCCATTCCGGACGCGCCGTCGCTCGGCGCCGGCCAGGGCTTGCTGGGCCTCCGCGAACGCGTCGCGTTCCAAGGGGGTCGGGTCACCGCCGGGGCCGTCGGCGATCGACTGTGGCGCGTCCATGCCGTCCTGCCACTGGAACCACGTCCGACGAGAACGTCTCCGCCGACCACCGAACCACGAGGAACCACACCATGACCGATCCCGTCCGCATCCTGCTCGTCGACGACCAACAGCTCATCCGGCTCGGATTCGGTCTCGTGCTCGGCGCGGAGGACGATCTGGACGTGGTCGGTGAGGCTTCGAACGGCGCCGAGGCGATCCACCTCGCCGCCACCCTGCGGCCCGACGTGATCCTCATGGACGTCCGGATGCCGGGACTCGACGGGATCGAGGCGACCAGGAGGATCGTCGCCGCGAACCCCGACAGCCGCATCATCATCCTGACGACCTTCGACCTCGACGAGTACGCCTTCGGAGCGTTGCGGGCCGGCGCGAGCGGCTTCCTCCTGAAGGACGCCCTGCCGAACGAGCTGACGTCCGCGATCCGTGCGGTCCACGCCGGCGACGCCGCCGTCTCGACCCGCATCACGAAACGGATGCTCGAACTCTTCGCGACGGCCCTCCCCGGCACGCCCGCGGCCGCCGAAGACGGCTCGGCCGAAGAACTCGCCGAGCTGACACCGCGGGAGCACGACATCCTCGTCGCCATGGCGGAGGGGCTGAGCAACGCGGAGATCGCCGCCCACTTCGTCCTCTCCGAGTCGACGGTGAAGACACACGTCGGTCGCGTGCTCATGAAGCTGCAGCTGCGCGACCGCGTGCAGGCCGTCATCTTCGCCTACAAGCACGGACTCGTGCGTCCATGACCGTCCACGCAGGCACCGTCCGGCTCGCACTCGGGCGGCTCACACGGTTCACTCCGGGTCGCTCGATACACTGGGCCCCATATGAACTGGGATGAGATCTGGCCTGACGTGACCGCCTTCCTCTGGACGGCGGGGTGGAAGATCATCGGCGTGGTGATCGTGATCGGCCTGGCGTTCGCCGCCGCATGGGTGCTCCGATTCGTCATCCGACGCGTCGTCGGCCGCATCGTGAGTGGCGTCAAGAAGAGCGCCGACGTCACCGACACGCAATCGCTGCTCGCTTCGCCGTTGGCCGCCGTCCGACTCGTCCAACGCACACGGACCCTCGGCACCGTGCTCAGCAACATCGTCAACGTCACCATCGTCATCGTCGCGGCCATCCTCGTCGTCAACGTCATCGACTCGAGCATCATCGGCTCCTTCGCCCTGCTGACGGCAGCGGTCGGTGCCGGTCTCGGTTTCGGCGCGCAGAACATCGTCAAGGACATCCTCAACGGCCTGTTCATGGTGGTCGAGGACCAACTGGGCGTGGGCGACGTGGTCGATCTCGGGCCCGCCACCGGCGTCGTCGAGACCGTCGGTATCCGGATCACCCAGGTACGCGACGTCAACGGCACGCTCTGGTTCGTCCGCAACGGCGAGATCCTGCGGGTCGGCAACATGTCGCAGGGCTGGTCGCGGGTCATCATCGACCTGGCGATCCCGTACGACACCGACGTCGAGGCCGTCCAGGAGCGCATGCTCGACACGGCGAACGAACTCGCCCACGACCCCAAGTGGCGCTCCCGCATCCTCGAGAAGCCCGAGCTGTGGGGTCTCGAGTCGATCTCGGGCGACGCCCTCGTCATCCGCCTGGTCATCAAGACGCGCACGAGTGCCAAGGACGACGTGGCTCGCGAACTGCGGATGCGGTTGAAGCGGGCCGTCGACGAGATGGACGTCAAGCTGCCGTCGCTCAACAGCATCGTCCTCTCGGGCTTCGAGGGTGCCGCAAGTGTGACCGGTTCGCGTCCCCCGCGCACCCACCCGACCACGGTGGTCCCGCCACGGGCGCCGAAGACCAAGCGACCCCCGAGAGGGCAGCAGTGACCGACTCCCAGGCACCAGGCACGTCCTTCTACGAGCAGGTCGGCGGGCACGCCACCTTCAAGGCCCTCGTCGACGAGTTCTACCGCGGCGTGGCCGGCGACCCCGTCCTGAAACCGATGTACCCCGAGGAGGACCTCGGTCCGGCGGCCGACCGGCTGATGCTCTTCCTCGAGCAGTACTGGGGCGGGCCCGGCACCTACAGCGCCGAACGCGGCCATCCGCGTCTCCGGCTGCGGCACCAGCCCTTCCACGTGAACCCCGACGCTCGCGACCGCTGGCTGCTGCACATGCGCGCCGCCGTCGACAGCCTCGACCTCGCGCCGGTGCACGAGGCGACGCTCTGGGACTACCTCGAGCGGGCAGCCCACGCCATGGTCAACACCTTCGACGAGGATCCAGGGGCACCGCGCCGCAGTCTCCTCTGATTCCGGCCGCGCGGTCGTAGGATCGGACGCACGTCCGCGCCGAAGGAGTCAACAGATGCCAGCAGCCGTCCCTCCCCATCCGTCCGCCGATCGGACCGAGGCCGACGCGATCGTGATCGGCAGCGGGCTGGCCGGGCTCGTCGCCGCCGCAGAGCTCATCGACGCCGGCAAGCGGGTCATCCTGCTCGAACAGGAGCCGGAGTCGAACCTCGGTGGCCAGGCGCACTGGTCGTTCGGCGGCCTGTTCCTGGTCGACTCCCCCGAGCAGCGCCACCTCGGCGTTCGTGATTCGCTCGAGCTCGCGACCCAGGACTGGTTTGGCGCAGCAGCGTTCGACCGTCCCGAGGACCACTGGCCCAAGCGCTGGGCAGAGGCGTACCTCGATTTCGCCGCGGGCGAGAAGCGCGCCTGGCTCCACGACCAGGGCGTGCGGTTCTTCCCGGTCGTCGGCTGGGCGGAACGGGGCGGTTACGGCGCCATCGGCCACGGCAACTCCGTTCCCCGCTTCCACATCACCTGGGGCACCGGACCCGGTGTCGTCGCGCCCTTCGTCCGACGGGTGAGCGCCGGCGTCGAGGACGGCACGGTGTCGGCGCATTTCCGGCACCGCGTGGACGAGCTGCTCACCGAGGACGGCGCGGTCGTCGGCGTGCGCGGCTCCGTGCTCGCCCCGTCGCATGCCGAGCGCGGGGCTCCGAGCTCACGCGACGTCGTCGGCGAGTTCTCGTGCAGGGCGCCCGCGGTGCTCGTCGCGAGCGGTGGCATCGGAGGGAACCACGACCTCGTCCGCGAACAGTGGCCGGCCCGGCTCGGGACGCCGCCGACGACCATGCTCTCCGGTGTCCCCGCGCACGTCGACGGACGCATGCTGGCGATCAGCGAGCGCGCGGGCGGGCATCTCATCAACGGCGACCGGATGTGGCATTACGTCGAAGGCATCACCAACTGGGATCCGATCTGGCCGCAGCACGGCATCAGGATCCTGCCGGGGCCGTCGTCGCTCTGGTTCGACGCGACCGGGAAGCGGCTCCCGGTGCCGCTCTTCCCGGGCTTCGACACGCTCGGTACCCTCGCGCACCTGCGTGCCACCGGCCACGACCACAGCTGGTTCGTCCTGACCCAGCGGATCATCGAGAAGGAGTTCGCGCTGTCGGGGAGCGAGCAGAACCCCGACCTCACCGGGAAGGACCTCGGGCTGCTCGCGAAGCGCATCGGTCCGGGAGCGCCCGGCCCCGTCGAGGCGTTCAAGGAACACGGCGCTGACTTCGTCGTCGCAGACACGCTCACCGAGCTGGTCGCCGGCATGCAGGAGCTGAGCCCGGAGACGCCCATCGATGCGGCGAACGTCATCGCCGAGGTGGAGGCCCGCGATCGCGAGATCGACAACCCGTTCACGAAGGACCTGCAGATCACGGCGCTCCGCGGTGCCCGCTCCTACCGGGGCGACAAACTCATCCGCGTCGCCGCACCGCACCGGCTCCTCGATCCGAAGGCCGGACCGCTCATCGCGGTGAAGCTGCATGTGCTGACCCGCAAGAGCCTCGGCGGGCTCGAGACCGACCTCGCGAGCCGGGTCCTCGGTCCCGACGGGAACCCGGTGCCCGGTCTCTACGCCGCCGGTGAGGCGGCCGGCTTCGGCGGTGGAGGGATCCACGGCTATCGCGCGCTCGAGGGGACCTTCCTCGGCGGCTGTCTGTTCAGCGGTCGGACCGCCGGCCGCGCGATGGCCGCCGGCTGAGGATCAGGACACGGCACCTGCGAGCACATGCCCGCGTCGGGTGCTCAAGCGGACCCATCCGCCTGAGCGGAAGACGGCCGCACGCTCCGGCTCGGCGATGAAGCCGAGGCCCACCGCGGCGAACGCGGCACCGGTCGGGAGTCCGTGGCCGTCGCCGAGGGGCCGGGACCAGACCTGCGACCGCACCTTCTGGACGATCTGATCGCCCACCGCTGTGGGGAGCGTCTCGGCGATCTCCGAGGCCCCCGTCCTGGCGACGAGTTCGAGCTCGATGGTGTCCACGTCGCCCGCGCGTACCCAGCCGCCACGCGGCGGCGCCTGTCCGACCCACGGAGCCGTCCTCGTGGACGGCGGCAGCTCGAGCGGCACGGTCTCGCGGGCATCCGCGACCAGGTCCTCGGCAGCGACGCCGCCGAGCGTGCGGACGATGCGGTCGATGAGTTCACGCGGGGTCGCGAGCACGTCGGCCGTGGCGGGTTCGGCGAGTGCGAAGGTGCGCATCCCGATGATCGTCGGACTCCGGTCGAGCAGCCCCTGCGGGTGCAGCACCGGAGCGGAGACCGCCAGGACGTCTCCGGCGGCCAGGAGTCGCACACCGGAGTCGTCGATCCGGGCGGCGCGTGCAAGGAAGGTGCGGAGGTCGGCGAGCGAGGTGGCGTCGAGGAGCTGCAAGGTGGTGGACATCTCCTCTCAATCTACGCCACCGCCGTGTACGCTCCGGCACCGCGTCCACAGGGCCTGGATAGACTCGGCGGGTCGGGTCGGGCATCGACGACCGAGCCTCGACCCCCGGATGAAAGGCGTGTTCGCGTGAAGGAACCGATCCACTCCCTGTTGACCGCTCTGGACCTCAGCGCTCCCGGTGTCCGGACCGACGAGGACATCTTCACCGGTCCGTCGCAATGGATGCCACAGGGGCGGGTCTTCGGTGGTCAGGTGCTCGCCCAGTCCGTCGTCGCCGCGACCCGGACCGTCGACGCCGAGCGCATCATCCACTCGATGCACGGGTACTTCCTCCGACCGGGCGATGTCGACCTGCCGATCACCTTCGCGGTCGACCGCATCCACGACGGACGCTCGTTCGCCACCAGGCGCACCCAGGCCTACCAGAACGGGGTGCCGATCCTCTCGATGATCGCGTCCTTCCAGACCCAGGACGAGGGCCCGGAGCATCAGATCGAGCTGCCCGACGGGATCCCCGACCCGGAGACGCTCCCGTCAGCCGCCGAGCTCCTCAGCGGGATCGACCACCCGGCCGCCGAGGCGTGGGCGACGGGACGCCCCTTCGACCTCCGACACGTCGGCTCCCCCGTCTACCTCCGCGTGGAGGGCGAGCGGACCACCCGGCAAGCGGTGTGGTTCAAGACGATCGAGGATCTGCCCGACGACCCGGGGCTGCACCGTGCCGCGCTCGCCTACGCGAGTGACTACACGATCCTGGAGCCGGTGCTCCGTCGTCACGGCGTCCCGTGGGCCACCCCGGGCATCAAGATCGCCAGTCTCGACCACGCCATGTGGTGGCACCGTCCCGCGCGCGTGGACGAATGGCTGCTCTACCTGCAGGATTCCCCGAGCGCCACCGGCGGGCGAGGTCTGTCCCTCGGGCGCATCTACGATCGGGCGGGTCGCCTCGTCGCGAGCGTCGCCCAGGAGGGCATGGTGCGATTCCCGAAGCCTCGGTGACCGGAGTCGCTCAGCGTCGCGAGAACTCGATCGGATCCTCGAGGAACGGCTCCCATGCGGCACGTTCGACGTCCGAGATCCGGCGCGGCTTGAGTGTCTTGGCGTCCACCATGACGACCGTCGTCGAGGCTCGGGCGTACAGCGTCTGCGATGCCCCGCCCAGCGGCGAGTACACCTCGTACGCGACCTGCAGGCTGGCCCCGCCGATCTTGCCCATCCAGAGCTGGACGTCGAGCGGATCACGCTGGTACGGGATCGGGGCCAGGTACTCGATCTCCTGGTGTGCCACGAGCGTCAGCGTCTCGGCCTCGAGGCTCGCGTCGATGACCGCGGTCGGCGGCACGTCCTCCGACGCCAACGTCGGGATCCAGAAGACGCGGACACGCGCCTCCTCCAGCAGCTTGAGCATCGAGGCGTTGTTGACGTGGTTGAAGGCGTCGAGGTCGCCCCACCGCAGTGGGATCGGCACGTGGAGTCTGGTCATTGCTGGGCCCTCCGTGGGTCGGGGACGTACGGGTCGTGAACGGACGACGGCCCACCGGCAGAAGCCGATGGGCCGTTCGCAGGAGTCCTAGTCGCGCGTGAGTTTGCGGTACGCGGAGCGGTGCGGCTTGGCCGCGTCCGGTCCGAGGCGCTTGATCTTGTCCTCTTCGTAGGACTCGAAGTTGCCCTCGAACCAGTGCCAGTTCGACGGGTTCTCCTCGGTACCCTCGTACGCCAGGATGTGCGTCGCGATGCGGTCGAGGAACCACCGGTCGTGGGTGATGACCACGGCACAACCCGGGAACTCGAGGAGTGCGTTCTCGAGGCTCGAGAGCGTCTCGACGTCGAGGTCGTTGGTCGGTTCGTCGAGCAGGAGGAGGTTGCCGCCCTGCTTGAGCGTCAGCGCGAGGTTCAGGCGGTTGCGCTCACCACCGGAGAGGACACCCGCTTTCTTCTGCTGGTCCGGGCCCTTGAATCCGAACGTCGACACGTAGGCGCGGGACGGGATCTCCTGGTTGCCGACCTGGATGTAGTCGAGCCCCTCGGAAACGACCTCCCAAAGCGTCTTGTTGGGGTCGATGCCCCCGCGGGACTGGTCGACGTAGGAGAGCTTCACGGTCTCGCCGACCTTGAGCTCGCCGGCGTCGAGCGGCTCGATGCCGACGATGGTCTTGAACAGCGTGGTCTTACCGACTCCGTTGGGGCCGATGATGCCGACGATGCCGTTGCGCGGAAGGCTGAAGGAGAGGTCGTTGATGAGGACGCGTCCGTCGAAGCCCTTCTCGAGCTTCTTGGCCTCGAGGACCGTCGAGCCGAGTCGCGGACCGGCGGGGATCTGGATCTCTTCGAAGTCGAGCTTCCTGGTGCGCTCGGCCTCCGTCGCCATCTCCTCGTAGCGAGCGAGACGCGCCTTCGACTTCGCCTGGCGGCCCTTCGCGTTGCTGCGGACCCACTCGAGTTCGCTCGCGAGGCGCTTGGCGAGCTTCGCGTCCTTCTTGCCCTGGACGTTGAGGCGCTCGCCCTTCTTCTCGAGGTAGGTGGAGTAGTTGCCCTCGTAGGGGTACAGGCGACCGCGGTCCACCTCACAGATCCACTCTGCGACGTGGTCGAGGAAGTACCGGTCGTGGGTGACGGCGAGCACGGCGCCCGCGTACTGGGCGAGGTGCTGTTCGAGCCAGAGTACGCTCTCGGCGTCGAGGTGGTTGGTGGGCTCGTCGAGGAGCAGGAGGTCGGGCTTCTGCAGGAGGAGCTTGCAGAGTGCGACGCGACGCTTCTCACCACCGGAGAGGTGGGCGACCGTGGCGTCGGACGGCGGGCAGCGCAGGGCGTCCATCGCCTGCTCCAGCTGCGAGTCGAGGTCCCAGGCGTCAGCGGCGTCGATCGCCTCCTGCAGCACGCCCATCTCGGCGAGCAGGGCGTCGAAGTCGGCGTCGGGCTCGGCCATCGCGAGCGAGATCTCGTTGAAGCGGTCGATCTTGCCCTTGATCTCGCCGACGCCCTCCTGGACGTTCTCGAGCACCGTCTTGTCCTCGTCGAGTTCCGGCTCCTGCATGAGGATGCCGACGCTGAAGCCCGGCGTGAGCTTCGCCTCGCCGTTCGAGGGGGTGTCGATCCCCGCCATGATCTTCAGGATCGTGGACTTACCGGCACCGTTCGGGCCGACGACGCCGATCTTCGCTCCGGGCAGGAACGCCATCGTCACGTCGTCGAGGATGAGCTTGTCGCCGACCGCCTTGCGGGCGCGGACCATCGAGTAAATGTATTCAGCCATGTCGCCGTCCAGTCTACGGCCGGACCCGTCGTTTGCGCTGCACGACGACGCCCGCCACGACGGCCGCCGCCGCGATCGCGCAACTCCTCGTCACCTCGAGGAGCCGGGCGGGTCCGCCGAAGAACATGGACGCCAGCAGCGCGACGAGCGCGACGACGACCATGACCGTGAGCCACGGGTGTCCCCACATGCGGATCCCGCCGACGCGGTCGCAGCTCTCCGACGCCGAGATCTGGTCGAACCGCCGGCTGCGCAGTTGGGCGACGGCGATCACGATCCACACGAAGATCGCGATCGCGCCGGTGGAGTTGACGAGGAACGTGAAGACCTCGTCCGGTGCGAGGTAGTTCAACAGGACGCACACGAGCCCGACGACGGCCGAGCACAGGATCGCGACCGCCGGCGTGCCGCGTCGCGTCGTCGCGCGGACCGCTCGCGGGGCCTCCCCGCGGCCCCCGAGCGAGAACAGCATGCGCGACGCCGTGTACAGCGACGCGTTGAGCGTCGACAACAGGGCTGTGAAGACGATGATGTCCATCGCCACCCCGGCACCGGGGATCCCGGCGGCGTGCAGCATGGTGACGAAGGGGCTGATCCCCGGCGTGATCTCCGTCCACGGCACCACGATGAGGACGACCAGGATCGAGCCGATGTAGAACAGCAGGATCCGCCAGACGACCGAGTTCACCGCTCGCCGGACGGCACCCTTCGGGTCCACCGATTCTCCTGCCGCGATCGTGGCGACCTCGGCACCGAACATCGAGAAGATGATCGGCAGCAGGGCCGCCAGGACGCCGCCGACACCGAACGGCAGGAAGCCCCCGTCGGTCGGAGCGAGGTTGGCGACGGTCGCCGTCTCGGTCGGGACGACGCCGACGATGATGAGCGATCCGAGCGCGATGAACAGGATCACGGCCGCGATCTTGATCGACGAGAACCAGAACTCGAACTCACCGAAGGACTTCACCGAGACGAGGTTGGCGGCGAGGAACGCGACGGTGATGACGAGCGCCGGGATCCATTGCGGGAGACCTGGCACCCACTGGCTCACGATCTGCGCTGCGGCGGTCGCCTCGATGCCGACGACCACGACCCAGAACCACCAGTAGAGCCATCCGATCGCGAGACCGGCCCAGGGTCCAATGAATCGCGAGGCGTAGGCGGAGAACGACCCGGTCTCGGGCGACGCGGAGGCCATCTCCCCCAGCATGCGCATGACGAGCACCACGACCACGCCGGCCAGGGCGTACGCGAGGATCACGCCGGGCCCCGCTGCGAGGATCGCCGTGCTCGACGCCACGAGGAGCCCGGCGCCGATCATGCCACCGAGGGCGATCAGCGCCAGGTGACGAGGCTTGAGTGTGTGCGCCAGCGCCGCAGGAGCGACGGCGAGACGTCCGTCGGCCAGGAAGACGGCCTCGGTGGCAGGTTCCCCGCCAGGTGATGGGTTGGCGTTCATGCGGGCCCTCGATTCCGGATCGAGCCACCCAGGAGGTGGCGATATCTGAAATGTCAGGTTATGGCATGCTCACAGCTTGCACCAGCCCGGGCTGGTCAGCGGCTCTACCAGTCGATCGCGCGGGTGACCCCGACGAGGCATCGCCCGGTGTCGAGCTGCGACACCACCGACGAGTGGTATCCCGTCGCCGGCCCGTTCTGCCCGAGGATGCATTGTCCTTGCCACCGGATGGCGAACTGGATCGAGTCGGCCGGCTCGCCGATGCTCGTCGTGTCCGAGGAGACCTCCATCTCCGCCTTCGGGAAGCCGGCGGCGACGAGACCGTCGATGATCGCCTGACCGCCAGCGGCGGGGTTCGCGGCGAGCGTGGCGGCGTTGACCGCGTCGAAGAACGGCAGGTTGTCGGAGGCGGTGCCCTCGGGGAGCAGCACCGGCGCCGCCGGAGCCGTCTCAGTGGCGGTCGGCGTCTGGCTCGGCGTGGCCGTCGGCTCGGGAGCGGGCTGGGTGCAACCCGTCACGGCGATGCCGAGCAGGCCGAGCACCACGCCGGCCCGTACGCCGGCGATCGACGAGCGGCGACGGATCGAGGTGACGGCTGAGGCGGGGCGGTCGCGGAGGCTCTTCTGCACGTCGAGCAGTCTACGTGGCGCGTCAGAACGGCGTGTCCTGCGGCGGCGCCGACGCCCACTCCCCGGTTCCGGATCCGGTCGACTCGGATGCGGCGGACGCCGGACTCGCCCCAGCTCCGACCGGCGACTCGACGGCCCCCTTCGGCTGCCAGCCGATGTCGGGCCCGATGTGATCGGCTTCGATGTCGACCGACGTCCCTCGTCGCTCACCCTGCTCCCAGTCGCGGATCCGCAACCGACCGAGGACGATCACGCGTTGTCCTTTGACGATCGATGTGGCGGAGGCGGTCGCCAATCCACGGAAGGCGCTCACCGTGTACCAGTTCGTCTCCTGCGCCACCCAGGAGCCCTGCTTCTGGTCGTACCGACGTTGCTGCGACGCCAGGCGGAAACTGGTGATGTCCAGCCCGGACGTCGTGCGATGGTGCTTCGGGTCTGTCGCGACGTGTCCGCAGACGGTGATCTGGTCGTTCATGGGTTCCTCTCCTGTCGATCCGACGATCTTGGCGGTGGATCGCCGAAGCGTCCGGGGCGGGTCCGTGCCGATCGCCACCCCGGACGCGCTCCCAGCCTCACCGATCCCGTAGGCCCTGTGTCGAGCCGGGCGGCCCTCGTCGATGTCCACAACCGCGCACCTCGCTGTGGAGGACCCTCGTTCCGCCCCGACCAGGGCCGATGTCGGTGGCCCCGCATACGCTGACGAGTACCAGCCGGCAGTCCCCGTCCGGCATCACCCCACCAGCGCAGGAGGAGTCCCATGCCCAACGCCCTGAGCATCCGTCCCGGCTACTGGCGCGTGACGACCCCCGACGGCCGTGTGCTCGGCAACATCGAGGCCGTCGGAGCGGACGGCGTTCCGGAGTACCGGGCCAACCGCTTCCGACCGGCGGTCCTCGGGTACGCCCCATTGGGCAGCTTCAGCGATCTCGCGGTCGCCATCGACGCCTTCCGCAACTGAACGACGACCCTCCCGCCGTTCCCGTCGAACCCGGTGCGTCGCCCGTGTTCACGCCCGAACGAGGGGTAGTCTGCGGCCCATGCAGTGGTGGAATGACTTCGTAGAGTGGGTGACCTCAGCTGAGGTCCGCCCCATGCTGTTCGCTGCGGCCCTCTTCATCGTGGCCGTCGTGGTGTCCTCCCTCGTCGCCGCCGGCGCAAGCCGTCGCGCGCTTCGGGCCATCGTGGACCAGCGCGATCGAGAGCAGAAGAACGTCGCGATCCTGGCGCTCGTCGACGCCGCCACCGAGGCCAGCGTCTGGAACTCGCTCACCCCGCAGGAGCAGGTGCTCAGCGATCGGGCGGTCGCCCAGGCCGACACGCTCGTGCGACTCAGCCCGATCAAGGGTGCGGCCGTCGCCGCGGACTGGGCGAATCACCAGCTCCACGAGATGAAGCGCAACTCCGCGACGTTCGGGTACGAGTTGGACCCGGTGGTCGAGGAATTCCGCGACCGCCTCGTCGAGTGGTCGAAGAAGCCGGCACGGGCCCGGAAGGACTTCGACGGCGACCTCCGTCGCTGGCGCGCCGAGTCCAGCGGATCGGAACAGGCGCTCGTCGCGGAGCAGGAGGCCTGGGTCGCCAAGCAGCACCACGAGCAGTACGCCGAGGTGAAGCCCGCATCCACCGCGCCGGCTTCACGGCCCGGTGACATCACCCGCTCGACGGGCGGCACGATCAACACCAGCACGACGCAGCGCATCATCGACGACGTCGCGGTCCTGGAAGCCGAACGCAAGCAGTCCAGCGTCAGCTGACCGCGAGACCGACAGACGGCGGCCCGATCAACCGATCGGGCCGCCGTCTTCGTGTCAGGGGTTCGTGGTCAGCGCCACCAGGTGTCGAACTTGCTGACCGGGACCTGGCGCTTGTGCTCCGTCGCCGCATATCGGGTCTCGATCGCTTCGGCGGCCACCGGATCGATCTCGTTCCCCTCGAGGAAGTCGTCGATCTGCTGGTAGCTGAGTCCGAGGTTCTCCTCATCGGTCTGGCCGGGAGTGCCGTCGAGGAGATCGGCGGTCGGTGCCTTCAGGTAGAGCCGTTCCGGAGCGTCGAGCGACTCCAGGAGCGCACGCCCCTGGCGCTTCGTCAGGCCACTGAGCGGGAGCACGTCGGCCCCGCCGTCGCCGAACTTCGTGAAGAAGCCGGTGACCGCCTCGGCCGCGTGGTCCGTCCCGACCACCAGGAGCCCCTGCTGACCGGCGATCGCATACTGCGCGACCATGCGTGCCCGCGCCTTCGCGTTGCCCTTGACGAAGTCGCTGAGGGGTTCGCCGGTCGCATCCGCGTACTCGGCTTCGAACCCGTCGACCGCGCGCTGGATGTTGAACACGACGGAATCGTCCGGACGGATGAACGACAACGCCAACTGGGCGTCGTCCTCGTCGTGCTGCACGGCGTACGGCAGACGGACGGCGACGAACCGGGCCTCCCCACCCTCGGCTCGGACCTCTTCCGCCGCGAGCTGGCACAGGCGCCCGGCGAGCGACGAGTCCTGTCCCCCGCTGATCCCGAGCACGAACCCCTTCGTGTGTGTCGCCCGCAGGTACGACTTCAGGAAGTCGATCCGGGAACGGACCTCGGCCGCCGGGTCGATCGTGGGGCTGACATGGAGTTCCGCAATGATGCGGGCCTGGATCTCGCGCATGTCCCCAGGCTACTCGCTCGCCGGAGGCGTACCCGGAACTCCGAGGCACTTGCAACACACCGGAAACACGACTCGGTGGGCGAGGCGGATCTCAGGCCCAGCCGAGCTCGTGCAGCCGCTCGTCGTCGATCCCGTAGAAGTGCGCGATCTCGTGGACCAGGGTGGTGTGGATCTCGTCGGCGAGCTCGTCGAGCGTCTCGCACGCCGCCAGATGCGGCTCGCGGTAGACGATGATCCGGTCGGGCATCTCGCCGAAGCCGTAGCGGTCACGCTCCGTCAAAGCGACACCGTCGTACAAACCGAGCGTGTCGAGCGTGCCGTTCTCAGGGCGATCCTCGACGACGAAGACGACGTTGTCGAGACCGTCGACCATTTCGTCGGGTAAGCGGTCGAGTTCGTCCACCACGAGGGCTTCGAACGCCTCGGTGTCCAGCTCCAACATGCCCGCTCCCCGGATACGACAGAAGCCGGAGGGATCCTCCGGCTTCTGTACGACATGGGGTGAGTAACGGGGCTTGAACCCGCGACCTCCTGGACCACAACCAGGCGCTCTGCCAACTGAGCTATACCCACCATGCGACCTGCTCCGCGGAGACCGCGTCACAAGCGACTGGATGAGTCTATTACATGTTTGGGGCGTACCGTGACACGACCGCTTCCGAAACCTGCTTCGCGTCGTCCGAGGACGGGCCGGGGAGGTCGACGAACAACGCTCCGCGGTAGTAGGCGAGCTCACGGATCGACTCGAGGATGTCCGCCAGCGCGCGATGACCGCCGTGCTTCGACGGGGCGTTGAAGTAGACCCGCGGGTACCACCGACGGGCGAGTTCCTTGATCGAGGAGACGTCGACGTTGCGGTAGTGCAGGTGGGCGTCGAGCCGCGGCATGTAGCGCGCGAGGAACCCTCGGTCGGTCCCGATGGTGTTCCCGGCCAGCGGCGCCTTCGACTCGTCCGGAACGAAGCGCTGGATGTACTCGATGACCTGGAACTCCGCGTCCGCGACGCTCACGCCGTTCGGGATCTCCTCGAGCAGCCCCGAGGTGCGGTGCATGTTCGTCACGAACTCACCCATGTTGTCGAGTGCCGACTGATCGGGCTTGATCACGACGGAGTAACCCGGGTCGAGGATGTTCAGTTCGAAGTCGGTGATCACGACGGCGATCTCGACGAGTTCGTCGACCTCCAGCTCGAGTCCGGTCATCTCGCAGTCGATCCAGACCAGACGGTCCCCAGCTGTGCTCATGGGTCGAGTCTACTCAGCACGACCGACGCCGCCGGTTCCGTAGACTCGAGCGGTGATCATCGCCATCTCCGTCCTGCTGCTCGTCAACGGTGTCTACAACGTCGTCGTCTGGCCCCGCTTCCTCAAGCGGATCGTCGCCGACCCGCGTGCACGCGACGATCAAGGACGTGCGACGACGTTCCTGCGCGTGCACGTCATCCTCATCAGCATCGCCCTCGTCCTCGCAGCCCTGTCGCTGGTCTTCGGTGTCCTCGGCCTCCTCGGCGTCGGCGTCTGAGACACCGCTGCGGTATCCTGGACGACGCCCGCCTCCGTAGCTCAGGGGATAGAGCAGGAGCCTTCTAATCTCTTGGTCGCAGGTTCGAATCCTGCCGGGGGCACCTCACACGACATCGCGGTCCCTTCTCATCTCTTGGTCGCAGGTTCGAATCCTGCCGGGGGCACACCAGAAGCTCTCGCGGACCCTTACTCATCTCTTGGTCGCAGGTTCGAATCCTGCCGGGGGCACACCCCTTCGACAAGCTCAGGGACCGGAACCCGAGCCCTGACCCTTCGACAAGCTCAGGGACCGGAACCCGAGCCCTGACCCCTCGACAAGCTCAGGGACCGATACCCGGACGCTCATCGTCACTCGCGCAACCAAGGATTCCAACGTCCACGACCGTCGTGAGCGAGGGCGTCGAGGACGAGTGCGGAGACCTGGTCCGCCGCGTCGGTCGCCTCGATGCGGAGCCCGGCATCGAGGTCGGGCCGCTCCCGCTCGATGAACGCGTCCTCCTGGAGGGTCCACCCCGCGAGCCAGTCCACACCGTCACCGCGCCCGATGAGGCGGTCGGTGCGCTGGACCACCGGCGCGTCGAGCCACAGCGCCGTGTCGGCGAGTATTCGCGACGCCCGCGACGACGAGCCGCAGCCCTCGACGATGAGTGGACGGTCGCTCGGCACGAGGTGCACCTCCGCACGGGCGGACCGTTCCCAGTCCCAGCGCCGCCACTCCCCCGCGCGCCGCTCGGCGAACGGTCTGAGGATCCACTCGACGAGGAGTCGAGCACCTTCCTCGAGCCCTTCCCATCCCGGATACAGGTCGTCCATGTGGACGACCGTGCTGGCCGTCAACGCGGACGCGACCGAGGAGGCGAGCGTCGTCTTCCCCGTGCCCGAGCGACCGTCGACGAGCAGGACCGGCGGAACCGCGCTCACTGGCCCACGACCCGGAACGTACCGGCGAGGACCGCCGTGGACAGCGCGAGGGCCATGATCACCATCGTCACCAGGACGGCCAGAAGATCGGCCCGGCCCAGGCGGGACGGTCTGGCCCAGGTGCGTTCGATCGGTGCCCCGAACCCCCGCGCCTCCATCGCCGTCGCGAGTTTGCTCCCGCGGCGGATGGCGAACACCAGCAGCACGAACGCCATGGACGCGAACCGCCGGACCACTCCCCGGTCCCCCAGCCCACGGGCACGACGGGCGAGCGCGAGACTGCGCCAGTCGTCGATGAAGAGTCCGAGCATCCGCGCTCCAGCGAGGATCCCGAGCACGAACCGCGACGGCAGCTTCGCGATCTGAGACAGCCCGTCGGCCAGATCGGTCGGATCCACCCGCGCGAAGAGCAGGATCGTCGGGAGACCGAGCGCCAACACGCGGATCGTCACGGCGACCGCCAGCTCGATCGAGTTGTCCGTCACGCGGACGAACCCGAGCGACAGGTACTCCGTCCCTCCCGGCTTCGCGTACAACAGCATGCTGATCCCGCCGATGGGCGCGAAGACGAGCACCGGCAGGGCCCGCTTCAGCAACGCGGTGAACCGCAGGCCGGAGAGCGGGAACAGCATCACTTCGAGCAGGACCGCCGTGCTCGCACTCACCCAGTCGATCGTCAGCAGCAACGGGACGGACAGGATCAGGACGGCCAGCACCTTCGTCACCGGATTCACCCGGTCGAGCGGCGGTCGATGGTGCAGCACCGTCGAGCGCTCCGCTGCCGTGAGGCTCGTCATGCGGCCCGCCTCTGGAACTCCGGCGGTTCGAGGAGGATGCGATGGTCGCCCAGATGCTCGACGACCCCCGCGTCATGCGTGACGGAGACGATCGTCGCGCCGCGCTCGAGCTCATGCTGCAGCAGGCGGACGAGTGACAACCACGTGCGTCGATCCTGCCCGAACGTCGGTTCGTCGAGGACCATGACCGCCGGCCGGGCGGCGAGGACGGTGGCCACCGACAACCGGCGCTTCTGACCGCCCGAGAGACTGAACGGGTTCGCCTCGGCGAGACGACCGAGACCGAGCGCATCGAGGATCTCGGAGACCCGCTCGTCGATGGCGGTCCGGGACCAGCGGAGGGCCTGCAGGCCGACACCGAGCTCGTTCCGCACGGTCGATGAGACGAACTGGTGCTCGGGATCCTGGAAGACCGTCCCGATGCGCGTGAGCAACTCGGTCGACTTCCAGCGGATCGGCCGGGATCCCAGCCTGCCGGCGAGCTGCGGAGCGGCGGTCACCGTCCCCGTGATCTCCGGCAGCAGTCCCGCCAGCGTGAGCGCGAGCGTGGACTTCCCCGCGCCGTTGGGGCCGACGATGACGGTCCCCGCGCCTTCGGGCACCGCGAGCCCCAGGTGCTCCTGCACCGGCTGCTTCCGCGTTCGACCGATCGCCAGGTCGTCGGTCGTGATGACCGCCGCCGATGGGCCGGACACCGGACGAGGGGCCAACCCCAGCGGGATGCCCGGCACCCAGACGCCCGCATCGGCCAGGCGCTGCCCGACGTCGTCGAGGACGAGGTCGGGTGGCCCGTCGGCGAGGACACCGCCGTCGGCGTCGAGCACGACGACCCTGGTCATCAGCTCGCGCCAGACGTCGACGCGGTGTTCGATGACGACCAGGGTGGACGAACCGTCATCGACCAGCCGAGCGACGGCGTCCCGCACCTCGGCCACCCCGGCCGGGTCGAGGTTCGCGGTCGGTTCGTCGAGCAGGAGGAGCGAGGGGTGCATGGCGAGTACGCCGGCGAGGGCCAGCCGCTGTTTCTGACCGCCAGACAGCGCCGAGGTCGAGTGGTCCAGCGGCAGGTCCAGTCCGACGGCCTCCAGCGAGGCGTCGACGCGGCGCCAGATCTCCTCGCGCTCGACGCCGAGGTTCTCGCAGCCGAAGGCGACGTCGTCACCGACCTTGGACAGGATCACCTGCGAGTCGGGATCCTGCAGCACGAGCCCAATGCGACCCCGCGCTCGTTCAGGCGGAACGCCATCGACGAGGAGCGAGCCGTGGGACTCCCCCTCGTCCGCTCCGCCGAGCACGCCGGCCAGTGCGTGGATCAGCGTCGACTTGCCGGCACCGGACGCCCCCAGCAGGAGGACCCGCTCGCCCGGTTCGATCACGAGGTCGAGGTCGCTCACCGCCCAGGCCTTCCGACCGGCATGCCGCCACCCCCAGTCTTGCGCGACGACGCGCGCCGGACCGGTCGCAGCCGCTCCCGGCACGATCAGACCTCGCGCCGAGCGTCCCGCCCCGACGCGAACCGACTGAGCGCTCCGGTCGACGCGAGTGCCCTGACGAGTGCCCAGCCGACGACACCGGCGAGGATCGCGCCCGAGACGAGCAGTGAACCGAGGTAGATCGCGTTGAACTCGACACCCTTCTCGAGGTTGCCCGACATGACGAGTTCGAGGAGCCACGCGCCGGCCCCGGCACCGGCCCCGGCGAGGATCGCCGGAACGAGGCCGAAGCGCTTGTACGCGAACGCCGCGAACACCAGCTCGGCACCGAGGCCCTGAGCGAGCCCGGAGTACACCGTCGTGATGCCCCATGCGTTGCCGATGAGGGCGGAGACGATCGCCCCGATGGTCTCGACGAGGAGGGCAGCGCCGGGCTTCCGGATGATGAGTCCGCCGAGCACCCCGCCGAGGAGCCATATCCCGACGGCGATCCCGCCGAAACCGGGCGTGACGGCGCTGGCACCCGCGTACCAGAGTGATCCGAGCGTGTTCCACGCCCAGAAGATGAGGCCGGTCGCGACGCCGAGTACGGCGACCACGACGATGTCGACGACCCTCCAGCGCAAGGTCCGCGACACAGCGCGTTCAGAGGGTGAGATCTTGGTCGATGCTGACACGATACGTGCCCTTCCTGTAGACGGAAAAGAGCACGGGATAGCGAGAAATGGTCTCCCTGCGCTGGCATGATCCAGATCAGGTTCGACGGTCGAAGGCGAATACCTTCCTCTCAGCCCGGTTCACCGGACTCCCGTGGTGGCACGAGTCTAACCCCTGCCGTGCGCGGTCGCACGACAGGGGTTGGACGGAGGGGGCTACTTCTTGAGGGCCTTGATGAGGCCGGCGAGCGCCTTGCCGCTCACCCAGATGAACGGGATCGCGACGGCGATCAGCGAGATGAGGTTCGGGTCGAAACGGAGACCCTCGTCGGTCTTGATGTAGGCACCGACCGGGATGGAGACGCCACCGCCGCCACCGCCGCTCGGGGCGTCGTCGCCGTCGCCCTCGGAGCCGCCGCCGAAGCCGTAGTACGTCAGCGCGACGGGCACGAGCTTCGTCCCGTCGATGTCCTGCTGCTCCCCATAGGCCGCGGTCACGCCGAGCCCCTTCGCCTGTTCTGCCAGCTTCTCCACGAGATTCGTCATACGGCGAGGCTATCGCTCGGCATCTCCCGGTCCAAGGGGTTGATCCGTGCTCCCAGCACCCTGCGAGTCTCCGCGACTGCCGAGTCCGCGACGCCTCGGCTTGCCGAGGAGGGAGGCGGGGGCGATCGCGAGATCGCCGAACCGGCTTGCGACCCGGTCGATCGTCTGCTCGGCTTCACGCCACTCCTCGTCCGGGTCCCAGAGCCCGGCACCGGCCTCATCGGCCGGGACGAGCTGGTCGACCTTCACCCCCACGAGGCGCACGAGGCGTCCGCCGCGATCGAGGTCGCCGAACAGCGAGGCCGCTTCGTCGTACACCCGCCGGCCCACGTTCGTGGCCTCGCCGATGGTGCGCGACCGGGTGACGACGCTGAAGTCCGCATAGCGCACGCGGATGCTGATCGTCCGGCCGGCGTAGCCGCCCTTCCGGAGTCGGATCGCGACGAGGCCGGCGAGGTTCAGCAGTTCGCGCCTGAGGATGGTCGGGTCGGAGACGTCGGTCGGGAAGGTCACCTCGTGGCTGACGCTCTTCTCGCGACGTGCCAGCTCGATGCCGCGCGGATCGATCCCGTTCGCGAGCTCGAGGAGTCGGCGACCGGAGGCTTCACCGACCGCGCGCTGGAGCATCGACAGCGGGGTGGAGGCGAGCTGACCGATGGTCCGGATGCCCCGGTTCGTCAGCTGCTCCTCCGTCCGACCACCGACGCCCCACAGTGCACCGACCGGCAACGGGTGGAGGAACGCCAGGGTCTCGTCGGCCGGCACGACCAGCAGACCGTCGGGCTTGGACAGGCCGGAAGCGAGCTTCGCGACGTACTTCGTCGCCGCCAGGCCCACCGAGCACGGCAAGCCGGTCGCGTCGAGGACCCGTTGCTTCACGAGCGCGGCGATCGTCCGCGGGCTCCCGAGCAACCGGACCGCGCCGGAGACGTCGAGGAAGGCCTCGTCGATGCTCAGGGGTTCGACGAGCGGCGTGACCGACTCGAACACCTCCATCACCCGGTCGGAGTACTCGCGGTACCTGCCGTGGTGGGGCGGCAGCACGACGGCGCTCGGACAGAGCCGCATCGCCTGGGACACCGGCATCGCCGCGCGCACGCCGTACCGGCGAGCCTCGTAACTGGCGGAGGTGACGACCGACCGCCCCTCCTTGTTGCCCACGATGATCGGCAGACCGCGCAGCTCGGGCCGTTCCAAGAGCTCGACCGAGACGAAGAACGCGTCCATGTCGACATGGAGGATGGGGGTACCGCTGTCGTCGGCATCGTGCGCCGAGACGCGACGAGACGCTCCATCCTGCCGACTCATACCGCCATTGTCGCAGTCGCCTCCGACACGCTCTCCACAAGGGCCGAGGCGGGAGCGCCCGGCGACGCTAGGCTGTCCGGCGATGAGCACGCGAACGCGGACCGGGTCGGCCCCGGCGGTCCCAGACCTCTCCGGGCGGGACCTCGCCCTCGACCTCGTGCGCGTCGCCTGCGTCGTCACGGTGGTCGTCGTCCACCTCCTGATGGTCGCCGTGGCGATCGAGCCGGACGGCGCGATCGGCATCTCCCGGGCGCTCGAGCAGCAACCGTGGTTCGACACGGGCACCTGGTTCGGCCAGATCATGCCGCTGTTCTTCATCGTGGGCGGCTTCGCGACGATCACCGGCTGGCGCAGCACCGTCCGACGTGGTGGCGGGACCAGCGACTTCCTCCGGTCCCGGGTCTTCCGACTCGCCCTGCCGACGATCCCGGTCCTGCTCTTCCTCGCCGTCGGACTGTGGCTCGCCGGGGCGCTCGGTGTCGACCCCGCCATCATCGAGGCAGTCGCCGCAGGCGTCGGGTCCCCGCTCTGGTTCCTGGCCGCCTACCTGCTGTGCCAGGCGGTCGCGCCCTTCTTGGCCACCTGGCACGACCGCCACCCCGTCCTGACCTGCGCGGCACTGCTGGCCGGTGTGATCCTCGTCGACGTCGTCCGGTACTCGACCGGCCTCCTGGGCATCGGTCTCGTCAACCTGGTGTTCGTCTGGCCGCTGCTGCAGCAGTTCGGGTTCTTCCTGGCCGATGGTCGTCTCCGCACCGTCCCTCGCCTCGTCCTCGTGGCCGTGGTGCTCGTCTCCTACGGTGCGCTCGTGCCGATCACGACCTGGCTGCCGTACTCGACCAGCATGCTCGGCAACCTCAACCCACCGACCCTCCCCCTCGTCGTCCTCGGCGTCGGGCAGCTCGCCCTGCTCACCCTGGTGCACCCGCTGCTCACGGCGATCATGCGGACCCGCGCCGCGCGAGCCGTCGTCTTCCTCATCGGGTCCCGGCTGATGACGGTGTACCTCTGGCATCTCCCCCTGATCATCGCGGTCGCCGGTCTCCAGCTCGCCCTCGGCATCCCCTTCGCGGAACCGCTGAGCGCGGCATGGTGGTGGACCCGACCGGTCGTGCTGCTGGTCGTCGCGGTCCTGCTCGCGGGCGTCGGCACACTCCTCGGCCGCGTCGAGCACCCCCGCAAGCTGCGCCTCGACCCGGAGCGCAAGCCGACGCACGTCGCCGTGTGGATCGCGCTCGCGAGCGCCTTCATCATGCCCTTCGCGGAGATCTCCCACCCGTTCACCGCCGCGATGGCGGCTGCCGGCGCTGTCGGCTCGATCATCGCGGTCGTGCTCCTGAACCCGACCCGTCGGCCGGTCGAGCGCGTCGCAAGCGGATCAGACCAGGCCGTGGACCAGCGGCCGTAGCCATTCGCGAAAGGCCTCCCGGTCGTCCCGGAGCGACTCACTGACCACGATCGTGTCGGGCGCGACCACCCAGGCCCCCGGTCGGCAGATCGGGAGTACCTCGAGGTCCAACCGGAACGAGCTGGATTGCCGACGCAACTCGAACTGACGCTCGCGGATGAGTTCGTAGACGTCGGTGAGACGGCTCGGCGATCGACCTGCGAGCGCGCGTTCGTACTCGCGGATCCGAGCCGACGCCCATCGGTGCGCCTCGTCGTACGCCCGGTAGGCGAGCTCCTGCAGGTCGAGGGCTCGATCGAACACCTCGAAGTGTGGTGGACGGACCTCGGCCATGAAGAGGCGCGTGTCGCGACGGGCGATCCCGGTCCACCAGCCGTCGAATTGGACGGCGAGCGCGTCGAGGTCGAGGCCGGCGACGTCGATCCGCTCCAGCCCCGGCGTGACTGCGGGAAGCTGCGCGACGCATTGCTCCCCGAGCCCTGCCATGTCGCGGAACGCGAGCGCCAGCATGAGGGCCATCGGAGCGTCTTCCGTGACCTGCCACCGCATGGTGCCTTCGACCAGCATGGCGGAAGTGTATGCCGGGCCAGCAGTCGGCACCAGGGCTTCCCCTGGCCGACGACATCGGGCCCGGGCCGCCGTCATCGACAGCGGCTCGGGCCCGAGGGTGCAGCAGTGTCCCCTACTGCGAGGCGCGTTCCAGGACGAGTTCGCGCACACGTGCCGCATCGGCCTGTCCGCGCATCGCCTTCATCACGGCGCCGATGACCGCGCCGGCCGCCTGGACCTTGCCGTCGCGGATCTTGGCGAGGACGTCAGGCTGAGCGGCCAGTGCCTCGTCGATGGCGGCGATCAGCGGACCGTCGTCGGACACGAGCGCGAGACCGCGGGCGTCGATGACCTCCTGAGGAGTGCCCTCCCCGTCGATGACGCCCTCGAGCACCTGGCGCGCGAGTTTGTCGTTGAGCGTTCCGTCCTCGACGAGCGCAGCGAGTGCCGCGACGTGCTCGGGCGACACGAGGCTCGTCGCCTCGACGTCACGCTGGTTCGCGATCCGCGAGATCTCGCCAGTCCACCACTTCCGTGCGGCGGCCGGAGCGGCACCGGACTCGACGGTGGCCGTGATCTCGTTCAGCAGACCACCGTTCACGACGTCCTGGAACTCCAGGTCGGTGAAGCCCCACTCGCTCTTCAGCCGGCGACGACGGACGGCCGGCTGCTCGGGCAGGGCCGCTCGGAGTTCCTCGATGAGTTCGGGCGACGGCACGACCGGGAGCAGGTCGGGCTCCGGGAAGTACCGGTAGTCGTCGGCGTCGCTCTTCGGCCGGCCGGCCGACGTGGCCCCGGTGTCCTCGTGCCAGTGCCGCGTCTCCTGGACGATGGACCCGCCGTCCTTGAGGATCGCCGCCTGCCGCTGGATCTCGTAGCGGACGGCGCGCTCGACGGAACGCAGGGAGTTGACGTTCTTCGTCTCCGTGCGCGTGCCGAGCTTCTCCTGGCCGCGCGGGCGCAGCGAGATGTTGGCGTCGCAGCGGAGGTTCCCACGCTCCATCTTCGCGTCCGAGATACCGAGCGCCACGACGATGTCGCGGATCGCGGAGACGTAGGCCTTCGCGATCTCGGGCGCCCGGTGCTCGGTGCCGTAGATCGGCTTCGTGACGATCTCGACGAGCGGCACACCGGCGCGGTTGTAGTCGACGAGCGAGTACTCGGCACCCTGGATACGGCCGGTGGAGCCGCCGATGTGCGTGAGCTTGCCGGCGTCCTCCTCCATGTGCGCACGCTCGATCGGCACCGTCACGATGGTGCCGTCGGTCAGCTCGACGTCGACCGACCCCTCGAAGGCGATCGGCTCGTCGAACTGCGAGATCTGGTAGTTCTTCGCGAGGTCGGGGTAGAAGTAGTTCTTCCGTGCGAACCGGCTCGAGGGTGCGATCGAGCAGCCGAGGGCGAGCCCGAGGCTGATCGAGTACCGCACCGCCTGCTCGTTCACGACCGGGAGCGACCCGGGCAGACCGAGGCAGACCGGCGAGATGTTCGTGTTCGGAGCGTCGCCGAAGCCGTTCGGTGCCGAGGAGAACATCTTCGTCTTGGTGTTCAGCTCGACGTGCACCTCGAAGCCGAGCACCGGCTCGTACAGTTCGAGGGCTTCTTCGTAGGAGAGGAGCTTGTCCTTGGCCATGGGTTACCGACCTCCGAGAGCGGGTGCCTGCGAGATGAGGGTGTGCCCCCACGTCGATTCGAGGAGCGCCTCGAGGGCGGCGCCGACCCGGTAGAGCCTGGCGTCCTCCCGTGCTGGCGCCATGAACTGGATGCCGACGGGCAGACCGTCTTCGGGCGCGAGACCGATCGGCACGCTGATGCCGGGCACACCGGCGAGGTTCGCCGGGATGGTGGTGACGTCGTTCAGATACATCGCCAGCGGGTCGTCGATGCGCTCGCCCAGCTTGAACGCCGTCGTCGGGGCGCTCGGGCTCACGAGGACGTCGACCTGGTCGAACGCCGCCGCGAAGTCGCGCTGGATGAGCGTCCGGACCTTCTGGGCGCTGCCGTAGTAGGCGTCGTAGTAGCCCGCGCTGAGCGCGTAGGTGCCGAGGATGATCCGTCGCTTCACCTCGGGACCGAAACCGGCCTCGCGCGTCGCGGACATGACCTGCTCGACCGTGCCGCCACCCTCGGGCGTGACCCGCATCCCGAAGCGCACCGAGTCGAACTTCGCGAGGTTGCTCGACGCTTCGGCCGGGAGGATGAGGTAGTAGGCGGCGACGGCGTACTCGAAGTTCGGAGCGGAGACCTCGACGATCTCGGCACCGTTCGCCTCGAGGACCGCGAGCGCCTCCTGGAAGCGGCTCTTCACACCGGCCTGGAAGCCTTCACCGTTGAGCTCGGTGACGACGCCGACCCGCAGACCGCGCAGCACGTCGCCGCGCGCGCCCTCACGGGCCGCAGCAGCCATCGAGGGCCAGGCGTCACGGAGCGAGGTGGAGTCGAGGCCGTCGTGCCCGGCGATGACGTCGTGGAGGAGGCCCGAGTCGAGGACCGTGCGGCTGACCGGTCCGACCTGGTCGAGCGAGGAGGCGAGTGCGATCGCCCCGTAGCGGCTGACCGCGCCGTAGGTGGGCTTCACGCCGACCGTGCCGGTCACGTGCGCCGGCTGGCGGATGGACCCACCGGTGTCGCTGCCGAGGGCGATGGGCGCCTCGAACGCGGCGACCGCGGCAGCGGAGCCACCGCCGGAACCGCCGGGGATGCGGTCGAGGTCCCATGGGTTGTGGGTCGGTCCGTACGCCGAGTGCTCCGTGCTCGAGCCCATGGCGAACTCGTCCATGTTCGTCTTGCCGAGCGGCACGAGACCGGCGGCACGTGACCGCGCGACGACGGTCGCGTCGAAGGGCGACAGGTACCCCTCGAGGATCTTGCTCCCCGAGGTGGACGGCATGTCCGTCGTCACCAGGACGTCCTTGATGGCGAGCGGGACGCCCGCCAGCTCGCCGAGGTCCTCGCCCGCGGCACGGCGTGCGTCGATGTCGGCGGCGACGTCGAGCGCGTGGTCCGACACGTGGAGGAAGGCGTGGACGTCGCCGTCGACCTGCGCGATGCGGTCGAGGTGGGCCTGGGTGGCTTCGACGCTGGAGACCTCGCCCGCGCGGAGCTTGCTCGACAGCTCCGCTGCCGTGAGACCGATCAACCCGCTCACTGCTCCTCCCCCAGGATCGCCGAGACCTTGAAGCGGCCGTCGGCCGATTCCGGCGCGTTCTGCAGCGCCTGTTCGCGCGTGAGCGTGTTGCCGACGACGTCGTCGCGGTACACGTTCTCGAGCGGGATCGGGTGGCTCGTCGCCGGGACGTCAGGCGTGGCCACCTGCTGCACCTTCTGGATGTTGTCCACGATGGAGTCGAGCTCCGTCGTGAGGTGGGCGATCTCGTCCTGGCTCAGGGCGATTCGAGCGAGGTTCGCGAGATGCGCGACCTGCTCGGTAGTGATTTCCGACATGCGTCTCCCGTACGTGTAGCGGTGGCGGTCGCTCCAGTCTATTCGCCAGGGACGTGGTCGTCCGTCGGGCTCCGCCCCTACAGTGGAACGGTGACCCAGAACGACTCGAGCAGCCGTCCCCGTCCCCCGCACGAGCGTCCGTGGCTCGCGAGCTACGCCGCCGACGTGCCGGACGACATCCCTGAGCAGACCGGCAGCCTCGGCGATCTCGTCGAGGCCTCGGCGGCGAGCTACCCGGACGCCGTCGCGCTGGAGTTCTTCGGGTCCACCACCACCTACACGGAGCTCGAGGCGCTGATCGCCCGTGCCGCCGCGGGCCTGCGCGCACTCGGTGTCCGGGCGGGCGACCCCGTCGCCCTCATGCTCCCGAACTGCCCGCAGCACATCGTCGCGTTCTACGCCGTCCTCAGGCTGGGCGCCGTCGTCATCGAGCACAATCCGCTCTACACCCCCCAAGAGCTCCGCCACCAGTTCGAGGACCACCGCGCGACGTTCGCGATCGTCTGGGACAAGGTCGCCGAGCACCTGCAGGACTTCCCGGCCGACCTGGCGGTGCACTCGCTCGTGACGATCGACGTGACCCGGGCGATGCCGCTCCACATGCGCGCCGCTCTCCGTCTGCCCATCCCGAAGGCGAGAGCCTCACGGGCCCAGCTCACCGCACCGGTCTCGGGCACGGTGCGGTGGGAGCAGCTCCTGACCTCGGCGCCGCTGCCGGCCAGCCACCCGAAGCCCGCGACCGACGCCCTCGCGCTCATCCAGTACACGAGCGGCACGACCGGCTCGCCCAAGGGGGCCGCACTCACCCACGGCAACCTGCTCGCGAACGCGGCGCAGTCCCGAGCCTGGGTGCCCACGGTGAAGCGCGGGGAGGCCGTCGTCTACGCGGTGCTCCCGATGTTCCACGCCTACGGCCTGACGCTCTGCCTGACCTTCGCCATGAGCATGGGCTCGCGCCTCGTCCTCTTCCCGAAGTTCGACCCGGCGCTCGTCCTCAAGGTCATGAAGAAGCGACCGCCGACCTTCCTGCCCGCCGTCCCGCCCATCGCCGACCGACTCCTGACCGCGGCGACCGAGCAGGGCGTGTCGCTGCAGGGCACCGAGATCGCCATCTCGGGCGCGATGCCGCTGCCGCACGACCTCGTCGTCCCGTTCGAAGCCGCGTCCGGCGGCTTCCTCGTCGAGGGCTACGGGCTCTCCGAGTGCTCGCCGGTCATCTCCGCGAACCCGGTCTCGACCGCACGGAAGCCCGGGACCATCGGCCTCCCGCTGCCGAGCACCGAGGTGCGCGTCGTGGATCCCGACGACCCGGAGACCGACCGTCCGGCCGGCGAGGCGGGCGAGCTGCTCGTCCGCGGCCCGCAGGTCTTCCACGGCTACTACAACAAGCCCGAGGAGACCGCCGCCGTCCTGCTCCCGGGCGGCTGGTTCCGCACCGGCGACATCGTGTCCATCGACGAGGAGGGGTTCATGACCGTCGTCGACCGGATCAAGGAGCTCATCATCACCGGCGGGTTCAACGTGTCGCCGAGCGAGGTCGAGCAGGTGCTCCGCGGACACGCGTCGGTCGCCGACGCCGCCGTCGTCGGTCTCCCCGATCCCCACTCCGGCGAGCAGGTCGTCGCGGCCGTCGTCGCGGCTCCCGGTGCCACCGTGGATGCGGACGCGCTCAGAGCCTGGGCGCGGGAGATCCTCACCCCGTACAAGGTGCCGAAGCGGGTCGTCGTCGTCGACGAACTCCCCAAGTCGCTCATCGGCAAGGTGCTGCGGCGCCAGGTCCGCGACGAGCTGCTGCAGGCCGGCCAGGACTGAGCTCAGTCCGTGGGCGCCTCGTCGGCGGACGCTGCGCCCTCGGCCTCGTCCTCGGCCGGGACGTCCGGCTCGCCGAGCGCCGCCGGACCCTCGGAGACGAGCAGGGCGAACTGCTCGGCGTCGATGATCCGCAGACCGAGTGCTTCGGCCTTGGCGAGCTTCGACCCGGCACCCGGGCCGGCGGCGACGAAGTCGGTCTTCTTCGAGACGCTCGAGGCAGCCTTCCCTCCCGCCTGCACGATCGCTTCCAGCGCACCCTCCCGGGTGAAGCCCTCGAGCGAACCGGTGGCGACGACGGTGACACCCGACAGCACCCCGCCGGCCGCGACAGCGGCGCCCGGCCCCGGGTGTCCCGGAGTCGCCCACTGCACGCCCGCCGCGGTCCACTCCTCGACGATCTCGCGATGCCAGTCGACCTCGAACCAGGCGATGAGCGCATCGGCGATGATCCCGCCCACGCCGTCGACCTCTGCGAGCTCGTCGCGGGTGGCCGCACGGATGGCATCGAGCGAACCGAAGTACTCCGCGAGTGACCGGGCGGCGACCGGGCCGACGTGGCGGATGTTGAGTGCCACGAGCAACCGTGCGAGCGGGCGGGTCTTCGCGCCGTCGAGGTTGGCGAGGAGTTCGATCGCGTTCTTGGACGGCACCGAGGACTCGTCACCGTCGAACTCGGCCGCGGCCGGATCGTGCACGCCGTCCTTCTTGGCACGTCGGCGGCGGAAGGGCGTGACGCGCTTCTCGGATCCGTCCTCGTTGAGCTTGGGCAGGCCGGTCTCGTTGTCGCGGACGATCACCGTGACCGGGAAGATGTCGGCCATCGTGAGCGAGAAGAGTCCGGCCTCGGTCGTCAGCGGTGGTTCCGCGGGCTCCACCGGCTGGGTGAGCGCCGCTGCCGCCACCTCGCCGAGCGCCTCGACGTCGAGCGCGCCACGGGAGCCGATGTGCTCGACGCGTCCGCGCACCTGCGCCGGGCAGCTCCGCGCGTTCGGGCAGCGCAGGTCGATGTCGCCCTCCTTCGCGGGGGCGAGGGTGGTACCGCACTCGGGGCAGTGCTCGGGCATGACGAACTCGCGCTCCGAACCGTCGCGGAGCTCGACCACCGGGCCGAGGACCTCGGGGATGACGTCGCCGGCCTTCCGGAGGACGACGGTGTCACCGATGAGCACCCCCTTCGCCTTCACGACGTCCTGGTTGTGCAGGGTCGCCTGACGCACCTCGCTGCCGGCGACGAGCACCTTCTCCATGACGGCGAACGGGGTGGCGCGACCGGTGCGCCCGACGCTCACGACGATGTCGAGCAGCTTCGTGTTCACCTGCTCGGGCGGGTACTTGTAGGCGATGGCCCATCGCGGAGCACGACTCGTCGCGCCGAGCTCGCCGTGGAGCGCGAGATCGTCGACCTTCACGACGACGCCGTCGATCTCGTGCTCGACGCTGTCGCGGTGGGCGCCGAAGTACTCGATGAACTCCGCCGCACCGGTCGCCTCGTCGTGGACCCGGTAGTGCGAGGAGGTCGGGAGCCCCCAGCTGTGCAGCAGCTCGTAGACCTGTGACTGCCGAGCGACTGGTGGCTGTTCCCACGCGCCGATGCCGTGGACGAGCATCTGCAGGCGGCCGAGCCGGTCGTGCATGAGTGCGAGCTGGGCCGGGTTCTTGCTCTCCGCCTTCTGGCGCAGGGAACCGCTCGCCGCGTTGCGCGGGTTGGCGAAGACCCGTTCACCGGCCGCCGCCTGGTTGGCGTTCAGTTCGCGGAAGGCCTCGACCGGGAAGAAGATCTCGCCCCGGACCTCGACGACCTCCGGGAACTCGACCTCGGGGTCGGACGAGGTCAGTCGCTCGGGGATGGAACGGATGTACCGCACGTTCTCCGTGACGTCCTCGCCGACGACGCCGTCGCCTCGCGTGGCCGCGCTCACGAGGCGGCCGCGCTCGTACCGGAGGTTGATGGCGAGGCCGTCGATCTTCAGTTCGCAGAGGTACTGGACGGACCCTCCGGCGTCGCGCTCGACCTTGGCGGCCCAGGCGAGGAACTCCTCGATCGAGAAGACGTTGTCGAGGCTGAGCATGCGCTCGAGGTGCGTGACCGGGGCGAACAGCGTGGTCTCGGCGCGCCCGCCGACGGTCTGGGTGGGGCTGTCCTGGCTCTGCAGCTCGGGGAACAGACGCTCGAGCTCCTCGAGCCGCCGGAGCATCGCGTCGTACTCCTCGTCGGAGGCGAGCGACTCGTCTCGCTCGTAGTACGCGTCGCGGAGCTCGAGGATGCGCGAGGTCAATTCCTCGGCCTCGGTCGATGCCTGCTGGAGGGTCTGTCCGGTGCTGTTCGCCACGGCGTCCAGTCTACGAGCGGCGTCCGACACCGGCGGGCGCTTGACACCCGGCACGTCCTCCCGGATGTGCGCAACGGGGTCGGGGCGGGTCTCATCGAGGAGTAGGGTGTCGCAGTGCCGCAGGAACCATGCGCGCGGAATCGGAGGAACCATGTCCCAGTCCAGCAGTCCGGGAACGGGGGCGGCTCCCACCAGCAAGCAGCTGACCGCGCGCGTCATCGGCATCTCCGTCTCGGCCGCGGTCGGTGGCTTCCTCTTCGGATTCGACTCCTCCGTGGTGAACGGCGCGGTCGACGCGATGCAGGACCACTTCGCGCTCAGTGAGGCGCTCATCGGCTTCGCGGTCGCGTCAGCGCTGCTCGGTTGCGCGCTCGGCGCCTACCTCGCGGGTCGGATCGCAGACAGCCGCGGCCGCATCTTCACGATGCTGCTCGGTGCAGGCCTGTTCTTCGTCTCCTCCTTCGGAGCCGGCTTCGCCTTCTCCCCCTGGGACCTCGTCATCTGGCGCATCGTCGGCGGGCTCGGTATCGGCATCGCCTCGGTCGTGGCTCCGGCGTACATCGCCGAGATCGCGCCGAGCGCCATCCGCGGCCGCCTCGCCTCGCTGCAGCAGCTCGCCATCACGCTCGGCATCTTCGCCGCGCTCCTGTCCGACTCCGTCCTGGCGGGCGCCGCCGGCGGCGCGTCGAACCCGCTGTGGTTCGGCGTCGAGGCCTGGCGCTGGATGTTCATCGCCTGCGCGCTCCCGGCCGTGGTCTACGGCGTGCTCGCGATGCGGCTCCCCGAGTCGCCCCGGTTCCTCGTCCGCAAGGGCAAGTCCGACGAGGCCCGTCGGATCTTCGCGACCGTCTGGCCGCAGGAGGAGGTGGATCGCGCCGTCAAGCTCGCCGAGCAGGCGGTGAAGGACGATGAGCAGCAGAAGAAGGCGACCCTCTGGGGCGGACGCTTCGGGCTCCTGCCGATCGTCTGGATCGGCATCATCCTGTCGATCTTCCAGCAGTTCGTCGGCATCAACGTGATCTTCTACTACTCGACGACGCTGTGGAAGGCCGTCGGGTTCCAGGAGTCCGATTCGCTCCTCATCTCGGTCATCACCTCGGTGACGAACGTCGCGGTCACCATCGTCGCCATCCTGCTCGTGGACCGCATCGGTCGACGGCCGATCCTCCTCGCGGGCTCCATCGGCATGACGGTCTCGCTCGGTGCGATGGCGATCGCGTTCACACAGTCGGTGACCGACAGCGCCGGCGAGGTGTCGTTGCCCCAGCCGTGGGGAACGATCGCCCTCGTGGCCGCCAACGTGTTCGTGGTCGCGTTCGGCGCGTCGTGGGGACCGCTCGTCTGGGTGCTCCTCGGCGAGATCTTCCCGAACCGCCTGCGCGCGAAGGCACTCGGTGTCGCGGCGATGGCGCAGTGGATCGCGAACTTCCTCATCACGGTCAGTTTCCCGGCCCTCGCCGCGTTCTCCCTGCCGGTGACCTACGGCATGTACGCGCTGTTCGCGCTCCTCTCGTTCGTCTTCGTCCTCGCGAAGATCCCTGAGACCAACGGCCTGACGCTCGAGGAGGCGGAGACCCTCTTCGTCAAGAAGCCCAAGAAGTCCAAGGCGGGCGCACCGTCCCGATCCTGAGACCGACGCGGAACGCCCGACGAGCCTGGCTCGTCGGGCGTTCCGTCGTTCCGGGGTCGTCAGGCGGAGGCGGCGGCTCCGACGGGTACCGCGCTGACGGTGCGGTCGATCGTGAATTGACCGAGGACGCGCGTCCCGCTGTACAGCACGGCGGTCTGTCCGGGAGCGACGCCGTCGAGCGGCGTCTCCGGGTGGACGACGAGCTCACCACCGACGAGCGTCAGCGCGGCGGGGACCGGGTCCGCGTGCGCACGGATCTGGACGTCGCACGGGATCGCTTCGGCACCGACCTCCGGAGCCCTCCCAGCCCAGGTGAAGCGAGAGCCGGCGATCTCGCCGATGGCGAGCGCCTCCTTCGGCCCGACGACGACCGTGTTGTCCTTCGGACGCACCTCGAGGACGAAGCGGGGACGTCCGTCCGGCGCCGGCACGCCGAGGTGCAGGCCCTTGCGCTGGCCGACGGTGAACGCGTGGGCACCCTCGTGCGAACCGACGACGGCTCCGTCGCGGTCGAGGACCTGGCCGGTCTCGGTACCGACCCGCTCCCCCAGCCAGCCCTTCGTGTCGCCGTCGGGGATGAAGCAGATGTCGTGGCTGTCGGGCTTGTTCGCCACCGTGAAGCCGCGCTCAGCGGCCTCGGCACGGACCTCGGCCTTCGACGGCGTCGCCCCGAGCGGGAACATCGAGTGCGCGAGCTGTTCGGCGGTGAGCACGCCCAGGACGTACGACTGGTCCTTCGCCCAGGCACTCGCCCGGTGCAGTTCTCGATCACCCTCGGGGCTCGTGACGATCGTGGCGTAGTGGCCGGTCACGACCGCGTCGAACCCGAGGTCGAGCGCCTTCTCGAGCAACGCGGCGAACTTGATCTTCTCGTTGCATCGCATACACGGGTTCGGGGTCCGGCCGGCGCGGTACTCGGCGATGAAGTCGTCGACCACGTCGAGCTTGAAGCGCTCCGAGAAGTCCCACACGTAGTACGGGATGCCGATCAGGTTCGCCGCACGCTGGGCGTCCATCGAGTCCTCGATGGTGCAGCACCCGCGACTGCCGGTCCGGAGCGTACCCGGCATCCGGCTGAGCGCCAGGTGGACGCCGACCACCTCATGGCCCGCGTCGACGGCGCGTGCCGCTGCCACGGCGGAGTCGACTCCGCCACTCATCGCTGCCAGAACTTTCACCGGGCAAGTCTACGCGCCAGCCGCCGGACGGCCACCCGCAAGCAGCGACGGGAGGGCTGCTCAGGGACGAGCGCCCAGTGCCGTGTCGCGGTCGGCGGAACCGGCCCGACTCGCCTGCGCGTACGCGCGCGGCAGCGCCTGGAGGAAGTCGTCCACGTCGCCCTCGGTCGTCGTCCGGCCCAGCGTGATCCGGAGGACCGATCGGGCCTCGGTCTCCGGGCGTCCCATCGCGAGCAGGACATGCGACGGTTCCGGGACGCCGGCCTGGCAGGCGGAACCCGTCGAGACCGCCACCCCTGCGAGGTCGAGCAGGAAGAGCATCGAGTCCCCCTGTGCGCCGGGGAACACGAAGTTCGCGTTCGACGCGAGTCGCTCGCTGGGATCACCCGTCAGCTCGGCCTCCGGAACGGTCGCCCGCACGCCGGCCACGAGTCGGTCGCGCAAGGCGCTGAGACGCTGCTGTTCCGCGGTCCGCTCGAGCGCCATGAGCTCTGCGGCGACGGCGAATCCGACGGCTGCCGCGACGTCCTGCGTACCGGAGCGGAGTCCGCGTTGCTGTCCGCCACCGTGCTGCAAGGGCTCGACCACGGCTGCGCGACTCACGACCAGGGCTCCGATCCCCACGGGACCACCGATCTTGTGCGCGGAGACGCTGAGCGCGACGAGACCATCGGCACCGACGGATCCGGATGCGGCGCGAAGGTCGGCGAGGTCGATGGGGAGGTGTCCGTAGGCCGAGACCGCGTCCAGGTGGAACGGCACCTCGGACGCTGCGGCGAGCGCCGCCAGCCGGACGACGGGCTGGATGGTGCCGACCTCGTTGTTCGCCCAGAGCGCCGTCGCCACGGCGATGTCGGGGCCGTGGTCGGCGAAGCGCGCGGCCGCCGTGTCGAGTGAGACCCGGCCGAGGTCGTCGAGCGGGATCCAGAGCGGGGATGCACCCTCGTGGCGCTCGAGCCACTCGACGGTGTCGAGCGTGGCGTGGTGCTCCCCCGCGGGTGCGAGCACGGCGGCGCGTCGTCGATCCTGCTGGCGGTGCCAGTAGAGCCCCTTGAGGGCGAGGTTGATGGATTCGGTGCCGCCGGAGGTGAAGACGAGTTCGATGGGGTCGCATCCGAGGGTCGCCGCGACCCGCTCACGTGCCTCTTCGAGGAGGCGGCGGGCCTGTTGCCCGGGGCCGTGGATGGAGGCCGGGTTGCCGACGGTCGCCATCGCGGACGCGTAGGCCTCGATCACCTCGGATCGCACCGGGGTCGTCGCGGCGTGGTCCAGGTACACCACCATGCCGCTCCTCCCCTCGCCGCGTTGTCCGCGGATCTTCGCGCACTCCCGCACTCACTACTGTAGAACCCATGAACGCTGGTGACCCCTTCCACGATCTCGGCGTCCGCCTCGGCCCGTCCGGTGGTGAGCTCCGTGTGTGGTCCGAGCATGCGGATGCCCTCGAACTCGTGATCTTCGATGACAAGGATCTGAACTGGATCACCCACTCGGTCGAGATGACCCGCGACGACGACGGTGTCTGGAGTGGGAGTTCCGAGGAGCTGGTGCTCGGCCGACGCTATGCGGTCCGCGCCTCCGGGCCGTCCTCGCCGAACAACGCCTTCGACCCGAGCCTCCTGCTGCTCGACCCCTACGCCCGCGGCCTCGCCCGGGTGTCGGCAGAGCAGTGGCGGTCCGTCGTCGTCGACGACGCGTTCGACTGGGGCGGTGTGCAGAAACCCCGTATCCCGCTCGACCGGACCGTCGTGTACGAGGCGCACGTCAAGGGGCTGAGCAAGCTGCACCCCGACGTTCCGGAGGAGTTGCGGGGCACGTACGCGGGCCTCGCCCACCCCGCGATGATCGCGCATCTGCACGACCTCGGGGTGACGAGCGTCGAACTGCTTCCGGTGCACGCGTTCACCTCTGAGCAGCGTCTCATCAAGCAGGGCCTCGTCAACTACTGGGGCTACAACACCCTGAACTTCTTCAGTCCACACGCCTCCTATGCGACGAAGACGGCGCAGGCGGGAGGCGCGGACGAGGTCCTCCGCGAGTTCAAGGGCATGGTGAAGCTGCTGCACGAGGCCGGCCTCGAGGTCATCCTCGACGTCGTCTACAACCACACCGCAGAGGAGGGGCCCGGCGGCCCCCGCACGAGCTTCCGCGGCATCGACAACGCGACCTACTACCGTCAGGACGCCACCGGCGCCTACATCGACGTGACGGGCTGCGGCAACACCGTGGACTTCGGCCATCCGGTCCCCCAACGGCTCGTGCTCGACTCGTTGCGATACTGGGCGGACGAGGTGCAGATCGACGGCTTCCGGTTCGACCTCGCCGCGACGCTCGGTCGGAACGAGGCGGTCGAGTTCACGCCCGACCACCCCCTGCTCGAGGCGATCGTCCACGACCCGTCGCTCGTCGACGCGAAGATGATCGCCGAGCCCTGGGACGTCGGGATGGGCGGCTGGCAGACGGGGAACTTCCCCGCCGGTTGGCACGAGTGGAACGACCGGTACCGGGATCGCGTCCGCAACTTCTGGCTCTCCGACATCGACTACGCGAGACGGGCGGACGCCCCGGTCGGGATCGGTGGGTTCGCGACCCGTCTGGCCGGATCGAGCAACACCTTCTCCGCTGAGCGCGGTCCGCTGGCCTCCGTCAACTTCATCACGGCCCACGACGGGTTCACCCTGGCCGACCTCGTCTCGTACGACGTCAAGCACAACGTCGGGAACGGCGAGTCCAACCGCGACGGGACGGACAACAACCGTTCCTTCAACCACGGTGCCGAGGGCCCGACGGACGACCCCGCAATCCTCGCCGCTCGTCGCAAGGCGATGCGGAACCTGCTCGGCACGCTCCTGCTGTCGGCGGGTGTCCCGATGCTCACCGCTGGCGACGAGTTCGGGCGGAGTCAGCGTGGCAACAACAACGCCTACTGTCACGACTCCGAGCTGACCTGGGTCGGATGGACGAGGGAGCCCTGGCAGGACCAGTTGCTCGCGCACAGCCGCCGGCTCCTCGAACTCCGGCGCGAACACCCCGCCCTCCGACCGGAGCACTTCGCCGCCGCCGGGACGACGGTGCCCGGCGCGAGCGTCATGGACTGGTTCGACGCCTCGGGCGGGACCATGAGCACCGAGGACTGGACGAGTCCCCGGAACCGGACACTGCAGTTCTTCTCGACCAGCACGCCGGAGTCCGAGGAGCTCGACCGCGTGCTGCTCATCGTGCACGGCGTCGAGCAGCCGGTCGAGGTCACCTTGCCCCAGCACGAGGGCGTGACCGCGTTCGTGCGCATCTGGAACTCCGCGGACGATGCACCGACGTCCGAGGAGGAGCAGTTCGTCCCCGGCCAGACGGTCCCGGTCTCGGCCACGTCGATGCAGCTCTTCCGAGCCGTCTGACGATGGCGAAACGGAGGGCCGAGGGAGGCGGCACCCCGGCGACGGTGACGTTGACCTCGCTGGGCATCCCCTTCACCCCGCGCTCCTACCGACACGACCCGTCGGTGACGGCCTTCGGTCTCGAAGCCGCCACGGCGCTCGGGGTCGACCCGCCCAGGGTGTTCAAGACCCTGCTGGCGGAGGTGGACGGGTCGCTCGTCGTCGCGATCGTCCCGGTCGCCGACCAACTCGACCTCAAGGCGCTCGCGTCGGCCCTCGACGGGAAGCGGGCGACGATGGCGGACCCTGCCGTCGCCGAGCGGAAGACGGGCTACGTGGTCGGCGGCATCAGCCCGATCGGGCAACGCACCGCGCTCCCGACGGTGCTCGACGAGAGCGCCTTCGAGCACGAGACGGTGTTGGTCTCGGGTGGTCGGCGCGGATTCGACCTCGAACTCGCCCCGTCCGACCTCGCATCGGCAGTGTCCGCCGCCGTCGCACGGATCGCCAGATAGTCGGATCCCTCGACGCACCGGTCCGAGGGTCGCACCGGCGCGTCGGAGGGGATCGCCCTACTGGTCCGCCACGGCGACGAGCCCGAGTTCCGCGGGGGTGAGGAGCAGCTCGTGTCTCGGCACGATGCGCACCGTGTACCCGAACCCGCCGGCCCGATCGAGGGGAAGCGTTCCGGCGTACTCGAGTGTGTGCTCCGGCCGACTCGTCGACGGGGACTGCTGCTGCTCGAGCGGCTGCGTCCGGATGTCGAGCAGTTCACCCCCGGCACCGGGCACCCCGTAGACCACCTCGACGGTCACGTCCTCGGGTGACAGCGATCCCAGTTGGACGTAGGCGCGCAGCCGCAGCACGTCACCGACCTGCGGGACCGCGTCGACACCGCCGCTCTCGACATGGGCGACCGCCAGCTGTGGCCAGGCCTCGCGCACCCGCTGCTTGTAGGCTGCCAGCTCGCGTGCCCGCTGCTGATCGGACGCGTTCAGCTCGCGCTCCATCGCCGCCGCCGGGAGGTACATGCGCTCCGTGTACTCGCGGACCATGCGGTCGGCGCTGAGCGGTTCGGACAGCGTCGAGATCGTGTGTCGCACCATCTGCATCCAGCGCTGCGGCAGCCCGTCGTCCTCGCGCTCGTAGAACCGCGGTACCAGCTGGTGCTCGAGGATCTCGTACAGCGCCGTGGCCTCGAGGGCGTCGCGTTCCTCGTCGTCCGCCGCCCCGTCCGCCGACGGGATGACCCAACCGTTCTCGCCGTCCGCGTACTCGTTCCACCATCCGTCGAGGATCGACAGGTTCAGTGCTCCGTTGAGTGCGGCCTTCATGCCGGAGGTCCCGCAGGCCTCGAGGGGACGCAGCGGGTTGTTCAACCACACGTCACAGCCGGGGTAGAGCGTCTTGGCCATCCCGATGCCGTAGTCCGGCAGGAAGACGATGCGCGATCGGAGCTCGGGATCCTGGGCGAACTGTACAAGGCGCTGGATGAGCCGCTTGCCGTCGTCGTCCGCCGGGTGTGCCTTGCCCGCTACGACGATCTGGACGGGCCGTTCGGGGTGGAGCAGGATCGCGCGCAGTCGGTCGGGATCGCGCAGCATGAGGGTGAGCCGCTTGTAGCTCGGCACCCGCCGGGCGAACCCGATCGTCAACACCTCGGGGTCGAGCAGTTCGTCGATCCAGGACGGGAGCACCGCTTGCGGGTTCTGGGTCCGATACCCATCGGCGATCCGGCGCCGCACGTCGGCGACGAGGCGCTCCCGCATCCCGTGCTTGCGCGACCAGAGCTCGGCGTCCGAGAGCGACGGATCGGACCAGTCCGCCCGACTCGTGTCGGTCGTCCCCCACCGGTCCACGGCGAGGTCGATGAGCGATGGATCCGTCCAGCTCGGGGCGTGGACACCGTTCGTGATCGACGTGATCGGCACGTCCGAGACGTCGAAGCCGGGCCAGAGCCCTCGGAACATCGCCCGGCTCACCTCACCGTGCAACCGACTGACGCCGTTCGCGCGCTGCGCCAGACGCAGGCCCATGATCGCCAGGTTGAACACCTCGGCCGAGCCGCCGTTCGCCGTCTCGTCGCCGAGTGCGAGGGCGTCCTGTGCGGCGACGCCCGGAAGCAGGTCACCGCTGAAGTAGCGCGTGATCACCTCACGGTCGAACCGGTCGATCCCGGCCGGAACGGGGGTGTGTGTCGTGAAGACGGTCCCGCCGCGTACGAGCTGCAGCGCCTCGTCGAAGGAGAGTCCGTTCCCGACGAGGTCGCTGATCCGCTCGAGCCCCAGGAAACCGGCGTGGCCTTCGTTGGAGTGGTAGACCTGCGGCAGCGCGTGGTCCGTGAGCTCGCTCCATTGCTTGATCGCTCGGACGCCGCCGATGCCGAGGAGGAGTTCCTGCAGGAGTCGATGCTCGCCGCCACCGCCGTACAACCGGTCCGTCACGCCGCGCAGCTCGGCGACGTTCTCGGGGATGTCCGTGTCGAGCAACAGCAGTGGGACCCGACCGACTTCGGCGATCCAGACCCGTGCCGACAGGCTCCGGTCGTCCGGGAGCGCCAGGGTGACGGTGACCGGTGTCCCGTCCGGCTCCCGGAGCACCGCGACCGGGAGTCCGTCGGGGTCCTGCACGGGGTAGGACTCCTGCTGCCAGCCGTCGTTCGTGATCGACTGCGCGAAGTATCCGGAGCGGTAGAGGAGGCCCACGCCGACGAGCGGCACCCCCAGGTCTGACGCGCTCTTCAGGTGGTCGCCGGCGAGGATGCCGAGGCCACCCGAGTACTGCGGCAAGGCCGCGGCGATACCGAATTCGGGCGAGAAGTAGGCGATCGTCTGTGGTTTCGGGTCAGGGAGGCCCTGGTACCACCGCGGCTCCTCCAGATACCGGCGGAGGCCGGCGTGCAAGGCGTCGGCCCGACCGACGAAGTCCGCATCGGCGGCGAGTTCCGCCAGTCGCTCCGGTGTCACGAGTCCGAGGCCGCTGATCGGATCATGGTCGGACTCGCGCCAGACGTCCGGTGCGATCTCGTCGAACAGGCGCTGCGTCGGCTCGTGCCACGACCACCGCAGGTTCGCAGCGAGGGCGGTGAGCGAGGTCAGGGACTCGGGGATGAGCGCGCGGACGGTAAACCTGCGGATAGCCTTCACGCGCTCACTCTAGGGCAACCGCGGTGGCCGCTCAGGACACGGCAGCACCCGAGGCCTTAGCATGACGCGCGACACCCCGCGCGCCCCTTCATCGGTGGTCGTTTCGCGGTACGGTCGGACCAGTGGCACCGAAGGAGATGGAACGCACTATGCCGAAGTCAGTACCGCAGTCCTCCACCGTCGACGACGCCGGGCCGGTGTCGCTCACGCTGTCCCCGAACATCGGGCGCATCCCGATCCTGGATCCGACGCCCTCGGTCGAAGGTGGCCGTTGGCCGGCCAAGGCGTTCTCGGGCGAGGTGGTGCCGTTCGGCGCGACCGCGTTCCGCGAAGGGCACGACCTCATCGGCGTCGAGCTCCTGTTGACCGACCCGCGCGGCAAGACGGTCGCGCATCGGATGTCCCCCGGCGCCCCGGGCACGGACCGCTTCGAGGTCGAGGTCCAACTCGCGACGGAGGGCACCTGGCGGTACCAGGTCCGTGCCTTCGCCGACGAGTTCGCAACCTGGGAGCACAACGCCCGGGTCAAGATCGAGGCCGGTGTCGACGTCGAGCTCATGTACCTCATCGGCGCCGAACTCCTCGAGCGCGCCGCGACGGACAAGCTCCGCCCGGCGAAGGACCGCCGCTTCCTCACCGCCGCCGCCAAGCTCCTCCGCGACACCGAGGCCGAGCCGGAAGCCCGGTTCGCGGTGCTCGACGACCCCGAACTCCTCGCCATCGCCGACCGCCGGCCGTTCGCCGGTCTCACGAGCACGAGCGACGAGCGAGTGGTCCGCGTCGAGCGCACCCGGGCCGGCGTCGGTTCCTGGTACGAGTTCTTCCCACGGTCGGAGGGTGCTGAGCGGAACCCGGACGGCTCGTGGACGTCGGGCACCTTCCGCAGCGCAGCCGGGCGGTTGCCGGCCGTCGCCGCGATGGGGTTCGACGTCCTCTACCTGCCGCCCATCCACCCCATCGGCGTGACGTTCCGCAAGGGACCGAACAACACGCTCACGCCCGGCGAGCACGACCCGGGCTCACCTTGGGCGATCGGTGGTGCCGCGGGCGGTCATGACGCGATCCATCCCGACCTCGGCACGGAGAAGGACTTCGTCGCCTTCGTCCGCCAGGCGAAGAAGGTCGGCCTGGAGGTCGCCCTCGATCTCGCCCTCCAGGCGTCGCCGGACCACCCCTGGGTGACCGAGCACCCCGAGTGGTTCACGACCCTCCCCGACGGCACGATCGCGTACGCCGAGAACCCGCCGAAGAAGTACCAGGACATCTACCCGGTCAACTTCGACAACGACCCGGAGGGCATCCGGGCCGAGGTGTTGCGCATCGTCCGCCACTGGATCTCGCTCGGCGTCCGCATCTTCCGCGTCGACAACCCCCACACCAAGCCGCTCGACTTCTGGGAGTGGTTGCTCGCGACCGTCAACCGGACGGACCCCGACGTCGTGTTCCTGGCGGAGGCCTTCACCCGTCCGGCCCTGCTGCAGGGTCTCGCGAAGGTCGGGTTCCAGCAGAGCTACACCTACTTCACCTGGCGCAACACGAAGGAGGAGCTCGAGGAGTTCCTCGGCGCGGCGGCGACCGAGACCGCCGACTTCCTCCGGCCCAACCTGTTCGTCAACACGCCGGACATCCTCACCGAGTACCTCCAGTTCGGTGGCCGGGCGGCGTACAAGGTGCGCGCGGCGATCGCTGCGACCGCCGCGCCGACGTGGGGGGTCTACGCCGGGTACGAGCTCATCGAGAACGTCGCCCGTCCCGGTGCCGAGGAGAACATCGACAGCGAGAAGTTCGAGTACCGTCCGCGGGACTGGGCCGCTGCGGAGGCCGCCGGCACCTCGCTGTCGCCGTACCTCACCCTGCTCAACCGGATCCGGCGGGCGCATCCCGCCCTCCGGCAGTTGCGCAACATCAGCTTCCACTGGAGCGACGACGACCAGATCCTCGTCTTCAGCAAGCATCTCGACCAGCGGTTCACCGGCACCGGTGAGCACGACACCCTGCTCGTCGTCGCCAACCTCGATCCGCACTCGGTCCGACAGACCATGGTGCACCTCGACCAGACCGTGTTCGGCGGCGTCCCGGGCGGTAGCTTCGACGTCACCGACCTCGTCACGGGAGCCGAGTGGATCTGGTCCGACAGCAACTTCGTGCGCCTCGACGCCTTCACCGAGCCCGTGCACATCCTGAGCGTGAGGATCCGACCATGACGACCAGCCCCGTGACCCCAGACGGAGCCGCTGCGCCGAAGCGCTCCGGCCGTCGAGCAGCACCGATGCCGGTCGACGCCACACCGGCGCCGCGGGAGCTCCCGCTCCCCTCCGTCGAGGACTGGATCCTCGACGCCGTCGCGGAGGGCCGCTACCACGATCCGCACGAGATCCTGGGCCAGCACCTGATCGACCTGGGCGGGGTGAGCGACCCCCTCGTGGTCGTCCGGGCCAGACGCCCGCTGGCCGAGCAGGTGACGGCGGTGCTCGCCAACGGTGCGCGCGTCGAGCTCGCGCACGTCCGCGCCGGCATCTGGCAGGGCTTCCACGTCGACGGCATCATCGACTACACGCTCGACGCCCGCTACAGCGACGGATCGATCTGGAACGCCGACGACCCGTACCGGTTCGCGCCGTCGATCGGCGAACTCGACCTGCACCTCATCGGCGAGGGTCGCCACGAACGACTCTGGGACGCCTTGGGCGCCCACGTCACCGAGCTGCGTGGGGTCACCGAGTCGGTCGCCGGCACCGCGTTCGCCGTCTGGGCACCCCACGCACGCGCGGTCCGGGTCATCGGCGACCTCAACTCCTGGGACGGCACGGCGCACGCCATGCGCAACATGGGTGCGACGGGTGTCTGGGAGCTGTTCATCCCCACCATCGGCGCCGGCGAGCTGTACCGCTTCGAGATCCTGACCCAGCGCGGCGACTGGGTCCGTCGGTCCGACCCGATGGCCCGGTTCACCGAGCGCTCCCCCGCCACCGCATCCGTGACCGGTGTCAGCGACTACCGCTGGACCGACGAGGCGTGGCTCGATCGGAGAGCCGCGAGCGATCCGCACAACGGACCCATGAGCGTCTACGAGCTGCACGTCGGCTCCTGGCGTCCCGGGCTCGGTTACCGGGACCTCGCGGACCAGCTCATCGAGTACATCGCGGAACTCGGCTACACGCACGTCGAGTTCATGCCGCTCGCCGAGCATCCCTTCGGCGGCTCCTGGGGGTACCAGGTCACCGGCTACTACGCACCGACGAGCCGCTTCGGTTCGAGCGACGACCTGAAATACCTGATCGACCGTCTCCACGGCGCAGGGATCGGCGTCCTGATGGACTGGGTGCCCGGCCACTTCCCCAAGGACGAGTGGGCCCTCGCGAACTTCGACGGTCAGCCCCTCTACGAGCACCCCGACCCGCGACGTGGCGAACAGCCGGACTGGGGCACCCTCGTCTTCGACTTCGGGCAGCCCCAGGTCAAGAACTTCCTGGTGGCCAACGCCCTCTACTGGCTCGAGGAGTTCCACGTCGACGGCCTGCGCGTCGACGCCGTCGCCTCGATGCTGTACCTCGACTACTCGCGGAAGGACGGCGAGTGGCTGCCGAACGTCCACGGCGGGCGCGAGAACCTCGAAGCGATCAGTCTCCTCCAGGAGGCGAACGCGACGGCCTACCGGCGGAACCCCGGGATCGTCATGATCGCCGAGGAGTCGACGAGTTGGCCCGGCGTCACCGCGCCGACGAGCGCGGGCGGTCTCGGGTTCGGCCTGAAGTGGAACATGGGCTGGATGCACGACTCGCTCCAGTACATCGAGCACGACCCGCTCTACCGGTCACACCACCACGGCGAGATCACCTTCTCGATGGTCTACGCCTTCAGCGAGAGCTTCCTCCTGCCGATCAGCCACGACGAGGTCGTCCACGGCAAGGGCTCCCTCCTCGCCAAGATGCCCGGTGACCACTGGCAGCAACTCGCGAACATGCGCGCCTACCTCGCCTTCATGTGGGCCCACCCCGGCAAGCAGTTGCTCTTCATGGGCCAGGAGTTCGGTCAGCCCTCCGAATGGTCTGAGGAACGCGGTCTGGACTGGTGGATCCTGGACCAGCCGAGCCACCGGGCGCTGCTCGGCCTCGTGTCCCGACTCAACGCCGTGTACACGGAGCACCCGGCGCTCTGGGCCCTGGACCACGACGCCGCCGGCTTCGAATGGCTCGACGCCGGGGACGCGCAGAACAGCGTGCTCTCCTTCCTGCGCTGGGACGACGACGGCAACGTGATCGCCGCACTGGTCAACTTCTCCGGCGCCCCCGTCGGCCCGTACCGGGTCGGCCTGCCTCGCGCCGGTCGGTGGGAGGAACTCCTCAACACCGACGCCGTGGAGTACGGCGGATCCGGCGTGGGCAACTACGGATCGGTCGAGGCGTCGGCGTCACCGTGGGCAGGACGCCCGGCTTCCGCCGAGCTCACGCTCCCCCCGCTCGGCATGATCTGGCTCAAGCACGTCGGCTGATCAGGCTTCCGCAGCACCCGGATGCACGACGAAGGCCCGCCTCCCTCGGGAGGCGGGCCTTCGTCGTGCATCGGTCGGTCAGTAGAGGAGGCCGGTCAACCGGGCCCTGGCCTTCATGACGCGCGGATCGGTGACGCCGGCGACCTGGAAGAGCTCGAGCAGGCGCGTCCGGACGGTGTCCTTACGCGACTGGTCGAGGTCGGGGAACAGCGTCAGCAGACGGTCGAAGGCGTCCTCGAGGTGTCCTCCGGAGAGGTCGAGGTCGGCGACGGCCAGCTGGGCGTCGAGGTCGGCGGGAGCAGCAGCGGCGCGCGCGCGGATCTCATCGAGGGTCTTCCCCGTGAGGCGGTGCAGCAGACGGACCTGAGCGAGGCCGGCCACGGCCATGTCGTCCTTCGGATTCTGCGCGATGGCCTTCTCGTACGCGGCGATGGCCGTCGGGTAGTCGGCACGCTCGATGGCTCCGTACGCCTCGGCGTGGAGGGGCGGCAGCGGCTCCTCCACGGGTTCGGCTGGAGCTGCGGCGTCCCCTTCGGCGACGACGGCCCGACCGGAGACCCCGTTCTGTCCGGCCAGCTGCAGCAACTGCTCGATCACATCGCGCACCTGCGACTCCGGGATGGCGCCGTTGAACATCGGCACCGGGCGTCCGCCGACGACGGCGACGACCATCGGGATCGACTGCGCCTGGAACGCCTGGGAGAGCTGCGGGTTCGCGTCGACGTCGACCTTGGCGAGCACGAAGCGGCCGGCGTATTCGGCGGCGAGGCGTTCGAGCACCGGGGAGAGCTGCTTGCACGGTCCGCACCACTCGGCCCAGAGGTCGATGACGACGGGGACCACGGAGGACAGCTCGACGACCTGACCGAACCCGTCGTCCGTCGCGTCGAAGACCAGGGACGGGACCTGGACGGTCTGGCCGGTCGTCGCGCCGGGCTCCTCTGCCGGTGCGCCCGCCTGCGTCGACGCGCCCGCGGGCGGCGTCTGGTGGCGACGAGCGAGGCCGGAGAGGTCGACGGCGCCGCGCAGGTGTGCTGCGCTCGGCTCCGCGGCACTCACGGGAGCTCCGATGCGGCGATGAGGGTCTGGGTGAATCCGAGCAAGGTGATCTTCTCTCCGGAGTTGACGGCTGGCACGTAGAACAGGAGCTGGTCGCCGTAGGTGGCCTGCGTCCCCTTCGCACTCTCGGTGATCCCGGAGAGCGCGGCGACCGCACCCGAAGGTTTCACGGTAGCACCGGCCGTGACCACCGAGACCACCTCGCCCTCCTGCACGTTGACGGCGACGATCGCACCCGAGTCGTTGGTCGCCAGTGCGACGTTCGGGCCGGTACCGGCGGCCGCCGAGAAGGCGATGCTCGCCGTCGTCGGCAGGTTCGCGGCCTTCGTGGCGCGGTCCGCAGCGACCTGCGTCCGGAAGACGTCACCATCGGCGTTGAACATGCCGGCGAAGGTGCTCGCATCGCCGTTGGTGATGATGTCGGCGTATGCCGCGGCGATCTCCTCCGGCGGCATGACGAGCAACTTCGAGTCCGGCGGGACGCTCGCGGCACCGATGGTCGCGGGCGCAACGTTCTCGAGTCGGGCGCCCTCGAGGAGCTTCTCCGCGTAGACGACCTGGTAATTCGACCGCGGGTCCTGCTGGGTCATCACGAGGACCGTCGGCGACACCGTCTCGTCGGCCTTGTCCTGGATGGCGGTCATGACCGTCCGAGGCCAGGCATCCGTCGCCTGGGGCAGGGTGAGCGTGACTGGCGACGCGGGGATGGGCGTCGCCCCGGCGGCGTCGGCCACCTTCGAGCGGAGGGCGTAGTTCGCCGTGCGCTCCTCGAGAGCCGGTCCGGAGAACCGGACGGCTGCAGCGGTGCCGTCGAGCGCAGCATCGGCCTCGGACGCCGCCGTCGAGATACGCGACACGATCCGCTCGACCTGTGGCACGGTGACGACGGGCGCGGCGAAGTCCTGGTCTTGGCTGTCGGCCGGCAGGTCCGTCGCGGTGACGGTGGGCGTCGGTGACGGCGCTCCGATGGTCGGCCAGTAGTCCTGGGAGCAGCCACTCAGGCCCAGGGTCCCGATGAGGACGAGCGGTACGCCCACGACGAGTGACCGGCGCAACGGGGAGCGCTTCGTCTTGCCGGCTCCGAGTTCACGGGGGCGGCGCGGCTTCGGTTGTCTCGACATCTTCGTGATGCCCTTCTGTCCTTGTCCCGGACCCTTGCGACGCGGGCCTCGCGAGCGACGCATGCGCTGGATCCCCGAGAGGTAGAGCACGATGCCGGCGAGGAGGACGAGGATGCCACCGGCGATCAGCGGACCGGCCCACGGGGTGGCGTTGTCGAGTGGCCAGGAGAGTCGGATGGAATCCGGAGCTGCGGCCGAGCCGTCGGTCGCGATGAGCACGTCGATGTCCTTCGGTAGGTTCATCGTCGCGATGACCGCGCCCGCCTCGTCGTACTCACCGAGCCAGAGGTCGGATCCGCGCGGGTCCGGGCCCTTCTCGGCGGTGGTGGTGTCGTCGCTGGCCTCGGGGGCCGGCGTCGCCGACGGCTCGGGACTCGGGGTCGCCCCGTCGTCGTCGGTGGCGTCCGCCTCGGCCGTGACGGTCGTGGTCGTCAGGGCGGTACCGGCACTGTTGACGCCCACGCGGCTGTAGGGCTCGTCGCCGAGCCAGGCCGTGATGTCGTCGGAGCGCCCGTAGCTCATGAACACCTGCGTGTCGCCGCCCGCGCCCGCCACGATGGACTGCGCTCCCGGCTGCGACTGCAGCACGCTCCCGGGGATGACGATGAACCGGTCTCCGCTGTCGACCGTCGTCGACAGGCTGAAGGTGCCGGGCGAGAGGAACACGGTCCGTTGCGCGATTCCCGTCACGATCATGACGGCTGCCACGACGAACGCGGCGATGGCGAGAACGAAACGCACGGATTACTCTCCTCTGGCGTCGGAACGACGCGGGTGATCCTGCGTCCGACGGGATCCGGCGGGTCGGGCCGGCAGGAGACGCAGGTGGTTCAGGCTATCGGAAATGACTGAGAGGCGGCTAGACGGCCGCTGGGAGGCCGGGAGCCGGCCAGTGGGTCGGCAGCGGCAGCGCCTCGGGACGCACTGCAGCGACGATCTCGGTGAGCACGCGTCGGGTCTGGCTCTCCCCCACCCACAGGTGCTTGGCGCCGTCCACCGGGACGAGCGTGACCCCGGGGAGGACGCCGAACCGTTCCGCCGCTTCCCCGGGTCGGAGGTAGTCGTCGAACTCGGGCACGAGGACGACCATCGGCCGGTCGTCGCCGGCCCAGGCCCGGAGCTCGTCCTCCGTCGTGCGGTGCAGCGGCGGAGACAGGAGGATCACTCCCTCGACGGCCGGGTCGCGCCCGTACTTCAGGGCCAGCTCGGTCCCGAACGACCATCCCACGATCCACGGGTGCGGAAGCCCGCGCTCGGCCACGAACGCGAGCGCGGCCTCGACGTCGGCCCGCTCGCCGACGCCGCCGTCGAAGGCGCCGTCGCTCGTCCCTCGAGGAGACGAGGTGCCGCGGGTGTTGAAGCGGAGCACCGCGATCCCCGCGAGCGCAGGCAGGCGCGCCGCGGCCTTCCGGAGCACATGGGAGTCCATGAACCCGCCGGCGGTCGGCAGCGGGTGGAGCGTCACCAGGGTCGCGACGATCTCGCCGTCGGCCGGCACCGCGAGCTCGCCGACGAGGGTGAGGCCGTCGGCCGTATGCAGCTCGATCTCCTCGCGGACGGCGGGGAGCTCGGCGCCACCACGGATCTCGATGGTGTCGGTCATGAGTCAGTCCTCCGGGGCAGTGTGGTCGGGTCGATTCGCGGCGTGCGGGCGTTCACCGGATCCGCCAGCAGTGGGAGTGCCAATGCCGCCGGGCAGCGATGTCGGCCTGGTCGCCCAGGACCCCGTCGGCGCGCCACGTCACCACATGTGCGGTGCCGGGCGGGATCGACTGTCCGCATCCAGGACACACGTAGGTCTTCTGCGCACTGGAACCGCTGACGGGCTGGACGAACCAGGATCCGTCTCGATGGTCCTCGGTGCGTTTCCACCCTGCCATCAGCCGTTCGAGACCGTTACCCTCGTCGTCGCCGGGCCGTGGCCGGTGGCGGTGGTGTCGGGGCATGGGTCAAGTCTAGGCTCAGCCTCCACGACCGTGTCGGGAGGCGGTTCCGGTCAGTACCAACCGTTGGACTCCGAGTGGGCCCACGCGCCGCACGGCGTGCTGTACCGACTCGTGATGTACCCGAGACCCCAGGTGATCTGCGTCGCGGGGTTGGTGGCCCAGTCGGCTCCGGCCGAGGCCATCTTGGAGCCGGGAAGCGCCTGCGGGATACCCGTGGCGCCAGAACTGGCGTTGTAGGCGTACACGTTCCACCCCGACTCACGGTTCCACAGGGAGACGAGGCAGCTGTACTCGCCCTCGCCCCAGCCGTTGGCCATGACCATGTCGTAGGCGATCGCCTGAGCCGTACCCGGGTCGGGCGTGCCTGCCGCGGGAGCGCTGCCCGTGGACGAGGAACCGCCGTCGGTCGCGGCCGGCGTCGCCACGGGAGGCGGCGGCGGCGGAGCGACGACCTCGTAGCTGTCGCGGGCGAAGGTGTACTGGTAGTTCGAGCTCGCGACGACGGACTGCGCCGCGTTGCCACCGAACTGCGCCTGCTTCTCCGCATAGGAGGACGCCACGACGCTCGAGGTCGGGTCGACCATCGTCACGGCGACGAAGCCGAATGCAGCCGTCGCGGCGAAGATCCCGAGGACCTTCTTGCCCCGAGAGCGCGGACGACGGTACGACTGCACCGCCTTACCGGTGTTCGGCTGGGCTGATGGTTTCCACGGGGTCACGTCAGTTGAGTCTTGAGGCACGATGCATCGATGGTAGCCGAGAATGCCTGATCAGGCCACCTGGTCGCCCGACGCTCAGCGAACCGCCAGCATGACGTCCACGACGCTGTCGAGCAGTGCGTCGACCTGCGACTCGCGGTATCCGGCCCATTCGTTGCGGAACACGGCCGTGCGGACGCGATCGATGTTGAGCGGTGTGCCGTCGTGGAAGTAGGCGACGAGGCGGTCCGCGAGGGCGTCCACGTCCTTCCGGCTGTAGCCACGGGCGAGCAGGCTCACGCGCTGGAACCGTTGGCCCTCCGGCCTGGTCAGCCGGTTGAGGATGACCTGCGCGGTGCCGCGGGCGTCGCGCAGCCACTCCTTGGCGCCGCGCTCCTCGACCGACCGTTCCCGCTCGCGGAGCGAGAAGGCGTCCTCGAGTCGCTCGAGCGCCGCGTCGACGTGCTCGGTGCTGTAGCCGCCCCGGACGAGCCGGAACGCCACGTGCCGGATGTCCTCCGCGCTCAGGGTCGCATCCGCGTCGGCGTCGGCGTCCTGCCCGTAGGCGGCGCGAGCGCGGTCGAGGAACTCGTCGACCTCGGCCGGATCGTAGCCACGCTTCGAACGCTTTGAGGTGGGGAAGATCGTGCTCACCGGACCATTCTCCCCCATGAGGGGCTGATCGGGCGAAATCGGACCGGGCCAGAGCTCAGACCGCGAGTCCGCCGAACAGCAGGTAGACCACGTAGGCGACGACCGCCGACGGCAGGATCGAGTCCAGGCGGTCGAGGAATCCCCCGTGCCCGGGAAGCCACGAGCTCATGTCCTTCACGCCGATGTCGCGCTTGATGAGCGACTCGGCGAGGTCGCCGACCGTGGCACTGCCGAGGAGCAGCAGGCCGAGCAGGACACCGACCCACCACGGCACACCGAGCATGAGGATCGCGAGCAGCACACCGGCCACGACCGAGACGACACCCGCCCCGGCGAAGCCCTCCCAGGTCTTGTTCGGGCTGATCACCGGCGCCATCTTGTGCTTACCGAACGACAGGCCGCTCACATACGCGCCGACGTCGACGCAGATGACGAGGATCAGGAACGCCAGCGTCCACCACTCGCCCTCGGGCTGGGCGACCAGGAACACGGCGAAGGAGGCGAGGAAGGGGACGTACACCTGGATGAACGTCCCGGACGCGAGGTCGCGGACGAGCGTGGGAAGGTCGGTCCGCTTCGAAGCGATGGCCTGCTCGGCCACGCGCCAGACGATGACGAGCAGGATGCCGAGCAGGACGACGGACCAACGCCAGACGTCGTGGAGGAAGAACGCCGCCGGCTGCATCGCGACGGCGGAGATCACGGTCGGGATCGCCGGCACCCGGCGCCCGGTCTGCTCGAGGGCCTTCCGCAGCTCAAGCGTGGCGAAGGCCACCACGGCCGAGGCCAGGACGACGAAGATCACCTTGAAGATGATCAGACTCACGAGCATGATGCCGCCCGCGGCCACCCCGATGAGGATGGCATTCACGAGGTTCCGACCGACGCGTGCCTCGATGCGTTCGTTCGTCGCGTCGAACTGCGCCTTCGTCGCCTGGACCTGCCGTTCGATGTCGGCACGTTTGGCGTCGACCTGCCGCTCGAACTTCGCGCGGCGGTCCTTCAGCTGGGAACGCAATTCCTGCGGACCCGACTTCCCGGACCGGCCGGGTTCGGGTTGCGACGGATCGCTCGATCGCCCGGGAGCGACATCGTCTTCCACAGGTACCTCCAGCGGGCGTGCCGGCGGTCGAGGGACCGGTCGGCGAACGGAATCAGCGGTGGGACAGCGGCTCAGATGGAGAGCAGCTCGGTCTCCTTGGCCTTCAGCGCGGCGTCGACGGCGTCGATGTGCGACTTCGTGACGGCCTCGAGTTCCTTCTCGCCGCGTGCGACGTCGTCGTCGCCGACCTCGCTCTTGAGCGCCTCGAGGTCGTCCTTGCCCTTGCGACGGATGTTGCGGATCGACACCTTCGCGTCTTCACCCTTGCCGCGGACGATCTTCACGTACTCCTTGCGACGCTCAGCGGTCAGCTCTGGCATGGTGACCCGGATGACGGTGCCGTCGTTCGTCGGGTTGGCGCCGAGGTTCGGGATGTCACGGATCGCCTGCTCGATGTCGCGCAGTGCGGACTTGTCGTAGGGCGTCACGACGATGGTGCGCGCTTCCTGGTTCTGCAGGGAGGCGAGCTGCGCCAGCGGCGTCGGCGTGCCGTAGTAGCTCACCAGGACCTTCTGGAACAGCTGGGGGTTGGCGCGACCCGTACGCACCGTGGCGAAGTCATCCTTCGCGGCCTCGACGGCCTTCGACATCCGGGTACCAACATCCGAGAGGACATCCGCGATCACGAGCACTCCTTTGATTGCATTTCTGGGTTCAGTCTAGTCGGGCGGCGGGCCTCGGCCTGGCCGCCCTGCCGCCTATGCGGAGGTGACGAGGGTGCCGATCGCGGCACCGCGGATGGCCGCCGTGACGTTGCCGGCCGGCTCCATGCCGAAGACGCGCATCGGCATGCCGTTGTCCATGCAGAGGCTGAAGGCCGTCGAGTCGACGACCTTGAGGCCGCGCTGGAGCGCCTCCTGATAGGAGATGGTGTCGATCTTCGTCGCGGTCGGGTCGACGCGGGGGTCGGCGGTGTAGACGCCGTCGACGCCGTTCTTGGCGACGAGGACCTCGACGGCTCCGATCTCGAGCGCGCGCTGTGCCGAGACGGTGTCGGTCGAGAAGTACGGGAGTCCGGCGCCCGCTCCGAAGATGACGACGCGACCCTTCTCGAGGTGGCGCTCGGCGCGGAGCGGGATGTACGGCTCGGCGACCTGCGTCATCGCGATGGCCGACTGCACGCGCGTGGCGGCGCCGGCCTGCTCCAGGAAGTCCTGGAGGGCCAGGGCGTTCATGACCGTTCCGAGCATGCCCATGTAGTCGGCTCGGCCGCGGTCCATGCCGCGCTGGCTGAGCTCGGCTCCGCGGAAGAAGTTGCCGCCTCCGACGACCACTGCGACCTCGACCTCGGCGGTCGCTTCAGCGATCTCGCGGGCGATCGACCCGACCACGTCGGGGTTGACGCCCAACTGGCCGCCTCCGAACGCCTCACCTGACAGCTTGAGCAGTACCCTGCGCTTCTTCTCCGGCATCCGCCTGTCCTTCCTCGTCCCTCACACAACTTAGCGTCAGGAGCCGCCCGCTGTCCGCGACAGTGGTCGACTCGCTGACCGGATCGTCACCGATCCCACGTGCACGGGTATGCCCGCGCACGCAAAGGGGTCCGGATCGCCACTGGCGATCCGGACCCCGTCACAACTGCTACGCGCCGACCTTGAAGCGGGCGAACCCGGTCACGGTGAGGCCCGCGTCAGCGAGCACCTTCTGCACGGACAGCTTGTTGTCCTTTGCGTAGTCCTGCTCGAGGAGCGCGACCTGCTTGAAGTACGAGGTCACGCGGCCCTCGACGATCTTCGGCAGTGCGGCCTCGGGCTTGCCCTCGTTCTTCGAGATCTCGGTGACGATCTCGCGCTCCTTCTCGACCTCGTCGGCCGGGACGTCGTCGCGGCTGAGGTAGGACGGGTTGGCGAACGAGATGTGCTGCGCGATGCTGCGAGCCGTCTCCGCGTCGTCGCCCGAGTAGCCGACGACCACACCGACCTGCGCGGGCAGGTCCTTGTTGGTCTTGTGGAGGTAGACGGCGAAGTGCTCACCGTGCACCACCGCGAGGCGGCGGAGCTCGAACTTCTCACCGATGATCGCAGCGGAGTCCGCGATGACCTCGGCGACGGTCTTGCCGTCGGCGGGAGCCGCGTTCCCCTCTTCGACGGTGGTCGCGCCGGCGGCGACGACCGCGTCGAGGACGAGGTCGGCCAGGGCGAGGAACTTCTCACCCTTCGCGACGAAGTCGGTCTCGCAGGCGAGCTCGATGAGCGTGGCGGTGTCGCCGTTCTCCTTCGCGGCGACGAGGCCCTCGCTCGTGGAGCGGTCGGCACGCTTCGCGTTGCCCTTCGCACCCTTGAGACGCAGGATCTCGGTCGCCTTCTCGACGTCGCCATCGGCTTCGACGAGTGCGTTTTTGGTGTCGACCATGCCGGTGCCGAGCTGCTCGCGCAGCACCTTCAGGTCAGCGAGAGAAAAGTTGGCCATTGCTGGTGTCCTCCTTGATTACTTCTCGTCGGCGACGACGGCGGCAGCTGCGCCCTCGGCGTCGGCGGCGGACTCGGTTGCAGCGACCTCGACGTCTTCGACAGCCGGGGCTGCCTCGACGGCGTCGGTTGCGGCGATCGCCTCATCGGCGACCTTCTCGGTCTCGGCGGAACCCTGCTCGCCGCCCTGGAGCAGCTCCTGCTCCCACTCGGCGAGCGGCTCGGCCGGGGCGTCGCCCTCGGTCGGCTTCTGGTGGCGCTGGATGAGACCCTCGGCGGCGGCGTCGGCGATGATGCGCGTCAGCAGGCCGACGGAACGGATCGCGTCGTCGTTACCCGGGATCGGGTAGGTGACCTCGTCGGGGTCGCAGTTGGTGTCGAGGATGCCGATGACCGGGATGCCGAGCTTGCGCGCCTCGTCGATCGCGAGGTGCTCCTTCTTGGTGTCGACGACCCAGAGCGCCGACGGCGTCTTCGAGAGGTTGCGGATACCACCGAGCGACTTGTGGAGCTTGTCCAGCTCGCGCTTCTTGATGAGGAGTTCCTTCTTGGTGAAGCCGCTCTTGGAGGCGTCTTCGAAGTCGAGCTCCTCGAGCTCCTTCATGCGGGCGAGTCGCTTCGACACCGTCTGGAAGTTGGTGAGGAGGCCACCGAGCCAACGCTGGTTGACGTAGGGCTGGCCGACGCGCGTCGCCTGCTCGGCGATGACTTCCTGCGCCTGCTTCTTCGTGCCGACGAAGAGGATGGTGCCGCCGTGGGCGACCGTCTCCTTGACGAAGTCGAAGGCCTGGTCGATGTAGCCGAGCGACTGCTGCAGGTCGATGATGTAGATGCCGGAACGCTCGGTGAAGATGAAGCGCTTCATCTTCGGGTTCCAACGGCGGGTCTGGTGCCCGAAGTGCACGCCGCTATCGAGCAGCTGGCGGATGGTTACGACGGCCATGAGCCGTTCTCCTGTTCTGCGCTCGCCACCGCACCGCTGACGCGGACGGGTGGGAGTGCCTCGGTTGTCTGACGGACCGGATGGCCTCGTCCCTGGTGCCCGGCGCACGTCCGCCACGCTCCGGAGAGCGAGGACCGATTGGAAGTGGTGGCCGAAATGGCACGCGTAGTCACCCCGACGAGCGAGGTGCTCCGTTCAGCATAGCATCAGGCCACTGTGGTGACGGCGCTCCACAGGCCGTCCGACCAGGTCCGTCCCCCCGCTTCGAGGCGCCCCACCCGCACTCGCTCGCCCGCGCCCGTCAGGCTCGGATCATGATGACCTCGATCGCCAGTTGGTTCCTCATCACCTGCCTGGTGCTCCTCGCACCCGTGAGCACGTCCGGAGCGGCGCCGGCCTGGAGCTGGCCGATCGCTCCCCCGCACGTCGTCACCGAGCCGTTCGTCGCGCCGCCCGACCCGTACAGCGCCGGCCACCGGGGTGTCGACATCGCGGCATCGCTCGGTCAGCCGGTGGCCGCCGCAGCCGCCGGCGTCGTGACGTTCAGCGGGACGGTGGTCGACCGCCCACTCGTCGTGATCCGGCACGACGACGGACACGTCTCGAGCATCGAGCCGGTGGTGGGTTGGGTCGACGTCGGTAGCCGCGTGACCCGTGGGGCACCGATCGGGACGGTCGGCGTCGGCGGGCACTGCGCCGACGGCTGCGTGCACTTCGGGGTGCGGCTCGACGGCGTCTACGTCAATCCGATGCTGCTGCTCGGCGAGGTGCCGCCGGCCGTCCTGCTCCCGCTGACCGCGGGGACTCAGGCCCGCGGGTGGGCGTTGCGGTAGCTCTCCTTGATGCGTTCGACGGAGACGTGCGTGTAGATCTGCGTCGTCGCGAGACTCGCGTGGCCGAGGAGTTCCTGGACGGCGCGGAGGTCCGCTCCTCCGTCGAGCAGGTGTGTCGCGGCGGTGTGCCGCAGGGCGTGAGGCCCTGCCGGACCGCCACCGGGCACGGCGTCGAGGAGCCGGGCGACGAGTGTGTATACGGAGCGCGGGCCGAGCCGCCCTCCGCGCGTGCCGAGGAAGAGGGCTGCGCCGGGCGTCGGTCCGCGGTCGTTCGCGGCTGCACGGGCGACCAGCTGCGGGCGGGCGCTCGTGAGGTAGTCGACGATCGCCGACTGAGCGGGGACGCCGAACGGTACGACCCGCTCCTTGTCGCCTTTGCCCGTGACCCGGACGGTGAGTCGGTCGAGGTCGAGGTCGTTCCGGTCGAGTCCGCACAGCTCGGACACGCGAAGGGCCGAGGCGTAGAGCAGTTCGACGACGGCGAGGTCGCGGAGGGCGTTCGGCTCCCCCGATGCGGCGCGGTCCTCGAGCCCCGCGAGGAGGTCGTCGAACGGGCCCCGGCCGACGACGCGTGGCAGGGTCCGACCCGTCTTCGGACTCCGGAGACGTGCTGCGACGTCCGAATCGACCCTGCCGGTGCGGAGGAGCCAGGCACTCCAGGCCTTCGCCGTGGCGGTGCGTCGCGCGAGCGTCGCCTTGGACGAGCCGGCCTCGGAAGCGGCCCAGAGCCAGTCGCGGAGGAGGTCCAGCGTCACGCCGTCGACGAGCTCGACGTCGCGTCCGGTGGCGAACTCGGCGAGCTGCCGGAGATCGGAGGCGTAGGCGCGAACGGTCTGCGGCGACAGCCGACGCTCGGAAGCGAGGTGCTCCGAGAACCCGTCGATGCTGCTCCAGATGTCCACGTGGACAGCATGCCCCAAGCGTCCGACGCCGTGGCCTTCCCCCGCCGAGCGATCACCTCACGCCCTTCCCCCGACGAGCACCCACCCGCGCTCCCGTTCCTCGACGGCCCCGGCGAGATCGAGCGCACCGAGCACGCCGGTGACCTCGCGAGGACTCAGACCACTCGCTTTCGCGAGCGCCTCGACGGTGCGCGGCGAGCGGGCGCTCAGCACATCGCGGACACGGCGTTCCTCCGGAGAGGCGAACGCCTGCGCATCCGCGTCGACCGCGGTCCACCCGGCGAGCTCCGCCATCTGCGCGGCGTTCGTCACGCACGTGGCGGCGTACTCACGGATCAACCGGTGACAGCCAGCCGACGACGGACTCGTGACCGGGCCGGGCACGGCCCCGAGCGGACGCCCGAGGGACGCGGCATGACCCGCCGTGTTGATCGAGCCGGAGCGATCTCCTGCCTCCACGATCACCGTCGCAGCAGAGGCTGCGGCGATGAGTCGGTTCCGCTGCAGGAAACGCCATTTCGAGGGTGTGGACCCGCACGGTGATTCGCTGATGACGGCTCCGCCGGCCTCGCGGATCCGACGGATGAGCGCGTCGTGACCGGCAGGGTATGGCCGATCGACCCCACCTGCGAGGTAGGCCACGGTCACGCCTTCGCTCCCGAGGGCGGCTCGGTGCGCCGCGCCGTCGATGCCGTAGGCGGCACCCGAAACGATCACGAAGCCCCGATCGACGAGCCCGGCCGCCGCCTCGAGGGTGACGTGCTCGCCGTAACCGGACGCGGCCCGGGCACCGACCAACGCGATGGCGCGTTCTCCCGCCGGCGCGTCGGGAGAGCCGCGCAGCCAGAGGGCGTGCGGCGCGTGCACACCGAGGTGCTCGAACCCCGCATGCCAGCCCGGAGCGCCGGGCAGGAGGAGTCGGACGCCGACCTCGATCGCCGTCTCACACGCGGCGACGAGGTCGGCCGAGACGAGCCGGGGCCGCCAGCGTTCCAGTGCACTTCCGAGCACACGGGACGCCGGCATCGCAGCGGGATCGTCTGACTCGGCATCGGCCGACGTCGAGCCCGAGCCGCCCGACCACTCGCTGCCGAGGATGCGGCGATGCAGTTCGGTCGGCCCCACCCGTTCCAGGACCGCTGACAGTGCGCCCGCAGGGCCGAGCGCACCGACCACGAGCCCGGCGACGCCGTCACCCGGTTCGGCGATCATCGTCCAGGCCGCCCGAGCGAACGCCGCCCGGATCGCGGCGGTGCCGACGTCATCACCGGCCTCCGAGACGTGCTCGGCACCTCCATCTGCGCGCGGACTGCCCGCGGCCTCGACCTGTTCCAGGCCGCCGAGGCCTCGGACGAGGCGTTCGACCAACCCGCGGTCCAAACCGAACCACGCGCTCATGAGATGCCCTTCCGCAGGAAGAGGGCGCGCCCCAAGTGCTCGGCTGTGGGGCTACCGGCTCCGTCGAGGTCGGCGAGCGTCCAGCTCAGTCGGAGGATGCGGTCGTAGCCACGCATGGTGATCCCTCCCCGCTCGAGGGAGCGGTCCAAGGCGGTGGTGACGGACCTGGGCAGCCGCATCCGCGGGCTCCTGAGCCAGGTGCCGCTCGCCTGTGCGTTCGTCGTCCAGCCGGTCCCGGCCAACCGCTCGGCGCTCGCGGCCCGCACCGCTTCGACGCGGGAACGAGCCTCGGCGGTGGAGACCCCACCCTCCTGCGAAAGACTCGTCAGTGCCGAGGTGATCCGGTGCACCCGCACGCGGATGTCGATCCGGTCGAGGAGCGGCCCCGAGATCCGCCCGAGATAGCGTCGACGGGCCTGCGGTGGACAGGTACAGACGCCGTCCGCAGTGCCGTACTGACCGCAGGGGCAGGGGTTCGCGGCGAGGACGAGTTGGAAGGCGGCCGGGAACGTCGCGCTGCCGTGCGCACGATGCACGGTGACCACGCCGGCTTCGAGTGGCTGACGCAGTGAGTCGAGGACGTCGGCGCGGAACTCCGGTGCTTCGTCGAGGAAGAGCACGCCGTGCGCCGCGCGCGCGGCTGCTCCGGGCCGGATCTGGCGCGAACCGCCACCGATGATCGCCGCCGCCGATGACGAGTGGTGCGGGCTCTCCCACGGTGGTCGTCGGGCGAGCGCGCCGTCCGGCGGCAGACCGATGAGCGAGCGGAGGCAGCTGACCTCGACCGCGGCCTCGGCGTCGAGGTCGGGAAGGATCTCGGGGAGCCGGGCGGCCAGCATCGTCTTGCCGGCCCCGGGAGGTCCGACCATCATGACGTGGTGCCCGCCGGCCGCCGCCGCGACCATCGCGTCGACAGCATCCGGCTGTCCGACCACGTCCGCGAGATCGAGTGGGTCGGGCACAGGCAGCCGATCGACCCGCTGTCGGACGGGTTCGAGGTCGATCACGGACAGTTCCGCGCCGTGCCAGATGGCCGCATCACGCAGCGAGGTCGCCCCGATCACCGTGACGCCGGGCACGAGCTGGGCCTCGTCGACGTTGGCGGTCGGCACCATCACCGCGTCGTAGCCGGCGCGCGCGACGGCGAGGACGGCCGGCAGCACGCCGACGAGCGGACGGAGCCGACCGTCGAGCCCGAGCTCACCGAGGTGGACGACCCGCTCTGCGGACTCCCGGCGCACCAGGCCGCCCACGGCGAGGCAGGCGATCGCCATCGAGAGATCGAAGGCGCTCCCCTGCTTGGGCAGCGACGCTGGAGACAGGTTGATCGTGAGCTTGCCGCCGGGCAGCTCGCAGCCGGAGTTCGCCGTCGCACTCTTGATGCGGTGCGCGGCCTCCCCGAGCGATTTGTCGGGAAGACCGACGATCGCCATACCCGGCACGGTCGCGGCGGCAGACGCCTCGACCTCCACGATCGCACCCGTGAGGCCGGCGAGTGCGACCGACCAGGTGCGTGCGACGGCCATCAGGAGACTCCCCGCAGGTGCTGGAGTCGCATGTCCCCTTCGGACGGCAGCACGATGCCGACGACGTCGACGCGCATCCGCCTCGATCGCGGTCGGTGCTCAGCACACCAGGCTCCGGCGAGGCGACCGATCCGGGCCAGCTTGCTCGGGGTGACCGCCTCCGCGGGATCACCGAAGCCAATGCCGGAACGGGTCTTCACCTCGACGAAGACCAGCGTGCCGTCGTCGTCCGCGACGAGATCGAGTTCACCCTGCGGGCATCGCCAATTGCGGTCGAGGATGCGGTATCCGCACGCCTCGAGATGATCCGCCGCCACCTGCTCGCCGCGTCGGCCGAGCTCGTCCTTCCGTGCCATGTGCACCTCCTGGCATCCAGCCAAGCGTGCAGACGAGGCGCGTTACCCGGAGGTGGGTCTGTCGTCGACGAGCGCGCGGCGAAGCGGGCCTGTGGAGCGCTGTCGGTCGCGGGGGCCTCGCCCTACTCGTCGAGCGTGAGTTCCTTCGGGAGTTCGAAGTCGCGCGATGACAGCTGCTCGACGTTGACGTCCTTGAACGTGAGCACTCGGACGCTCTTGACGAAGCGGTCGGACCGGTAGACGTCCCACACCCAGACGTCGGTCATGGAGAGCTCGAAGTAGAAGTCGTTCGCCGTGTCGCGCCGCACGAGGTCGACCTCGTTGGCGAGGTAGAACCGGCGCTCGGTCTCGATCACGTACTTGAACTGACCCACGACATCGCGATACTCGCGGTAGAGGGCCAGTTCGACCTCGCGGTCGTAGTCTTCGAACTCGTCTTCGTCCATGGTCTCTCCAGTCTACGTGTAGGCGGGCAGCCAGCTGCTCCGGTGGTGGAGGGTCAGGCCGTGCTCGGAGAGGGCGGACAGATGCTGCGCCGAGCCGTACCCCTTGTTGCCCTCCCACCCGTACTCCGGCGTTGCCTCGTGCAACTCGATCATCAGTCGGTCGCGGTGCACCTTGGCGAGCACGGACGCAGCGGCGACCGACGCGCAATCCCGATCCGCTTTGACCCTCGTGGTGATGGTGAGCGGTCGCTGGAGCGCCCGGCTCAGCCAGTCGCTGTTGCCGTCGAGCAGGACGGTGGACCCGGTGACGTCCGCGCCGACGGCGTGCAGTTCGAGCAGCGCCCGACGGCCGGCGAGTCCGAGGCACGCGGTGATGCCGAGCTCGTCGACCTCCGCCGGGCTCGCGATTCCGACGGCCCCGTACAACACCCACTCGCGGGCCAGCGGTTCCAGGCGGGTCCTCGCTCGCTCGCTCAACAGCTTCGAGTCGCGGAGGCCCTCAGGGAACGGCCCGCACGCCGGGGCGACCACCGCGGCGCCGACGGCCACCGGGCCGGCGATCGCTCCGCGACCCACCTCGTCCATGCCGATGACCGACGGGACACCCGCAGCGAACAGTTCGTGCTCGACCTCGAGGGTCGGTTCGCTGACGGCCATCACTCCTCTTCTGGGGCGGGGATGCCCTGGAAGACGGACGGGTAGTTGTCGAGCCAGGCCCAGTTGCTGGACGGCCAGGTGATGACGAACGCGCGCCCCACGACGTTGTCGATCGGGACGAAGCCACCACCGGGTGTGTCGCCGTTGTACCTGGAGTCCTTCGAGTTGTACCGGTTGTCGCCCATGACCCAGAGCGAGCCCTCCGGGACGACGATGTCGAACGGGTCTCCGGACACCTTCTCGGTGCCGGCCGGGAGCTTCACGTACGGTTCGTTCAGCGGCACCCCGTTGACCGTCATCTGCCCGAGGGGGTTGCAGCACGACACGTGGTCGCCGGGCAGGCCGATGACGCGCTTGATGAGGTGGTCGTCACTGTCGGGAGCGACGAGGCCGAAGATCGACAGCACCCATTCGACGGCTGCGGTGACGGGAGGCTGCGGAGCCTCGACCGTCTGCGGGAGCCAACCGCCCGGATCTTGGAAGACGACCACGTCGCCACGGTTCAGCGAGACCACGTCGGGGACGAGCTCGTTCACCAGGATGCGGTCCTGGATCTGCAGCGTGTTCTCCATCGACCCGGACGGGATGTAGAACGACCGCACGAGGAAGGTCTTGATGAGGAAGGAGACCAGCAGCGCGACCACGAAGATGATCAGGAGGTCGCGAAGGAAGAGCAGCGCTCCGCGTTTGCCGCGGGGGCGCTGCTGGTGGTCGGGCGACGCGTCTGCCGCCAGGGAATTGTCTGTCATTTAACCGCCTGAGCTCCCCACCAGCTTATCCGGTGGGGAGCTCAGGAATGATCGCGGAGGGCGACCGGGAGGACGACTAGTTGTCGCGCTTCTCCTTGATCTTCGCCTTCTTGCCACGGAGCTCGCGGAGGTAGTACAGCTTCGCGCGACGGACGTCACCGCGGGTGACGACCTCGATGTGGTCGATGTTCGGGGAGTGCACCGGGAAGGTACGCTCGACGCCGACCTGGTAGCTCACCTTGCGGACCGTGAAGGTCTCGCGGACACCCTCGTTGGAGCGGCCGATGACGACACCCTGGAAGACCTGGATACGGGACTTGTTGCCCTCGATGATGTTCACGTGCACCTTGACGTTGTCGCCGGCGCGGAAGTCGGGGATGTCCGACTTGAGGGATGCTGCATCGACTGAGTCGAGAATGTGCATGATGATTCCATCTCTGCGACCGCCACAGGTCGACCGCTGAATACGTTCGGAAGGAAGGGTGTGCCCGATGCCGGCGTTCCCCTGTGGCAGAACTGCGGAGGCACAAACAGCAATTGTGTCATGAAAGGGCCCCGGATGGGAAACCGGGCCCCGGACGGCGCGGGCGACAGCGGTGGAGACGACCGCTCAGCGGCGCTCGTCGGGCTTCGACTCCTCGATGACGATGAACTCGCCGCCGTCGATCGGGCCGGGATCGAACCGCGGCTGCGGCGGGATCGCCGATCCGGGCATCGTGCCTGGCCCGGCTGCAGCGGCCATGCGCTCGAACTCGGCCATCGTCTCCCGAGCCCGGCGTGCCGTCTCGGAGATGAGTTGCGCGATGACGCCCCAGAAGGCGGCGAGGCCGGCGACGACGCCGAGGACCGCCCAGAGGGCGACGCCCGAGCTGAAGGAGCCGAAGCAGATGATCGTGACGTGCCAGAGCGTGAGCAGGCCGACGTCCGTCCAGGACACGAGCTTCGTCGTCCGGACGCTGGCCCGGGCGGAGATGAGGAACGCGATCGCAGCGAGCGCGATGGCGAGGATCGGCATGGCGATGAAGAGCCCGAAGAGGCTCCAGCCGCTCTCACCGAAGAGTCCCCATCCGACGAACGGCCAGGCGGGCAGCACGAAGATCGCGGCGAATCGCCAGTAGTAGAACGCCCGACGGATGATCATGTCTCTCAGGCTACCGCCGGGCTCCTGAGCGTGCACTGGTCGTTCGCTGTCGGCCGATGTCGGTCCCGGGCCGCGTGGTCAGAGGAGCTTGCGCTGCAGAGCCCAGGCGGCGAGTTCGTGGCGCGAGGACAACTGCAGCTTGCGCAGCACGCTCGACACGTGGGTCTCCACGGTCTTCACGGAGATGAACAGCTCCGTCGCGACCTCCTTGTAGGCGTAACCGCGGGCGATGAGGCGCATGACCTCCTGCTCGCGGGCGGAAAGCCGGTCGAGCTCGTCGACGGACTCCGCCGTCTCCCCCGTCACGGCACCGAAGGCGTCCAGGACGAATCCCGCGAGCCGGGGTGAGAAGACCGCGTCGCCGTCGTCGACCCGTCGGGCCGCCTCCGCGACCTCGGCCCCCGAGGAACTCTTGGTGATATACCCGCGCGCTCCGGCCCTGATGACCCGGACCACGTCCTCGGCGGCGTCCGAGACGCTGAGCGCGAGGAACCGGGTGGCGGGCGCGATCGACACCGACCCGGCGATCACGTCCGCGCCACCGCCGCCGGTGCCACCCGGCAGGTGGACGTCGAGCAGCACGACCTGCGGGCGGGTCTCCCCGATCACCCGGATGGCCTCCTCCACGTCGCCGGCCTCCCCCAGCACCTCGATGCCGGGATCGAGCTCGCTGCGCAGCCCGGAACGGAAGATCGAGTGGTCGTCGACGATCACGACGGTCAGTGGTCGGTCGCTCATGGTCGGCTCCTCGGAACGGTCGGGACGGTGTCGGGCTGCGGCGCAGTCGGCGCGGCGTCGTGGACGGGCAGGACGAGACGGACCTCGGTACCTCGTCCGCCGGGCCCCGATCGGATGGTCGCCTCGCCGCCGATGCGCTGCATCCGGCCGATGATCGACTCCCGGACCCCGAGGCGGTCCCGCGGGACCTGTTCCAGGTCGAACCCGGGGCCGCGGTCGGAGATCGACACCTCGATCCGCTGCGGTGCCGTCTCCAGGTAGACGGAGACGTCGCCGCCGGCGTGACGTGCCGCGTTGAGCACGGCCTCCCGTGCGGCGGCGAGGAGCGGCTCCGGGGCGTCGTCGATCGCGCGCCCGACCGCGACGACGTCGACGCGCACCGTGTGGTCGGACTCCACCGCGGCCGCGATGGTCCGCAGCTCGGTCGCGAGGTCGCCCGTCGGAGCGGTTCCGCCGGAGAAGAGCCAGTTCCGCAGCTCGCGCTCCTGCGCCCTGGCGAGACGGGACGCCTCGCTCCCCGGACCGGCCTGCTGCTGGATGAGCGCGAGCGTCTGGAGCACGGAGTCGTGCAGGTGCGCGGCGATCTCGGCGCGGTCGGCCTCGCGCATCCGCGCGGCGCGCTCGTCGGCGAGTTCGCGGTTCAGTTGGAGCGCCCAGGGCGCGATCACCACGGCGACCCCGAGGAGCACGGCGATCGCTGCGACGATGACCGTCCACATGTTCGGGCGGTCACCGGTGACGAAGAACAGGAGGATGCCGAGGACAACGAGGACGAGCGCTCCGAGCACGCGGATCAGGAGGGCACGTGAGCCCTCACCGCGACCACGCTCGCCGAACTGCCGCCACGCGAGTGCGGCTCCCGCGAGGACCACGATGACGGGGATGACGGCCTCGAGTGGGATGTCCAGCCCGGTCCGGGTCGCGATCAGCGCGGTCCCCGCCGCGAGCAGGGCGATCCCGAGCAGCACCTCCGTGATCGGCGCATGACGGGGGCCGTCGAGGTCGCCTCCGTCATCGGTCGAGGCCGGCCGGAGCAGGTGCTCACGGGGATCGAGCGGTGCGTCCGCGCCCTGCGTCGGCGTCATGACCCACAGCCACACATAGAGGAGCAGGCCCGCTCCGCCGCAACCCGCGAGGATGACCGTCGCGGTCCGCACCGCGGCGACGGGGAGACCGGTGTGCTCGGCGAAGCCTGCACAGACACCGCCGAGCAGGCGGCGCCTCGGACGGCTCATCACCTCGGTTCCCATGGAGCCATCCAAGCAGTTCGGGGTGCGGTCGGCACCTTGGGACGACAGGATCAGGGTTCGCTCAGGGTCATGCCGGATGGGAAGGACCCGGACGCTTCGCCAGAATCGGACCATGACGAACCACAGCACGCCGCCCACCGGGGCAGAACCGGGGGCACCCGCCCCGCAGGATCCGACGACCCGCTTCTTCGACTGGTGGCGGTCCACCGGTCTCCGTCGCTCGAGCGACTCGTGGCTCGGCGGCGTCGCCGGGGGTGTCGCGGCCCGGCTCGGCCTCGATCCGATGATCGTGCGCGGAGCCCTCATCGTCATCGCGATCCTGGGCGGGCCGGTCCTCTTCGTCTACGCCGCGGGCTGGGCGCTCATCCCCGACCAGCAGGGTCGGATCCACCTCGAGCGTGCGATCCGGGGCGTCTTCGACCCGGCGATCGTCGCGATCGGCATCCTCGCGGTCCTCACCGCCGTGCCGTTCATGCGAGGCCTCTGGTGGGACGGCGTGCCGCATGCGTGGAACCTGCCCGGGTGGCTGGAGTCGACCATGACCGCCGGTTGGGTGATCGCCCTGGTCGCCGCGGCGGTCTGGCTGATCGTGATGTTCTCCCGCCGCGACCCAGGGCGGCCGACGCCGCCTGAGACACCGCCGCAGCGCGACCCGTGGACCAGTGACGCCTCGATCCCGAAGCCGACGGCACCATCGCCCACGGCCTCCCCCTCGGGCCCTGCCGGCTCGGCCCCGGCCTCCCCCGGTGCCGCGAACCCGGTGTCGCTCGCGAAGGTCGACGGTTCGCCAGGCCATGCGGGCGCGACCGTCCCGCTCCCTGGAGCCGCCACCGCCACCGCCTGGGACGGGGCTCCGAGCCAGCAGCGCGGTTGGACGAGCCAGGAGTTCCGGGACGAGATGAACCGGCAGCGCGCCGAGCAGCGGGCCGAACGCGAGACGAAGGCGCGGGAGCACCGGTCGAAGCAGCCTGGAGCAGCTTTCGTGGCGATCACCCTCGGCCTGGCACTGCTCGCCGGTGCGGGTGCGGCCGTCGTCGCTGCAGGCGCCGGCTTCTCGATCCCGGTCGTCGTGGTCATCGGCCTCGCCAGCGCCCTCGGAGCACTCGCCGTCGCGACGATCGTCGCGGGTATCAGCGGACGGGAGAGTGGCTGGCTCGGGCTCTTCACCTGGGCCGCCGTGATCTCCCTGCTCGTCACCGGGGTGTTCCCGGCGGGTTCAACGTTCTCCCCTGTCGGTCGCACGACCTGGACCGTCGCTGCAGCGGGGACGGATGATCGGCGGGGCTACGTGATGATCGCCGGCCAACCCACCCTCGACCTGCGCGAGCTCGCCGACGACGACGCGCTGCGCGGCGGGACCATCGACGTGTGGATGGTCGCCGGCGAGGTCGACGTCCTCCTCCCCGAGGACGTGCCGGTCATCGTCGAGTTCTCGGCGATCGCGGGCACACTGGAGACGGACCGCGACGGTCGGGACGGAACGGACCGACGTGGCGGGGCTCTCTTCCAAGAGGATGCGCGGTACGGCCGCACGACATCGAGCGACACGACGCGGGTACGGGTGTGGACGGTCGCCGGCAGCGCTGTCGTGACCGAGGAAGCGGAGGCGGGACGATGAGCGAGCAGGACGACCGGACCGGAGCGGCGGACATGTCACTCCCGGTCGACGCGGCGACGGAACCGACTCCTCCGGAGACCAATCAGACGAAAGCCACGGAGTCGGACGCCGCACGGCCGACCACCGCGCAGACGACCACCGCGCAGACGGCCGATGAGCCGAGGACCGGTGTCCGCCCGACGGATCGAGGTGGTCGGGCGCCGCGCTTCGGCACGATCCTCTGGGGCGTGCTCCTGCTCGTCTTCGCCGGGGCCATGCTCGTCACCAACCTCACCGAGGTGCGCATCGACCCCTTGGGATGGATCACCGGGGCGATCATCGCGACCGGGGCGGTCCTCGTCATCGCCGGCATCGCCGCCGCCGTACGGCGTCGACCCTGACAGTCGTCACGCACAGCACCCCTGGGCGCTCAGGCGTCCGGCTCGTCGGCGGGCAGCAGATCCGGGCGGACCTCGCGGGTCCGCTCGATCTGCTGCTGACGACGCCAGGTGGCGATCGCACCGTGGTTGCCGCTCAGCAGCACCGGCGGTACCGGGAGTCCTCGCCACTCGGCAGGCTTCGTGTAGCTCGGGTACTCGAGCAGCCCGTCTTCGTGCGACTCCTCGACGAGACTCTCGGGGTTGCCCACGACCCCCGGGACGAGCCGACCGATCGCCTCGATCATCGCCATCACGGCGACCTCTCCCCCGTTGAGGACGTAGTCGCCGAGGCTCACCAGCCGGACCCGCGCTCGGCTGGCCGTGTGGTCGAAGACGCGGTGGTCGATGCCCTCGTACCGGCCGCAGCCGAAGACGAGGTGCGGCTCGGCCGCGAGCTCGCGGGCCATCGCCTGCGTGAACACCTCGCCCGCCGGAGACGGGAAGATGACCAGCGGCTCCTCCTCGGTGTCGTCGCCCAGGATGCCGTCGAGCGCCTCGCCCCAGGGTTCCGGCTTCATGACCATGCCGGCTCCCCCGCCGTACGGGGTGTCGTCGACGGTGCGGTGACGGTCGTGCGTCGAATCCCGCAGGTCGTGGACGTCCAGTTCGATGAGCCCGCTCTGCTTCGCCTTGCCGAGCAGCGAGAGGTCCAGAGCATCGAAGAAGGTCGGGAAGATCGTGACGATGTCGATGCGCATGAGGAGCAGTCTATTCGCGCGACGGTCGTCGTCCCGGTCGCGTCGGTCAGCCCGACAGTCCGGCCGAAGCCTCCTCGTAACGGTCGACCACGAGGTCGACGATGCCGGGATCGGGAACCTCTCCGAGGTGGAGGAGCGGCTGCGTCACGAGGTCCGCTCCCGCCTCCTCGAGCAGCCGCGCGAAATAGCCTGGCGCCAGCAGGTAGGTGGCGATGATGACCCGCCCTCGCGGTCGGCTCGTTCGGGCCGCCGCCACCGCGTCGGGCACCGACGGCTGAGCCGCGGAGACGAACGCCGTCTCGACCGGCACACGCAGTCGCGATTCCAGCCGGCGTCCCATGTCGACGCAGTCCGCGACGGCCCGGGCGTCGGTGGACCCGGCCGCTCCGAGCACGATCCGATCATCCGGCGTCACGTGCAGCGCCTCCAGTCGACTGGCGAGGACCGTCACGAGGCGGTCGTCCGGTCCCATCGCCCGCCCGAGTGCCGTCGGTCGATCCGTCGCCGCGAGGTCCTCGACGAGGTCGACGTGGACATGGAACCCCGCGGACAGGAGCAACGGCACGACCACCGCGGGCCGCTCGGGCTCGATCGAACCGAGGGTGGCCGGGACGTCGGGCTGCTGGACGTCGACGAAGCCGCCGGCGACGTGGAGGTCGGCACGCGATCGTCCGACGGCGTCGACGAGCGCGGCGACGGAGGCCTGTCCGATCGGGCAACTCGTCCCGTGGGACACGGCCAGGAGCGCCGGACTCGTCCGCGTCTGCGGGCGGCGCACCGCGGCCTCGAGCAGGGTCATGCGTCCTCCCCCAGCTCGATCTCCACGAAACCGCCCACGATGCGGGTGCGAAAGGTCTGGAGGAAGAGGTTCGGGTCGGTGAAGCACTCGCCCGTGCCGAGGTCGTACACCTGCTTGTGCAACGGTGACGCGATCGTCGGTCGCTCCCCTCGGGAACCGACGATGCCGCGAGCCATCACCGGCGCGGCCGTGTGCGGGTCCCGATGGTCGACGGCGTAGACCTCCTCGGCCCCGATGCGGAACACCGCGATCTGCCGGGCGCGGAGCAACGCCACCTCGCCCCAGGAGAGCTCGAGGTCGTCGATGGCGCAGACGCGTCGCCACTCGGCGAGCGCCGTCCGCCCCGTGTGCTGCTGCATCGTGATGCTCATCGTCGGCCTCCTGATCGTGCGTCGGAGCACCGACGCTACGGGCGGGGTGTTTCGTCGGATCACCCGTGACGTTTCGGTGAGGTGAAACCGACCTCACATCCGGCCGGGCGTCGTGTGCGGTCCTGGACGCGTTCGGGACACATGCGGGCAACGGACCGGAAACGCCGTGTCAGTACGCTCGCTGGAACACGAGCCGAGGGGGCCCATGATGATCGATCCCACCGCAGGAGATCTGTCGCGTCGCGTCGTCGTGGTCGGCGGCGGCCCGGCCGCGCACCGGCTGGTCGATGCCCTGCACAGTCGCGACGCCGGGCGCACCATGCACATCACGGTCGTCTGCGAGGAGCTCCACCGTCCCTACGATCGTGTGGCACTGAGCAAGCGTCTCGACGATGCGGCGATCGACCTCACGCTCGCGCCGACTGGTGTCTGGGACGAGCAGCACGTGTCGCTCCTGCTGGGCGAACGCGCCGACCGGATCGACCGCGAGGCCCGGACGGTGCACACCTCCCTGGGGAGGGTCGTCTCATACGACGAGCTGGTCCTGGCGACCGGCTCCTCGGCCCCGGTGCCCGAGATCGACGGTTCGGAACACGCCCTCGTCTACCGGACGATCGACGACGTGGACCTGCTGGTGTCGGAGATCGAGCGCATCGGCGCCCTGAGAGGCCGTCCCGCCCGGGTGATCGTCGCCGGCGGCGGGTTGCTCGGGCTCGAGGCTGCCGGTGGTGCGGCACGGCTCGGTGCCGAGGCGAGTGTCGTGCACTCCGGGTCGTGGCTCATGTCCGCCCAGCTGGATGAGGGAGCCGGTCGAGCCCTCGGGCGCATCATCGGCGGCCAGGGCATCGGTCTGCATCTGGGGACGAGGCCACGGTCGATCCTCGTGGACGAGCAGGGCGGTGTCTCGGGCGTGAAGTTCTCGAGCGGCCAGCAGGTCGACGTCGACATCGTGGTGTTCGCGATCGGTATCCGCGCCAGGGACGAGCTGGCCCGCGATGCCGGAATCGAGCTCGGTGACCGCGGCGGTGTCGTGATCGGGACCGACTGCAGGACGTCTGCGCCTGGTGTCTGGGCCATCGGCGAGGTCGCGTGCTTCGACGGTCGATGCACCGGCCTCGTCGCGCCGGCGAACGCGATGGCCGAGGTCGTCGCGGATCGGCTGCTCGGTGGCGAGGCGGAGTTCACGACCGTCGACGACGCGACGAAGCTCAAGCTGTCCGGCGTCGACGTCGCGAGCTTCGGCGACGCACTTGCACGCACGGAGCAGAGTCTCGAGATCGTGTACGCGGACCCGGCGCGGGGGCTGTACCAGAAGCTCGTCATGACGGACGACGCCAAGACCCTTCTGGGCGGGGTCTTCGTCGGCGACGCCTCGCCCTACGCCTCGCTGCGTCCGCTCCTCGGCGCTGAATTGTCCAGTGAGCCGGCCGCCTACCTGTCGGCCTCAGGGATCGAGGCACCGGCCGGGGACGAGCTCCCCGACGCAGCGCTCGTCTGCGCATGCAACGCCGTCACCGCGGGGACCGTCCGAGACGCGATCGCGGGCGTGCACGGCGAGGCGTGTACCGAGCTGGGGGCGCTCAAGACCTGCTCCCGTGCCGGGACCCAGTGCGGCTCCTGCGTCCCGCTCGTGAAGAAGATCCTCGAGACGGAGCTGACGAAGTCCGGCATCGCCGTCTCGCGGGCACTCTGCGAACACTTCGAACTGTCCCGCCAGGAGCTGTTTGAGACCATCCGGGTGCTCGGCCTCACCTCCTTCGACGAGATCCTCGCGCGCTACGGCACCGGCCGCGGCTGCGACGTGTGCAAGCCGGTGATCGGTTCCATCCTGGCCAGCCAGCAGGGTGGGTACATCCTCGACGGCGGCCGGGGGACGCTGCAGGACACGAACGACCGGGCGCTCGCAAACATGCAGAAGGACGGCACCTACTCCGTGGTCCCCCGGATCCCCGGTGGCGAGATCACACCGCAGAAGCTCGCGGTCATCGCGCAGGTCGCCACCGACTACGGGCTGTACACGAAGATCACGGGCGGTCAACGCATCGACCTGTTCGGCGCCCGCCTCGAACAGCTGCCCGACATCTGGCGCATCCTCGTCGACGCCGGCTTCGAGTCCGGACAGGCGTACGGGAAGTCGCTCCGCAACGTGAAGAGCTGTGTCGGCTCCAGCTGGTGCCGCTTCGGCGTACAGGACTCCGTGGGCATGGCGGTCCACCTCGAACTCCGGTACCGCGGCCTCCGGGCACCGCACAAGTTCAAGTTCGGCGTCTCCGGGTGCGCGCGCGAGTGCGCCGAAGCACGTGGTAAGGACGTGGGGATCATCGCCACCGAGCAGGGCTGGAACATGTACGTCGGCGGCAACGGAGGGTTCCAGCCGACCCACGCGCAGCTCCTGGCCGGAGACCTCGACGACGAGACGCTCATCCGGTACATCGACCGCTACCTCATGTACTACATCCGGACGGCGGATCGACTGCAGCGCACGGCCAGGTGGATGGAGGACCTCGACGGCGGGCTCGACCACGTGCGGGAGGTCGTCGTCGAGGACTCGCTCGGACTCGCCGCCGAACTCGAACAGGCCATGGCCGCCCATGTGGACGGGTACGAGGACGAGTGGGCGGCGACCCTCGCCGACCCGGAGCGCCTCCGCCGGTTCCGTTCCTTCGTCAACGAGCCGGGTGACGCCGAACCGCGACTCGCGCGGGTCGCGGAGCGAGGCCAGTACCGGCCCGCGACAACGGAGGAGATCGACCGCGGCGAGGCCGTCTATCTCGCAGGGCCTACCATTCCAGTGAGGGAAGGGGCGTAGATGTCGGGTCCAGGCAGGGTCACGCTCGTCGGCGGCGGACCGGGCGATCCCGCGCTGCTGACCGTCGCCGCCGTCGAGGCCCTCCGCGACGCGGACGTGGTCCTCTACGACCGGCTCGCACCCCACGACACCCTCCCCGAGCTCGCCCCGAACGCGCTCCTCGTCGACGTCGGCAAGCGCCCCGGCCATCACCCGATCGGACAGGACGGCATCGAGACCGTCATGGTGCAACACGCGCTCGACGGCGCGGCGGTCGTCCGCCTCAAGGGAGGCGACCCGTACGTCTTCGGGCGCGGCAGCGAGGAAGTCCTGGCCTGCCACCGCGCGGGCGTCCCCGTCCGCGTGATCCCGGGCGTCTCGAGTTCCGTCGCCGTGCCCGCGGCTGCCGGGATCCCCCTCACGCACCGGAACCTGAGTCACCTCTTCACCGTGGTCAGTGGTCATGCGCCGCTCTCCGACGAGGAACACCGTCACCTCGCCGGCCTCGGTGGGACCATCGTCGTCCTCATGGGTGTCGGCACGCTGCCCTCCATCTCCCACGGACTCCTCACCTCGGGACTCGCCGCCGACACCCCTGTCGCGATCATCGAGCGCGGCTACAGCGAGACCCAGCGCACCACCGTGGCAGACCTCGGGACGATCCTCCACGTCGCCGCAGCCGCCGGTGTGCGGTCACCGGCGGTCATCGTGATCGGCCACGTCGTCGCCTTCGCCTTCGACGGTGACGCCGAGGCCTCGGAACTGCTGGCGCGGGCCGAACGTCTGGGGGCATCGGCGTGATCGACACCACCCCGCCGGCCGCCGACGCCGGCCCGGACGTCACGACTCCGGTCCCGGGATTCCGCGCGGACCAGCTCGAGGGCTTCCGGATCGGCGTGACGAGCGACCGTCGATCGCAGGACCTCATCGACGCCTTCGAGCGGCGCGGCGCCACCGTCGTGCACGCACCGACGCTGCGGATCGCACACGCACAGCATGACGAACCGCTCATCGACGACACCCGCGACATCATCGCCGCACGCCCCGACGTCCTGCTCGCCACGACCTCGTACGGCATCCGACGGTGGTTCGAGGTCGCCGACGCCGCTGGCCTCGGCGACGAACTCCTCGAAGCGCTCGCCGAGACGGCCATCCTCGTCCGTGGGCCCAAGGCACGCGGTGCAATCCGAGCAGCCGGTCTGAACGACGTGGGCATGAGCGACCGCGAGACCACAGCCTCGCTCGTCGACAAGGTCGTCGCCGACTACCCGGCCGGTCTCCGCGTCGCCGTCCAGCTCCACGGGTACACCGACGAGCGCCAGCTCGAACGGCTCCGTGCCGTCCACCAGGAGGTGCACACGGTCGCCCCCTACCGGTGGACGGACCCCGATGCGACTGACGAGCGTGTGCGGCGACTCGTCGAGGCGATCGTGAGTGGCTCCCTCGACGCGGTCACCTTCACGAGTGCCCCGTCGGTCGTCGCCCTGTTCACGGCCGCGGAAGCACTCGGTCAGGAGGACGCCGTCGTCGACGCCTTCCGTCGCGACGTGCTGTGCGCGGCGGTCGGGCCGGTCACGGCGGCGCCACTGCTCGCTCAGGACATCGAGCCCATCGTCCCCGAGCGGTTCCGCATGGGGGCACTCATCCGGCTGCTGTGCGAACACCTCGAGCAGCACGCGATCCTCCGAGCCGAGACGCTGCACGGCCCGATCGCCATCCGTGGCTCCATCGTGGAGCTGCCCGGCTCGCGGGTCCGGCTCCCCCCGAACTCGCTCGCGCTCCTCCGCGCCCTCGTCCGCGCGAACGGAGCCGTCCTCTCGCGCGCCGCACTGGCCGACGCGCTGCCCGCAGCCGCGGACCACCACGCGCTCGAAGTGCAGATGAGCCGTCTCCGCCAGACGCTCGGCGTGCCCGGACTCATCAACACCATCGTCAAGCGCGGCTACCGCCTCGACGTCTGACGGCGGCCGATCCGGCCCCTGGACCGCGCGCGTTCATCCGCCTCACCAGGGTGATGAGTGCCTGTGAGCAGGCGGTGATCCAGGTGTTACCTCGCGGGTGGGGCCCCGAAACACGGCGTCGGTAGCTTCGGAGACAGTAACCGTCCCGTCCCGCTTCACCGAACGCTCGGAGCAGCCATGACCACGAACCTCGAAGCAGCCGACGCCCCACCGACCACGTCGACACCGGCCGTCACCCCGGTCGCCCTGACCCACCGCCCCGGTCGTTGGATCGACGGGTGGAATCCCGAGGACACCGCGTTCTGGGATCGGGAGGGCCGCGGCATCGCTGGGCGGAACCTCCGGTGGTCGATCTTCGCGGAATTCCTCGGCTTCGTGGTCTGGCAGCTCTGGAGCATCGTCGTCGTCATGCTCCCGACTGCCGGGTTCTCCTTCTCCACGGCCGAGACCTTCTGGCTCATCTCGATGCCGAGCCTCGTCGGTGCGACCCTCAGGTTCCCGTACTCGTTCATGGTCCCGCGGTTCGGCGGGCGCAACTGGACGATCATCTCGGCGGGGCTGCTCCTCATCCCGTCCATCGCGCTCGCGCTGTGTGTGGGCAATCCGGACACCCCGTTCGGCGTCATGCTCGTCGTCGCCGGACTCGCCGGCTTCGGCGGTGGCAACTTCGCCAGCTCCATGTCGAACATCACCTACTTTTACCCGCAGCGGAAGAAGGGTTGGGCGCTCGGACTGAACGCGGCGGGCGGCAACCTCGGGGCAGCGGTCGCGCAGTTCGTCGTCCCCATCGCGGTCACCGTCGGAGCCGCGGCCACCCTCAATCTGAGCCTGGCCGGATGGATCTGGGTCCCCTTCATCCTCCTCGCGATGTTCGGCGCCTACCGCTACATGGACAACCTGTCGTCAGCGAAGGCGGACCTCCGCGGATCCGCCGCCGCGCTCCGGGAACCGCACCTCTGGCTCCTCGCACTCCTGTACATCGGCACCTTCGGCTCGTTCATCGGCTTCGCGAGTGTGTTCCCCAAGCTCATCGCGGACCAGTTCCCCGACTTCTCCTCCTTCGCCGTCGGTTCGGCATCGATCTCGCTCGCCTTCCTCGGAGCCCTGATCGGCTCGCTGGCACGACCCTTCGGTGGGCGTCTCGCCGACCGCTTCGGAGGGGCCGTCGTCACGATGAGCGCGTTCGCCGTCATGGCCCTGGGGGCGCTCGCGGTGCTGTGGACCATGCCGCTGGCGAACTTCTGGCTGTTCCTCGGCTGCTTCCTGCTCCTGTTCGTCGCCGCCGGTGTCGGGAACGGCTCGACGTACCGCATGATCCCCAGTGTCTTCGCGGCGCGATCCGGCCTGCGCGACGCCCACCACCGCAGCGGCGACGTCGGGACGCAGCGCAAGGCCGCCGCAGCGCTCGGGCTCATCTCGGCGATCGGAGCCTACGGCGGCTTCGTGATCCCACAGATCCTCGGGTTCTCGCACGGCGCGACCGGCAGCTACTCTGCCGCGTTCATCGGTTTCATCGGCGCGTACGTCGTCCTGTTCGCGGTCACCTTCCTCGTCTACTTCCGCAAGAACGCGTCACTCGCCGGCCAGCGACTCTGAGTCGTCGCTCCACCCGCTCCTGATCGAAGGACCACGCATGCCTCGTCCCACCGCCCCGGTGACCGACTCCCACTGCCCGTACTGCGCGTTGCAGTGCGCGATGTCCCTCACCCGGACCGCGGCGGTGGACGGGGTCGTTCCGAGGCTCCCGGTCGACGTCGCCGGACGGGACTTCCCGACGAACCGGGGCGGCCTCTGCAAGAAGGGGTGGACGTCGGCCGAGCTCCTCGCGCGCGACGATCGCCTCACGACCCCTCTGGTGCGCGACGTCACCGGTGAGCTGGCCGAGACGAGCTGGGATGCGGCCCTCGACCTCGTCGCATCGACCATCCTCCGCCTCCGCGACGAGCGCGGGGCGGACGCCATCGGGGTCTTCGGAGGCGGTGGCCTCACGAACGAGAAGGCCTACCAGCTGGGCAAGTTCGCCAGGATCGCGATCGGGACGAGCCGGATCGACTACAACGGTCGGTTCTGCATGTCGTCCGCCGCGGCAGCGGGCAACCGTGCGTTCGGGGTCGACCGGGGGCTGCCGTTCCCGCTGGAGGACCTCGACGACGCGTCGACCATCCTGCTCCTCGGCTCCAACGTCGCGGAGACGATGCCCCCGTTCATCGGGCATCTCGTCGGTGCTCAGGCCGCGGGCGGCCTCATCGTGGTCGATCCGCGCCGCTCCGCCACCGCACGACTCACCGAGACCGGACGTGGAGTCCACGTGCAGCCCGCGCCCGGGACGGATCTGGTCCTGCTCCTGGGGCTGACGCACATCGTCCTCACCGAAGGGCTCGCCGACGACGCCTACCTGGCCGAGCGCACGACCGGGCTGGACGGCCTGCGGCGCAGCGTGAGCGCGTGGTGGCCGGAACGCGTCCAATCCGTGACCGGTGTGCCGGCGCCGGTCCTCCGAGACGTGGCTCGTCGGCTCGCAGCCTCGGACGGCACCTACATCCTCACCGGTCGCGGCGTCGAGCAGCATGTCGACGGCACCGACACGGCCACCGCCGCCATCAACCTCGCACTCGTACTCGGACTACCGGGCCGGCCGGGATCGGGCTACGGCACGCTCACCGGCCAGGGCAACGGCCAGGGCGGCCGCGAACACGGTCAGAAGTGCGACCAACTACCCGGGTACCGCAAGATCACCGATCCGGAAGCCCGCCGTCACGTCGCCGAGGTGTGGGGTGTGCCGGTCGAATCGATCCCTGGTCCCGGGCTGCCGGCCGTCGCCCTCTTGAACCGACTCGGTGAACCGGACGGTGTGCACGCGCTCCTGGTCCACGGCTCGAACGTCGTCGTATCCGCTCCGAACGTGCAGACGGTCCGGGACGGACTCGGCCGCCTCGAGCTGCTCGTCGTCTGCGACTTCTTCCTGTCGGAGACCGCCGCGCTCGCGGACGTCGTCCTCCCGACGACGCAGTGGGCGGAGGAGGAGGGCACCATGACGTCGCTGGAGGGGCGCGTGATCCGCCGCCGGCGGGCGCTCGATGCTCCGGTCGGCGTCCGCAGCGAGCTCTGGATCATGCACGAACTCGCCCGTCGTCTCGATGCTCCGGGCCGATTCGAGCTGGACCCGTCAATCGTGTTCGACGAGTTGGCGGCCGCATCCGCCGGAGGGGTCGCCGACTACTCGGGACTGAGCCACGCCCTGCTCGACACCGGTCTCGCCGCGCACTGGCCGTTCCCCGTCGGCAGCGGCGGCACACCCCGGCTGTTCGCGGAACGGTTCGCGCACGACGACGGCCTCGCCCGGATCGTCCCAGTCCGCCCTGCGAGGCCCTCGGAGTCGCCCGAGACCGGGGAGGAACTCACCCTGACGACCGGACGCCTCCTCGAGCACTACCAGTCGGGCACCCAGACCCGCCGCATCCCCGAGCTCGACGACGCTTGCCCCGAGGTCTTCGTCCAGGTCCACCCCGCGACGGCGGCACGACTCGGCATCGTCGAGGGCGGACTGGTCGAGGTCTCGAACCACCGGGGCACGCTGACGGTTCGAGCCCGTGTGGACGGCGACATCCGTCACGACACCGTCTTCCTGCCGTTCCACTACCCGGGCGACGCGTCGGCGAACCTCCTGACGCAGGACGCGGTCGATCCGATCTCCGGGATGCCGGACTTCAAGCGCGCGGTGGTGCGACTGCGCCCGGCCGCTGGCGCACCACTGCCGGAAGCCACAGCGACCGGAGCCCTCCGATGAGTCCGCGACCAGGTCGACCACTCCGCATCGTCGTGGTCGGATTCGGCCCGGTCGGTGCGCGATTCGCCGAGGAGGTCGCGCCCGGCGTGCGGGACGGCTCGATCCAGATGACCGTGGTCGGGCAGGAACCGGTCGACGCGTACAACCGGGTACTGGTCGCCGATCACGCGGTCGGCGCGACCGGACTCGCCGATATGACGCTCGTCAGTGCCGAGGACCTCGCCCGTGACGGTATCCGTGTCCTGCGCGGCACGACCGCGATGCAGATCGATCGCGAGATGCGGACCGTCGAACTCGACACCGGGGAGATGCTCCCCTACGACCGGCTCGTCCTGGCGACGGGTGCGCGCGCGAACGTTCCGACACTCGACGGCGTCGATCGACGGAAGCGGGACCTCCCGGCGCTCGAGAAGTACGGACGGTCGTTGCTGCTGTCCGACCACGACCTTCCCCGCGGCGTCTGCACCCTGCGTGACCTCGCGGACGCCGACGCCGTCGCCGAGGTCGTCCGATCGGGCGGCCGGATCGTCGTCCTGGGTGCCGGTGTCCTGGGACTGGAGCTCGCGCTCTCCGCCGCGCGCGCCGGCGCCGACGTGGTCGTCGTCCACCACGGCCCCACCCCGATGCCGCGGAACCTCGACCGCGGCGGCGGCTCCGTGCTCGCCGCGGCGCTCCGGGCAGCGGGTGTCGAGGTCATCGCACACAGCCGCGCCGAGGCGGTCGGCCATCGGGACGACCCCGCGGGCGGGAGGCACTTCGAAGCGCTGATCACCGCCGACGGGAAACGGATCACCGGCGATCTGCTCGTCCTGTCGTGCGGGGTGAGCGCACGCTCCGATCTGGCGACCCTCGCCGGGGTCCGTGTCGGCTCCGGGGTGCTCGTCGGCGAAGACCTCAGCAGCTGGTCGGACGAACGGATCTTCGCCATCGGCGACTGCGCGCACGTGCTGACGCCGACACCGGACCTGCGCCGCGAACGCATCGTCCCCGGCGGCCCGTCGGGGCTCATCGGCCCAGGATGGCGGCAGGCCGAGTGGCTCGCCGCTCGTCTCCTGCTCGAGGCCGCGGCCGGCGGACCACCGCTCGAGCTGGGTCCGCCACCGGTCGAGCGGCCGAGCACCGTCGCGCTCAAGGCCGAGCGGGTCGACGTCGTCGCGGTCGGCGACGTCCAGGCCGAGCCCTGGGACGTCGAGCCGACGACCGCTGACGGGTGCAGCGTGCATCCGGCCGCTCCACGCAGCGTCTCGGTGTGGGCGGACCCCGACCACGGCCGCTACGTCAAGATGATCACCCGCGCCGGGGTCCTGACCGCCTTCGTCTGCGTCGGTATGCCGCGCACTGCGGCCGAGCTGACGCTCCTGTACGACGGGGGCGGCGAACTGCCGGCGGATCGCTCGGTACTGCTCCGGCTCGACGGGCCGGACGCGATCGGCGGTGCCTCCGCCGACGCGTTCGCCCCCTCGACGACCGTCTGTACGTGCAACGGCGTGACGGTCGGCAGGATCATGGATGCCGCGCAATCGGGCAGTACCACGGTCGCCTGCATCGGCAAGGCGACCCGCGCCGGTACCGGCTGCGGTGGGTGCACCGGCCGGATCGCCGCGGTCCTCGCTCGGGTCGCGGACGGCGATCGTCAGAGCGAGCCGGTTCTGGCGTGATCTGCAGCCGGTACCGGCGTGATCTGCCGGAGACGACGACGGAGGCGCCGGTTGCATGCAACCGACGCCTCCGTCGTGGGTGTTCCGAGCCGGGAGGACCGACTCGGAACGGGTTCTACTGCTCCGGCTGCGACGCTCCGGTGTCGTCCTGATCCTCGTCGGAGGCCTCGGACTCGACCGGACCGGCCGTCGACGTCTCGGGGGCTTCGTCGGCCTCCGGGAGTTCCTCGAACAAACCGGTGGGCGGCGTGACCGTGACGATCCCGGCACCGATGTCGACCGTGGGGACGATCGCCTTCACGAACGGGACCATGACCTCACCGTCGCCGGTCTTCACGATCAGGAGGTCCTGAGCCGGGAAGTGGTCGACGCGGGCGACGGTACCGACGGCGACGCCGTCTCGGTGCACGGCCAACCCGACGAGCTGGTGGTCGTACCACGCGTCGTCGTCGACCGGCAGCTCGGTGGGGTCCTGCTCGACCCAGAGGATCGCCTTCACGAGGGTCTCCGCCTCACTGCGATCGGAGATGCCGACGAAGAAGGCGACCGGCTGGCTGTTGTACCAGCGCAGTTCGATGAGCTCGAGCGTCTTGCCGCGCCACTTCGATCCTGCCGGGACCTGGAGCGTGAACGTCGCGCCCGGGGTGAACCGGTGCTCCGGCTCATCCGTGTAGAGCTCGACCTTCAGGGCGCCCTTCAGGCCATGGGCTTTCGTGAGCCGACCGACCCGCAACTGGGTCTTCGGCTCCGTCTCGTCCGCCACTTACGCGCTGGCGCCGGAGGCGTCCGTGTCGACCACGTCGACTCGGACCCGCCGACCGTCTGCCAGCGCTGCCACGAGGGTGCGCAGGGCTTTGGCCGTCCGGCCGGCACGACCGATGACCCGGCCGAGGTCCTCGGGGTTCACACGAACCTCGAGGACCTCGCCACGGGCGGAGTTCTGTGCCGTGACGCGAACGTCATCCGGGTGATCGACGATCCCCTTGACGAGATGTTCGAGCGCGGGAGCGAGCAAGACTACGCCTGCTCTGCTTCAGCGGCGTCGGCAGCGGGCGCCTCGGCCTCGGCCGGAGCAGCCTTGGCCGCGGGAGCCTCGGCCTTCGGCTTGAGGACGGGCTTCTTCTTCTCGTCGGCGACGAAGGCGGCCTTCGGCTCCTTGACGCGGACGGTGCTCACGGCGTCCTTGTCGCCCTTGAACTTGCCCCAGTCACCGGTGAGCTTGAGGAGCGCTGCGACCTGCTCGGTCGGCTGGGCGCCGACGCTGAGCCAGTACTGCGCACGCTCGGAGTCGACCTCGATGAACGAGGGCTCCTCGGTGGGGTGGTACTTGCCGATCTCCTCGATGACACGACCGTCGCGCTTCGTGCGCGAGTCTGCGACGACGATGCGGTAGTACGGCGCACGGATCTTGCCGAGACGCTTGAGACGGATTTTGACAGCCACGATTCTCCTGAATGATGTGATGTTTGATGTGCTCGCTGCCGAAAGGTGGGGCCACACGCTCGACGCGAAAACTGTGGTTGCTGCGGGCGTCGGATAGAGGGTCGAACTCCGCGCAGACTCAACTCTCTATTCTGCCAGACATCGGGCGATCTGGGTAATCCGGCGACACCGATACCGGATGACCCCTCCACCCCGTGTGAAGATGGGCTGGCGTGCGGCACCCGGCCGCGCCCTGCGGGAGGTCGACGCCAATGCCCATCGAGTTCGCCAGATCCGAGCGTTCGACCGTCGGCCTCGAGTGGGAGGTCGCCCTCGTCGACCGCGACACCGGCGATCTCGTCGGCGCGGCGGACACCGTCCTGTCGGAACTCCGCCCGAGCGACGGTTCCGATCATCCGCAGATCACCAACGAGCTGCTGCTCAACACCGTCGAACTCGTCTCGGGTGTCCACCACACGGTCCCCGAGGCGATCGCGGACCTCGAGGGCCAGCTGGCCGAGGTGCGGACGATCACGGATCCGATGGGCGTCGAGCTCATCTGCAGCGGTTCGCACCCGTTCGGCCAGTGGTACGACCAGCAGGTCACCGACAAGCCCCGGTACCACAAGCTCATCGACCGCACCCAGTGGTGGGGTCGCAACATGATGATCTGGGGTGTGCACGCGCACGTCGGCGTCGAGACGGTCGACAAGGTCCTCCCGATCATGAACGGGCTGCTGACCTACCTGCCCCACCTCCAGGCGCTGTCGGCGTCCAGCCCGTACTGGGGCGGGGTCGACACCGGGTACGCGTCGAACCGCGCGCTCATGTTCCAGCAGCTCCCGACGGCGGGCCTCCCCTACCAGCTCTCCGACTGGGAGCAATTCGAGGCCTACGTCGACGACATGACGGTGACCGGCATCATCGAGGACCACACCGAGGTCCGCTGGGATGTGCGACCGTCGCCCCAGTGGGGCACGGTGGAGATGCGCGCGTGCGACGGGGCGTCGACCGTCGCGGAGTTCGGCGCCCTCGCCTCGCTCATCCACTGCCTCACCGAGCACCTGTCCGATCGCCTCGACGCCGGAGAGCGCCTGCAGACCCTGCAGCCGTGGTACGTCCGCGAGAACAAGTGGCGCGCGGCCCGCTACGGCCTGGACGCCGAGATCATCCTCGACTCCTCGGGCCACGAGCGCCTCGTGACCGACGACCTGCACGACCTGCTCGACACCCTCGCGCCGGTCGCCCGTCGGCTCGGCTGCGCCGATGAGCTGGCGAGCATCGCCACGATCATCGAGCACGGCGCGAGCTACCAGCGTCAGCTCGCCGTCGCCCACGCGAACGGCGGCAGCCTGCAGGCGGTCGTGAGCTCGCTCGCGAAGGAGCTGCGGCACGGGGTCCAGCCCTCCGCCTGACGAGGCGGCGTCACTCCGCTCGGTCGAGCGTCCCGATCCGCGTGCCGGCGTCGTCGGTCACGGTCAAACGCCCGCCGTCGTCCGAGAGCGTCGCCTGTGCGATCCCCCGCAGCCAGGTGTCGACGCCCGGGCACGCCATCAGGGTGCTCGCGACGTCGGAGACGACGACCGCGTCGTCCTTCGCACGCCAGGATCCAGAGAGGCTGTTGCAGCCGTCCGAACCACTCACTCGGCCGTCGTCGGTGAACACCAGGTGCGGATCGGCAGCGCCGGTGCCCTCACCCCAGGTACCCAGGACGCGTTCGCCCGGTGACGGCGCGGAGCACCCGGCGAGCAAGCCCACGGTCAGGACGACTGCGACGACCGAGGCCGGTGCCCTCAGCGCGCGCATACCGCCTCCGCTCGACTCAGCGACCCAGGAACTTCTGCAGCTCGGCGAGCTCCGCCTCGGTCGGGGCGGCCGATCCCGACGACGAACCGCCGCCGAGGCCGAAGCCAGCGCCCGTGGCGGCAGCCTGCGTCTCGACGGCGCCGGCGTTCTCCGCCGCGCGCTTGGCCGGGTTGCCCGAACGGGAACCCTTCTTCTTGGCCTGCGGCTTCGGTCGGTTCGTCCGCGCACCGGGGACCGGACCCATCCCGGGGATGTTCGGCACGCCACCCTTGGCGACCGTCTTCATCATCTTGGCCGCCTGCTCGAAACGGTTGACGAGGGCGTTGACCTCGGTGACGGTCATGCCGGAACCCTTGGCGATACGCAGGCGACGGGACCCGTTGAGGACCTTCGGGTTCGTGCGCTCGGCCTTGGTCATCGACTGGATGATGGCCTCGGTCCGGACGATCTCGCGCTCGTCGAAGTTCTGGAGCTGCTCCTTCATCTGCCCCATGCCGGGGAGCATGCCCATCATCTTCTTGATGGAACCCATGCCGCGCAGCTGCTGCATCTGCTTGAGGAAGTCGTCGAGCGTGAAGGAGTCGGTCGCGAACTTCTCCGCGACCTTGCGCGCCTCCTCCTCGTCGAAGTTCTGCTGCGCCTGCTCGATGAGGGTGAGGATGTCACCGAGGTCGAGGATCCGGCTCGCCATGCGGTCGGGGTGGAACGGCTCGAAGTCGTCGAGACCCTCACCGGTCGACGCGAACATGATGGGGCGTCCGGTGACCGAGGCGATGGAGAGTGCCGCACCACCGCGGGCGTCGCCGTCGAGCTTGGAGAGCACCACGCCGGTGAAGTCGACGCCGTCGAGGAAGGCCTTGGCCGTCGCGACCGCGTCCTGACCGATCATCGCGTCGATGACGAAGAGGACCTCGTCGGGATCGACCGCCTTGCGGATGTTCGACGCCTGCTTCATGAGCTCGGCGTCGACGCCGAGTCGTCCGGCGGTGTCGACGATGACGGTGTCGTAGAGCTTCTGCTCGGCGAACCGGACGCCGTCGCGGGCGACCTTGACCGGGTCGCCGACCCCGTTGCCGGGCTCGGGAGCGTAGACGGGGACGCCCGCCTGCTCGCCGACCACCTGGAGTTGGTTGACGGCGTTGGGGCGCTGGAGGTCGGACGCGACGAGGAGCGGCGTGTGGCCGTCCTTCTTGAGCCACTTGGCGAGCTTGCCGGCGAGCGTCGTCTTTCCGGCACCCTGGAGTCCGGCGAGCATGATGACGGTCGGCGGCTTCTTCGCGAACTCGAGACGCCGCTGCTGTCCGCCGAGGATCGTGACGAGCTCGTCGTTGACGATCTGGACGACCTGCTGCGCCGGGTTGAGGGCCTTGCTCACCTCGTCGCCGAGGGCGCGCTCGCGCACGCGACCCGTGAAGTCCTTGACGACGTCGAGTGCGACGTCCGCGTCGAGGAGGGCGCGACGGATCTCGCGGACGGTGCCGTCGACATCGGCCGCGGAGAGCTTGCCCTTGGTGCGGAGGTTCTTGAACGTATCCGCGAGGCGGTCAGAGAGTGTGCCGAACGTTGCCATGATCCCTCCAGTTTAGGGCAGACCGCGGCGCGACCCGGTCGATCGCCGCCACGGTCGGAAGATGAGTATTTGGACGGCGTCCAACAATGCTATCGTGGCGGCCATGACACAGCTCCTCATCGCCGGGCTCGCGCCCACGTTCGTCCCGTACCGCGAGGGTTGGGCGCTGCAGCGTCGGGTCCATGAGGCGGTCGTCAGCGGTGACGGGCCGGAGCACCTCATCCTGTGCGAACACGAGCCCGTGTACACGGCGGGCAAGCTGACCCGCCCGCACGAGCGCCCCGACGACGGCACACCGGTCGTCGAGGTCGACCGCGGCGGCCGCATCACCTGGCACGGGCCCGGACAGCTCACCGGCTACCCGATCGTCCGCCTCCCTGAGCCGGTCGACGTCGTCGCGCACGTCCGCCTGCTCGAGGAGGTCATGCTGCAGACGATCACGGAGCTCGGCGTCACCGGCCGCCGCATCGACGGACGGTCGGGTGTCTGGGTCGACCCCGTCGCCGGCGGACCGGCCGCGAAGATCGGCGCCGTCGGTGTCCGGGTGCAGGCCGGGGTCACGCTCCACGGCTTCGCGCTCAACTGCGACAACTCCCTCGAGCCTTTCGGCCACATCGTCGCGTGCGGCATCGCCGATGCCGGCGTCACCACCATCAGCACCGAGCTCGGTCGGCGGATCACGCCGAGCGACGTCGCCGAGCGCGTCTCCGAGATCTTCGAAGCAGTCCGGCCCGGCTGGACGGCCGCGTCCGCGACCACGATCGGAGCGGCCGCGTGAGCGGCTGCGGCGCACCGGCACCCGCGCCCGCGGCGGACACCGGCGGACGGAAGCTCCTCCGGCTCGAGGTCCGGAACGCGCAGACCCCCATCGAGCGGAAGCCCGACTGGATCAAGACCCGCGCGACGATGGGACCCGAGTACCGACAGCTCCAGGCGCTCGTGCAGGAGGAGGGTCTGCACACGGTCTGCCAGGAAGCCGGCTGCCCGAACATCTTCGAATGCTGGGAGGATCGCGAGGCGACCTTCCTCATCGGCGGATCGCAGTGCACGAGGCGCTGCGACTTCTGCCAGATCGACACCGGCAAGCCGGCCGAGTACGACCGCGACGAGCCACGGCGTGTGGCCGACTCGGTACAGCGGATGCGGCTGCGCTACGCGACCGTCACCGGTGTGGCACGTGACGACCTCCCCGACGAGGGGGCGTGGCTGCACGCCGAGACCGTCCGGCGCATCCACGAGACGAACCCGGGGACGGGGGTCGAGATCCTCGCGACCGACTTCTCCGGCGACCCCGACCTCCTCGGCGAGGTGTTCGCCTCCCGACCGGAGGTCTTCGCACACAACGTCGAGACGGTCCCACGCATCTTCAAGCGGATCAGGCCCGCCTTCCGCTACGAGCGCTCCCTCGACGTCCTGACCCAGGCACGTGCGGCCGGCCTCATCACGAAGTCCAACCTCATCCTCGGGATGGGCGAGGACCGGAGCGAGATCAGTCAGGCGCTCGAGGATCTGCACGAGGCCGGCACGGACATCATCACCGTCACCCAGTACCTCCGACCGACGCCTCGGCACCTCCCCGTGGACCGCTGGGTCAAGCCGCAGGAGTTCCTCGAGATCAAGGAGGAGGCCGAGGAGATCGGGTTCCTCGGCGTGCTCGCCGGACCGCTCGTCAGATCGTCCTACCGCGCCGGACGCCTCTGGGCGCAGTCGATGACGGCGAAGGGCCGCGAGGTCCCCGAGGGACTGCAGCACCTCGCAGACGCCTCACTCGGCTTCGCCCAGGCGGTCTGAGGCCGACGCCTCGGCCTGCCGGGCTCAGTCCTCGCTCGTGACCCCGGTGACCTCGCCGTCGGAGCTGTAGGCGACCATGAGCACGCCGTCGAGCTGGTCCGCGTCGAGCGAGTACTCGAAGACCGCGAACGCCTCGTCGCCGTTGTGCTGGTGCGGCGCGAACCCGACGCTCAACAGCGTCATCGACCGGATGACGTCGACGTCGCGGTCTCCGGACTCGTCGACCAGGACGTCCGGCAGGGACTCCCCCAGCTCCTCGACGGCCTGGATGATGTACTCGGTCACCTCGGAGGTGCGGTCGTCGACCTCGCTCAGCATCGCCTCACGCGAGCGAAGGTCGAAACCCTCGAGGGCGAGGATCATCGCCGCCGCCAGGTCGAGCGCATCGGCCGGGATGTCGTCCTCGTCGGGGGCGCTCAACGAGATGGAGACGGACTGCTCCCCGACGTCGATGTTGTCGGACCAGTAGACGCCACCACCAGGCTCGGTCGCGATGACACCGAAGTAGTCGTGTTCGATCGCCATCAGCTGCCCACCAGGTTCTGTGCGAAGACGTGCGGTGTGAAGCCGGTGAGGTCGCCGATACCCTCACCCTGGCCGACGAGCTTGATCGGGATGCCGGTCTTCTCCTGCACGGCGAGGACGAACCCGCCCTTCGCGGAGCCGTCGAGCTTCGTCAGGACGAGCCCGGTCACCCCGGCGTGCTCGATGAACGCCTGCGCCTGCGACAGACCGTTCTGACCGGTCGTCGCGTCGAGGACGAGGAGGACCTCGGCGATGGGCGCCTGCTTCTCGACGACGCGACGGATCTTGGACAGCTCGTCCATGAGCCCGCCCTTCGTCTGCAACCGACCGGCGGTGTCGATGATGACGATCTCGGTGCCGGTCCGCTTGGCGTACTCGATCGTCTGGAAGGCGACGGAGGCCGGGTCCTGTCCCTGCTGTTGGGGGCGGACGATCTGTGCGCCCGCGCGCTCCGCCCACGTCGCCAGCTGCTCGACGGCAGCGGCACGGAAGGTGTCCGCGGCCCCCACGACGACGGTGCGGTCGTAGTTGCGGAGGAACTTCGCGAACTTGCCGATGGTGGTCGTCTTGCCGACCCCGTTGACGCCGACGACGAGGACGACCGCCGGACGCTCGCTGAGCTTCAGCGTCGTGTCGAACTTCGACAGCCGCTCCTCGACCTCCTCGCGCAGCATGCGCTGGAGGTCGCGCGGGTCGGTAGTGCGGTAGCGGTCGACGGAGGCGTGTAGGCCTGTGACGATCGACTCGGTGACGTCGGGACCGAAGTCGGCGCCGATGAGCGCGTCCTCGAGGTCCTCCCAGGTGGTCTCGTCGATCGTCGGACGTTGGAACATGCCTTTGAGGGCACCGGAGAGTGACCAGGGTGTGCGTGCAGCCATGGTCTCAGCGTAGCCTTCGGCGAGGCGGTGCCGTCGCGTGGGGACGAGACCGGATCAGCTCGCGCGTTCTGCTGCCACGCGCTGACCGACGACGGCCGACACCCCGTCCTGGCGCATCGAGACGCCGTAGAGGGCGTCGGCGATCTCCATGGTGCGCTTCTGGTGCGTGATGACGATGAGCTGGCTCGTCTGACGGAGGTCCTCGAAGATGGTGAGGAGCCGCCCGAGGTTCGCGTCGTCGAGGGCCGCCTCCACCTCGTCCATGATGTAGAACGGGCTCGGTCGGGCTTTGAAGATGGCGATGAGGAGGGCGACCGCGGCGAGCGAGCGCTCCCCGCCCGACAGCAGCGACAGGCGCTCGATCTTCTTGCCGGCGGGCTTGACCGACACCTCGATGCCCGTGGTGAGCATGTGCTCGGGGTCGGTGAGCGAGATGCTGCCCGTGCCGCCCGGGAACAGGATCGGGAACACCTCGGTGAAGGCGGCTTCGGTGTCGGCGAACGCCGATGCGAAGATGACCTCCATCTTCCCGTCGATGTCCTCGATGATCGACAGCAGGTCGGCGCGGGTGCTGGTGAGGTCGGCGAGCTGTTCGGTGAGGAAGCGGTGGCGCTGTTCGAGTGCCGCGAACTCCTCGAGCGCGAGCGGGTTGACCCGTCCGAGTTGGGCGTAGGTGCGCTCCGCTGCTGCGAGACGCTTCTGCTGCTCGGCGCGGACGTAGGGCGTCGTCGGCACGTCGTCCGACTCCTCGGCGGGTTCCTCCTCCGGCTCGGCTTCCGGCGTCGCGGTTCCGTCGGCACGTGCCTCGGGCGCCTCGTCCGAGTCGGGCATCGTCGTCTCGGGCGAGACCTCCGGACCGGTCTCGTCGGCCGTTCGCACAGCCGAGCGGGCGGTCGCGCGGGGTGTCGGAGGGTCGACGGGCACCGGAACCTCGGGCCCGTACTCGGCGACGAGCACGTCCTCGACGAGTCCCAGCTCCGACCCGGCGCGCTCGAGCAGACCGGACAGGTGGAGCTTCTTCTCGTAGATCTGGAGTTCGAGACCGTGGACGCTCTCGGTGACGACCTGCAGCCGCTGCCGGAGCGTGTGCTCCTCGCCGCGCAGTCGCACGAGCTCGGCGTTCCGGCTGGCCCGCGTCGCCTCGGCTGCCGCGAGCGCGACGCGGGCCTCGGTGACCGACCGGTCGACCGAGTCGAGGACGGGCGGGAGCGCCTCCGTCACAGCGGTGGCGGCCGCGGCCTGGCGCGCACGGATGACCGCACGCCGAGCCGCTTCCTCAGCCGCGGCCTGGTCGGCCTGCCGCTGCCGCTCGAGGTTCGCGACCGCGAGCTCCTCCGCCCGCACGCGTTCGCGCGCGGTCTCGAGGAGGAGGCGGTGCTGCACTTCGGCCTCGCGCGCCGCGTCCAGTTCGGCGGAGAGCCCGTCGCGTGCCGACACGTCGAGGAGTGGTCGTGGACGCGCGCGAGCGGTGTCGTGGTCCAGCTTGGCCCGCTCCACGGCGGCAGCGGCGTCGGCGACGGCCGCCTCCGCCGTCCCGGCAGCGGCGAGCAGGCGGTCGTGTTCGGCCTGTGCGGATTCGTACCGGACCGTGACCCGGTTCACGCGCTCGGCCTGTGACGCACGGTTGGCGTCGAACTCGCGGAGGGCGCTGAGCGCTGCCTGCGCGGTCTGCTTCGCCTCCTGCAGGATCGTGCGCTGCTCGGCCAGGGCGAAGCGCGCCCGTTCGATGAGCGACTCGACCTCGCCGTGTCGATCGGCTGCCGCATCGCGTTCGGCCAGCAGTTCGATGCGGCTCTGCGCTCCGCCGCTCCCCCCGCGGACGATGCTGTCCGTGACGACCGCGCCGTCACGGGTCACGAGGGTGAACGCGCTGAGTGACGAGCCGAGTCGGTCGTACGCCGCGATCGCGTCGTCGAGCGAGTCGACGACGAGGACCGAGGCGAGGATCCCCAGCACGCCAGGAGGGGCCTCCACCAGCTCGGCAGCCGAGGTGAACCCGGCGGGCGCGTCCGGGACGTCCCGCACACCGTCGGCGATGACGATCTCGACCCGGCCGAGATCCTGGTCGGCCGCGTGATCGAGCGCCCGCCAGGCAGCGTGCCGGTCGACGGCGACGGCGGCCTCCGCGAGCGTGCCGAGCGCTGCGGCCACAGCCGACTCGTGGCCGGGTCGGACCTGCACCCGGTCCGCGACGATCCCCTCGATCCCGTCGATCCCGCTCGCAGCGAGTTCGGCCGAACCGGTCTTGAGGTCGAGGGCGCGCGAGAGTGCACTGGTCTTGGCGCCGAGCGAATCGCGTTCACGTTCGAGGGTGTGGAGCTGCTCGCGCAGGCCCTCGATCTCCCCTTCGGCCTCCGCCGCGCCGCGTTGGGCCGCCTCGTAGGCGTCGTCGAGTCCGGAGTCGGCGGCGTCTGCCAGGGTCGGGTCCTCCTCGAGCGCCTCGTACTCCAGCCGCGCAGCGTCCAGACGGAGGGCGGCGGCGTCGATCGCGTTCTGCTGGCGCAACGCCTCCCCACGGACCGCGGCGAGTTTGGACCCGGCGGCGTCGACGGCGCCCGCGAGCTTGGAGAGCTCCAGGTCGTGTCGTGACACGAGCGCGCTCTGCGCCGCGATCTCGACGTCCACCGCGTCGAGTGCGGCGCGCTTCGCGCGGGTGTCCGCCTGCGCCTCCTGCAACGCGCGCTCCGCGTCGGCGACCGCCACCCGAAGTCCGTCGATCTCCGCGGTCGCGTCGGCGACCATCTGCTTCGTGATCCGGGGTTCGGCGGCCGTCGTGTCCGTCGATGATCCGAGGAGCGCGAGCCGCTGGTTGGCGAGCGTGTACAGGTTCCGGAGGCGCTCCTGCACGCTCTCGAGCTCGAACGTGATCCGGCGGGCGTCGTCGACCGCGTCGCCGAGTTGTGCCTGCTCGATCCGGTTGATCCGCAGTTCCGCCTGTTCCAGCTGCTCCTGCAGGACGAGGCGCTCGCTGTGGCGCTCACTCTCCGAGCGGTTGTGCTCGTCGAGGGAGCGCCGGAGGCCCACGACGTCGTCTGCGAGGATCCGGGCGCGGGCATCGCGGACGACCGCGGCGATCGTCTGCGCCTCCCGCGCGATCTCCGCCTGACGACCGAGCGGCTTCAGCTGCCGGCGGATCTCTCCGGCGAGGTCGCTCAACCGTGTGAGGTTGGTCTGCATCGCCTCGAGCTTCCGGAGCGTCTTCTCCTTGCGTCGGCGGTGCTTCAGGATGCCGGCCGCCTCCTCGATGAAGCCGCGGCGCTCCTCGGGCGTCGCCCGCAGCACCGCGTCGAGCTGCCCCTGTCCGACGATGACGTGCATCTCGCGGCCCAGACCGGAGTCGCTGAGGAGCTCCTGGACGTCCAGCAACCGACACGTGTCGCCGTTGATGGCGTACTCGCTCCCGCCGTTGCGGAACAGGGTGCGACTGATCGTCACCTCGGTGTACTCGATGGGCAGTGCGCCGTCGCTGTTGTCGATGGTGAGCGTGACCTCGGCTCGACCGAGCGGTCCCCTGGTCGACGTTCCCGCGAAGATGACGTCCTCCATCTTGCCGCCGCGAAGGGTCTTCGCCCCCTGCTCGCCCATCACCCAGGCGAGCGCGTCGACGACGTTCGACTTGCCGGAGCCGTTGGGACCCACGACGCAGGTGACGCCCTGCTCGAACGCGAAGGTGGTGGGGTGCGCGAAGGACTTGAACCCTTTGAGCGTCAGGCTCTTCAGGTACACGCGCACCTCCTCTCCCGCGTCGCGGATGCTGTGCACTACGGTAGCGAATCCGCGGACGGACGAGGGACACCACGCTGTGCCGGCCCGCCGCGGCGGTCGTAGCATGGACCGCATCACCCAGGACGGTCTGGTGTGGGAGGGAGGCGACGATGCGCGTCACGATCGACGAGGTCGAGATCCCGGCGACCGGGAGCTCAGCGGTGTTCGACGCGGTCCAGGACGTCGCGAACACGCTCGAAGCCGAGATCTGGTCCACCGACGACTTCGCCTTGACCTCCGCGATGGCCCTTCCCGAGTACCGCGACCAGCGGTTCCAGCGACGCGTCCTGCTCGCCGCCGTCCTCGACGGGCGTGTGGTCGGTCGCGGCTGGCTCGGATACGGCACCGAGGCCGACGCGGTGACGGCCTCCCTGAACGTCGGCGTTCTCGCAGAGGAGCGGCGTCGAGGGATCGGCACGGCGCTCCTGCAGGAGTTGGAGCGACGGGCCCTCGCGGCCGGCCGCCCGACGGTGACCGCCTTCACCCAGCACGCCGTCGACGACATCCCGACCGACGAACCACTCCTCGGTGCGAGCGTCGGCGAACGGGCGATCCCCGCGAACGCCGCGGCCAGCCGGTTCATGCTCGATCGTGGATACGCCCTCGCGCAGGTCGAGCGGACCAACCGCTGCGACCTCGCCTCGATGCTCGGGGAGCTGCCTGACATCGTCGAGACGTCGACCGCCCGTGCCGGACACGCGTACCGCCTCGTGCAGTGGGTGGATCACACCCCCGACGAGCTGCTCGGCTCGCTCGCGACGGCCCGCGAACACATGGCGACCGACATCCCGGCCGCCGATCTGGAACTCGACCCCGAGGTCTGGACGCCCGAGCGGGTCCGCGCGCGCGAGGACCAGCTGGCGGCGTCCGGCGACCACGCGATCGTCGTCGCCGCCGTCCACCGCGACAGCGGCGCGGTCGCCGGGTACAGCGAGCTCGTCCTCGGCGAGGGCAAGGAACACGCGGAGCAGTGGGACACGCTCGTGCTCGCCGACCACCGGGGACACGGCCTCGGACTCTGGATGAAGGCGGCGAACCTCATCGCACTCGCCGATCAGGCACCCGAGCGGTCCCGGATCTACACCTGGAACGCCGACGAGAACGCGCACATGCTCGCGATCAACGACCGACTCGGGTTCCGCATCGTCGGCTACTCCGGAGAATGGCAGCGCCGACTCCCCCGTAGCGACTGATCGTCAGGTGCGGCGCTGGCAGACCGGACAGCGGTGCGAGCCGCGGTTCATGAACTGCTCGCGGACGATGAACGTGCCGCAGCGCGCACACGGCTTACCCTGCCGACCGTAGGCGTTCAGACTGTGCGCGAAGTACCCCGCCTGACCGTTGACGTTCACATACTGGGCGTCGAAGCTCGTCCCGCCCTCCGCCAGGGCCTTCGCGAGCACGGCACGCACCTCATCGAGCAGCCGGCCGGCGCGACCGAGCCCGAGACGGGCGGTCTCCTGCTCGGGGTGGATGCGCGCCGCCCAGAGCGACTCGTCCGCGTAGATGTTGCCGATCCCGCTGACCAGGGTCTGATCGAGGAGCGCCCGCTTCACACCGGTGCGTTTCTCGCGCAGTCGTCGGAGGAAGACGGCGTCGTCGAAGGCCGGGTCCATCGGGTCGCGGGCGATGTGCGCGACCTGGTCGGGCACCATCGCGACCTCGTCGCCGAACCCACCTGCGGCTCCGTCCGTCGTCGGGACGAGCGCGGTCACCGCCATGGACCCGAAGATCCGCTGGTCGACGAAGTGCAGCCAGAGCTCGCCGTGCTCGGGATGCTCCAACTGCAAGCGGATGCGCAGGAGTCGGTCGGCGTCGTCGCCGGGCGACCGGAGCAGCATCTGCCCGCTCATACCCAGGTGACCGACGATCGCCTCATCGTCGTCGAGGGGGAACCAGAGGAACTTCCCGCGTCGGACGGCCGATCGGATGGTCCGCCCCGTCAGCCGTGCGGTGAAGTCGGCGACACCACTCGCGTGGCGGCGCAGGGAGCGTTCGTCGAAGACCTCGACGCCGGCGATGGTCGCGCCGCTGACGGCGGGCTCCAAGCCGGCGCGGACGACCTCGACCTCAGGGAGTTCCGGCACTGATCCTCGACCAGGCTTCCAGGGCCGCCGCCATCTCGGCGTGCTTCTTGCTCGTACCGGAGCCCGTCGCCGTGACCGCGGTTCCCACGGTCACCGTCGCGACGAACCGTCGGTTGTGGTCGGGGCCGGAGCTGGCGATCTCGTAGACGGGCGCCGGCGCCCCGATGGCCGCAGCGGCCTCCTGGAGGCTCGTCTTCGGGTCCATCGCCGCGCCGAAGCGCTCGGGGTTCTCGAGCAGGGGGTTCACCAGTCGCAGGACGAGTGCCGTCGCCGCGTCGGGGCCGGCCGACAGGTACGTCGCACCGATGACGGCCTCCATCGTGTCGGCCAGGATGGACGCCTTGTCGCGCCCACCGGTCTGGTCCTCACCCTTGCCGAGCTTGATCCGCTCGCCCAGCCCGATCGAACGTGCGACCTCGGCGAGCGCGATCGTCGAGACGAGGCTCGCACGTCGCTTCGCCAGCTGGCCTTCGTCGAGGTGCGGGAAGTCGCGGTAGAGCATGACGGTGACGGCCTGCCCGAGGATCGAGTCGCCGAGGAACTCGAGGCGCTCGTTGTGCGGGAGTCCACCGTGCTCGTACGCGTACGAGCGGTGCGTCAGCGCCAGGTCGAGCAGCTCGTAGGAGACGTCGACACCCAGTTGCCGTGCGAAAACGACCACACCGGGATCGGTCTCCGATTCGGAGCCGATTCCGGTGTGGTCGGAATGATTCGTGTTCACGCTGTTCGAACGCGGACGTTCAACGCGCGGATCAGACGTCTGCGACCTTGCGGCCCTTGTACTCGAGGTACAGGGCGGTGCCCTGCGAGTCCTCGACGACCTTGGCGCGGTGCGGCAGGCTGTACGTGACGCGGCCGTTCTCCACCGTCTTCACGAGCGTCGGCACGGCGGCCTTCCACTGCGAGCGACGCGAGCGGGTGTTCGAGCGCGAGACCTTCCGCTTCGGGGGGTTTCCAGCCATGATCTATCTCTCTTCTGTGTCTGCAGCGGCGCGCTGGGCGCTGCTGGCGTCTGTGTCAAGTACGGAGTCTGAGGACAAGCCCGCGAGCGCAGACCAGCGAGGATCTGCGACGTCGTGAGGGTGTCGTTCCGGACGTTCGGCCAGCCGCTCACCGGTCTCGGGGTCGAGTCCGGGGCAATCCGGCTGGCACACCGGCTGAAACGGTAATGCGAGAACTACCGCATCTCTGACCAGAGGTTCAAGATCCACGTGGTCGTCGTGAACCTCGAAGTCAGACGCTTCCGAATCAGGATACGCGAAAAGTTCCTGAATCTCGACTTCGACAGGCAGTTCGATGTCGCGGAGGCAGCGTCCGCACTCGCCGGTCGCCAGTGCGTCGACGTCGACGGTCACGAGGATCCCCTCGTGCACGGACTCGAGACGCACCTGCTCGGAGAGCGTCGTGCCCTCCTGGACGGCGACCAGGCCCTCGCCCCAGCGCTCGGCGAGCACCACCTCGAGGTCGTGCTCGCGCATCTCCCCGGGACGGTTCACCAGATCGCGCACGTTGACGCTGAACGGCGAATTGTTCGTTCTCTTCCTAGTCACGATCGACGATTCTACGCCGAACCCGACCGGGAGGACGCCCTAGCCCTCCTGGAGGAAGGTCGCCACCACCTGCGGGACGTACGGGCTGACATCGCCACCGAGCGCGGCCACCTGCCGGACGAGTGAACTGGACACGTGCGCGTGCGCCGGATCGGGCAGGAGGAAGACCGTCTCCACGCCGGCGAGGCTGCGGTTCATGATCGCCATGGGCGTCTCGTACGCGACGTCGACCTGCGAGCGGATGCCCTTCACGAGCACGCTCGCGCCGACGTCCGTGCAGTAGTCGACGAGCAGGCCGACGTTCCACTGCGCGACGACGATGTTGTCGGGCAACCCGCCGTCGGCGATGGAGCGCTCGAGCAAGGACACCCGCTGCGGCATCGGCAGCAGCGCGGACTTGTCGGGATTGTGCACGACCAGCACGTGCAGTTCGTCGAAGATGCGCGCCGCCCGCTCGATGACATCCAGGTGACCGAGGGTGACTGGGTCGAACGATCCGGGGACGACGGCGATCCGCTTCATGCCGCCAGCCTATCGGTGCTCAGTTCTTGGCGAGCGCGGCGCGGTCGGATTCGTCGAGGCGTCTGCGGAGCGCTTCGGCCAGCACCGGGTGGTCGGCGAGGTCGGGGTCGGTCTCGAGGAGCTCGGCGGCATCCGCCCGCGCCTCGATGATGACCTCGCTGTCGTGCACGACCCGGAGCAGCTTGAGCGAGGACCGCCCGCCCGACTGCATGCTGCCGAGGACGTCACCCTCGCGCCGCAGCTCGAGGTCGACCTGCGCGAGGTCGAAGCCGTCGAGCGTCGCGGCCACCGCGTCGACGCGCTCGCGTGCGGTGCTCTCCGCCTCCGCCGCGGTGACGAGCAGACACAGCCCGGGGACGCCGCCTCGGCCGACGCGTCCGCGGAGCTGGTGGAGCTGCGACACCCCGAAGCGTTCCGCGTCGAGCACGACCATCGTCGAGGCGTTGGGGACGTCGACGCCCACCTCGATGACCGTCGTCGCCACGAGCACGTCGATCTCACCGGCGGCGAAGGCCCGCATCGTGCGGTCCTTCTCCTCCGCGCTCATCCGGCCGTGGAGGACGTCGATGCGTCGGGACGCGAGCAGCGGGTGGGTACGCAGCTGCTCCACCGTGGTGAGCACGGACGCGATCGGCCGCGCCGGATCGACGTCCTCCTCGAGCGCCTCGCCGGGCTCGACCTCCTTGGCGTCGATCGCCGGGCACACCACGAACCCCTGCCGCCCCTGCGCGAGTTCCTCGGCGAGGCGCTCCCAGACGCGGGAGATCCACCGCGGGTGATCGGCCAGGGCGACCACGAAGCTCTCGATCCCCTGCCGCCCGCGTGGCAGCTCCCTGATGATGCTGACGTCGAGGTCGCCGAAGACGGTCATGGCCACGGTCCGCGGGATCGGCGTCGCGGTCAGCACGAGGACGTGCGGCGGTGTGCGTCCCTTCTGACGGAGCTGGTCTCGCTGCTCCACGCCGAAGCGGTGCTGTTCGTCGACGACGACCATCCCCAGATCGGCGAAGGTCACGGCGTCGCCCAGCAGCGCGTGCGTCCCGATCACGATCCGGGCCTGGCCTGCGACGATCCGCAGCAGCGCCCGTTTGCGATCGGAGGTCGGCAGCTGGCCGGTGAGCAGCGTCGGCATGAGCTCGGCCGAGAGGTCGGGGCCGAGCGAACGGACGATCGACCGCAGGTGCTGCGCCGCGAGGACCTCGGTGGGCGCCAGCAGCACCGACTGTCCCCCGCTGTCGGCGACGGCCGCCATCGCCCGGAGGGCGACGAGCGTCTTGCCCGAACCGACCTCGCCCTGGACGAGCCGGTTCATCGGATTGGGCTGCGCGAGGTCGGCCGCGATCTCCGTGCCGACCGTCTGCTGGTCGCCGGTCAGCTCGAACGGGAGCGCGGCATCGAGGCGCTCGAGGTAGCCGCCGGCTTTCGGCACGCGGGGTTCGGCCGCCAGCGCACGGGTGGCCGCACGCTGCTGGAGCAGGGCCGTCTGGAGGAGGTACGCCTCCTGATACCGCAGGCTGCGGCGACCACGCTGCCAGTCGCGGTCGACCGTCGGGCGGTGGACGGCCCGGATGGCGGCGTCGAAGGAGAGCTCACCCCTCGCAGCCCGGACCGACAGCGGGACCGGGTCCTCCTGCGGCGGCAGGGCGTCGAGCACCAGCTCCACGGACTGCTTGAGGTTCCAGCTCGTGATCGTGCTCGTCGCCGGATAGATCGGGATGGGCGCCTCCGACCACGCCTTCGCCTGGGCGTCCGCGAGCGCCGGCGCGTCGGCGTCGTCGGGGAAGAGCTGATACTGCGGATGCGCGAGCTGATAACTGCCGCGGTAATCGCCGACCTTGCCCGCGAAGATGCCACGCAAGCCCGGCCGGAGTTCGTTCGCCCGCCAGGGCTGGTTGAAGAAGGTGAGGTTGAGTCGACCCTGACCGTCGGAGATGACGACCTCGAGGATGGAGCCCTTGCGTTGCTTCATCTGGCGGTCGCGGACCTCGAGGACGTCGGCGACGATCGTCACGTCCTCGCCGAGCGGCAGCTGGCCGATGACCGTCAGCTCGCCGCGCTTCGCGTAGCGACGCGGGTAGTGCTCGAGGAGGTCGCCGACGGTCTCGACGCCGAACGCCTTCTGGAGTGCCGTCGCGGTTCGTCCGCCGAGGACACCGCCGAGCTTCGTGCCCAGCTCGATCCCCGTCATGCCGTCGATTCTATTCGGGACCTCGGACACCGCGGTTCGCTCGGCTTCGCCCAGCCTGCGAGGATGGGACCATGGCCGGCATCAGGATCATCTCGGGTTTCGCCGGATCACGCACGATCCGGGTTCCGGGCAGCGGTACACGACCGACGAGCGATCGCGTCCGCGAGGCCCTCTTCTCCGCGTTGGAGGCCCGCGACGTGATCGCCGGCGCCGAGGTGCTCGACCTGTACGCAGGCTCGGGGTCGCTGGGGCTCGAGTGCGCCAGCCGGGGTGCCGCGGTGATCACCCTCGTCGACCGAGGGTCGGAGGCCGCGAAGCTGTGTCGTGCCAACGCGAGGATCGTGACCTCGGCAGCGCCTCGCGGAGCGGCACCGCGCATCACGGTGCACGCCAAGTCGGTCGGCACCTACCTGTCCGGGGCGACGATACCGTCCGACCTCGTCTTCATCGATCCCCCGTACGACCTCCCCGAAACGGAGCTCACGGCCAACCTCGCCGCGCTCGTCGGTCTGGTCACCGACGACGGGCTCGTGCTCGTCGAGCGGAGCTCCCGCTCACCCGAACCGACCCTTCCCGCGGCGCTCGAGGTCCTGCGGAAGAGCACCTACGGCGAGACCGTCGTCTGGTGGATCACGCCGGTCTGAGTCAGCGGGTCACGGTCACCGCGTCACCGCACGGTCCTCGCGCCACGGCGGCCGGGAACACCGCTCAACCGGACGCGTCGTCCCAGTCGCGGTAAGGGTCCCAACCGGCGCGACCGTCGTAGGCCACACCGTCGACGAGGACCCCGGCACCGGTCCGGGCCGTGCCGATGGTCCGGAAGCCGGCGGGGATCGTCGTAGCGGACGGGAACGTCGCCAGGAGGGAGTGGTCCTCGCCACCGGCGAGGGCGAGCGCCACGTCCGCACCCAGCTCCTCTGCCCGCAGGTCGATCGCGACCCCACTCGCCCGCGCGAGGCGACCGGCATCGAGCGCGAGCCCGTCCGACAGGTCGAGCATCGCCGTGGCACCGGCGACGGCGGCGACGACCCCGGCCGCGATCGGTGGCCGTGGCGCGAGTTGTGCCTCCACCTCGAACCGGTGATCGCGTCGTAGGACGGATGCTGCTTCGGCCGAAGGCACGCCGTCGGTGTCGACTCCACGCGAGAAGAGGAGTCGCAGACCTGCCGCAGCCGAACCCAACTCCCCCGCGACCGCGACCACGTCGCCGGGTCGCGCTCCGTCACGTCGGACGGGGGCACGACCCTCGAGGTCGCCGAACGCCGTCACCGCGATCATGAAGACGTCGGACACGGCCAGATCACCACCGACGACACCGCAGCCGGGCGCGAGCTCCGCACACGCGTCGCGCAGTCCGTCAGCGAACCCGTCGAGCACGGCGACCGGCAGGTGCTTGGGCATGGCGAGTGCGACGACGAGTGCCGTCGGACGCGCCCCCATCGCCGCGACGTCCGCCAGGTTGCTGGCCGCAGCCTTCCACCCCAGGTCGTGGGCGCTCGACCACGCCAGCCGGAAGTCCGGCCCGTGGATCATCGTGTCCGTCGTGACGACGAACCGACCGTCCGGCGCCAGGACGACCGCGGCATCGTCGCCCGGCCCGAGGAGTTCGGCGTCGGCGTGCGGCAGGCGAGGGAAGATGCGCTCGAGCAGCTCCCCCTCCGCGAGGTCTCCGACACAGGCCCCGACCGTTCCGTGATCGTCGGACGCGCTCCCAGACTCGTTCATGGGATCAACGGTAGCCTGGTGGGCGATGTCCCCGATTCGTGTGCTCCTCGCCACCGCCCTCGCCGCAGCCGCAACCCTGGCCCTGGCCGGGTGCGCGCCCGCCGTCGCGCTCGAACCCGCCGCCGACGCGAACAACCCACAGTGCGCGGAGGTCACGGTGCGTCTCCCCGACGCCGTCGCCGAACTGCCCGAGCGAGGGACCGACGCCCAGGCCACCGGCGCCTGGGGCGATCCCGCGACGGTCCTCCTGCATTGCGGCGTCGCGATCCCCGGCCCGACCACGCAGCAATGCCAGTCGGTGAACGGCGTCGACTGGATCATCGACGACACCGACGCGCCGAACTACCGGTTCACGACCTTCGGGCGCACGCCCGCGGTCGAGATCGTGCTCGACGGCGATGCCGTCGCCAGCAGCACCGTCCTGGCCGATCTGGCGCCTGCCGTGTCCGTGCTCCCTGTCACCGGGAAGTGCACCGCCCTCGGCGACGCCGAACTTCCGATCCCCACCGACGGCTGACCGTTCCCGGGGCCACGCCGTTCAGGAGCGGGCGCGGGCGACCTCGATCAGCTCGGTGATGAGCTCGGGGTAGCTGAGCCCCGAGGCCAACCAGCAGCTCGGGAACATCGAGATCGGGGTGAACCCCGGCATGGTGTTGACCTCGTTGACGACGAAGCCGTCCGCAGTCAGGAAGAAGTCGACCCGGGCGAGCCCCGCGCAGCCCAACGCCTCGAACGCCCGACGAGAGAGGTCCTGCATCTCCGACAACTGCTCGGGAAGGAGGTCGGCGGGGCAGACGAGCTCGATACCGGGGGCGTCGAGGTACTTCGCCTCGAAGTCGTAGAAGTCGCGTCCGGTCACGACGACCTCGCCGGCAACCGAGACCCGAGGTGCTTCGCCGGGGAGGGACTCGAGGACCGCACACTCGACCTCTCGGCCCACCAGACCGGTCTCGACGAGCACGGTCGAGTCCTCGGCGAGGGCCAGTTCGATCGCCGCACGGAACGCGTCCGGCGTCGACACCTTCGACACCCCGACGCTCGAACCGGCTCGCGCCGGCTTCACGAACGCCGGTGACCCGAGCGACCCGAGCGATGCGAGCACCTCCTCGGGTGCCGTGGCCCACTCGTGGGCGGTGAACCGCACCCACGGCGCGACGGCGATCCCGGCGGCCTGGAGCACCGTCTTCGTGAAGTGCTTGTCCATGCCGAGGGAGGACGCGAGGACGCCGGAGCCGACGTACGGGAGGTCGACGAGCTCGAGCATGCCCTGCACGGTGCCGTCCTCGCCGAACCGACCGTGGAGGATCGGGAAGACGATGTCGACGGTGCCGAGGGTGAACGGAACGCCGTCCTCCCCGACGACGGTCAGCTCACGGCTGCCGACGCGCTCAGGCCAGCGCACGGCCGGCCGCGAGGGGTCGACCTCCGGCAGGTGGGCGGGGTCGAGCGCGTACCGGCTCGGATCGTCGACCTCGAGGACGTACGAGCCGTCGTGGGCGATCCCGACCGGGTAGACGTCGTAGCGTTCGCGGTCAATCGCGGCGAGGACGCCGCCCGCCGTTGCGCAGCTGATCGAGTGCTCGCTTGAACGGCCTCCAAAGAGCACCACCACTCCGGTCTTGTGCGTCATCGTTGCTTCTCTCCCCCTGGGGTTCGTCGTCGTCGGTCGTGAGGTGCGGTGCGATGTCCTTCGGGTCGAGCGTGCCGTCGAGCACCTGCTTGACCTGTTCGACGATGGGCATCGCGACCCCCTTCGCCTTGGCCAGCTCGAGCACCGGCGCCACGGACGCGAGCCCCTCCGCGGTCTGCTGCATCTGTTTGACGACGTCGTCGAACTGATACCCCTGGCCGAGCAGACGCCCCGCCGTGTTGTTCCGTGACAGCGGAGACTGGCAGGTCGCGATGAGGTCGCCGAGCCCGGCCAGGCCCGAGAGGGTCTCCGGCTGCGCGCCGTGGGCCACCGCGAAGTCGGTCATCTCGACCAGCCCGCGGGTGATGATGGAGGCCTTCGTGTTCTCGCCGTAGCCGACGCCGTCGACGATGCCGATCGCGACGGCGATGAGGTTCTTGAGCACACCGCCGAACTCGGTACCGATGACGTCGGTGTTCACGAAGCTGCGGAAGTACCGGTTGCGCGCGAGGAGCGCGACCGTCTGCGCCGTCTCGAGGCTCTCCGAGGAGATCACGGCGGCCGTCGGCTGCTCGCGGGCGATCTCGAGCGCGAGGTTGGGGCCCGAGGCGACGGCGATGCGGGACGGATCGATGTCGAGGGTCTCTCGGATGACCTCGCTCATCCGGGATCCGCTGCGACGCTCGACGCCCTTCATGAGCGAGACGACGAGGGTGCCGTCCTCGAGGTGAGGACGGAGCGCGATGAGGTTGTCGCGCAGGGACTGGCTCGGGACGGACAGGAACACGACCGAGGCACCGCGCACGGCGTCGACCATGCTCGCGGTCGCGGTCATCCGCATCGGCAAATTGATCCCGGGCAGGTAGTCGCTGTTGCGCTTGGCTTCGGTGATCTCTCGAGCGAGCTCGGGTCGCCTGGCCCACATGACCACGTCGGAGCCACCGTCCGCGAGGATCTTGCCGAACGTCGTGCCCCAGCTGCCCGCTCCGAGCACGGCGACCCTCGTGGCGGCCGGTGGTTGCGGAACGTTCCTAGGACTCAAAGCGGCCTGTCTCCTTCTGCTGGTGTTTCGAGGGATCCCAACGCTCCGCGGGAGCTTGGGCACCGCGCAGCTCCTCACAGAGGGCGGTGATGGCCTGCATGACGACCTCGGTCGCCTCGTTCAGCGTCTTCGAGTCTAGCTGCCGCCCGATGAACGCCGAGAGGTCCACCGGCTCGCCGATGGCGACCTCGACGCGCTTCCGCAAGGGGAACACCCGCAGCCTGCCGTACCGAGGCATGACCTCCTGCGTACCCCAGTGCGCGGCGGGGATGATCGGCAGGCCGTGCGTGAGGGCGATCCGGACCGCGCCGGTGCGCCCGCGCATCGGCCACAGACCCGGGTCGCGGGTGAGCGAACCCTCCGGGTACACGATGACGCCCTGACCGCGTTCGGTCAGGTGCGCTGCAGCGCTGACCGGATCCATGCCGCGGGCGGAACCCTCGCGCTCGACGGGGATCTGTCCGGACTTCCGCAACAACCACCCGACCACCGGGACCGTGAACAGACTGCCCTTCGCCATGAAGCGGGGCTGTCGCCCGAGTCGCCAGACGGCCACGCCCATGATCAGCGGGTCGAACTCGCTGTCGTGGTTGGGCGACAGGATGAACGGCCCCTCCTGCGGCAGGCGTTCGCCGTGCCGGACGTGGAGCTTGACGAGAGCACTGAACGGCGGGATCGCGATCGACGACAGCAACCAGTAGATCGACGGCCTCGACCGTTCCACCCCCACGGCGGACTACTTCGTTTCGAGGACGAAGTCAGCACCGAGCTGCTGGAGCTTCACGATGAAGTTCTCGTACCCACGGCTGATGATGCCGACGTTGCTGACCGTCGACTTGCCCTCGGCGGTGAGCGCCGCGATGAGGTGGCTGAAGCCACCGCGGAGGTCGGGTACCTCGATGTCGGCACCGTGCAGCGGCGTCGGGCCGTTGATGACGGCGGCCTGCTCGAGGTTGCGCCGCGGCACGCGACGAGGCGTACCCGACAGTCCATTGGGGTGCACGACGATGTTCGCGCCCATGGTGTTGAGCGCGTCCGTGAAGCCGAACCGGTTCTCGTAGACGGTCTCGTGGACGATCGACTCGCCCGTCGCCTGCGTCAGCGCGACGATGAGGGGCTGCTGCCAGTCCGTCATGAAGCCGGGGTGCACGTCGGTCTCGATGACCACGGGCTTCAGCTCCTCCTTGCGGTAGAACCGGATGCCGTCGTCGGTGATGTCGAACCCGCCACCGGCCTTGCGGAAGATGTTGAGGAACGTCATCATGTCCTGCTGCTTCGCGCCGCCGACGAAGACGTCGCCGTCGGTCGCGAGCGCGGCCGACGCCCAGCTCGCGGCCTCGTTGCGGTCGCCGATGGCCGTGTGGTCGTACCCCTCGAGCTTGTCCACGCCCTCGATGAGGATCACGCGGTTCGGCTCGTAGGAGATGATCGCGCCCATCTTCTGGAGGACGGCGATGAGATCCATGATCTCCGGCTCGATCGCCGCACCCTTGAGCTCCGTGGTGCCCTTGGCACGGACCGCCGTGAGCAGGACCTGCTCCGTGGCGCCGACGCTCGGGTACGGGAGGTGCACCGTCGTCCCGTGGAGACCGTTCGGAGCTGAGAGACGGATGCCCTGCGGGAGCTTCTCCACGACCGCGCCGAACTTGCGGAGCGCGTCGAGGTGGAAGTCGATGGGACGGTCGCCGATGCGGCACCCTCCGAGGTCGGGGATGAACGCCGCCCCGAGGCGGTGGAGCAGCGGCCCGCAGAACAGGATCGGGATCCTGGAGAAGCCGGCATGCGCGTCGATCTCCTCCATGTGGGCGGACTCGACGTTGGTCGGGTCGAGGCGGAGTTCGTTCGGGTTCTCGCCCTCCGTCACGTCCACGCCGTGGATCTCGAGCAGGGAGCGGACCACCCGGACGTCGCTGATGTTCGGCACGTTGCGCAGGACGCTGACGTTCTCGCCGAGCAGCGACGCCACCATCGCCTTGGTCACGAGGTTCTTGGCACCCTTGACCTCGATGCGGCCCCGGAGCGGGATACCGCCGTTGATCGTGATGCGGTCGACATCGAGTCCGACCGACGAGCCTGCCGCCTGTGACGCCTGGACGAGTGAATTCAAACCGGTACCTACTGCCTTGCTACTTGACGGGAATGGTGCGGGGCAGCCAGTTCGGCCGCCGGGCTTCGAATGCGGTGATCTGCTCCTCGCTACGGAGCGTCAGCCCGATGTCATCGAGTCCTTCGATGAGCCGCCACCGAGTGTAATCGTCGACCTGGAACGAAACCGTGAGATCGCCGACCGTGATGGTCCGGGAGATGAGGTCGACGACGGAATCGGCGCCGGGGGCGGCCTCGATCGCAGCCCAGAGCTGCTCGAGCTCCTCCTCCGTGACCTGGGCGGCCAGGAGGCCCTGCTTGCCGGAGTTTCCGCGGAAGATGTCGCCGAAGCGGGACGACACGACGACCTTGAACCCGAAGTCCCGCAAGGCCCACACGGCGTGCTCACGCGACGAGCCGGTGCCGAAGTCGTGCCCCGCGACGAGGATGCTGGCACCCTCGTAGACGGGCTGGTTCAGGACGAAGTCGGGGTCCTGACGCCACCCCGCGAAGAGCGCGTCCTCGAAGCCGGTCTTCGTGACCCGCTTCAGGTAGACGGCGGGGATGATCTGGTCGGTGTCGACGTTGGAGCGCCGCATCGGAGCGGCGATGCCGGTGACGGTCGTGAACTTGTCCATCAGGCGTGCACGCCTTCCTGCTCGGTGGCGGCGTGTCTGCCGGGCTCGACCTCGAGGTCGCCCGGGCTGGAGAGTGTTCCGCGGATGGCGGTCGCCGCGGCGACGAGCGGCGAGACGAGGTGCGTGCGGCCACCCTTGCCCTGACGGCCCTCGAAGTTCCGGTTCGACGTCGAGGCGCAGCGCTCGCCCGGAGCGAGCTGGTCGGGGTTCATCCCGAGGCACATGGAGCATCCGGCGAACCGCCACTCCGCACCGAAGTCGGTGATGATCTTGTCGAGCCCCTCGGCCTCCGCCTCGATCCGAACCCGGGCGGAACCCGGGACCACCATGACCCGCACCCCCTCGGCCTTCGTGCGGCCCTCGATGATGGATGCGAACGCCCGCAGGTCTTCGATCCGGCTGTTCGTGCAGGAGCCCATGAAGACCGCGTCCACCGGGATCTCCTTCATCGGAGTGCCGGCCTCGAGCGCCATGTACTCCAGGGCGCGCTCGGCGGCGGACCGCTCGTTCGGGTCGGCGATGGCCGCCGGGTCGGGCACGTTCTCGCTCAGCGAGACGCCCTGTCCGGGGTTGGTGCCCCACGTGACGAAGGGCTCCAGCGTGTCGGCGTCGAGGAAGACCTCGGCGTCGAAGGCGGCGCCCTCGTCGGTCGCAAGCGTGTCCCAGTAGGCGACGGCCTCGTCCCAGTCGGCTCCGGTCGGTGCGTGCGGACGACCCTGCAGGTAGTCGTAGGTGATCTGGTCCGGGGCGACCATGCCGGCGCGGGCACCGGCCTCGATCGACATGTTGCAGATCGTCATGCGGCCCTCCATGGAGAGCGCACGGATCGCCGAGCCGCGGTATTCGAGGACGTAGCCCTGCCCGCCGCCGGTGCCGATCTTCGCGATGACGGCGAGGATGATGTCCTTCGCGGTCACCCCCGGCCGCAGCGTGCCCTCGACGGTGATCGCCATGGTCTTGAACGGCTTCAGCGGCAGCGTCTGCGTGGCCATGACGTGCTCGACCTCGCTGGTGCCGATACCGAAGGCCATGGCCCCGAAGGCGCCGTGGGTCGAGGTGTGCGAGTCGCCGCAGACGACCGTGATCCCGGGCATCGTGAGGCCGAGCTGCGGCCCGACGACATGCACGATCCCCTGATCGAGATCGCCGAGGGAGTGGATCCGCACCCCGAACTCCGCGGCGTTGCGACGGAGGGTCTCGATCTGCGTACGGCTGGTGAGGTCGGCGATAGGCTTGTCGATCGCGAGCGTCGGGGTGTTGTGGTCCTCGGTCGCGATCGTGAGGTCGACGCGACGCAGCGGCCGATCGGCCAGGCGGAGGCCGTCGAAGGCCTGCGGGCTCGTCACCTCGTGGACGAGGTGCAGGTCGATGTAGATGAGGTCGGGCGTGCCGTCCTCACCCTTGACGACGAGGTGGTCGTCCCAGACTTTCTCGGCGAGCGTGCGCGGGTGCTCGGGAATGCTCGGGACGGACGGATCGGCGTTCAGCTGCGACATGTCGTGGAATTCCTTCAAACGATGAGGGGTCAGGCGTCAGCGACCTCCGCGACGAGGGAGCCTGGATCTAGGCCTCGTCGCGGCTGGGAAGGAGGAGCAGCCCGGACAACATTCGCCCAGCGTACCACCCGGTCCGGAGCGGAGACGTCGGTACCGTCGTCGCTCGAGGGGACGTCGGCGCCGACACCGTGCTACTTCGGCGCGTCGATCCCGACGCGGTACTGCCCCTGGTCGTTGATGACCTCGACGGCCACCGGGTAGCTCTTCGCGTTGTACGAGAACGTGCACTCGAACTGCGTCCCGGTCGTGGCCGGCTGGTCACTCGGGCACTCGACCTTCTCGACGTCCGCGAGGCCGAAGTCCTGCTTGAGCACCTCGGCCACACCGGTCTGCACCGAGGCGCGGTCGAGCATCGGCGTGAACAGGCGACCGACCGAGAGGAGGGTGAGCGGGACGGCGATGAGCGATGCGGCGACCGCACCGATGAGCACGCCGATCCAGAGCTTGCGCCCGAGCGGCTTGCGCGCGGGTTTCCGGCTCGGAGCAGGCTGCTGGCCCGCGACGCCGTACTCGGGGCCGGGACGGAACGGACCGGTCTGCTGCGGACCGGACTGCGATCCTTGCTGTTGCGGACCTGGCTGGAACGGGCCGGTCGGGTGCTGCGCCTGTCCCGGACCGAAGGGCTGTGGCCCGGTCGGGCGTGCCTGACCGTAAGGAGGTTGACCCTGCGGCCCCTGAGGCCGGTTCTGAGGCTGGCCCTGCGGCGCGCCGAACGGACGTCCCTGTGGAGCCTGGCCGGGGGCCTGACCCTGCTGAGGACCCCCGGGCGCGTGACCGGGCTGACCAGCCGATGTCGGGGGCCGGAAGCCGTCCGGACCGCCTGGCCGCCCGTGCTGCTGCGGCTGCTGGTTCGGGCCTGCGTTCGAGGGCCGCTGCTGCTGCACCCACGGCTGCCCCCCGGGCGCGCCGGCGAACGGCGCTCCAGGCTGGGTGGGCGGCTGCGGCGCTGGACCGTTGGACTGCTGCCCTGGGGCGCCTCCCTGCAGACGAGGCCCTCCGCCGGTCTGACCAGGCGCGGACGCCTGAGACGGGCCGTTCTGAGACGGGACGCCCTGCGGCGGTCCGTTCTGACCCTGCGGCGCGCCGTTCTGGGGTGCACCGTTCTGCGACGGCGTCTGACGCTGCGGGCTCCCCGGTCCGAACTCCAGGCGGGGTGCGTTCGGGTCGGGGAATCCCGGCGGCTGCTGGTCGGGGCGCAGGGGGCCGCCGACCGGGGGCTTTCCGAGGTCCTCGGGCTTCTGGTCGTCGGTCATTTCCTCAACTCCTCGATCCGATCCCAGAACGCGGCCTGATCGGCCGCCGGGATCACCGTCACGTCGAATCCTGATGGTGCGGTCGGCAGGTCCTCGAGCGTCGACGTGCCCGACACCTCGAAGCCGGCCTGCAACTGCAGCGTCGTCTCGCTGTCGACCGTCCCGCTCAACTCCATCTTCACGAGGCCGCCCTCGGCGTTCTGGAAGATCGTCACCGGGAGGAGCGTCGCGAGGTCGTCCTCGCTGAACGACGAGACGAGGTCGTCCGGGAGGTCGAAGAGCGTCCCGACGGCCAGCACGCTCTCGAGGCTCGCGCTCGTCGAGATCTGCGAGGAGCCGTCGTTCCGCATCGAGACGACGACGCTGCTGAGCGCGCCGTCACCCGAGCTGCGAGTGGTTTCGACCGCGCTGTAGATGTCGCACGCGATGGAGATACCGGGGTAGACGCAGGCCGGCCCGAGCGAACCCTCGGCGTCCTCGTCAGCCACGTACTGCGTCTGGACGGCCACCCACTCCGTGGGCGCGAGCTCCTTGAGTTCACCGCCGAGCAGCAGGAGGTCGTAGTCGACTCCCGCCTGGTGATAGATGTCGACGGTGTCGCCGTCGGCCGAGCCCTTGTCCTGGCTGAACGACGCGGTCGGGTCGCCGAAGAGCACGACCGAGTCGTTCTCGTGCGACTCGAGGTCTCCCGAGACGGCGTGGACGTATGCCGACCCGATCACGTCCGGCGCCTGGCCGATCTGGGCTGACAGCAACTCCAACCTCGCCTCGGCGAGATCCTGCATGTAGCTCTGCTGGGCGGCGGCGTCGGGGAACGCCGATCCGGGCGTCGTGCACGCGCTCAAGGCGAGCGCGGCGGTTCCGGCCAGAGCCAGGACGCCGATCCGCCGCCGGCGTCGCGTCACACTCGCGCTGGCGGTCATGACCCCTCCGCCAGAGCATCGTTGTACAGGGTGAGCGCCCGCTGTCCGAGGACGGGGCCCTCGAGCCAGGAACCGTCGCCGCGTGAGGTGACCGAGGTGACGTACCCGGCGCCGGTGGCGGGATCCAGGCGGGTGAGCCAGCCCCCGCCCGAGCAACCCGGGGTCATGAGGCAGTCGACCCGGTATCCGGCATATCCCTTGGTGGCGGCCTGGCTCGCGCAGTAGCGCTGCGACTGACCGTCGAACGGTGCGGCGGACGGATACCCGATCACCGTGATGCCCTCGGGCGGCGTACCGAACGAGATGCCCTGACCGCCGGTCACCTCCTGGATCTTCTGACCTGCAGCGTTCGGGGCGAGCCGGATGAAGGCGAAGTCGTAGGCCCAGCCGTTGCCGCTCGTCGCACCGCTGGCGTCCGAGGTCGCCTCACTCGTGAACTCGTCGGGGACGTAGGTGCTGACCCCGGCCCACTGCCCATAGGGCTGGGTCTGGCCGTTGGCCGCGTCGGCCGGGATGAAGATGATGTTCTCGGCGAGCTGTTTGCCGTACGTGTCCCAGACGCAGTGGCCCGCCGTCAGGACGAGGTCCATGGTCGGGGCGTTGACGACGCTCGCGGAACAGACGTACGTGGCACCGCCGATGGAGAAGTACAGACGTCCCTGCGTCGCCGCCGCCAAGCCGGTCGCCGGGTAGGGGTCGCCGGCTGCTGTCGGGGTGATGGCCTTGACGTCGACGTCGGGACCGACCCCGGTACTCGGGTGCACGACCACGCCGGTGGCCTGGTCGCCCGTGAGCGTGTCCTCGCCCGGCTTCAGATCCGGAGCCGTCGCTCCGCCGAACTTGTCGTCGGTCCAGTAGTCGTTGACCTCCTGGGGACTCGCGTCGAAGTCCTTGCGCAGCGTGTCGTCGGTGCCCCCGGCCACGTCGACGACCGGGCCCGCACCGCCGGCCACGGGCTCCCCCGTCACCGGGATGGAACACCCCGTCAGCAGCGCGGCGAGGATCAGGACTGCGGCTGTCGCCGGAGCGCGGCGCTTCTGCTTCACGGTCACCCGGCCAAGCTAGCACGCAGCGGCGCTCGGCGAGATCGGTGCGGGCCCTGCCATCCGCGCATTCTGGAGGGCCTGCGTGGACATCCCGGGGCAGGCTCGAGCCGCCGAATGAACGAAGCCCCGCTCCCTGATGAATCAGGAGAGCGAGGCTTCGTTCGGTGTTGTGACCCCAACGGGATTTGAACCCGTGCTGCCGCCGTGAGAGGGCGGTGTCCTAGGCCGCTAAACGATGGGGCCGTAAGCAACGGATATGAGTATGCCATACGATTTCGAGCCGTACAAATCGAGGCCACCAGCGGCATCCGACGGGCGTGTCGCGCGGTGCTCACGGTCGATCGGACAGGCTCAGACGAGGACGCGGAGGGCACCGGGGACCACGTCGATCGTGACCGGCAGCGGACCGACGCGCTCCCCGTCGGCGTAGGCCGTGATGCCGTCCGCGGCGATCGAGACCGAACGGACCCTCGACAGTCGCACGATGTCGAGGCCGGTGTGGGCACCCGAGAAGACCTTGGGGAACAGCCGGAGGAACCGGAATCGGGACACGGGCGCGACGACGAAGAGGTCGAATCGGCCGTCGGCGAGGTCCGCCTGCGGCGCGATGAGCATGCCTCCACCGATCGAGGTGTTGTTCGCGACTGCGAGGAGGACGGCGTCGACCGTCTCCGGCGTCCCGTCCACGGTCAGCTCGTACCGGCGGGGTCGCAGGGCCAGGAGCTCACGGAGGATCGCGATCGTGTACCGACTGCGCCCGCGCGGCCGTCGCATGCGGTTCGCCCGTTCGTTGACGAGGGCGTCGAAGCCTGCGGACACCGCACCGACGAACCAGGTCGTCCGCTCGCCGTCCGTCACCGTGCCGGCGTCGATCACGCGCGGCCCACCCTCGAGCGCACGGAGCAGGGACGCGATCGCGGCTGCGGGATCCCCCAGCGGGATCCCGAGTCCCCTGGCGATGTCGTTGCCCGTACCGGACGGGACCACGCCGAACGGCAGGCCCGAGTCACGCACCGCCTCGACGGCCAGACTCACCATGCCGTCGCCACCGACGACGACGAGCGCGTCCAACCCGGCCTCGATGGCAGTCCGCACCGCGCTCCGGAGCTGCCCGACGGTCTGCTCCTGCAGGCGGACGGCGCGGTGCCCGGCTTGCTCGAGGGCGTCGAGCACCATCGGGCCGACGGCTCGGGTCGAGCCGAACGACGCGGTCGGGTTGATGGCGACGCCGATGCGTCGGGGCTGCGTGGTCACCTGCCGATTCTGACAGGCCCACGGCGGCCGGATACCCGGATGACCGGGTTGCCCCCGGCGCTCCCACGGTATTCACTCGTCCTATGAGACTCACGAAGTTCGAACATGCAGCATTCCTCCTCGAGACGGACGGCGCCAAGCTGATCGTCGACCCGGGCGCGTTCACGTCCCCGATCGCCGATGTGGAGCACACCGCGGCGGTCCTGATCACGCACCTGCACCCCGACCACTGGACCGCGGAGCACCTCGACCGCATCCTCGCCGCGAGCCCGGAGGCGGTCCTCTACGGACCGGCCGGTGTCGCCGCCGCCGCGGACGGGTACGACATCACCGTCGTCGCCCCGGGAGACGTGGTCGAAGCGGGGCCGTTCACGCTCCGGTTCTTCGGCGGGACCCACGCGGTCATCCATTCGTCGATCCCGGTGATCGACAACGTCGGCGTCCTCATCAACGACCTCGTGTACTACCCCGGCGATTCCTTCGCCGTCCCCGAGGGCGTCGACGTCGACCTCCTGGCCGCGCCGGCCGGTGCACCGTGGATGAAGATCTCCGAGGGCATGGACTTCGTCACCGCCGTCGCCCCGAAGCGCGCGTTCGGGACGCACGAGATGGTGCTCTCAGGGCCGGGACAGAGCATGTCGCACGACCGCCTGCAGTGGGCGACCGAACAGGGCGGCGGGACCTACTACCCGCTCGCCCCGCTCGACACGCTCGAGGTCTGAGACCGGACGACTACCGGCGGCGGAAGTTCGCCGCCGCCGGGCAGTCGAACGGGTCGCGGGCTGAGAGCCCGACCCGGTTGAGGTACTCGATGACGATGGCGTAGGACTGCAGCAGGGTCGTCTCCGTGTACGGCACCTGCTGGGTCTCGCAGTGCTCCCGCACGATGACGCGAGCACGGGCCAGAGCCGGGCGAGGCATGCTCGGGAACAGGTGGTGCTCGATCTGGTAGTTCAGGCCGCCCATGAAGGTGGCCATGCCGAAGCCGCGGACGTTGCGCGAGGTCAGCACCTGCTTGCGGAGGAAGTCGAGCTTCATGTCCGCCGGGATGATCGGCATGCCCTTGTGGTTCGGCGCGAAGGACGCACCCATGTACACGCCGAAGACCGCGAGCTGGACGCCGAGGAACGCGAACGCCATGCCGACGGGCAGGAAGAGGAAGATCGCGGCCAGGTACAGACCGACGCGAGCGACGATCATGCTGATCTCGGCGGCGCGGCCGTCGACCTTGCCCGGACCGAAGAGGGTCTTGAAGGACAGCGCGTGGAGGTTGATGCCCTCCAGCATGAGGAGGGGGAAGAAGAGGTAGCCCTGCTTCCGGGTGATCAGCGCCTGCAGGCCCTTGGCCTTCGCCGCGTCCTCCTCGATGAAGGAGATCGTGTCGATCTCGATGTCGGGGTCCTTGGTGACCTGGTTCGGGTTCGCGTGGTGGCGCGTGTGCTTCGTCATCCACCACGAGTAGCTGATGCCGACGATGCCCGCCGCGAGGAAGCGACCGGCGCGGTCGTTCGCCCGGCCCGAATCGAAGACCTGACGGTGCGATGCCTCGTGGGCGAGGAAGGCGAACTGGGTGAGGATGATGCCGAGCGCGCCGGCGATGAGCAACTGGAACCACGACTCGCGGAGCAGGACGAAGCCGGTGACGCAGCCGAGGAGCGCGATCACGAGGAACGAGAACGTGAGGATGTAGAACGTGCGGTGGCGGCGGAGGAGTCCTGCTTCGCGAACCGTCTTCAACAGCGACGAGTAGGAGCTGGTGACGTTCGCAGCGCCGGGCTTGCGGGGGCTCGTGGCACGAACCGGGCCGAGGATGGCTTCAGTTGACATGGGCACTCCGGAGGAATCGTGTCGACTTCCCAGCCGGGATGGTGAGCGGACGCTCGGGCGAGCATGAGCTCTGCAGATGGCCTCAGCCTACGGTCGACGGCTGGGGAATCACCGCACACCGCGAGATCCGCTGGAGATACCCAGGCATCACGACGAATGTCGGAAAAAGATGCGGAATTGGCCAATCCGTTACCTGATCGGCTGCCGTTTCGAGCCGAGATGGGCTAACGTGGATCGAAGTTGTTGTGTTGCGCAGGTATTTCAAGCCGCGTTTCCACCGATGGATACGCTGCTTTTCTGAGGAGCGAGCAAAGAACACCGCGACGAACGGGCCCGAAAGTCGGGAACGGTCACTCATGAAAGAGGAAATACATGTCAACTGGAACTGTGAAGTGGTTCAACGCCGAAAAGGGCTTCGGATTCATCACTCCTGACGACGGCAGCGCCGACGTCTTCGCACACTTCTCCGCCATCGCGACGAGCGGCTACCGCTCGCTCGAGGAGAACCAGAAGGTCGAGTTCGAGACCAACCAGGGCCCCAAGGGCCTGCAGGCCGAGAACATCCGCCCCCTCTGATTCTCTGATCAGTCGGAGCTGACGATCCGAGCGGCAGGTCATTCCAGCCCTCGCGTCTGAGACACCGAGAACCGCCCCTGACGTTCGCGTCAGGGGCGGTTCTGTGTGTCCGGGGTAGATTTCGTGTCTCCGGGGCGGTTCCGTTCCGTGCATCCGGCCGACTCTCCTGCGGCTACTCCTGGACGGGGAGGATGAGCTCCGGTCCATCGCCCTGCAACGGCGCCACCCGGTGGAAGACGAGCTGCTCGGCGACGTCGGTCGCTGCGGACACCATCTCGTCGACCTCGTCCTGGTCGGCCTCGTGGTGCGGGTCAAGCCAGGCGTCCCAGCATTCCGGAGGCAGCGTCACGGGCGTCCGTGGGTGCAGCTCCTGCAAGGGACCGACCGCCGGCCGCGTGAGGATGGTCGCGCTCAGCACCCAACGCCGCGGGTCGTCGTCCGGTCGCGAGCGGTCGCGCCACCACGAGTAGAGGGCCGCGAAGACGATCGGTTCACCACCAGCGGTCTGCACGTAGTACGGGGTCTTCGTCGCGCCCTCGGTGTGCCACTCGTAGTACCCGGCGGCGGGGACCAATGCGCGCTTCTGTTTGACCGATGGCGCGAACGTGGGCTTGGTGGTGACCTCCTCCGCGCGAGCGTTGAAGGTCGGGTACTGACTCTTCAGCTCGGTGGCGAACGACGGCACGAGTGACCACCGCGCCGATTCGAGCCGGCGGACCGCCGACCCCGTCTTCACCGAGTCGAGGATGATCGGGATCTGCTCGGTCGGGCGCACGTTGTACGAGGGCCCGGGCAGCTCGGCAGCCGCGTGGTCGATGTCGAAGAGCTCGATGAGCTCCTCGGTGGATTCGGTCACGACGAAACGTCCGCACATGGGCCCAGCGTACCGGGCGCCGCTGACACCGCGGACCGCGTGTCGGTGGGATGCCGGACCATGGTCGAGTCATCCGTCAGTCGTCGTCGAGACCGGATCGAGCCGGTTGACTTGTTCGAAGATATGTTCGAATATTGAGCCATGGCCCTCCGCGCACTCGTCGACTCCCCCGTCAGGGCGGACACTGCGACCGAGCTGCACGAACTCCAGGGGCGCATCAAGCGGATGCAGGGGACGCGCCTCGACACCCGATCCCTGCCGACCGCTCCTGAGCTCTCCCGGCTCCTGCCCGGTGGCGCCCTCCAGGCCGGAGGCAGCTACTCCGTGCTCGGCTCCACGGCGCTCGCCATGTCGCTCATGGCCGGGCCGTCAGCAGCCGGGACCTGGTGCGCCGTCATCGGTCTCCCGTCGTTCGGCGTGGAGGCGGCGGCCTCCATGGGCATCGACCTCGAACGACTCGTCCTCGTCCCCCAGCCCGGTCCGGACTGGCTCACGGTCACCGCGGCCATGGCCGACGTCGCCGGCGTGCTCATCACAGCGCCTCCCGGACGGATCGCCCCGAGCGACGCCGCCAGACTCGCGGCTCGCCTCCGGCAGCGCGAGGCCGCACTGATCGTCCTCGGTTCCTGGCCGCAGAGCGATGCGACGTTGCGCGTGACCGAGAGCTCCTGGAGCGGCCTCGGGGCGGGGCACGGACATCTCCGGCATCGGCGACTCACCGTCAGCTCGATGCTCGGCCAGGGGGCTGCGGGCCGGCCCAGGACCGCGCACCTGACGCTGCCCCTGGGATCGACCGAGGGTCGCACCGCACCGCTCGCCGGCTCCGCCCTCCTCGACGACGACACGGTCGTCCGGCTCCCGATGGTCGTGAACCGATGACGACCGAACCGCCTGCGGGACCGGTCGAGCGCACCATGGTCCTCTGGTGTCCCGACTGGCCGATCGTGGCGGCACGACTCTCTGGAACGCTGTCCGAGGACACGGCCGACGCTCCGCTGGCCCTGGTCGAGCATGGTGAGGTCCTGGCCTGCGACGCCAGCGCACGTCGAGCAGGAGTGCGGCGTGGACTCCGTGTCCGCGAGGCCGAGGCCCGCTGTCCGGAACTGGCGACCGCCGACTACGACCCGGTCGTCGACACCCGCGCCTTCGAGCCGGTCCTCCTCGGCATAGAGGAGCTCATGCCGGGCGTCCAGCCCTTCCGGGCCGGGCTCTGCGCCATCCGATCCCGAGGACCGAGCAGATACTACGGCGGCGAGTCGGCTGCGGCGGAGGTCCTCCTGACCCGCCTCGACGAGCTCGGTGTCCCCGATGCACGGATCGGCATCGCCGACGGCCCCTTCGCCGCGGAGCAGGCCGCGAGGTCCACCGCGTTCCAGCAGGACGGTTCCCGGATCATCGCGATCCCCTCCGGAGCCTCTCCCGCTTTCCTGGCCCCACTCCCCCTGTCCACCCTCGGGCGCCCCGAACTCAGCTCACTGCTGCACCGGCTCGGGATCAGCACCCTGGGGGCGTTCGGCGCGCTGCCCGCGACCGAGGTCCGCGACCGCTTCGGCCCCGACGGCGCCCGAGCGCACCGCCTCGCAGCCGGCGCGGACGCCCGAAGCGTCGTCCCTCGGGTGCCGCCGACAGAGCTGGCCGTGTCGATCGCCTTCGAGCCCCCGCTCGACCGCATCGACCAGCTGACCTTCGGGTTCCGGCAGTCCGCGGAACGGTTCATCACCGGCCTGGCGGAGGCCGGCCTCGTGACCACCGCGATCACGATCAGCATGCGGAGCGAGCGCGGGGAGCGCTCCACCCGCACCTGGCTCCACCCACGCTGGTTCACCGCCGGCGACGTCCTCGATCGCGTGCGCTGGCAGTTGCAGGGCGCGTCCGACATCGATCACGGACTCGCCTCCCCCGTCGAACTCGTCGAGGTCGTCCCGGAGACCCTCGACGACGCTGCGGAACACGAGGAAGGACTCTGGGGCAGCGGACCGGACGAACGCATCCACAGCGGACTCGCCCGTGTCCAGAGCATGCTCGGCCACGACGGCGTCGTGACCGCGGTGCCGTCCGGCGGCCGCCTCCTCCTCGACCGCCGCATCCTCGTCCCCTGGGGCAGCGTTCCGCCGGGTGGTGAGGCGGCCGTGGCCGAACGTCGGAACCGGCCGTGGCCCGGGACCATCCCGGGAGCGGCTCCGTCGACCGTCTTCGACACCGCCGTGCCGGTCGAGGTCGTCGACGCGACGGGTCAGACTGTGGCCGTCGACGAGCGCAGCACCGTGAGTGCAGCACCAGCACGGTTCTTCGCCCTCTCGGACTGGCACGTCATCCACGGTTGGGCCGGCCCCTGGAGCATCGACGAACGCTGGTGGGACGACGACGACCACCATCGCGTCCACCGTCTCCAGGTCCTCGACGATGCGGGTGACGCCTGGCTGCTCCTGTTGGAGGAGCAGCACTGGAGGGCCGAGGCCCGCTACGACTGAACCGCATCGCGTCCGCACCACACCGCATGACGAAGGAGCCCAGCATGGGATGGAACAACCCCCCGGTCTCATGGTCGGAGTTCGAGCGCCGTCTGTCCGACGCGAGCCGTCCGGCCACCCTGCCGCTGGGAGCCGACGGTGGGGACAGCCCGGCCTGGTCGCGGAAGCGTCAACCGTACGTCCCCGAACCACCGGAGCAGCGCCCGTCGACGACGCGGGTCCCCTATGCGGAACTCCACGCGCACTCGAGCTTCAGCTTCCTCGACGGCGCGAGCCCGCCGGAGCGGCTCGTCGAAGAGGCTGCGGCACTCGGCCTGCACGCGCTCGCGCTCACCGACCACGACGGTTTCTACGGTGTCGTCCGGATGGCCGAGGCGGCGGAACGGTTCCCCGACCTCCGGACGGTCTACGGTGCCGAACTGTCCATCGGCCTGGACCGGCCGCAGAACGGCGTCCCCGACCCCGTCGGGCATCATCTGCTCCTGCTCGCCCGTCGAGCAGAGGGGTATCACCGCCTGGCCGGCGCGATCACGGACGCACAACTCGCCGACGGAGCCGAGAAGGGCCACCCGATCTACGACCTCGAGCGGCTCGCCGCCTCCGTCGCCGGCCACGTGACCGTGCTCACCGGGTGCCGTAAGGGGTTCGTCCGCACCGCGCTCCGTGAGCACGGTCCGGAGGCCGCCGCCGCCGCGGTCGACCGACTCGTCGCCCTGTTCGGTCCGGAGCACGTCGTCGTCGAGTTGAGCGACCACGGCCACCCGGAGGACTCGGCGGAGAACGATGCACTCGCCGAGATCGCGGCGTTGCTCGACCTCACCGTCGTCGCGACCGGCAACGTCCATTACGCCACGCCCGAGCAGCATCGACTCCAGACCGCGCTGGCGGCCGTCCGAGCACGACGCAGCCTCGACGAACTCGACGGATGGCTTCCCGCGGCCGGAACCGCGCACCTGCGGAGCGGAGCCGAGATGGCGGACCGGTTCGCCAGATACCCCGGAGCGGTGGCACGGAGCGTCGAGCTGGCGGATGAACTCGCCTTCAGCCTGCGGGCGGTCCGCCCGAAGCTCCCGCGACAGCGCGTCCCGGAGGGCCATACACCCATGAGCTGGCTCCGGCATCTGGTGCTCGAAGCCGTCCCCGTCAAATACCCCGACGCCACTCCCGAACACCTCCGACGCATCGAACGGGAACTCGAGGTCATCGAGCAGAAGGACTTCCCCGGGTACTTCCTGATCGTGCACGACATCGTCAGTTTCGCCCGCGGCCGTGGCATCCTCTGCCAGGGACGCGGTTCCGCCGCGAACTCGGCCGTCTGCTACCTGCTCGGGATCACCGCGGTCGATTCGATCTTCTACGAGCTGCCGTTCGAACGGTTCCTCTCCAGCATGCGGGAGGAGGAGCCCGACATCGACGTCGACTTCGACTCGGACCGGCGCGAGGAGGCCATCCAGTACGTCTACGAGACCTACGGACGCCGCAACGCCGCTCAGGTCGCGAACATCATCAGCTATCGGCCGAAGTTCGCCGTCCGCGACACCGCCAAGGCGCTCGGGTACAGCCCCGGTCAGCAGGACGCCTGGTCGAAACAGGTCGAGCGTTGGGGCGGGGTCATGTCGAGCACCGACCACGACATCCCCGAGCGCGTCGTCGGCCTCGCGCAGCAGATGCTCACCCTGCCCCGGCACCTGGGCATCCACTCGGGTGGCATGGTCCTGACCGATCGCCCGGTCGGCGAGGTCTGCCCGATCGAGCACGGGCGCATGGACGGTCGCACGGTCCTCCAGTGGGACAAGGACGACTGCGCCTGGATGGGTCTGGTCAAGTTCGACCTCCTGGGTCTCGGCATGCTCTCGGCCATCCAGTACTGCTTCGACCTCGTGGCCGAGCACACCGGAGAGCGCTGGACCCTCGAGACCATCCCGAAGGACGAAGCAGGGGTCTACGATCAGCTCTGCCGGGCCGACACCATCGGGGTCTTCCAGGTGGAGAGCCGCGCACAGATGGGTATGCTGCCGCGTCTGCTCCCCCGCCGGTTCTACGATCTCGTCATCGAGGTCGCCATGATCCGCCCGGGGCCCATCCAGGGCGGCGCGGTACACCCCTACCTGCGCCGGAAGACCGGCCAGGAGCCCATCACCTACCTCCACCCGAGCCTCGAACCGGTCCTCGAACGCACGCTCGGCGTGCCGTTGTTCCAGGAGCAGCTCATGCAGATGGCGATGGCCGTCGGTGGGTGCTCGGCTGAGGATGCGGACCTCCTGCGCCGGGCGATGGGATCGAAGCGTGGCGAGGAGAAGATCGAGAGCCTCAAGGACACGCTGTACCTCGGCATGGCCGGCAACGGCATCGTCGGTGCGGACGCCGATGCCGTGTACGCCAAGATCCAGGCCTTCGCCAACTTCGGCTTCGCCGAGAGCCACTCCCTGAGCTTCGCCCTCCTCGTCTACGTGAGCGCCTGGCTGCGCCTGCACTACCCGGGGGCCTTCCTCGCGGCTCTGCTCCGCGCGCAGCCCATGGGGTTCTATTCGCCGATGACGCTCGTCGCCGACGCCCGCCGACACGGCGTCTCCGTCCTGCGTCCCGATCTGCATCGCTCCGGCGCACAGGCAGGCCTCGAAGCGCTCGACCCGGAGGCCACCCCCGGCGCCCCGGTCGCTCCCGGCGGGCGCACGCGCTGCCTCGAACACGAGCAGGGACCGACCGGGCTCTTCGATCCGCTCCTTCCCGACGATTCGGCAGGACACCGGCGCGACGGCGCACTCGCCGTCCGGCTGGGACTCTCCTCCGTCCAGGGGATCGGTGAGGAGCTCGCGAAGCGGATCGTCGCCGAACGGGAGTCCGGAGGGCTGTTCACCAGCCAGGCCGACCTGGCCAGGCGGATCGGCCTGAGCTCCTCGCAGTTGGAGTCGCTGTCGGCGGCGGGCGCCTTCGACGGATTCGGCCTCACCCGTCGTGAGGCGATGTGGGGCGCAGCGCAGGCCAGTCGGCATCGTCCCGACCAGCTCGAGGGGACGTTCACGACCGTGCAGCCGCCGTTGCTCCCGGTTCCGACGGCCGCCGAACAACTCATCTCCGACATCTGGTCGACCGGGATGTCGACCGACGACCATCCGATCCGCCACGTCCGAGCCGAACTCACGCGTCGAGGCGCGTTGCGGTCCGATGAACTCCTGACGGCACAGACGGACCGTCGCGTGGAGGTCGGGGGTGTCGTGACGCATCGGCAACGGCCGGCCACGGCGAGCGGCATCACCTTCATGAACCTCGAGGACGAAGCGGGTCTCGTCAACGTGATCTGCAGCGTCGGCGTCTGGAACCGGTATCGCCGCGTGGCCAGGGAGGCCCCGGCGATGGTGGTCCGCGGCATGCTCGAGCGATCACCGGAAGGCATCGTCAATCTGGTGGCGGATCGGTTGGAAGCGCTCCGGATCGGGGCGAACACCCGTTCGCGGGACTTCCAATGACCCGTCACGACCAAACCGCGGCGGGCTCCCCCTCCGAACACCCTCTACAGCACAGCACGAGACTCATGGGATTCCCAGGCAGGCCCTGGGAAGGAATGACCGGGAGCCATCCGGCGTTGTCCCCAGTGTTGAGTAGACCAGAAGGGGGTCACCCATGGCGAGAGTGTACGAAGAGATCGAAGGCCGGACCGGCGAGGTGGAACGGTACCGTCACCACCCGAACGGCAAGGGCATGGTCGCAGCTCGTGCACTGATCGATCCGTCGGCGTTCATCGAACGCACCACCTTCGTGGAGGCTGACGCGGACATCCGTGCCAACGCCTGGATCGGTGCCGGAACCTGGATCGACCGGTCCGCGGTGATCGGCGAAGGCGCCTTCATCGGCGCGAACGTCCACATCGGGGAGCGCTGTGTCATCGGACGCGGAGCACGAGTCGGAAGCGACGCCCGTCTCGGCGCCGACGTTCAGGTCGCCCACGGCGCGAGCGTCGATCGGGACGCCAGGGTCGCAGACCGCACCGTGGTCGGCAGCGAACGACCGGTCATGACCGAACCGACGGTCCGTCAGACGAACCGCGCCCCGCGCCGACCTCGCGCGAACGGCACCGACCGGTTCGGGAAGGCCGCCTGACCGGCAGACCGCCCCACCACCGCCACGCAGGGCCCGGACTCGTGAGTCCGGGCCCTGCGTCGTCTCCGCTGCGCGAGAGGCTCATACCAGACGACTAACATATCAGGATGGACCTGAAGGACTACCTGCGCATCCTCCGCCATCGCTGGCTGCTCATCGTCGCGATCACCGCAGGAGCAGCGGCGCTCGCCCACGGGTACACCCTCATCACCCAGCCCGTGTACCAGTCGACGGGCCAGCTGTTCGTCGCCGTCACCGGCGGCGACTCCGTGGGCGACCTCAATCAGGGCAACGCCTTCGCCCAGAGCCGCGTCGCCTCGTATGTGATCCTCGCCACCGGTTCGACCGTGCGGTCCACGGTGGCGGAGCGCCTCGACCTCGACCCCGCGTCGCTCGTCGGGACGATCTCAGCCTCCAATCCCGCACAGTCGGTCCTGATCGACATCTCCGCCGTCGACAGCGATCCGGTCGCGGCAGCCCGCATCGCGAACACCGCAGCCCAGGTGCTCGTCGACCTCGTCGACGACGTCGAGAGCGCCAACGAGGTGGACGCTGCCGGCGCACCGGGCGATCCGACCCCGGTCGGGCTGACGATCGTCGAACAAGCGTCTCCACCCCGATCCCCTGTCGCACCCAACGCGCTGCAGAACCTCACGGTGGGTGTCCTCATCGGCCTCGCCCTGGGCGTCGGGATCACACTGCTCATCGAGGTCCTCGACACCCGTCTCCGCGGTCGCGCGGCGATCGAGAAGCTCACGGACACGAGCATCCTCGGCGCCTTCCACACGGAACCCGCCGACACGGCCCAACTCATCCTCGGATCGACGGAGAGCTACAGCCGTCGCGCCGAGAGCTTCCGGCAGCTTCGGACGCACCTCCAGTTCGCCTCCATCGACGGCGGACTCCGCAGTGTGATGGTCACATCCTCGGTCCCGGGCGAGGGGAAGAGCACCACCTCGGCGAACCTCGCGCTCGTCCTCGCGGAGGCGGGGAACTCCGTCCTCCTCGTCGATGCGGATCTGCGCCGACCCCGCCAGCACGAGATGTTCGGTCTCGAGGACGCGGTCGGGCTCACGACCGTGCTCACCGGCAGGATCAGCCTCGGCGATGCGGCGCAAGCGGTCGACGGGACGGGACGCCTCGCCGTCCTCACCTCCGGCGAGCTGCCGCCGAATCCGAGCGAACTCCTCGGATCAGCGGCGATGGAGCGCGCGCTCTCGGAGATGGAACGCGCGTACGACGTGGTGATCATCGACACGCCCCCACTCATCAACGTCTCGGACCCGACAGCGCTGTCGACCCTTGCGAGCGGCGTCCTGCTCGTGGCGTCGGCCGACGGGCGACTGCACCGTGACCAGCTCCGGCAGTCGCTCGAGAACCTCAGCTTCGTCCAGGCGAAGCTCCTCGGAGTCGTGCTCAACCGTGTCGAGGTGGCTCGGGGAGAACAGTCGTCGTCCTACGCGTACTACCACCGGACCGACCCGACGCGTCGACCAGGGCGGACCACGGTATGAACACCCCGCTCGATCCGTCTCCGACCCGGATCCTGATTGTCTGTACCGGCAACATCTGTCGATCCCCGTATGCCGAGGTCCTCCTCACGAGCGGGCTGGCGGAGGTCGAGGCGTGCGGCTTCGAGGTGCGGAGCGCCGGGACGGGCGCGCTGCGCGGACACCCGATCGACCCCTCGAGCGCGGCGCTGCTCGGTCCGCTCGCCGCGACGGCAGCCGGCTTCGCCGCGACGCAGCTCACCGCGGGCCTCATCACTCGACAGGACGTCGTCCTGACCATGACGCGGGAGCATCGCGGCGCCGTCCTCAGGTTGTGCCCGGAGGCGCTGCGTCGGACCTTCTCCTTGCGTGAGTTCGCCCGGCTCCTCGACACCGTCGAGTCGGGACGACTCCCCCGTTCGCGAGCAGGGCGCTGGAAGCATCTCGGCCCCGAACTGGCGGCCAACCGGACGGGCGCACGACTCCCGGATCCGGCCCAGGACGACGTCGTCGACCCGTTCGGCCAGGAACCTGAGGTCTTCCGTCGGATGGCCTCACAGATCGTCCCGGCCGTCGAGCGCATCATCGCGTTCGAGCGCACTGCCGTCCAAGAGGATTCCGGACCGCGGTGAGGACGTCGGCGTGCCTCCGCGTCCACCGGCCAACGGACGGGCTGATCACCCCGGAAACGACGAAGGCCCGCGATGATCGCGGGCCTTCTTCGTGATGTTCCTGTCTGGCTGGGGTACCTGGACTCGAACCAAGAACAACTGAACCAGAATCAGTCGTGTTGCCAATTACACCATACCCCACTGTCAGAACCGAAGCCCCGACCGAAGAACAACACTAGCCTACGGAGGCGGCCGTCTCAAATCGAAGCGTCCCGGGCGCGTCGCGGGTCACTCAGCTGGGGACGCCCGCGAGGTCCCGGTTGAGTGCGCGGGACACTCGAGCGCCGTTCCCGGCCGCCACGATGAGCTGCTGCGGACCGGGAGGCGTGATGTCGCCGGCGGCGTACACGCCCGGCACGGACGTGCGACCCCAGGCGTCGACCACGACGTAGCCGTCGGTGTCGCGATCGAGGGCGAGCCGTTCCAGATATCCGAGGGGCATGGCCCACTGCGGCCGGACGAAGCCGCCGGAGCGTGGGATGAGCACACCGTCGGCGAGGCGGACACCGGTGAAGCCATCGCGACCGCCCTCGAGCTCCGCGATCACACCGCGCTCGACCCGGATGCCCGCGGAGGCGAGCGCGGCCTCCTCCGGGCCGGTCACGGTGTCGGTCCCGTTCGTGAAGACGATGAGGTCCGACGACCACTGTGCGACGAGGATCGCCCATTCCGCCAGGTCCGTCGTCTCCCCGATGAGCGCGAGCGGCGCGTCGGCCTTCTCGTACCCGTCGCACTCGACGCAGCTGTGCAGATCCGTTCCGTAGAAGGCCCGCAGATTCGTGACCTTCGGCAACGTCTCCGTGAGACCGCTCGCGACGACGACCGTCCGGGTCACGACGTCGCGATCCGGCTCGCCGCGGACCCCCTGGGCGACGACGTGGAAGCCGTCAGCAGTCGGCTCGATCGACTGCACGGACGCGAACTGGACCTCCGCGTTCGCGTACGCCGCGACCTCCTCGCGCCCCATCCGCCGGAGATCCAGCGGAGCGATGCCGTCGCGGGTGAGGAAGCCGTGCGAGCGCAGCGTCGCAGCGTGCCGTGGGCGATTGCCGTCGAGCACGAGGATGCGCCGACGCGCGCGCGCCAGGTTCAGCGCGGCCGAGAGTCCCGCGGGTCCCGCGCCGACCACGACGACGTCGTACGAGTCGCTCATGACGCGAGGTGCGCGGAGAGCCGATCGAGTCGCGTGATCGATTCCGTCTTCCCGAGGATCTCGAGCGACTCGAAGAGCGGCGGGGAGATCCGACGCCCGGACGCGGCGACGCGGAGCGGGCCGTAGGCGATACGGGGCTTCAATCCGAGGCCCTCGATGAGTGCTCCGGCGAGCGCGTCCTGGATCGATCCGGCCGTCCACTCCGACTCCGGGACGAGCTCGAGCGCGCCGATGGATGCGGCGAGCACCTCGCCGGCGTTCGCTGGAAGGCCCTTGAGCGCGTCCTCCTGGTACTCGAGCTCCGAGGCGCCGCGGAACAGGAAGCCGAGGAGTGTGGGGACCTCACCGAGCAGCGCGATGCGCTCCTGGACGAGCGGGGCGGCTTGCTCGAGCACGGCCTGCTGCGCCTCGGTGACCGGCTCGCTCACCACACCGGCCTCGACGAGGTACGGCGTGATGCGGCCGAGGAAGTCGGCCGGCTCCAGCAGTCGGATGTGGTCGCCGTTGATGGACTCCGCCTTCTTGAGATCGAAGCGCGCCGGGTTCGGGTTGACGTCGACGACGTCGAACGCGGCGATCATCTCGTCGATCGAGAAGACGTCGCGGTCGCCGCTCAGCGACCACCCGAGCAGCGCGAGGTAGTTGATGAGCCCCTCCGGCACGAAGCCGCGGTCGCGGTGGTGGAAGAGGTTCGCCTCCGGGTCGCGCTTCGAGAGCTTCTTGTTGCCCTCGCCCATGACGTACGGCAGGTGACCGAACCGTGGGACGAAGGTCGTGAGGCCGATGTCGATGAGCGCGTGGTACAGCGCGATCTGCCGCGGCGTCGACGGCAGCAGATCCTCGCCGCGGAGGACGTGGGTGATCTGCATGATGGCGTCGTCGACGGGGTTCACGAGCGTGTAGAGCGGCTTGCCGTTCGGGCGCACGAGGACGAAGTCCGTGAACGACCCGGCCGGGAAGGTGATCTCACCGCGCACGAGGTCGTCGAAGCTGAGGTCGTCGTCCGGGACCCGCAGACGGAGCGCCGGCTCGCGGCCCTCGGCTCGGAACGCGGCGCGCTGCTCGTCAGTGAGGTCGCGGTCGAAGTTGTCGTACCCGAACTGCTTCGGCCGGCCGGCCGCCTCGTTGCGGGCGTCGATCTCGTCGGCGTTCGAGAAGCTCTCGTAGAGGTGCCCGGCAGCCGTCAGCCGCGCGATCACGTCGGCGTAGATGTCGCTCCGCTCGGACTGCCGGTACGGCGCGTGGGGTCCGCCGACGCCGACGCCCTCGTCCCAGTCGAGCCGCAGCCACGTGAGCGCGTCGACGAGCTGCTCGTAGCTCTCCTCGCTGTCGCGAGCGGCATCGGTGTCCTCGATGCGGAAGACGAGCTTGCCCCCCGTGTGCCGGGCGTACGCCCAGTTGAACAGCGCCGTGCGGACGAGACCGACGTGCGGCGTGCCGGTCGGCGACGGGCAGAACCGGACGCGGACGTCGGTGCCGGAAGCCGTGGAGAAGGGGTGCGTAATCGTGTCAGACATCGCCTGTCATCTTAGTCGCGCCGCCCAGGGACGCGGCGATCCGCAGGAGTGCAGCGACGGCGGGGATGCGGTCCGCGTGCTCGGCGCTGACGAGGTGGAGCGCCCGGTCGTCGTCGTTGCGCGTCGGCAGCACGACCACCTCGGTCGGCAGCTGCGCGGCCGCGAGCGCGAGCGTTGGTAGCAGGGCTACGCCGAGCCCGGCCGCCACCAGGGCGGTGACCGCGATCGCATTGTCGGTCTCGTGCGCGATGACGGGCTCGAAGCCGCTCGACCGGCAGAGGCCGAGGAGATGACCTCGGCAGCGCGGACAACCTGCGATCCAGCGCTCACCGGCGAGCGCGGCGAGGTCGACCTGTCGGTCACCGGCTCGAGCGTGGTCGACCGGGAGCACGAGACGCATCGGGTCTGTTCCGAACCGGCGCACGCGGAGCCCGGCCGCGCTCTCCCGATGCGGGTCGTCCGGGTCGTCCGGGTAGCTGAAGGTGATCGCGACGTCGGCTTCACCGGCACGGACCGCGGCGACGGCCTCCGGCGGTTCGGCCTCGACGAAGGAGACCCCGATCCCCGGATGCTCGTCGGCCAGACGAGCGAGGAGCTGCGGCACGAGCATCGACGACGCCGAAGGGAAGGCGACGAGGCGCACCCGGCCACTCCGCAACCCCGCGAGTGCCGCGACCTCCTCGGAGGCCGCGCGGACCGCTCGGTCCACCGCCACCGCGTGTCCGGCGAGGATCGCACCGGCCTCGGTGAGGCGGACGCCCCGACCGACGCGCTCGACGACCGGCATGCCGAGCCGACGCTCGAGCCGACGAAGGTGTTGGCTCACCGCAGGTTGACTCGAGCCGAGCGCGTGCGCGGCGGCCGTGATCGACCCGGTCGAGGCGATGGCGCCGACGACGAGGAGGGAACCGGCGTCGAGGGTCGATGACGAGGGATGCGGTGAGAGGGTGGACACCCTCGAAGCATAATCCACGGTTATGGTTCTCATCGAGAGCCTGTCCTTGTCGCATGGATACCGGGCGAAGAGACTGGATGCATGAGCACCCTCAGCCTCCAGGAAGCCAGCGGATCCTTCCCATCCGCACCCGGCTACCTGGCCGCCTGCACGCTGGGACTGCCGACGATCGGCACGACGGACGCCGTCATGGCCGACCTCTCCGCGTGGCAGGCTGCTCGAACCGATGCAGCCGCCTACGGCGCCGTCGTCGAGCGCGTGCGCGGTTCCTTCGCCGAGCTGGTCAACGTGCCGGTCCGTTCGGTCGCGATCGGATCCCAGACCTCCGCCATGGTCGCCATGATCGCGGCGTCGGTGCCGGACGGCGCCGAGATCCTCTGCGTCGAGGGCGACTTCAGCTCGCTCGTCGCTCCATTCCTCGTGCAGGCGCACCGCGGCGTGCGTGTCCGCCACGCACCGCTCACCGAACTCGCCGCCCACATCGACGCCTCGACCTGGCTCGTCGCCTACTCCGCGGTGCAGTCCGCGACCGGCGCGGTCGCCGACGTGGTCGCGATCCGTGAGGCGGCGGCCGTCCACGGCACACTGACGCTCAACGACCTCACCCAGGCCGCGGGGTGGCTCCCCGTCGACGCCTCGGCCGACGACATCACCGTGTGCCACGCCTACAAGTGGCTCTGCGCGCCACGAGGTGTGGCGTTCATGACGGTGCGCGACGAGGTGTCGGACCGCCTCCGACCGAGCCAGGCCGGTTGGTACTCGGGCGACGACGTCTGGTCGTCCTGTTACGGACCGTCGTTGCATCTCGCCGAGAGCGCTCGACGGTTCGACGTCTCCCCCGCGTGGCAGGCCTGGGTCGGCGCCGAGCCCGCCATCGCCCTCTTCGCGGCGGTCGACGCCGTCGCCGTGTACGAGCACGACACCCGGCTCGCAGCATCGCTCCGGGAGGGCATCGGCGAGAGCCGGTCGCTCCTGACGGGAACTGCCTCGGCGATCGTGACGTGGACGGACCCCGATGGACACGACCTCCGGGCGCTGCAGTCGGCCGGGATCACCGCATCGGGTCGCGCGGGCCGTGCGAGGGTCGCGTTCCATCTCTGGAACACCGACGACGACGTCGCAGCTGCGCTGACCGCTCTCGGCCAGCGCAGCTGACGCGGGTCAGGGCCGGCGGCCGGTGTTCCGGAGGATGCCGATGCCCGAGACCTCGACCTCGACGACCTGCCCGTCGGTGAAGGGTCCGACGCCGGCCGGGGTCCCGGTCAGGATGACGTCGCCCGGGAGGAGCGTCCAGACGGCGGACGCGTACTCGACGATCGCACCGATGGAGTGCACCATGTCGGAGAGCGGGGCGTGCTGGCGGACCTCACCGTCGACTCGGGTCTCGATCGTCGCGCCGTCGAAGGAGAACTCCGTCTCGATGTAGGGGCCGAGCGGGCAGAACGTGTCGAACCCCTTCGCCCGGGCCCACTGACCGTCGGACTCCTGGAGGTCGCGGGCCGTGACGTCGTTCGCGATCGTGTAGCCGAAGATGACCTCGTCGGCACGCTCCGCGCTGACGTTCTTGGCGACGCCGCCGATCACGATGGCGAGCTCACCCTCGAAGTCGATGCGCTCGGACTGCTTGGGGAAGACGACGGCGTCTCCCGGCCCGACCACGGAGGTGTTGGGCTTCAGGAAGAGCAGCGGCTCGGTGGGAGCCTCCCCGCCCATCTCGGCTGCGTGGTCGTGGTAGTTCTTGCCGACGGCGACGACCTTGGAGCGAGGGATGACCGGCGCGAGCAGGACCGCATCCGCGAGCGGGACACGCTCCCCCGTCGGTTCGAAGCCCGAGTAGAGCGGATCGCCGTCGAGGACGACGAGATCCGCATCGTCGATGATGCCGTAGCGGATGGCCTGATCGTGACTGAAGCGAGCGATTTTCACCACTCCAGCCTATCCCGAGGTGCCCCGGCGACACGGAAGCCCCGCACGAGGTGCGGGGCTTCCCAGGCTGCTCGGAGGCTACTCCGCGTCGAGCCGCGTCATCCACCCGTGACGGTCGGGCAGGCGGCCGTACTGGATGTCGGTCAGTTCCTGACGCAGCGACATCGTGAGTTCGCCCGCCGGAGCGTCGGCGTCGCCCACGGTGAAGTCCTTGGCCTTCAGCTGCGCGATCGGTGTGACGACCGCAGCCGTCCCGCAGGCGAACACCTCGACGATGTCGCCGCTCTCGACGCCGTCGCGCCACTCGTCGATCGTGACCCGACGGCGCTCCACCCGGTGTCCACGGTCCTCCGCGAGCTGCAGGATGCTGTCGCGGGTGATGCCCTCGAGGATCGAGTCCGACTCCGGCGTGACGAGCGTGCCGTCGCGCTTGACGAGGACGACGTTCATCCCGCCGAGCTCTTCGATGTAGGTCGCCTCCTGTGCGTCCAGGAAGAGCACCTGGGCGCACCCGTGCTCGTACGCCTCGGCCTGCGGGAGCAGGGAGGACGCGTAGTTGCCGCCGGTCTTCGCCGCCCCGGTGCCGCCCTTGCCCGCACGGCTGTAGTCGGTGGACAACCAGATGGACACGGGGGTGACGCCGCCCGTGAAGTACGCGCCGGCCGGGCTGGCGATGACGTAGTAGTTGACCTTCTTCGCCGGGCGGACGCCGAGGAAGGCCTCCTTGGCGAACATGAACGGTCGCAGGTACAGGCTGGTCTCCGGCGCGGACGGCACCCAGGCGCCGTCCACGGCGATGAGCTGCTTGATCGACTCGACGAAGTACTCGACCGGGAGCTCAGGCAGCGCGAGCCGCTTGGCCGAGCGCTGCAGGCGGCGGCCGTTGGCGTCGGGGCGGAACGACCAGATGGAGCCGTCGGCGTGACGGTACGCCTTCAGTCCTTCGAAGATCTCCTGGGCGTAGTGGAGGACGGCGGCGGCCGGGTCGAGCGAGATCGGACCGTACGCCTGGACCCGCGGGCGGTGCCATCCACCGCGCTCGGACCAGCAGATGTCGACCATGTGGTCGGTGAAGTGCTGCCCGAAGCCCGGATCGGCGAGGATCACGTCGCGCTCGGCGTCGGGGACGGGCTGCTCGTTGGGGGTCACGGTGAAGGCGAGCTCGCGCTGCGCCATGGGGAGGTTGATCGTCATGATGGTGTCTTCCGTCGTGATCTGCGTGTCTGGTGGGCGTCTACCGGTTCGCCGCGAGGGCTGCGATCGCATCGCCGACCTCGGTCGTCGTGCGTGCTGCGCCGGTGCGGGCGGCGATGTCGGCGGTGACGGCAGTGGCGACTCGCGCCGCCTCCGTCTCGAGCCCGAGATGCGACAGCATCAAGGAGACGGAGAGGATGGCGGCGGTCGGGTCGGCCAGCTGCTTCCCGGCGATGTCGGGCGCCGATCCGTGGACGGGCTCGAACATGCTCGGGTACGTGCCGTCCGGGTTGATGTTTCCCGAGGCCGCGAGTCCGATGCCGCCGCTGATCGCGCCGGCCAGATCGGTGAGGATGTCGCCGAAGAGGTTGTCCGTGACGATGACGTCAAATCTAGCAGGATCCGTGACGAGGAAGATGGTGGCCGCATCGACGTGCAGGTAGTCGACCGCGACGTCGGGGAACTCCGCGGACACCGCGTCGACGACGCGCTTCCAGAGCGACCCGGCGAAGACGAGGACGTTGGTCTTGTGGACGAGGGTGAGCTTCCCCCGACGCGCGGCCGCAGCGGCGAACGCATAGCGCACGACCCGCTCCACACCGTACGCGGTGTTGACCGACACCTCGTTCGCGATCTCGTGCGGCGTGCCCTGGCGGATCGCTCCGCCGTTGCCGACGTACGGCCCCTCCGTGCCCTCGCGGACGACGACGAAGTCCACGTCGCCGGGCTCGCTCAGCGGGCTCGGGACGCCCGGGTACACGACGGTCGGGCGCAGGTTGACGTAGTGGTCGAGGCTGAACCGGAGCTTGAGGAGCAGCCCTCGCTCGATGTTCGCGTTCACGAGCCGGGGGTCGCCGGGCACGCCGCCGACCGCTCCGAGGAGGATGGCGTCGTGCGAGGCGATCGCGGCGAGGTCCGCGTCGGTCAGCACGTCGCCCGTCTCGAGGAACCGGGCGGCGCCGAGCGAGAAGGGCGTCTGCTCGAACCGGACGTCGCCACCCTGCACCGCCGCATCGAGGACCTTGAGCGCCTCGCCGACGACCTCGGGACCGATCCCGTCGCCGGGGATGACTGCGAGCTTGACGGTGCGGGACATGCGACTCCTGAGGATGCGACGACGGTGTGCGCCCAGCTTAACGCCTCCGACCTCGGGCGGATCGTGCCACCCGTCTCCGGGTGGCACGATCGACGGAGCGCTACCGGATCCGGCGCAGACCGATCGCCGCGACGAGCATGGCGGCCACGATGAGGCCGACGCCGATCCACGCTGCGACACCGACACCGCTGTCGAAGGCGTGCCGCGCGGAGTCCATGAGTGCACCCGCGAGGTCGCCGGGCAGCTGCGCGGCGACGTTCGCCGCACCACCCAGTGTCTCCCCCGCCGCCTGCTGCTGCGCAGCGGTCAGTCCGTCCGGCAGGACGACCGACGACCGGTAGGAGGCGGTGAGCACGGTGCCGAGCGTCGCCGTGCCGAGCACCGCGCCGAGCTCGTACGCGGTCTCGGAGACACCGGACGCCGCGCCGGCCTTCTCCGGCGGCGCACTCGCGATCACGAGTTCGTTCGACACCGTCTCGGCGGACCCGATGCCGAGCCCGAGGGCGACGAACGCGAGACCGATCCCGAGGGCCGACACGTCTCCCCCGGTGATCGCGATGGAGGCGTATCCGACGGCGGAGACGACGAGTGCGATCGGGACCACGATGCCCGGACGGACCCGCTTGGAGATCGGCACGATCACGAGGCCGGCGATGATCATCACGATGAGCCCGGGGAGCAGGACGAGCCCGGCGTCGAGCGGCTGCAGGCCCAGCACCAGCTGCAGGTGCTGCGACACGAAGAACAGCCCACCGACGAGCGCCGTCACGCTCAGCAGGTTGATGACCACGGCGCCGCTGAACGAGGCCCGCCGGAACAGGCTCAGGTCGAGCAGCGGGTGCTCGAGGCGGAGCTGACGACGGATGAAGAGGACGCCGCTGACCACGCCGACGACCATCGAGACGACCGTGAGCACGTCGAAGCCGGCTTCCGCCAGATGCTTGATGCTGAACACGAGTGGCGTCATGGTCAGGAGGATGAGCAGGATGCTCGGGACGTCGATGCGTCCGGGGTTCGGGTCCTTCGACTCCGGGATGAGGAAGGGCGCGAGGACGACGAGCGGCAGGAGGACCGGTACGGCGAGGAGGAACACCGCACCCCAGGCGAAGTGCTCGAGGATGATCCCACCGACGATCGGCCCGAGCGCGCTGCCGGCGGCGAACCCGCTGGCCCAGACGGCGATGGCGAACCGTCGCTGGTCGCGGTCGAGGAAGATGTTCCGCAGCAGCGACAGCGTCGACGGCATGAGCATCGCTCCGAAGAACCCGAGAGCCGCCCGAGCCGCGATGAGGATCTCGGCGCTGGGCGCGAACGCCGCGGCGACGGAGACGACACCGAATCCGACGGAGCCGATGAGCAGGAGGCGACGACGACCGATGCGGTCGCCGAGGCTGCCCATCGACACGAGCAGGCCGGCGAGGACCAGCGGGTAGACGTCGACGATCCAGAGCAGCTGCGTGCCGGTCGGGGTGAGCGCGCTCGAGATCGCGGGCAACGCGAAGTTGAGGACGGTGTTGTCGACCGACACCAGCAGGACGGGGAGCATGAGGACGGCGAGCGCGAACCAGGCTCGCCGGCCGGCACGGGGAGCGGCGACGGCGGTGGGTTCGGTGGCGGTGGACACGGGGACCTCTTTCACGGCGTGGAGAACGGCGCCGGTCGGGCGCCGCCCGCTCGACTATACCGTCCAGCCGGTATAGTATCAATCCGAATCCGACGAGCCGAATACCATGGAGCCATGGCGAAGCAGACCGCAGCCCGAGAACGCGTCCTCGACGCCTTCGCCGAACTCCTCATCGAGCAGGGTGAACGCGCCGCCACCCTCGAAGCCGTCGCCGCGGCGGCCGGCGTCTCCAAGGGCGGTCTGCTCTACCACTTCGGCAGCAAGGAGGCCCTCGTCGACGGCCTCATCGAGCGGCTCTCGGACATGAGCGAGGCCGACACGGCGCGGATGCTCGCGGCCCCGGAGGGTGTCGTCGAGTACTTCGTGCGGACCTCCGTCGACTGCGGCACCCCGTTCGACCGGACGATCATCGCCGTCGCGCGGCTGGCGCAGGGACAGCACGCCCAGGCGAGCGAGGCGATGGCGGACATCCGTCGGAGCTGGTTGCGCACGGTGGAGGACGCCGTCGGCGATCCCGACACCGCCCGCGCGATCGTGTTGATGTCCGACGGCCTGTACGCCAACACCGCGCAGCTCGGCATGGGGATCAGCGATCCCGATGAGGGCAGTGACGAGTCGATCGAGCGGCTCCTGGCCGTCATCGCGCGACTGCTTCCCGCCGGCGGTCGCTGAGCCGCGACCCACGCCGGGCGTACCGAAGCGGCGACGGCGTCTCGGCGTCTGGACCTAGCGACGACGATGCCCCGCACCGGACGGCGCGGGGCATCGGGTCGGAGCAGCGGTCTGGCTACTGCTCGGTGATGTCGATCTCGCGGAGCAGCGTCGCGTCGATCGTCTCGCGGATGACCTCGAGGACGTCGTCGGCGACCGGCGAGTCGACCGTCAGGACGCTCAGCGCCGGGCCGCCGGCCTCGTGACGGGCGATCTGCATGCCCGCGATGTTGATGCCCGCCTCGCCGAACCGCTGACCGTAGACGGCCACGATGCCGGGCCGGTCGGTGTAGACCATCACGATGTGGTGCTTCGCGAACGGCACCTCGACGTCGTAGCCGTTGATCTCGACGATCTTCTCGGTCTGCTTCGTGCCCGTCAGCGTGCCCGACACCGAGATCTGCGATCCGTCGCTGAGGGCTCCGCGCAGCGTGATGACGTTGCGGTACTCCTCGCTCACCTCGTCGGTGAGCAGGCGCGTGACGACACCGCGCTGCTCGGCGAGCAGCGGGGCGTTCACGTACGAGACCGTCTCGCTGACGATGTTCGTGAAGATCCCCTTGAGCGCGGCCAGCTTCAGCACGCTGACGTCGTACCCGCTCAGTTCGCCGTGGACCTCGACGTCGACGCTCGTGAGCGACGAGGTCGACAGCGCGGCGAAGACCTGACCGAGCTTCTCGACGAGCGGGATGCCGGGACGGACGTAGGGGTCGATCACACCGCCGGCGACGTTGACCGCGTCCGGGACGAGTTCGCCGCCGAGCGCGAGGCGCACGGACTTGGCGACCGAGACGCCGGCCTTCTCCTGCGCCTCATCGGTGGAGGCACCGAGGTGCGGCGTCACGATGACGTTCTCGAGCCCGAGCAGCTTCGTGTCGGTGGGCGGCTCGCTGACGAAGACGTCGAGGCCGGCACCGGCGATGACATGGTTCGACAGCGCTTCGTACAGCGCATCCTCGTCGATCAGGCCGCCGCGGGCGACGTTGACGACGTAGGCCGTCGGCTTCATGAGCGCGAACTGCGGGCCGGCGATCATGCCCGTCGTCTCCGGCGTCTTCGGCATGTGGATCGTGATGAAGTCGGACTGCGCCAGCAGCTCGTCGAGCGTGACCAGCTGCACCCCGAGCTGCTGCGCACGAGCGGACGTGATGTAGGGGTCGTACGCGATGACGTTCGTGCCGAACGCCTGCAGACGGGCCGTGATGAGGGCACCGATACGGCCGAGGCCGATGATGCCGATGGTCTTCTCGTACAGCTCGGTACCCGTGTACTTGGACCGCTTCCACTGTCCCTGGGCGAGCGCTGCGTGCGCGGCCGGGATGTGGCGGGCGAGGCTCAGGATGTGCCCGACGGTGAGCTCGGCCGCGGAGATGATGTTCGAGGTCGGCGCGTTGACGACCATGACCCCGGCCGTCGTGGCCGCCTTGATGTCGACGTTGTCGAGACCGACACCCGCGCGCGCGACGACCTTCAACCGGGTGGCCGCCTGGATGGCCTCTTCGTCGACCTTGGTCGCGGATCGGACCAGGATGGCGTCGGCGTCGGCGATCGCCGCGAGCAGAGCCGGACGGTCCGTCCCGTCGACGGAGCGCACGTCGAAGTCGGGCCCGAGGGCGTCGACGGTTGCTGGTGAGAGTTCTTCGGCGATCAGTACGACCGGTTTCGACACGGAACGGTTCCTTCGCAGTAGCAGTGGGGTGGGCAGCGCGTCGGTGTCCGGCGGCCATCGCAAGCCTATCGGAGGCGCACCGGGCGCTTCGTCGTGTGACGAGGCGGCGGCCGGGTCAGACGGAGAGGTCGATCAACTGCTGGGCGCCGAACATCGCGAGGACCGACAGCGAGATCGCCGCGACGACGCACAGTGCGACGAGATAGCGCACGGCCTGCTCGCCGAGCGACCGGTCGCGACCGGTCCAGAAGGCGATCGCGAAGGCCACGATCGGCAGGAGCAGGCCGCCGATGAGGACGACCCAGCCGAGTGGCAGCACCGGCACGGCGAGGCCGTTCGCCGTTCCGACGATGCCGACGAGGTTACCGACGGCCTCGAAGACGTCATAGGCGAAGAACAGGCCGAACAGGACGGCGATGGACCAGCTGAGCCAGCCGGGCCGCTCGGCGGCGGGTTTCGACACGGGGTCCGCGGTGGTGGAGGGCATCAGGGTCACACTCCTCGGAGGAACGGCCAGGGCAGGATGAGCACGACACCGAGCAGGAGCATCGCGATCCTGACGACCGGTCTGCCGCCGCGGGTCAACCAGAGGGTCGCCGCCATCCAGACGGGTCCCGCGGCGACCGCGAGTCCCTGTCCGAGATCGAACATGAATCGGCCGACCGCGTCGCTCGGGACGGCCGCGTCAGGGCGGAACGCCGAAATCAGCCAACCGACGCTGTACAGCAGGAAGACCCCGCCGAAGATACCGAGCGTGACGAGCATGACCGAGCTCATCTGCTCGCGCTCTCCGACACCAGCCTCGTCCGTGACCCGATCGGTCGACTTCGCGACGTCGACCTCGACAGGAGGGGCCACCGGTTCCGCGACCGGACCGGCCGACTCCGAGGCCGACGGGACCGCCGCGGTCGCCCGACCACGCGTGATCGGCTCCTGTGATGCGGGCTCGAGCGTGGTCCGGTCGCCGGAAGCCGAGGTGTCGAGCGTCGGATCATCGTCGCCCGCCCAGCTCAGCGCGTCTTCGTCCCGCGGCTCAGTCATACCGCCAGCCTATCGCCGCCGGGCCGACCGTCGAGCGCGGCGATCTGCACTCGACGGAGCAGAATTGCCTCGTGAACCCGTTCCCGCTCCTGCAGTCCGTCCTGACCGTCGTCCTCGCGATCATGTTCATCGGCATGGGAGTCCTCCACTTCCTCCCGGGACCGGCGAAGACCATGGCCGCGATGATCCCGGGACCCTTCCGGAACAGCACCATCACACCGCGGATGCTCGTCGTCTTCACCGGTGTGTGCGAGATCGCGGGCGGCGTCGGGCTGCTCGTCCCACCCACCAGGCTCGCCGCAGTGGTCTGCCTGATCGTGTTCCTCGTCGCGGTGTTCCCGGCGAACGCCGCGGCCGCACGCCAGCCCGAGCGGTTCGGTCGCCTCGCCGTACCGTTCGTCCCACGACTGATCGGTCAGCTCGTGCTGATCCTCGCCCTCGTCATCGTGGCGCTCTGATCGCTCGATAGGACCGATCGACGATCCCCTCGGTGGCGACGGGTCTCAGACGGCGACGGCAGCGCGCCTGGCCGCGGCCACCGCGCGAGCGACGGTCGTCGCGTCCGTGATGTCGTAGCTCGGCGACCCTCCGCCGGGGCCGGTCTCGGTGACCCGGCCGGCACGACGACGGGCGGACAGGTGCACCGCGTCGACACCCGCCCGGGCGAGGGCGGGGATCGCATCGATCGTGACGCCGCCACCGGCCATGATCTGCATCGAGCTGTCACCCCTCGAGGCCATCTGCGCGAGCTTCTCCGCGCCGTCGATGCTCGCGCGCGCGCCGCCGGAGGTCAACAGACGGTCCACACCGGCGTCGCGCAGCTGGTCGGCGGACCGGACGGGGTCGGTCGTGGCGTCGACGGCCCGGTGGAACGTCACCGCGAGCGAGCCCGCAGCCTGACGCAGCTGAGCCAGCGCCTCCAGGTCGATCGTCCGGTCGGACCGGAGGGCGCCGACCACGATGCCCGCAGCACCTGCGGCCTCGAGCGCGAGGATGTCACCGGACATGACGTCGATCTCCGCGGGCGAGTAGACGAAACCACCCTCTCGCGGACGCACGAGCACGTGCACGAAGTCGCTGAGCCCGGCTTCGTCCGCAGCACGGACCGCCGCCATGACCAGTCCGATGGAGGGGGTGAGCCCACCGGTGCCGAGGGCCTGGCACAACTCGACCCGCTGGGCTCCCTCGCGGATGGCGATGCGGACCCCCTCCACGTCCTGGACGGCGATCTCGACGGCGATTGGCGACTGGAGGCTCATTGAACCCATTGTTCCAGTGATCCGCTCGAGCCGAGGACGCGCACGCCGCGGCGCTACTTGTCCGTGCCCTGCGACACCGAACCCTGCAGCTGGCGCTGGAAGATCAGGTACACGATGAGCACGGGGACGACGGTGATCACGGACGCCGCGAAGAGTGCGCCGAAGTCCACCGAGTACCCGGCCTGGGCGGCGAACGACGCCATCCCCTGCGTCAGGACGTAGTTCTGCGGGTTCGAGTTGAGCGCCACGGGCAGGAGGAACTGGTTCCAGAGCCCCACGAAGTTGAGGATCGCGACGGTCGCGAGCCCCGGCCTCGCCATGGGCAGCATCACCTGGAAGAAGGTCCGCCACTCCCCTGCTCCGTCGATCGCGGCCGCCTCCGCGATGGAGACCGGCAGCGACTTGAAGAACGAGAACAGGAAGAACACCGTGAACGGGAAGGCGAACGCCGCGTACGTGAGGATGAGTCCCGGGAGCGAGTTGAGCAACCCGAGGCTCTGCAGCACGAAGAACAACGGCACGATCGCGAGGAACACGGGGAACGTGAGGCCGGCGAGCATCAGGTAGTAGATGGCCCGGCTCCCGAAGAAGCGGAACCGCGCCAGCACGTACGCACACATCGAGCCGAACAGCATGGTCACGATGAGGGCGCCGAACACCACCACGATCGAGTTCAGGAAGAAGCTCCCGATACCGGCCGTCGTCCACGCGTTCACGTAGTTGTCGAAGTTCCATTTCGACGGCAGCGAGAACGGCGAGGCGAAGATCTCGGAGCTCGTCTTGAACGACGACATGACCGTCCAGAGCAGCGGGACGACGACCACGATCGACCAGATGATGAGCACCGTGTGCGATGCCGTCCCGACGACGCGGTCGCCCGTGGTCGGCTTGCGGCTGGCCGGTGTGCGCGTGCCGGTTCCGACGACCGCCGGGTTCGCGGTCGTCGCCGTGGTCTGGACGGTCATTCCGCCACCCCTTCATCGTTGCCGCCGGTGAGTCGGCTGACCAGGAAGACGACGCCCGCGAACATCAGGGTGACGAGCGCGAGCACGACTCCCATCGCACAGGCGTAGCCGAACTGGCCCTTGGTGAACGCCGTCGTGAAGAGCTGCTGCGACATCACGAGCGTCGTGTTGGACGGGCCGCCGCCGGGATTCAACGCGGCCATGTACACGAACGCGTCGAGGGCGAGGATGCCCATGTAGATGTACGCCGTCTGGATGTTGTCTCGGATCAACGGGATCGTGATCGTGAGCGCGGTCCGCAGGCGCCCCGCGCCGTCGATCCGTGCCGCCTCGTACACCTCGGCCGGCACGCCCTTGATCGCCGCGATGAAGAGCACCGTGTAGAACCCGATGAGTCCCCAGACGATGACGAACATGGTCGCGATCATCGCCGTGTCCGGTGAACCGAGCCAGGCGAAGGAGGTGAACTGGTCGAGCCCGATGCCGGTCAGGAAGCCGTTCAGCAGCCCGGACGACGGGTCGTAGATCTGCTTCCAGATGAGGCCGATGACGATGGCCGGCACGACGTACGGGAAGAAGGTGATCACGCGGTACACGCTCGAGTTGCGGAGGCCGCGGATCGGACCGTTGCTCGGCCCACCGATCGTGATGAGGGAGGCGAAGAGGAATGCGATCCCGAGGGTCACGAGCGGCAGGACGATCGCGAGCGCGACGCTGTTGCCCATGGACTGGAGGAAGGTCTGGTCCTGGAAGAGCTTCGTGTAGTTCGAGAACCCGACGAAGTCCATGCCCGGGGAGAACCCGGACCAGTTCGTCAACGAGTAGTACGCCGCTTGCGCGAACGGCGACACCACGAAGACGACGTACCCCACCACCGGCACGATCAGGAAGACCAGGAAGAACGTGACCCGGTCGAACGTGAAGTCCCGGCGGCGCAGCCGCCGGGCGGCGGGAGGGGTAGCCCCTCCCACCTTCCCGAGCGGTGTGCCGACAGCCGTCATTTGACGGTGACCTTGTCCACGGAGTCGTCGTTGCGGACCTTGTCGGAGATGTCCTGCATGCCCTTGGTGAGCGTGGCGACGTCGGAACCACCCTGCAGGAACGTGTTCCACAGGACGAGGAGGTCCGTGTTGAGCCCGTACAGGTCGATGAAGTTCCACGAGAACACATCGGAGCCGGCGTCGTTCAGCATCTTCACCTGGGACACGAGCGCCGTCGAGCCGAAGCCGTCCTCGGGGATCGTGTCCTTGACGATCGTCGACGAGAAGGTCGTCTTGGCGAAGTTCACCGCGGCGTCGTTCGACAGCATGGCCCGCAGGAACTCCTTGCCGCCGCCGACGTTCTTGCCCTGCGACGGGACGATGAAGCCTTCACCCGCGGTGCTGTGGAGCGCCGTGTACGGCAGGGCCGAGTTCGCGGTGACGGTCGGCTCCGGGGCCCCCGTCATCTTGAACCCGTCCTTCGTCTGGGTCTTCATCTCGTTCTCGATCCAGCCACCCGAGGGGTAGAGGATGAAGTCCTCCGAGTTGCTCCACTGGGCCTGGGCCGCGGTGAACTGCGTCCCCGCACCGCCGGGCTTGATGTAACCGGCGTCGACGATCTGCTTCATCGCGGTGAGCACGTCCTGCACGGCCGGCTTCGACCAGCAATCGGCTTCGAGGTTCTCGAGCGCGAGACGGACCTCGTCGCCACCCTCCTTGATCGCCGAGGCGATCGCCATCGTGAGGTAGTAGGTGGCCGCCTCGGTGCCCCAACCGAACAGGTACTTGCCCTGCGCCTTGGCCTTCGCACCGAGGTCGAGCGCCTCGGCCCAGGTCTTCGGGGGCGTCCAGCCGTTGGCCTCGAAGAGTGCCGCCGAGTACCAGATCGCGTAGACCGTCAGCACGTAGTTCAACTGCACGAACTTGCCGTCGAAGGTGCCCGGCTCGACGACACCCGGGTACAGGGTGTCCTTGATGACCTTGCCCTCGTAGTTCTTCGCCTCGATGACGTCCGTCAGGTCGGCGAGCTGCTCGCGGATGGTGTTGATGCCGATGAGGCCGGCACCGCTGTTGTCGATGACGTCCGGCGGGTTGCCGGCGACGAATCGCGGCTGGAGGGTCTGCGCGATGTTCGTGGCGGCCGTGACCTTGACGGTCGAGCCCGCCTGCTGCTTCTCGACGAGCTTCCCGGCGAACTCGGTGTACTCGATGCCGTACCCGCCCTTGAAGATGACGGCGTCGACGGTCGAGTTGGCGGCCATCCCGAACGGGTTGTCGGCCGAGACCGGTCCGCCGGTGGTGGTCGCCCCGCCTCCGCCGCCGACACAGGACGCGAGCGTCCCGCCCAGCGGGAGGAGGATCGCGGTCGCGAGTGCTCCTCGCAGGAAATCGCGGCGTTGGAGCGTTGCTGGCTGCTTGTCCATCGGTCTACCTTCCAGTGATTCGAGTGTTGCCCGGGTGTGGTGCTGTCGGGGTGGTGTTGTCGGGTGTGTGGTGCGGGTGCAGCGACGCCTCGGGTTCAGGCGTCACGTCTGATCCGGCCTCGGTAGCGGTCCTCGAGCACGCTGTTGTGCTCGTCGCCGCCCGGGATGTTGGCCGAGATGTAGAGCGGTGGGGTCTCACCGGTGTCCGCGATCCTCGCCGCGACGCCGATGGTGAGGAGCTGCGCGAGGTAGGCCGCCGTGATCGAGGACACCGCGCCGACCGGGACGCCGTCCTGAACCTCGATGGTCGCGTCACCGAACGGAGCACGGTTGTCGAGCACCACGTCGGCCACCTCGGAGAGCCGCAGCCCGCTCGGGTGCTTCGGCTCGACGCGCGAGGTGTGCTCGAGCGAGGTCACGGCGATGACGGGGTGGCCGTGTTCCTTGGCGATCAGGGCGAGTCCCACGATCGACCCGTTGACGCCGGAGTTCGACGCGATGATGAACACGTCACCCTCCCCCACCGGAGAGATCGCGAAGAGCTCCGCTGCGACATCGCCGCTGCGCTCCAGCGCGGCACCACCGAGGTCGTCGACGGACCGTGCGCCGCGGAGGACGACGTCCCGCAGCGCGATCTTGTTCGTCGGGATCAGTCCCCCGGCGCGTCCGGCGATCTCCATCGCGAACGCCTCCGAGTGGCCGGTGCCGAACGCCTGGATGACCGCTCCGCGCTCGAGGGCCGCGACCAGCAGGTCGATCGCGGGGTCGAGTTCGCCGGACCGTGCCGCCCGGGTGATGTCCGCGAGGCGCGAGGTCACCTCGTCGGTGTAGCGATCGACGTGATCGGTCCAGCTCGTGGTGGATGTGGTGCTCATTCGGTTCCTCTCAGACGCCCACGGGCGAGGCGGTCTCGGACAGGGCGCCGGCCTTGGTCGGTCGGCGGTGCGGGGCGACCGCGAGGGCGGAGGCCGCGAGGCGCTTGGTCGTGCGCTCGAAGTTCTGCTGCGCGACGAACAGGTACAACAGATCCAGGACGAACAGCTGACCGTGCTTGGCGGAGAGGTCGTCGGGCTGCAGGAACCGTTCGTGGGCCGAGGTGATGATGGCCAGGGTCGACGCGGCGACGAGCGGGGAGTCCGGGTTGTTGCTGATCGCCACCGTGAGCGCGCCCGCGCGACCCGCCTGGCGGAGCATCTGGATGGTCTCCTCGGTGCGCCCGGTGTTGCTGATCCCCAGGGCGACCGAGTCGGGGCCCTGGATCGCAGCGCTCGTGAGGCCCGCGTGGACCTCCGACCAGGCGTGCGTGCTGATGCCGATCCGGTACAGCCTGGCCTGCATCTCGTCGGCGAGCATCGCACTGCCGCCCACACCGTAGATGTCGACGTTCCGGCTGCGCGCGATGGCTGCGGCGATCTCGAGCATGACCTCGAGGTCGATCACGTCGGCGGTCTCCCGCAGCGTCCGCGTGTGCGCGTTGAGCAGCGTGCTCAGGACGTCCGGCGCCGAGTCGTCGGGGCCGAACGCCCGGCCGATGTCGGTCTGCCAGGAGTCGCGAGCGGTGCTGCGACCGAAGTCCTTGGCGAGGTCGACCCGGAACGGCGCGTAGCCGGTGTATCCGATGATCCGGCAGAAGCGGGTGATGGTCGCCGCTGAGACGCCCGAATCGGCGGCGAGTTCACCGATCGTGAGGGTCAGGGGGGCGTCGGGGTTCTCCAACAGATAGTCCGCGATACGCAGCATGACCCCGGACATCTCCGGCATCCGCGACCGAATCCGGTTGGTCACGCCGGTGGCGTGCTCGACCGGTGGGTCGGTGCGGATGGAAACAGTCATGGAAATTCCTTTTCTCCTTCGTTGGAGTGACGCGAAACTGATTCTTACAGTACGTTGTGGCCCACGGCAACATGTTTCGAGATGATGACGACCATGAAAACAACTCTGGCGGTCGACGCCGGCGGCACCTCGTCCCGGGCGGTGCTCGTCGACGCCTCCGGACGTCGCCTCGGTTCCGGTCGGGCGGGCGGCGGGAACCCGACCTCGTCCGGCGTGGACAGCGCTGCCACGCAGATCGCGCTCGCAGCTCGTGCCGCGCTCGACCTGGCCAGGACGACGACGTCCGTGTCGCCTCTCCCGTCCGGGTCGCCCGTGGTGATCACGCAGGCGGGGCAGGTGTCCGACGCCTACCGCCGCGCCCTGGACGCGCACCTCGCACCGCTCGGACTCGGACCGGTCGTCATCGAGCCGGATCTGCTCGGCATGTACGGCTCCGGCTCGGCGGCGCCCGACGGCGTCGTGCTCGTCGCGGGGACTGGGAGCGTTGCAGGACGGATCAGGGACCGTCTCGTCGTCCGAGAGGTGGGCGGCGCGGGCTGGCTCCTCGGTGATGGCGGCTCCGGATTCTGGATCGCTCGACGCGTGATCCGCGCGGTCGCCGCCGATCTCGACGGCATCGGACCCCGCACGGCGCTCACCCCGCTGCTCTCCCAGGCGATCGGGTCCACTCCGGACCCGTCCTCATCCGGTGGCGCCGACCACCGCCGGTCCCCGATACTCGACACACTCATCCGCTCGGTGAACGACGGTCCCCCCATCGCCATCGCCCGCCTGGCGCCGCTCGCCTTCCAAGCCGCGGATGACGAGGTCGCGCGGTCCATCCTCGACGCTGCCGTGGACCGTTTGGCCGTCCTCGTCGAACGGGTGCTGGCTCCGGATCAGGACCACCGAGAGCGCACGCTCGTCGTCGGCGGCAGCGTGCTCGTCGACGGACTCCTCCCGTCCGTCCCCTGCGCCGCGGAGCGCCTGTCATCGGCTGCCGCCGGGGCCCGACTCGTCCCGGTCGCCGACGGCCTCGTCGGAGCCGCCGCCCTGGGCATCAGGATGCTGGGCGGGGACGTCGACGACGCGACCCTCAGCCGCCTGCGCGAGGACCTGGCTGCTGGGGCGACGCGGTGACGGCGGACCGGATCGCCGTCATCGGCACCGGCGCCATGGGACTGGCGCACGTCCGCGCGCTCGCCGGACTCGGTGCAGCGGACCGGATCGCCTACCTGTGCTCGGCCCGGTCGCCGAGAGCCATGCCGCAGGCACCGGCAGCACGACTCACCACGTCGGTCGACGAGGTGTTCCTCGATGCCTCCGTGGGCATCGTCGTCATCTGCACGCCGACCGACACCCATCGGGACCTCACCGTCAGCGCGCTCCGTGCCGGCAAACACGTCCTGCTGGAGAAACCGATCGCTCTGACGCTCGCCGACGCCCACGCGATCCTGCGCACCGCCGACGCGTCCGACCGGATATTCATGGTCGCGCACGTCGTCAGATTCTTCGGCGGGTACGAGGCGATCGACGACGCGGTGCGCGTCGGCGCCGTCGGCACACCCCTCGCCGTCACGGCCGAACGGCTGAGCTCCCCTGCCGCCCCGTCACCGTGGTGGCAGGACGAGCGACGCTCCGGCGGCCCCCTCGTCGACTTCGCGATCCACGACTTCGACCAGTTGAACCAGCTCCTCGGCCAACCGCGATCCGTGTCAGCACGCCGCACCGGCGCCGGTCGCCCGATCGAGACGACCGTCGACTACGCCGACGGCGGCATCGGGCGTGTCCTCACCTCCATGGAGCTCCCGCCGGCCTTCGGCTTCAGCTCGGCCATCGAGGTGCTCGGCAGCACCGGGCTCATCGCCCACCGATTCATCGGCGCGTCCCCGACCCACACACCGCCGCTCGCGATCGACGCGCTCGGGTCGGCCGCCGCGCACGGCTTCGTCGGCCTCGACGAGACCGATCCCTACCGACGGCAGATGGCTTCCTTCCTCGGCTGCGTGGATCGAGACGTCCAACCGTTCCGGGTGACCGGCCGCGGCGCCCTCGCGGCCCTCACGGTCGCGTTGGCGGCGAAGGAATCATTGGACACCGGCATACCGGTGCAGTTCTCCGAATCCAACGACGTTCGAACCACCGACACGTAGCAAATCCGCTGGCCCGACCACACCGGTCCACCAGACAGCAGACATCCGACCTTTCGTGTTAGCCTGCCCCCGCACCGCCGTGAACCCACTCGACGATCGAAGGGCCGCCGTGACCGAGACCACCATCCCCAGACCCGACACCGCCTGGTTCGACGAGGCGAGATTCGGACTGTTCCTGCACTGGGGCCTCTACGCCCTCCCCGCACGCCACGAGTGGGTGCAGACGCGGGAGCGCCTCTCGGCCGAACACTACGAGCGCTACCGCGAACACTTCGACCCCGACCGGTTCGACCCCCGCGCCTGGGCCAAGCAGGCCAGGGCGGCCGGCTTCCGGTACGCGGTCCTCACGACGAAGCACCACGACGGCTTCTGCCTGTGGGACTCGGCGCTCACCGACTTCACGTCCACGCACACGCCCGCCGGCCGTGACCTCGTGGCGGAATTCGTGGAGGCGTTCCGCGCCGAGGGACTCCGGATCGGCTTCTACCACTCGCTCATCGACTGGCATCACCCCGATTTCACGGTCGACGGCATCCACCCGCGACGCGAGGACGCCGAGGCGCTCGCCGCGAACGCCGACCGGGACTGGTCCCGCTATCGCGACTATCTGCACGGCCAGGTGCGCGAGCTGCTCACCGGTTACGGCCCGATCGACTACCTCTTCTTCGACTTCAGCTATTCGCAGGGCATCGAAGGCCTGCCGGGCAAGGGCGCCGCCGACTGGGGCTCCGAGGAACTCGTCGAGATGATCCGCGGGCTGCAGCCGGAGATCCTCATCAACGACCGCCTCGAACTCCCGGGCGACGTCACCACCCCGGAGCAGTATCAGCCCGTGGTGACGCCGGTCGGTCCCGACGGCGACCCCCTCCGGTGGGAGGCCTGCCAGACCCTGAACGGCAGCTGGGGGTACGACCGCGACAACCTCGACTACAAGTCGCCGGAGCTGCTCCTGCGGATGCTCGTCGATTCGGTCTCGAAGAACGGCAACATGCTGCTGAACATCGGACCGACCGCGCGCGGGACGATCGATCCGCGCGCGATCGAACGACTCGACGTCCTCGCCGACTGGTTCGCGCTCCACGAGCGGGCGATCCGAGGATGCGGCCCGTCGGAGTTCAGCAGTCCGACCGACGTCCGGTATACGCAACGGGGCGACCGGCTGTACGTGCACGTCTTCGCCTGGCCGTTCGTGCACCTGCACCTGCCCGGTCTCGGCGGCCGGGTGCGCTACGCCCAGCTGTTGTCGGACGGCTCCGAGGTGCCCTTCCAGGTGCATCGCCCGGAGCACGACCTGCCGAACCAGCACACCCAACCGAAGGGACTCGGTCCCGACACGGTGACCCTGCACCTGCCGATCGGTGAACCCGACACCCCGATCCCGGTCATCGAGATCTTCCTCGAGCCCGGCACGACCGGAGCGACGACAGCCTGAGGTCTTCCGCAGACGACGGAACGCCCGCCCCGACGGATCGGGGCGGGCGTTCCGGCTCGGCGCCGCTGAGCGGCTGGTCGAGCGGAGACTAGCGGGCGACGCTGCCGTCGACGTAGTCGTCGTCGTTCGAGGCGTTCCACGCGAAGAGCTTGCGCAGCTCGCGACCGGTGGCCTCGATCGGGTGGTCCTCACCCTTCTTGCGCAGCTCGAGGAACTCGGGCGCGCCGGCGTCCTGGTCGTCGATGAAGCGCTTGGCGAAGGTGCCGTCCTGGATGTCCTTGAGGACCGCCTGCATGTTGGTCTTGACGCTCGGGTCGATGACGCGCGGGCCGGAGACGTAGTCGCCGTACTCAGCCGTGTCGGAGACGCTCCAACGCTGCTTGGCGATGCCACCCTCCCAGATGAGGTCGACGATGAGCTTCAGCTCGTGGAGCACCTCGAAGTAGGCGATCTGCGGCTGGTACCCAGCCTCGGTGAGGGTCTCGAAGCCGTACTGGATCAGCTGCGAGACACCACCGCACAGGACGGCCTGCTCGCCGAAGAGGTCGGTCTCGGTCTCCTCGGTGAAGGTGGTCTTGATGCCGCCGGCACGGAGGCCGCCGATCGCCTTGGCGTAGGACCAGGCGAGCGCCCAGGCACCACCGGTCTCGTCCTTCTCGACGGCGACGATGACGGGGACGCCACGGCCGGCCTCGTACTCGCGACGGACGGTGTGGCCCGGTCCCTTCGGGGCGACCATGAAGATGTCGACGCCCTCGGGAGCCTCGATGTAGCCGAAGCGGATGTTGAAGCCGTGGCCGAAGACGAGCGCCTTGCCCGGAGCGAGCTGGTCCTTGATGGACTCGGCGAAGATCGTGCGCTGGTGCTGGTCCGGAGCGAGGATGACGATGACGTCGGCCCATGCGGAGGCGTCGGCGACGTTCTTGACGGTGAAGCCCTGCTCCTCGGCCTTGGCGATCGACTTCGAGCCGTCCTTCAGGCCGACGACGACCTCGACACCGGAGTCGCGGAGGTTGAGCGCGTGTGCGTGGCCCTGCGAGCCGTAGCCGATAACGGCAACTTTCTTGCCCTGGATGAGCGACAGGTCTGCGTCCTGGTCGTAGAAAATCTCAGTCACTGGTGGTTCTCTCCTTGGTTGTGGTTTCGCAATACGTCGCAGATGCGACTAGTTCTTGAAGACGCGTTCGGTGATGGACTTCGAGCCGCGCCCGATGGCGAGGAGACCCGATTGGGCGATCTCCTTGATGCCGTAGGGCTCGAGCACCTTGAGGAGCGCGGTCGTCTTCCCGGAGTCGCCCGTGACCTCGATCACGAGGGCGTCGGTCGCCACGTCGACGACGCGGGCCCGGAACAGGTTGACGGCTTCCAGCACCTGGGAACGGGTGGAGTTGTCGACGCGGACCTTGATGAGCAGGTGCTCGCGCTGGACGGACTGCGCCGGATCCAGCTCGACGATCTTGATGACGTTGATGAGCTTGTTCAGCTGCTTCGTCACCTGCTCGAGCGGAAGCTCCTCGACGTCGACGACGACCGTGATCCGGGACAGACCCTCGATCTCGCTGTGGCCGACCGCGAGGCTCTCGATGTTGAAGCCCCGGCGGGCGAACAACCCGGCGACGCGGGTCAACAGACCGGGCTTGTCCTCGACGAGGAGGCTCAGGACGTGGCTGCTCATGCTCAGGCCTCCTCATCGAACGACGGACTGTGGTCCTTGGCGTACTGGACGTAGCTGTTGCTGACACCCTGCGGCACCATCGGCCACACCATCGCGTCCGCACTCACCACGAAGTCGATGACGACCGGACGGTCGTTCGTCTCCAGGGCGAGCTTGATGGCGGCGTCGACCTCCTCCTCCTTCGTCACGCGGATCGCGAGGCAACCGTAGGCCTCGGCCAGCTTGACGAAGTCGGGGACGCGGATGGTGTCGTGCCCGGTGTTCAGGTCGGTGTTCGAGTACCGACCGTCGTAGAAGAGCGTCTGCCACTGTCGGACCATCCCCAGTGAGGAGTTGTTGATGATCGCGACCTTGATCGGGATGTTGTTGATCGTGCAGGTCGCGAGCTCCTGGTTGGTCATCTGGAAACAGCCGTCGCCGTCGATCGCCCACACGTGGCGATCGGGCTGGGCCACCTTGGCGCCCATGGCCGCTGGGACCGAGTAGCCCATGGTCCCGGCACCGCCCGAGTTCAACCAGGAGTTCGGACGCTCGTACTTGATGAACTGCGCCGCCCACATCTGGTGCTGGCCGACGCCCGACGCGAAGACGCCCTCCGGACCGGTGATCTCGCCGATGCGTGAGATGACGTGCTGTGGCGAGAGCAGACCGTCGGTCGGCTCGGCGTAGCCCAGCGGGAACTCCTCGCGGAGGCCGTCGAGGTAGGACCACCACTCGGCGATGTCGGGGGTGACCTCGCGGGCGGCCGACTCGAACGCCGACTGGAGGTCGACGATGACGTCCTTCGCGTCGCCCACGATGGGGACGTCCGCGATGCGGATCTTCGAGATCTCCGCCGGGTCGACGTCCACGTGGACGACCTTGGCGTTCGGCGCGAAGAGCGAGGCCTTGCCGGTCACGCGGTCGTCGAACCGGGCACCGAGCGACACGAGCAGGTCGGCCTCCTGCAGCGCGAGCACTGCCGGGACGGTGCCGTGCATGCCGGGCATGCCGAGGTGCTGCGTGTGCGAGTCGGGGAACGCCCCGCGAGCCATGAGCGTCGTCACCACCGGAGCCCCGGTCGCCTCCGCCAGCGCGAGCAGTTCCTCGGAGGCCTTGGAGCGGATCACGCCGCCTCCGACGTACAGCACCGGCTTCTTGGCGTTGACGAGCAGCTGCGCAGCGGCCTGGATCTGCTTGCCGTGCGCCTTCGTCACCGGACGGTAGCCGGGCAGGTCGACCTTCGGCGGCCAGATGAACGGCGCCTCGGCCTGCTGGGCGTCCTTCGTGATGTCGACCAGCACCGGTCCAGGACGGCCGGTACCCGCGATCTCGTAGGCCGCGGCGATGGCCGCCGGGACCTCCTCCGGGGTCTTGACGAGGAAGGAGTGCTTGGTGATCGGCATGGTGATGCCGACGATGTCCGCCTCCTGGAACGCGTCAGTGCCCATGAGGGTCGAGAACACCTGACCGGTGATCGCGACCATCGGCACCGAGTCCATGTAGGCGTCGGCGATGGCGGTGACGAGGTTCGTCGCGCCGGGGCCCGACGTCGCGATGCACACGCCGATCCCGCCGCCGGCGGCGGCGTATCCTTCCGCCGCGTGGCCGGCGCCCTGCTCGTGGCGGACCAGGATGTGACGGAGCTTCGTCGAGTCCATCAGCGGGTCGTAGGTCGGCAGGATCGCGCCGCCGGGCAGACCGAAGATGTCGGTGACCCCGAGGAGCTCGAGCGACCGGACGATCGCCTCGGCTCCCGTCAGGATCTCCGGTGCGGCCGGGGCCGCAGGTGTTCTGGGATGAGGCACGGGTTGGGATTCCGTGGGCATGATGATTCCTTCAGCGATGAGATGCACGAACGAGATGCTCGGTTATCCCGTGATCGCGCCCTCCGCTGCGGAGTGCACGAGACGAGAGTACTTTGCGAGAACGCCACGGGTATAGCGCGGGGGAAGAGGCGCCCAGCCGTCGCGGCGGGCTTCCAGCTCTGCTTCGTCGACGAGTAGGTCGAGCGAGCGGCCAGCGATATCGACCCGTATCAGATCACCATCGCGCACGAAGGCGATCGGACCTGCGTCCACCGCTTCGGGTGCTATGTGGCCGATGCACAGTCCGGTTGTGCCGCCTGAGAATCGACCGTCCGTCAACAGTAGTACATCCTTGCCGAGTCCGGCGCCCTTGATGGCTGCCGTGATCGCGAGCATCTCGCGCATCCCCGGTCCGCCCTTCGGGCCCTCGTAGCGGATGATGACGACGTCGCCCTTGTTGATCTTGCCCTCGGTGAGTGCGTCCATGGCACCGCGCTCACGTTCGAAGACCCGCGCGGGTCCTTCGAAGACCTCGGCGTCGAATCCGGCCGTCTTCACGACGGCGCCCTCGGGCGCGAACGACCCCTTGAGGATCGTGATGCCGCCGGTCGCGTGGATCGGGTTGTCGAGCGTGCGGATGACCGTGCCGTCGATCGGGTCGGGGTTGATGTCGGCGAGGTTCTCGGCGACGGTCTTGCCGGTGACCGTGAGGCAGTCGCCGTGCAGCAGACCGGCGTCGAGCAGCGCCTTCATGACGACGGGGACGCCGCCGTGACGGTCGACGTCGTTCATGACGTACTGGCCGAACGGCTTCAGGTCGCCGATGTGCGGCACCTTGTCGCCGATGCGGTTGAAGTCGTCGAGCGTGAGGTCGACCTCGGCCTCGCGGGCGATGGCGAGCAGGTGCAGGACCACGTTCGTCGATCCGCCGAAGGCCATCGCGACGGCGATGGCGTTCTCGAACGCCTCCTTCGTCAGGATGTCACGCGCGGTGATGCCGAGTCGGAGCATGTTGACCACGGCTTCGCCCGAACGGTGCGCGAAGTAGTCGCGACGGCGATCGGCCGAGGGCGGCGAAGCCGAACCCGGGAGGCTCATCCCGAGGGCCTCGGCGACCGACGCCATCGTGTTGGCCGTGTACATCCCGCCGCACGCACCCTCTCCCGGGGCGATGGCGCACTCGATGCGCTTGAGGTCCTCTTCGCTCATGTTGCCGGCTTTGCAGGCCCCGACCGCTTCGAAGGAGTCGATGATCGTGACCTCCTTCTCGGTGCCGTCGGAGAGCTTGACCCAACCCGGCGCGATCGATCCGGCGTAGAGGAAGACCGAGGAGAGGTCGAGTCGTGCGGCCGCCATGAGCATGCCCGGCAGCGACTTGTCGCAGCCGGCGAGCAGGACCGTACCGTCGAGGCGCTCGGCCATGACCACGGTCTCGACGCTGTCGGCGATGACCTCGCGTGAGACGAGCGAGAAGTGCATGCCCTCGTGGCCCATCGAGATGCCGTCGGAGACGGAGATGGTGCCGAACTGCAGCGGGTATCCCCCGCCCGAGTGCACGCCCTCCTTGGCCCCCTGTGCGAGGCGGTCGAGCGAGAGGTTGCAGGGCGTGATCTCGTTCCACGAGCTCGCGATGCCGATCTGGGGCTTGTCCCAGTCCTCATCGCCCATGCCGACGGCGCGGAGCATGCCGCGCGAAGTGGTCGCCTCGATCCCGTCGGTGACGGCACGACTGCGTGGTTTGATGTCGATCTCTGGCATTTTAAGAGTCTACGGCTTCCTTGTTGCTTCGATATTCCGCGAGCATGCCGAGGACGCGCGCGATCTCCGACGGTCCTTCGACCCTGAAGTCGGCGGCGGTCACGCCGGCACCGCTCTTCACCCCGAGGTCGCCGGGGCCGAGTGCGCCGAACGCGTCCTCGTCCGTGACGTCGTCGCCCGCGTAGAACACGGCATCTGCTTTGGTGTACCGCCGGAGGTGTTCGACGGCTTCGCCCTTGGTCGCGCTCCTGAGCGAGAACTCGAGGACGTTCTTGCCCTCTCGAACCGTCAGGGCGCCGAACTCGTCCTTGGTGTGGGCGAGTGCTTCGAGGTGGGCGATCCTGGAGTCTTCTTCACTGGCGAGCCTCGTGTGCAGGGCGAACCCTGCCGGCTTCCGCTCGATCCAGACATTATCGTAACCCTCCGCGACGTCCTGGAGGATCCGTTGGAGGGTCTCCCGCTGTTCGCGTTCCTCGTCGTCGAGGGCGAGGGCGTCGTCGGGGTTGTCGAGCCGGATCTCGACGCCGTGCGAGCCGGCGAACAGAGCGTGGTCGGGTAGCTCGGCCACGGCCACGAGACTGTCGATCGCGCGCCCGGACACGAGTGCGACGCGTGTCCCGGGCAGGTCCATCAGCGCCAACACGGCCTTGCGGGCCGCGGGCAGCGCGCGCGCCTGATCCGGGTCGTCGACCTCCGGGGCCAGCGTGCCGTCGAAGTCCAGGGCCACCAGGAGCTTCGGGACGTCGGCCAGGCGGCGGAGTTCCGCACGCAGTCCGAGGGGAAGCCCCCCGAGGGTGTCGGTGGGCTCGTCGGTGGTGCTCATGACTGGGTGGTGCTCCCCTGCTCGATGGTCGGTGACTGGTCGCGCACGCGCTGCAACTCGTCGAGGAAGGACGCCGACCACCGCGCGACGTCGTACTCCATGACGCGCTTGCGCAGCGCCCGCATGCGACGACCACGCTCGGCCTTCGTCATGTGCACGGCCTGGAGGATCGCCGACTTCATCCCCTCGATGTCGTGCGGGTTGATCTTGAGGGCCTGCTTCAGTTCGTCGGACGCGCCGGCGAACTCGCTCAGGACGAGGACGCCGTCGTTGTCGTAGCGAGCGGCGACGTACTCCTTCGCGACCAGGTTCATGCCGTCGCGCAGGGCCGTGACGAGCATGACGTCGGCGGCGAGGTAGAGCGCGGCCATCTCCTCACGGGGGTACCCGTGGTGCAGATACTGGATCGCGGTGTGGCCGATGGTGCCGAAGTCGCCGTTGATCCGGCCGACCGTCTGTTCGATGTCGTCGCGGAGCTGGCGGTACGTCTCGACGCGTTCGCGGCTGGGGCTCGCGACCTGGACGAGCGTGACGTCCTCGACCGCGAGCTTCCCCTGTGCGAGGAGTTCGCCGAAGGCCTTGAGTCGGTGCCCGATGCCCTTCGTGTAGTCGAGACGGTCGACGCCGAGCATGATCGTCTCCGGGTTGCCGAGCTCCTCGCGGATCTGCTTGGCACGGGCGATGATGTCGGAGCGCTGCGCGAGGGCCTTGTACCCCTTGCTGTCGATCGAGATCGGGAAGTGTCGGGCGATCACCGTGCGGTACGGGGCGCCGCGCTTCGAGGCGGCCGGTGCGGCGTCCGTCGTGACCGACACGAGTGCCGCGTCGAGCGGGACCTGGATCGCGGCCCCCTTCGTCTCGTACCCGAACAGGCGGCGGACCGCCCGGGAGAAGTTGCCCGCGTCCGCGACGCGCTGGAAGCCGATGACGTCGGCGCCGAGCAGTCCCTCGATGATCTGGCGTCGCCACGGGAGCTGCGAGTAGATGCCGTAGGCCGGGAACGGGATGTGGTTGAAGAAGCCGATCGTGAGATCGGGTCGCAGCTCACGCAGGATCTTCGGCACGAGCTGCAGCTGGTAGTCCTGCACCCAGACCGTCGCACCGTCGGACGCGGCCGACGCGGCGGCCTCCGCGAACCGTCGGTTCACGGCGACGTAGGAGTCCCACCACTCGCGGTGGTAGCTCGGCGGAGCGATGACGTCGTGGTAGAGCGGCCAGATGGTGTCGTTCGAGAAGCCCTCGTAGTAGCGGGCGATCTCGTCCTCGGACAGCGGGACCGGGATGATCCACATCTCGTCGTTGTCGAACGGTTCGATCTCGAGGTCGGCCGAGCCGGCCCATCCGATCCATGCGCCGTCGGCACCGCGCATGACGGGTTCGAGGGCGGTCACGAGTCCACCGGGTGAGGTCCGCCAGCTCTCGGCACCGTCTGCGTCGACGACGCGGTCGACCGGCAGCCGGTTGGATACCACGATGAAGTCGAAGGTCGACGCTGATCCGCCGTCAGGCGCGGAATATCTGGTGATGATGGCCCTCCCGGGGTACTCGGGTTCGCTGTTCAGGCTAGCAGCGTTCCGCATGGCGAAACCGCGTGTTCAGACGGCGAGCATATGCTTGCGCTGATGATCCGCCATGGCATGAGCACCTCCTGCGTCTACCCGCTGGGAACCCGGCGCGCGTTCGAGTTGGCCGCCGAAGCCGGCTACGACGGCGTCGAGGTCATGGTCACCCAGGACCGCGTGACGCAGGACGCCGACGCACTCCGCGCCCTCGCCGCCGAGACCGGCCTGGACATCCTCTCCATCCACGCGCCGGTCCTGACCCGGACCGCGTTCGTCTGGGGCCGCGACCATCGGGAGAAGCTCCGGCGCTCGGCGGAGCTCGCCGCCGCCGTTGGCGCGTCGACCGTGGTCGTGCACCCGCCGTTCCGCTGGCAGCGGCGCTACGCGCACGCCTTCGTCGACCTCGTCGCGGAGTTGACCGAGACACACGGACTCGAGCTGGCCGTCGAGAACATGGCGTGCTTCCAGAGCCGCGGGCTCCGGGTGCAGCCGTTCGCCTTCGGCTACGACCCGGCCCCACTCGCCTGCGCCGCCCTGACGCTCGACTTCTCCCACGCGGCCCTCGCGGGTGAGGACTCGCTCGAGATCGCGACCCGCTACGGCGACCGCCTCCGACACGTGCACCTGTGCGACGGGACCGCGCCGTCGCCGCGGGGTGCCTTCCTCGACGAACACCTCCTCCCGGGCGCCGGTGAGCAGCCGGTCGCCGAGGTCCTCGAGCTGCTGCGCGCGGCGGACTGGTCGGGGAGCATCGTGGCGGAGGTGCACCTGCCCGCGACCGGCGGCGACACGCTCCGCCTCGCCCAGCTGCGGGCCTCACTGGCCTTCGCGAGGCGTGCGTTCGCTAGCACAGGCGAGAACCCGAAGGAAAGCCCGGATGCGGGGGGCCTCCCCTACCGGCTAGCGTGAAGACATGCGCAAATTCCTCTTCAACGGCAGCATGATCTCCACGGTCTTCGGCGGCATCTCCGCCCTCCAGGCGACCCGCCAGGGACCGCGGGACTGGAAGCTCGCCCTCCTCTGGGTGAGCTGGGGCATCTCGCTCGCCCTCGCGATCAGCTCGGTGCTCGAGGACAGCAAGCAGGCTGAGATCGGCCGCTGAGGTCGCGCCGGACGCGTTACCACGACCGCGCGGCAAACCCGAGAATTGGGGCGCTCGCCCGCGTGTCTCCGCGTCGTTCCGCGCCTCGTGATCGACAATGAGGGCAGTCCAGCCTCACGGATGATCCGCTTTCGATGAAGGGCCCGCCATGTTCGGTCGCCGACGCCACGCAGCACCAGTCTCCGCATCGAAGCTGTCCGAGAAGCAGCTGTTCGACCTCGTCCACGCACGACTGGCGAGCGAACTCGGTGCCAACGGCGCCTGGGTGCTGTCGCGCCGTACCCCGAGCTCCGGCGACGAGATCTTCCACGAGGTCTACGCCCAGCAGCTCGCCCACGAGATCGCGACGGACATCGACCTCGAGCAGGCAGCGGTGACGGTCCATGCCGAGGCCGTTCCGGCGCGTGGATGGCGCCTCTGGTCACGCGGTCAGGAGGAATCCGCGGTCGACGCCGCCGACGAGGTCGAGTCCCTCGAGATCGTCGAGCCGGCCGTCGCCGAGGAACCCGCCGCCATCACCGAGACGGTCGACGCCCCGTCCGAGGCGCAGGCTGGTGACGACCACCCCGAGGCCGCGGCTGACGACACCGAGCCGACGCTCGTCGAGCGGACCCTCCTCGAGCCGCAGCACTACCCCATCACCGTCTGGGCCGAGCCCGAGTTCATCGACGCGAGCCTCGTCAACCCGGTGCCGGCGCGCCGCAGCTCGGTCGCCTGAGCAACGAAGCACGTCGACAACGGCCGTCCACTCCGGTGGGCGGCCGTTTCGTCGTACCGGACCCCTGAGCGGGCATGACGCCTCATCGAACCCGAATCGATGAGGCGTCACGGCGCTGGTGGGCACGAATGCCCGACCGTCGCTCTGCTCCGCACGGTGGGGTGACCACGCGGAGGCTTCCGTCGGCAACGGCAGGACCCGATCCCGCCATGCTGCCGACCCCTCCAGGGTCTCATGCCTGAGCCCCGCTCCGGCCCGATGACGCGAATCGGACGGGAGCTGTCGCGAAACGCTACCGGAGCGCTTCGTCGAGCCGAATGCTCGAACACGAGCCGAACCGCAATGCAGAACGGCCCCGTCCGAAGACGAGGCCGTTGCTGGTGTGGTGCACCCCCCCGGACTTGAACCGGGAACCCACTGATTAAGAGTCAGTTGCTCTGCCAATTGAGCTAGAGGTGCGTGGTTTCGGAGTGTTCCGAACCGAGATATGACACTAGCACCCAACTGGCCCGGGTGCGAAATCGAGCCCGTCGGCGTGTCGCGGAGGCACGTCTCCTGCCTTTCGGGCGTCGTCCGATCAGGCCCGCGCGACCCTATCCTGGAGGGGTGACCGAACCCGTGACCGTCTCCCCCGCCGACCTCGATCTCGCGCTCCGGCTCGCCGACACGGCCGACCGCATTGCCATGGGCCGTTTCGAGGCACGCGACCTCGACGTCTCCACCAAGCCGGACCGCTCGCACGTCACCGACGCCGACCTCGCCGTCGAACGCGCCATCCGCGGCATCCTCGAGACCGAGCGCCCGGACGACGGCGTGTTCGGCGAGGAGTACGGCGCGCAGGGCCCGACGGATCGACAGTGGATCATCGACCCGATCGACGGGACGGCGAACTTCCTCCGCGGCGTCTCGAACTGGGCGACGCTCATCTCCCTCGCCGTCGACGGCGTCCCGGTCGTTGGCGTCGTCAGCGCACCCGCCATGCACGCCCGCTGGTGGGGCGCCATCGGACACGGCGCGTGGGGCGTCCGGTTCGGCGAGACCACCCCTCGCCGACTGTCCGTCTCGGGGGTCTCCGACCTCGCCGACGCGTCCTTCAGTTTCCAGAGCATCGCGCAGTGGGCCTCGGTCGGGCGGATCCCGCAGCTGCTGGCCCTGTGCGGCTCCCTGTGGCGCGATCGGGCCATCGGTGACATGTGGCCCTACATGCTGCTCGCCGAAGGCTCGATCGACGCCGTGGCCGAATTCGGCGTGCAGGAGTACGACCTGGGCGCACACGTGCCGATCGTCCTCGAGGCCGGCGGTCGCTTCACGGACATCGACGGCATCGAGACCATCTCCACACGGAGCTCCCTCGCGACGAACGGGCGCTTGCACGACGCCTTCCTCGCCGAGCTGCCGCCCGTCGGCTGACACGGGCGCACGGCGCGGCGCAAGCCCGCCGAGCGGGATCCGAGCGCGTCGTACGCTGGGCGGATGGTACGACTGAGGCGCAGCGACGTGAACGGCCAGGGCATCCGACGGGTTCGATCCGGGCGCGGCTTCAGCTACCGGTTGCCGGACGGTTCGCTCCTCGACGATCAGGAGATCCGAGCCCGGATCGACGGTCTGGTGGTCCCTCCAGCCTGGAACGACGTCTGGATCACCCCCTACGCCAACGGGCACATCCAGGCGACCGGTATCGACGCGGCCGGTCGGCGGCAGTACCTCTACCACCCGTCGTGGCGCGAGCGTCAGGACCGGAGCAAGTTCGACCGCGCCCTGGCCCTCGCCGAGGCTCTCCCGGCCGCGCGAGGTCGGGTCACCCGGGACCTTCGGCTCGAGGGGTACCCGCTCGCACGGGTGTCGGCCGGCGCCTTCCGCATGCTCGACACGGGCTCCCTCCGCGTGGGCGGAGAGCAGTACGCGGAGGCGAACGGGAGTCACGGCCTGTCGACCCTCGAGGGCGCGCACGCTCGCGTGAGCGGCGACACCGTCGCACTGAAGTTCCCGGCGAAGAGCGGACAGCCCTGGGAGTCCGACATCGTCGACGCCGACCTGGCCTCACTCATCCGCTCCTTGAAGCGCCGCGGACCGCACGCCCGCCTCCTGGCCTGGAAGGACGGGAACCGGTGGCGGCACCTCCAGGCGAGCCAGATCAACGACTACGTCCGGGCACAGACGAACGGTGAATTCACCGCGAAGGACTTCCGGACCTTGCACGGCACCGTCGCGGCTGCGGAGAGCCTGGCGAAGACCGGACCCGTGCAGACCAAGACGGCACGCTCGAAGGCGCTCGCACAGGCCATGCGTGACGCCGCAGCGGTCCTCGGCAACACCCCGGCGATCGCGAAGTCCAGCTACGTCGACCCGCGGGTCGTCGATCGCTACACGCACGGCGAGACGATCCCACCGGACGGTCGCGGCTCACCGGAGACGGCGCTGCGCGTCCTGCTCGTGGGGACGGACGACCCGTCCTAGCCGTGATCCTGGTCGTGGGACTCGGTGCCCGCGTCGCGCGGCGCTCCGTTCCCCGCGAGGTACCCCTCGACCTCGGACTCCGGGATGAGCTGCAGCCCTCGGGGGGTGTGCGATGAATCCGAGAGGACCTCGAGCCACGCACGGTTGAGTTCCGGCGGACGGCTCCCGAAGAAGCGGAACTGCAGCGGGATGCTCGGGGACAACCACAGCGAGCGTCGTCCGGAACCGTGCTCGGGATCGTTCGCCCAGCTGAGGAAGAAGCTCTCCTGGCGGCGCAGCTTCGCCCCGATGACGGCCTTCAGGTGCGCGAGCGCGCGGTCTTCGATCTCGTACTCGTCGCCTGACCCGTAGATGAGCATTCCCATGGAGATATTGTGCCGCTATTCGGGCGTGTGGCCGGGATGTCGTTCCTCGCCGAGTTCTTCGCGTCCCGCGAGCTCGTCGCGGACGAGGACGGCCCCGTCGAAGTTGCCGCTGCGGTAGGCCGCCCGGGCGACCATGTGCGCGGAGATCGGCGCGGTGAGGCTCTGGAACACGATGATCGCGATCGCGATCGTGATGGTTCCGACCGTCGGGCTCGAGACGGCGACGTCCGCCATGATCGCGATGAGCCCGAGGATCTGCGGTTTGGTCGCCGCGTGCAGGCGGGACAACACGTCGGGGAAGCGCAGCAGGCCGACACCGGCGGCGAAGCACATGATCGCCCCGACGAGCACGAGGGCCCCGGTGACGATGTCTCGGATCAGCTCGCCGGTCATGCGTCGTCCTGCTTCGACATGAACCGCGCGACGCTGACCGAGCCGACGATCGCGAACATCGCGAGCGCCAGGAGGACCGGCAGGCCGTCCGTGTGACGGTTGATCGCCATCTCGGCCCCGATCGCGCACATGACGGTGGCGACGAGCACGTCGGAGGCGATCACGCGGTCGAGCAGGCTCGGCCCGCGGATGATCCGGTAGACGGCCGCGAGGGCCGCGGCACCGAACAGCACGGAGACGATGACGATCACGACGAGCATCACTGCCCCCTTCCGATCGAGACGTGGTCATGGTCGTGGCGGAAGGCGTCCGCCTCGGCGCGGGAACCGATCGCGAGGATGAGCCGTCGCTCCGTCCCGAGGACCTCGGCGACGACCGCGTCGATGTCGGCGTCGTCATGCACGTTGAGCGCGTGCAGGTAGAGCGTCGAGGCCGTGCGGTCGAGGTCCACCACGATCGAGCCCGGGACGATCGAGACCGCCTCGGCAGTCCAGCTCATGATGAGGTCGGAGGTCGTCCGCAGGCGGACCGCGATCACCGCGTTGCTGGACCGGAACCTCGGCTTGAGGACGAGCCACGCGATCTCCGCACTCGCCCGCACGATGTCGATGAGGAGCTTGCCCAGGAAGATCGCGGTCCGCCAGAGGTTGATGCGGCCGCTCAGCTCGACGGCCGGCAGGTAGAACAGGAACGACACCAGCAACGCGACCCCGAGGCCGGTCACGAGCGTGAGCAGGTCGAACATCCCCCAGAGGAGACACCAGAGCAGGATGAGTCCGGCCAGGAGGAGGGCCTGGCTGAACAGAGCGCGACGACGTGACGGTTGCATTACTCCAGGTGCTCCGTTCCGTCGGGGAAGACCGCGGTGATGTAGTTGTCCGGGTCCTCGATGTTCTCCGCCGCGCGCGTGGCCAGTCCGAAGAGCGGCCCCGCGAAGACCGTGAGGGCGAGGGTCAACGCGACCATGCCGGTCGTGGCACCGATCATCGGGCGCGAGATGGTCTTGGTGTCGACCGACCCCGAGTCCTCGGGGCTCTCCGCGAGCTGGTCGAGCAACGGCGACGAGTATCCGGCGACCTCGTCCTTCCCGCGCCAGAAGCCCATGTTCCACACGCGTGCCAGGGCGTACAGGGTCAGGAGCGAGGTCGCGGCTCCGGCGGCGATGAGGATGTGCGACAGCGGGTCGCCCAGGGCGACACCCGCCTGGAACAGCCCGATCTTGCCGAGGAAGCCCGAGAACGGCGGGATGCCGCCGAGGTTCATCGCTCCGATGAAGAACAGCACGCCGACGATCGGGGAGGCCTTCAGGATGCCGCCGAGCCGGGAGATGGAGGTCGTCCCTCCGATCCGCTCGACGAGACCGGTGGTGAGGAACAGCGTGGTCTGGACGACGATGTGGTGGACGATGTAGTAGATCGTCGCGGCGGTCCCGGCGACCCCGCCGACGGCGATGCCGAAGATCATGTAGCCGATGTGACTCACGAGCGTGAACGACAACAATCGTTTGATGTCGGCCTGGGCGACCGCGCCGAAGATGCCGATGAGCAGGGTCAGGAAGGCGATGACCATCAAGGGTGTCGCCAGCGGCACGTCCTTGAAGATGAGCGTGTCGGTCCGGATGATCGCGTACACACCCACCTTCGTCAGCAGGCCCGCGAACACCGCCGTGACCGGCGCCGGCGCGGTCGGGTAGGAGTCGGGCAGCCAGAACGAGAGCGGGAACACCGCAGCCTTCACCGCGAACCCGAGCAGGAGCGCGGCGCAGAGGATCGCCTGCACCTCCATCGGCAGGTCGCGCACGCGGTCCGCCACGAGGGCGATCGTCACCGTGCCCGTCGCGCCGTAGATGAGGGCGATCGCGGCGACGAAGAGCAGCGACGACATGAGGCTGATGACGATGTACGTGACACCGGCGCGGATCCGCGCGCCGGTGCCGCCCAGGGTGAGGAGGACGTAGCTGGATGCGAGGAGCATCTCGAAGCCGACGTACATGTTGAAGAGGTCGCCCGCGACGAAGGCGTCGAACAGCCCGGCCGCCAAGACCAGGTAGGTCGGGTGGAAGATCGACACCGGCGTCTCGCGGTCGCCGTCGACGATGCCCTGACCGATGGCGAAGATGAGGACGCCCAGCAGCATCAGGGCCGCGACGAGCAGCATGATCGCCGACAGCCGGTCGACGACGAGCACGATCCCCCACGGCGGGGACCAGCCGCCGAGCTCCACGACGATCGTGCCGCTCTGGTCGACGGCCGCGAGCAGGATCGCGCTGATCACGGTCACCGCGGTGAGCGCGATGACGCTGATCGCCACCTGCGTCTTGCGGCGGTTGCGGAACATGAGCGCGATCGCCGAACCGATCAGCGGGATCATGACCACGAGCGGGACGAGTGCGTTCATTCGCCTGCCCCCTTCCTGGTCGTCTTGCGATCGTCGCCGTGCTCGTTGCTCTCGTCGAGGACCCGTTGGATGGCCTCGTCGTCCAGGTCGACCTGGTTGAAGACCGCCTCCGTCGCCGCCTCGGTGTCGTCGGCGTGCTCGTCGCTGAGGGTGTCGCCCTCGTCGCCGAGCTGCGCCAACCACCAGGTCCGGTAGATGAGCGCCAGGATGAAGGCGGTCACGCCGAAGTTGATGACGATGGCCGTGAGCATGAGCACCTGCGGCACCGGGTCGACCATGCGTTCGTCGGAGGCGGTGCCCGTGACGAGCGGTGCGGTGCCGCTCGGGCCGCTCATGATCAGGATCAGCAGGTTCGTCGCGTTACCGACGAGCACGAACCCGATGAGGAACCTGGTGAGGCTCCGCTCGAGCATGACGTACACCCCGGTGCCGTACATGACGGCCATCAGGACGACGAGGGTCAGTGAGGCGCTCATTGCTCGACCTCACTCGCCGAGAACTCGTCCGTACTCTGCTCGTCGATGTCGGCTTCCTCCTGTTGACGGTCGACTTCGGCCCCGAGACTGCGCAGGATGTCGAGTGCCAGTCCGACGACGACGAGGTAGACGCCGATGTCGAAGATGCTGGATGTGCCGAACGAGAGGTGTCCGAGGATCGGGACGTCGGCCGAGAAGTACGCGGACTGGAGCGCCTCGCCGCCGAAGAACAGGGAACCGACGGCCGTCCCCACCGCGAGCAGCAGCCCGACGCCGAGCACCTTGCCCGCGTCGATCGGCACGGCTTCGCCGAGCTCGTAACGTCCGCCGGCGAGATACCGCATCACGAGCGCGAGGCCGGCGAGCAGACCACCGGCGAAGCCGCCGCCCGGCTCGTTGTGGCCGACGAAGAGGAGGAAGACGGAGACGACGATCGCCGGGTGGAAGAGGAGCCGCACGAGGACCTCGAGGAGGATCGAACGGTTCGCCTCGGCGATCGCCCGGCCACCGATGAGCCATGAGTGCCGCCCCACCGCGTCGCGAGGCGCCTCCATCTCGCTGTCCGCGAGGTGGGGGTCCGACACGACCTGGGATCGGAGGCCCGGGATACGTCGGCGCCGCGCACCGCTGAGGCGCGGGACCTCGGCGCCCCGCTGTGAGACGAAGAGCAGGCTCGCGATACCGGTGGCCACCACGACGAGCACGGAGATCTCCCCCATGGTGTCCCAGGCCCGGATGTCGACGAGCATGACGTTCACGATGTTCTTGCCGTGGCCCTCCTCGACGGCGAGCCGTGGCAGCTCGGTCGCGATGCTCTCGGCCTGCCGCGCGCCGAGGGCGATGACCCCGATGAGCCCCATGACCAGGCCGGTCAGCGTTCCGATGACGATCCGACGGACGCGGTGGACCGGGGCGTTGCGCTGGGCGATCTTGGCCGGCAGTCGGCGGAGCACGAGGACGAACACCACGATCGTGATCGTCTCGACGAGGGCCTGGGTCAGCGCGAGGTCGGGAGCGCCGTGCAGGGCGAACAGTGCGACGAGCCCGAACCCGGTGACGCCGACGAGGAGCACAGCGGCCATGCGCTGCTTCGCCCGGGCGGCCGCGATCGCCGCGGTCGCCATGATGAAGGCGATGGCAACCTGGGCGGGATAGTCCCACAGTCGGATCTCGCTCGGCCAGGCGCGCCCGAGGAGGGCGATCGTGCCGAGGGTGAGGACGAAGACCACGAGGATGGTGGACAGGTACTGGACGAGCCCGCCGCGCTGGGCGAACAGGGTGACCTTCGCGGAGAGCCGGTCGATGCCCTGGGTCGCCGCCCAATAGCCCTTCGACGAGTCGATGAGGGGTGGCAGGCGGTCCTGCAGACGCGCGACCGGGAGCCTCCAGCGGAAGAGCAGCAGACCGAGCAGCACCACGACGGCCGAGATGCCGAGCGCCGGCTCGAGGCCGTGCCAGAGCGCGAGGTGGTAGTCGCCCTCCCCCACGGAGTCCGCGTAGGGCGCGAGCACCGTGTCGATGGGCTTCGTCGCGAAGCCGAGAGCGATGGTCGCGACGGCGAGGATGCCCGGCGCGATCATGATCGTTCCGGATTCGGCATGCAGTTCGGTCGGCGCGGCGCCGCGTCGGTCGCCGAAGGCGCCCCAGAGGAATCGGGCGCTGTACGCGACGGTCAGCACGGACCCGACGGCGGTACCGATGATCGCGACCCACCCCCACACGTCGCCCTCGAGCGCGCCCTCCAGCAGCGAGGTGAAGACCGCCTCCTTCGCGACGAACCCGAAGAGCGGTGGGATGCCGGCCATCGACGCGACCGCGATCGCCGCGATGACGGCGAGCACCGGCGTCTGACGTCCCAGACCGGAGAGGTGCCGCCAATCACGCGTCCCAGCACGGTGGTCGATGATGCCGACGACGAGGAAGAGCGCAGCCTTGTAGATGGCGTGGGCGAGCAGGAGCGCGACGGCGGCCAGGGCCGAATCGCGGGTGCCGTACCCCGAGATGACCATGAGGAATCCGAGCTGGCTCACCGTCCCGTAGGCCAGGACCAGTTTGAGGTCGTACTGACGCAGCGACCGCCAGGCTCCGGCGACCATGGTGAGGACGCCCAGACCGACGAGCATCGCGTCCCAACCCGGGGTGTCGGCGTAACCGGGAGCGAGCCTCGCGACGAGGTAGATCCCGGCCTTCACCATCGCCGCAGCATGCAGGTATGCGCTCACGGGCGTCGGTGCGGCCATCGCGGCCGGCAGCCAGAAGTGGAACGGCACGAGCGCGGACTTCGAGATCGCCCCGACGAGGATGAGGAGGATGGCGACGGTGGTCGCGGGGCCGGTCAGACCCTGCTCGACGATCGAGGCGAGCGAGGTGCTCTGCGCCTGCACGGAGATCATGATGACGCCCACGAGCATGACGAGCCCGCCGAATGTGGTCACCAGGAGCGCCTGGAGCGCGGCACCGCGACTCTCCTTGCGATCGGTGTAGTGCCCGATGAGCAGGTAGGAGAGCACACTCGTGATCTCCCAGAACATGAACATGACGATGATGTCGTCGGCGGTCACGAGGCCGAACATCGTGCCGGCGAAGGCGAACAGGAGCGCGGCGAAGCGACCGAGGCCGGGCTCGGTCGACGAGAAGTAGCGGCCGCAGTAGAGCAATACGAGGGCACCGACGCCGGTGACGACGAGGGACAGCAGCCAGGCGAGCGTGTCCATCCGGAACGAGAGCGCGATGCTCAATTGCGGGATCCACTCGATCGTCTCGACGACCGTGCCGCCGGCCGTGATCGTGCCGGCTTGGAAGAGCGTCCAGACGAATGCCGCCGCGGGCATACACGCGATGACGTAGAAGACCTTCGTCGACAGCACTCGAGTGAGTGTGGGCGTGACGACGGCGATCGCAGCAAAAACAAGCAGGATTGTCGCCATGCAGGTCTCCCGGGTGGTGGCGGCCTCTGGACTCCCAGGTTAGCAGCCCGTCGGTACCCGTCCGACCCCAGGAACGACGACAGGCCCCCGCCGAAGCGGGGGCCTGTCGTCGACTCGGCAGCGTGTGACAACGTCCGGAGTGGAGATGGGGGGAATTGAACCCCCGTCCACTGCTGTGATTCTGCGCCTTCTACGGGCGTATCCCTTGACACGTTCTACTCGGCCCCGACCATTGACAAGGGCATCTTGGTCGACGGGCCCAGCCGAAGAAAAGTCCCGGATGACGTCGCGGCTCCGTCATCCAGCAAGTCCCCTAGATGACGCCAGGATCCGAGACGGGGACACGCTCGGTCTGACGGACTATCGGGCTCGCTTAAGCAGCGAGGGCGAAGTCAGTGCGCTTAGAGTTGGCACTTGTTGTTTTGCAGAGATCGTTAACGAGATAACCCTGCATCCTCGACCCGCTTCTCGCAGTTTCGCAGGCAATGTCGAAACCGATCATCCCCATGGACTCAGCGCCTCGGAGAACGAGGCGAAGAGGGTCGTTGTCACACGCTGTCGAGTTGTCAATCCACCGCGAACGGTGGACGAGCACCTTGCGGTGCAGCTTTCAATTGTACCGCGCCCGAGTGGCGCCTGTCACCTATTCGCCGAGCCGGTTCCTGGTGGCCATCGCACGCGCGGCCTCACGGGTGTCCTGCTTCTCTCGCAGGGCATGCCGCTTGTCGTATTCCTTCTTACCCTTCGCCACGGCGATCTCCACCTTGGCCTTGCCGTCCTTGAAGTAGATCTTCAACGGCACGAGGGTGAAGCCACCCGGGGCGATCTTGTGGGCGATCTTGTCGATCTGCTCGCGGTGCAGCAGCAGCTTGCGCTTGCGCCGTGGCGGGTGGTTCGTCCACGTGCCCTGACCGTACTCGGGGATGTGCACCGCGTCGAGCCACGCCTCACGGCGGTCGATGAAGGCGTACCCGTCGACGAGCGACGCCCGCCCGGCTCGCAGCGACTTCACCTCGGTACCCGTCAAGACCATGCCGGCCTCGTAGGTGTCCTCGATCGTGTAGTCGTGGCGGGCCTTGCGGTTCGTGGCCACGACGTTCTCGCCCCGTTCCCTCGGCACGGTGTACTCCTGACGTTCTGGTTCGGATCCATCGGAACGGACCGGCCGCGATCGCGGCAGCCTGTCAGTCTAACGCAGAGCGAGCGGTGCGGTGGCCGCACCGCCTCCCCGCTAGACCTTGAGGTACCGCGAGATCGCGAAGTTGGCCGAGATCGCCGCCAACAGCACGCCGACGAGCAGCAGGATCGGGAGGACCACGAAGGCGTCACCGAGATCGACGAAGTTGACGTACCGCATGCGGTCCGCCAGGTATCCCTGGACGAACACCTGGACGATGGTGATCACCGCCCCGGCCGCGAGGATGGAGCCGATGAGCGCGGCGAACACACCCTCGAGGATGAACGGTGTCTGGATGAACCGGTTCGATGCACCGACCAGTCGCATGATGCCGAGTTCCCGGCGTCTCGAGTACGCCGACAGTCGGATGGTCGTCGCGATCAGCAGGGCTGCAGCGACCAGCATGAGTGCCGCGATCCCGATCGCCGTGTAACTGGCGATGTTCAGGACCGAGAAGATCTGGTCGAGGTACTGGCGTTGATCCGTCACCTGCTCCACGCCCGCGACCCCGGAGAACGCTTCGACGAGCACGTCGGACTGCGAGGCGTCCTTCATGTTCACCCAGAAGGTCTCGGGCAGCTGGTCCGCCGTGACGAACTGTGCGATGTCGTTGCCCTTGAACTGCTCTTGGAAGTTCGTGAACGCCTGCGCCTGGTCCTCGAAGTAGAACTTGTCCACGAAGGGGGCGAGGGTCGACGACTCGAGGGCGCTCTGGACGGCGGCGCGCTGCTCTTCGGTCGCGGCACCGGCGGCGCAGGTGTCGCCCGCGCTGTCGGCCGTGCAGAGGTAGATCGCGACCTGCGCGCGGTCGTACCAGTAGTTCTTCATCTGGCCGATCTGCATCTGCAGCAGGACGGCCGTACCGACGAAGGTGAGCGAGATGAACGTCACGAGCACGACGGAGACGACCATCGAGACGTTGCGACGCAGGCCGTTCCAGACCTCGGACCAGATCAGTGCGAGTCTCACTTGGTCGGCCCCACGTTCTGCTCTCCGTCTTCAGTGCCGCGCGCCGCGGCACGCAGGCCGAGTCGCTCGGCGAGCGACAGGTGTTCGACCTCGATCGGGTCGATCTCGTTGCGTGCCGGGAGCCCGATGGGGCCCGTGGCGTTGCTCAGGCGTTGCGGAGGCGCGACCTCCGGGACCGCAGCCGCCGGTGGCACGGCGGGCTCCGCTTCCGGCGTCGTCGGCTCGGCCTCGGGCGCTTCCGGTGTCGATTCCGCGGCTCGGGTCGCCGGCGTCTCAGGCTCGGCGACGGGTGCTACGGCCGGTTCCTGGATCGGCGTCGAGCCGGACACCCGGGTGACGACCTCGTCGGTGTCGGTCTGCGGTGTGGTCTCGCGCGAGACCGCGGCGGGCGCGGTCGGTGCGGCTGGGGCGGTCGGCGTGGCCGCGGTGGCTGCGACTGCGGCTGCGGCCACGGCACTCGTCGTGGGCTCGGAGCTGGCAGCGACGGACGAGGTCGTGGTCGTCACCGGAACCGAGGAGGTCTCGACGACGGGTGCGACCGGAGTCGAGGCCGTTGCGGGAGCTGACTGTGCCGCCGGAGTGGCAGGCTTGGAGGATCCTCTGACGAGACCCGGGATGGCCGCGGTCGTGCCGTACCCACCGTGGCGTTCGTCACGGACGATCTGACCGTCCTGCAGCTCGATCACCCGGCGCTGCATCTGGTCGACGAAGCCGGCCTCGTGCGTGGCCATGACGACCGTCGTCCCACCCGCGTTGATGCGCTCCAGCAACTGCATGATGCCTGCGCTGGTGGCGGGGTCGAGGTTACCGGTCGGTTCGTCGGCCAGCAGGATCTGCGGCTTGTTGACGATGGCGCGGGCGATGGCGACGCGCTGCTGCTCACCACCGGACAGCTCGTGCGGCAGGCGCTGCGCCTTGCCGTCGAGTCCGACCATCTTGAGGACGTCGGGGACGGCCTCCTGGACGAAGCCGCGCGACTTGCCGATCACCTGGAGGGTGAAGGCGACGTTCTGGTAGACCGTCTTGCTCGGCAGCAGCCGGAAGTCCTGGAACACGACCCCGAGGCTGCGCCGGAAGTACGGCACCTTGCGGTTCGAGATGGAACCGAGGTCGTGGCCGAGCACATGGATCTTGCCCTTGCTCGGCTTGTCCTCCTTGAGCATCAGGCGGAGGCAGCTCGACTTCCCCGACCCCGAGGCGCCGACGAGGAAGATGAACTCTCCCCGGAGGATCTCGAAATCGACGTCGTTGAGCGCGGGACGCGAGGTTCCCGGATACTTCTTGGAGATGTGATCAAACCGAATCATGGCTCCTTGAGCTTAAGGAGCGACCTGCCGATTACGGGCAGGACACGCCCGCGATCCGTACCCTGTACGAGGGCTGGGCGAACACTATGCCGCGCCGCGCTACTCCGCCTTCGACATCGACCGCCAGCGGATGCCCGCGGCGATGAACCCGTCGAGATCGCCGTCGAACACCGCTGCGGGGTTCCCCTGCTCGTGCTCCGTCCGCAGGTCCTTGACCATCTGGTACGGCGCGAGCACGTAGGAGCGCATCTGGTCGCCCCAGCTCGCCGTGATGGTGCCGGCCAGCTCCTTCTTCGTCGCGGCCTCCTGCTCCTTCTGGATGAGGAGGAGTCGCGACTGGAGCACGCGCATGGCTGCAGCGCGGTTCTGGATCTGGCTCTTCTCGTTCTGCATCGAGACGACCGTGCCGGTCGGCAGGTGGGTGATGCGCACGGCGGAGTCGGTGGTGTTGACCGACTGTCCACCGGGGCCGCTGGACCGGAAGACGTCGACACGGATGTCCGACTCGGGGATCTCGACGATCTCCGTCTCCTCCATGAGCGGGATGACCTCGACGGCGGCGAAGCTCGTCTGTCGCTTGCCGGCGGCACCGAAGGGGCTCATGCGCACCAGGCGGTGCGTGCCCGCCTCGACGCTCAAGGTGCCGAACGCGTACGGTGCGTCGACCTCGAAGGTGGCCGACTTGATACCGGCCTCCTCCGCGTAGCTGGTGTCCATGACGGTGACCGGGTACTTGTGCTGCTCGGCCCACCGCAGGTACATCCGGAACAACATGTCGGCGAAGTCGGCGGCGTCCACGCCACCGGCGCCGGCGCGGATGGTGACGACGGCGGGGCGCGGGTCGTACTCGCCGCTCAGCAGGGTCTGGACCTCGAGTTCGCCGAGCACCTTCTGCAGGCTGACGAGCTCCTGGCGGGCCTCTTCGGCCGACTCCTCGTCCTGGGCGTCGGTCGCGAGTTCGATGAGCACCTCGAGGTCGTCGAGTCGGTTCGCGATGCTGGTGATGCGGGCGAGCTCGGACTGACGGTGGCTGAGGGCACTCGTCACCTTCTGCGCGTTCGTCGTGTCGTCCCAGAGATCCTGGGCACCCGCCTGCTCGCTCAGCGTCGCGATCTCGGCTTCGAGACGGTCGACGTCGACGACGGTGCGGATGTCGTCGAAGGTCGAGCGGAGGGTACTGATCTGTGTGGAGAGGTCCAAGTCAAACATTTGGCTTCAGCCTACCGCGCAGGGCCGCGGGCGTACGATCGAGGGGATGACTTCCGACGAACGCCCGTTCCAGCTGCGCTCCGTGGCCGTCTCGGTCTTCCTCCCCACACTGTTGTTCTCGATCGGTGAAGGCGCCATCATCCCGATCATCCCGGCCGTCGCCGGGAACCTGGGGGCGACGCTCGCCGTCGCCGGCGTCATCTCGTCGCTCATCATGCTCGGCGAACTCGTCGGCGACGTCCCGTCCGGGTGGATCGTCAGCCGGATCGGCGAACGCTTCGCGATGATGTGGGCGGCGCTGCTCGCGGTCGTCGGGGTCGCGACGGCGGCCATCTCCCCCAATCCGTTCGTCCTCGCCGTGGGCATCTTCTGCATCGGGCTCGCGACCGCCGTGTTCGGTCTGGCACGGCACGCGTTCATGACGACGTACGTGCCGATGCGGTACCGGGCGAGGGCGCTCTCCTCGCTGGGCGGTGTCTTCCGCGCCGGCACGTTCATCGGCCCGTTCCTCGCGGCGGGCGTCATCCACCTCACCGGGACGTCGCAGGCGGCGTTCTGGGTGATGGTCGTCTGCTGCGCCGGCTCCGCGATCACCCTGCTCGTCCTCCCCGACCCGGCGGAGATGTTCGGGCGACCGCCGTCGACGCGCACCGCTGACGGCGAGGAGCGGACCGAGGGTGAGGAGCTCGCGTCCGAGGAGTCGAGCGGCCTCATCGCGTCGATCCGAGCCCATGGCGCGGTGCTCACCAGGATGGGGACGACCGCTGCACTCGTCGGCGCTCTGCGCTCGTGCCGGGCGGTGCTGCTCCCGCTGTGGGCCGTCAGCATCGGCGTTTCGGAGACGGACACGGCGCTCATCATCGGCGTCGTCGGTGCGGTGGAGTTCGCCCTGTTCTACGCCAGCGGTCAGGTCATGGACCGCTGGGGGCGGATCTGGACCGCCGTCCCGTCGATGATCGGGCTGGGCTCCGGCTTCATCGTCCTGGCCTTCACGCACGACCTCGACGAGGCGCGGGTCTGGTTCATCGCCGTCGCCCTCGTGCTGGCACTGTCCAACGGGCTCGGCAGCGGTATCCTCATGACCCTCGGCTCCGACCTCGCGCCACCGGACCGTCCCGCGCCGTTCCTCGGCGCCTATCGCTTCCTGGGCGACGCGGGCACCGCCGCGGCTCCACTGGCGATGTCCGGGATCACCGCGGCTGCGTCGATCTCCCTCGCCGCCGGCACCATCGGCGGTGTCGGGCTCATCGGCGCGTTCCTCCTCTTCCGGTTCATCCCCCGCTACATCGATCGCGGCACCCGCCCCTTCCCCTGATCGTCGGCAGGTCCGTCCGCCGTCACCAGAAGACACTGCGAGCACTCGCGGTCGCCTCGATCCGGAGGCCCTGCGGGACGAACAGCGTCAGCATCGGTGGCCGCCAATCCGACGCCAGCGAGACCTCCGCGCTCCGGCCGTCCGGCGTCCGCGCTGCGACGATCTCGACGCCGGTGAGCGCACCCGCACCGCCGGTGATGAGATCGGCGCGTGCACTCGAACGGACCGAGTCGTCATCGAGGACGGGTCGGAAGGTCCCGTCGGGCTGGATGGCGACGTCGTCGATGGAGAAGGACTCCGCGGCGGTCGCGGCCAGGCGGTCGGCGAGGTCGAGGAGCCGCTTGTGCTCCACGTACAGGGAGGTGGCGGCGCTCCCGACGAGGACCACGGCGAGCGCCACGACGGCGAATCCGATCGTCAGGAGCATGGTGGACCCGTCCTCCTCGCCGACGTCCAGATGTCGTCGTCTGCCCGGCACCCTCATTCCGCCTCGCTGAACCGGTCGTCGAACCGGGAGATCGGTGCCGTGGCGGCGCCGGTCACGGGGACCGCGGCCTGGACGCCGACGATCTCGGGCATCAGCGGCAGGACCACGAGGATGTCGACGGTGACCGTGACGGCACCGCCGCGCTGCCCGCAGGGGAGACCGGCTGGTGCGCAGTCGAGGGTGACGGACGACTGGGACCGGTCGAGCCCGAAGTCGTCCAGTGCGAGTGCGAGCGAGTCCTCGACGCGGTCGCGACCCGTGGCGTCGTCGTCGGCCCGCGCGTAGAGTTTCGCCGCCTGCGCCGCGGCCCCGCCGGCCGCGAGCACCGCCGCCTGCACTTCGGCGAGCGCGACGATGAGATAGACGATCGGCACGAGGAGGACCAGACCGACGGTGATGAACTCGAGGGAGGCCGATCCGTCGTCGTCCAGTGTGGTCGGTCGGTGGCGCAGCTCATCATTCGAGTGTCTCGAGGACCGCATGACCCTCCACCTCCAGGACGCCGGGCAGTCCGATCAAGCCCACGACCGGAAGCGGTGCGCGGACGGTCACGGTGACGATGCCGACTCCGCGCTGTTCGGCCAGTGTGGTGCTGACATCACCGGTGTAGCCCTCCCCCACGGCGACGGCGATGAGCTGTCGTGCTCGGTCGGCACCATCGAGCAGCTCGGTGTCGGCCAGTGCGCCGAACCGAGCACCCTCCGCCACCGCGTCGATGAGCGTGTTCCGGACGTGGAGGGCGAGCGCGAGCTGGACCACGGACATCATCAGGACGGTGAGGATCGCTCCGACGAACACGAACTCGGCGACGGCTGATCCGTCCTCGCCGCGCACGAGCCGCCGCTGCCATCCGCCGATCTCGGGCTCAGATGCCGGAGACACGGTCGATGGCCTGTTCGAACACCTGCGTGAGTGCCGGGCCCGCGACACCCCAGATGAGGAGGACGAGCCCGGCCGTCATGAGCGTGATGAGGACCCAGCCGGGGACGTCGCCGCGCTCCTCGGCGAGGAGGGCGCGACTCCGGCGAAGCGTGCGGTCGAGGAAGGAGGGGGAGGACATGTGGAACCTTTCGTCAGAAGCCGGTCCGGAGCACGAACACTCCGGGGAAGACGGCGATGATGATGGACAGGGGCAGGATGAGGAAGACGAGGGGCACGAGCATCGCGACCTCTTTCTTCCCGGCGGATTCGAGGAGACGGCGTTTGGCGATGTCGCGTCCGTCGTGTGCGTGGTCGAGGAGCACGGCTGCGACCGGTGTGCCTCGTTCGAGCGCGCCCAGGATCTGGTCGACGCATCGCGACAGCATCGGCATCGCGAGTCGTGCCTCGAACTGCCGGAGAGCGGTGGCGAACGGGATACCGGTGGAGACGTCCGCCATCACCCGGCGGAACTCCCTGCCGAGCTCCCCGCTGGACCCGATGCGCGCCACGCGGTCCATGGCGTCCGTGATCGCCTCGCCCGCCGCGAGACTCAGACTGAGGAACTCGAGCACCGTCGGCAGCTCCTCCTCGATCCGGGCGAGGCGGCGACTGGCGGCGAGTGCCAGCAGCTGGTCGCGGAGGACGATTCCGGCCACCGCCCCGACCGCGGGGAGCGGTGCTGCGAACGGGAGCGCCAGTCGTCCGTTGCTGAAGGAGAACACGGCGAGCGCCGCGGCGACCGCGAAGCCGCCGAGCCCCCACAGGACTTGCAGTAGTCGGTACCGCTCGAGCGTCGGTCCGCCGGCTTGACCCAATCGACGGATGACGAGTTCCTGATCGGCGCCGACCAGGCCGAGCGACCATCGAAGGGCGCGGAGGACCGGCACCAGCAGGGTCCCGAGGACCGGTAGCGGGTCGGTCGAGCGGCGCGCGGCTTGTGACCGGGCGTCGCTGGAGAGGTCGGCGACGTAGGGGGCGATGCGGTCCGCGAGCCGCGGTCGTCCGAGTGCCGGCAGGAGCATCGCGAGCGCCCAGAGGCCGACCCCGAGCACGGCTCCGAGGCTGAGCGCCCACGCTCCGTCGGCACTCACCGGAACCACCGTCGTTCGGGCTGGAGGCGTCCGACGCGGAGCATCGCCTGGTAGGCGAGGGCGGAGACCACGACGCCGGCGATGATCAGGACCGCTCCTTCCCGGGAGTTGTAGGCGGCGGACGCCTCCGGCCGGGACGACAGGAGCAGGAGGATCGCCCAGGGTGCTGCGACGCCCAGCTTCGCGGCGTTCACCACCCAGGACTGTCGCGCCTCAGCCTCGGCTCGGATGGCCGACTCCTCGCGCAGCCCCGCGGACAGCGCTCGGAGCACCGCCGGCAGTTCCGTGCCTCCGACGTCGCGGGCCATGCGCACCGTCTCGAGGATGCGGTCCGCGACAGGGTCGGCGAGCGCGGTCTTCAGGTCGTCGATGCCGTCGGCGAAGCGGCCGGCAGCCCGGTAGTCGGCACTGAACGCGGCGAACGCCGGGCGGAGCGGTGCGGGTCCGACGGTGTCGAGCGCGGCCACCGCATCCGGGAGCGAGAGCCCTGACCGGATCGCGGACAACAGGTGGTCCACGACATCCGGCCACAGTCCCCGCTGCAGGCGACGTCGAGAGGTGGCGCGGGCTCGGAGCATGATCACCGGGGCGACGAGTCCTGCGACGGCGACGACGGCGCTCAACGGCAGGACCCGGCAGAGCGCCTGGACCACCGCGCCGGAGACGAGACCGGCGAGGACGGAGACCACGATGGCGGCCGCCCAGTACCGACCGGGCAGACCGGCCAGGATCAGGAGTTCGCGGAGCGCAGCGACCGGCCGCCATCGCTCCAGGGTGTCGCGCAGTGGCTCAGGGTCCGGCCACCACCAGGGGGCGACGGTGAGGAGGAGCCCTGCGGCGAGGACCGCTCCGACGACGAGACTCATCGCTCGCCGACGGCGAGGATCGAGGCGAGCGAGATCCCGGCCGCCCGGTACTTCGCGTCGTTCAGCGGGAAGCGACCGGTCGCGCGGAGCTCTCCGTCGCGCTGCTCGAAGAGGGTGGAAGCCTCGATCGTGTGGGACTCCCCGCTCCCGCCGACCGCGATGATCTCCGCCACCCGTCGGCGTCCGGACCGGTCGAGCTCGCAGTGCACGACGAGGTCGACACAGGACGCGACGGCCGGGCGTACGAACCCCGAGTCGATGTTCCGACCCGCGAGCAGTGGCAGCGTGCAGAGTTTGCCGATCGCGTCGCGCGCGGAGTTCGCGTGGATACTGCAGAGCCCGGGCAGTCCGCTGTTGAGGGCGATCAGGAGGTCGAGGCTCTCCGCCTCCCGGACCTCGCCGACGACGATGCGGTCCGGCCGCATCCGGAGCGCTTCCTTGATGAGCCGACGCAGCGTGATCTCTCCCGTGCCCTCGAGACTGGCCTGCCGGCACTGCATCGCGACGACGTCGCGGTTGCCCGGCGCGAGCTCGAAGGTCTCCTCGACGGTGACGATGCGGAGGGCTGGGTCCAGCGCCGCGATGAGGGCGCCGAGCATCGTGGTCTTACCGGCCTGGGTCGCGCCGGACACGAGCAGGTTCGCCCCCGCGGTCATGCTGGCGCGGAGGAACTCGGCGGCCTGGTAGCTGATCGACCCGGCGGCCACGAGCTGACCGAGGTCGCGGATCCGCGCGGAGAACTTGCGGATGTTGATGGACATGTGCCGTCGCGTGACGTCGGGGATGACGACGTGCAGCCGCGAGCCGTCCGGAAGCGAGGCGTCGACGAACGGGTTCGCGAGGTCGACCCGTCGACCGGTGGCGCGCAGCATCCGCTCCACGAGGTCGCGGACGTCACCTTCGCCGAGGACCACGTCCGTGAGCTCCGACATCCCACCACGGGCGACGAACACCTTCGTCGGCTCGTTGATCCAGATCTCCTCGACACCCGGATCGTCCAGCAACGGCTGGATCGCACCGAACCCCGTCACCGCGGCGAGCACCTCGCTCGTCATCCCGTGCTCATCGTCGATCAGCGGCATCGTGTCGTTCAACGCCCGCTCGTTGTAGCGACGCACCTCCTCGCGAGCGATCCGCCCGGCTCCCCCACGCCGACCCGGCTCCCCGAACTCCTCGCGCACCCGGTCGCGCACGCGCGCCGTGATGATCTCCGCCGCTGTCCCCATGCGGCCATCCTGACGAACACCGGCCACACCCCGCAGAAGTTATCCACAGCACCACCTGCTCGACCCGTGACTGAGTGGTCACTAGGCTCGGGAACCGTGCCGACCACCTTCCGCATCGACGGCTCCCGCATCCACGACATCGCCTCGTTCTACGCGGTGATGAACGAGCTCGTGATGCAGGACGAGGACTGGGATCTCGGCCCGAGCCTCGACGCCCTCGACGACGTCCTCTATGGCGGAATCGGTGCGCTCCGCGATCTCGAGGACGTGCACTTCGTCTGGACTGACCACGACGCGAGTCGCACCGCCCTCGGCGTCACGGCCACCCGCGCGTGGCTGCAGGAGAAGCTCGAGCGGGGCGCGCCGTTCGACACGGCGCGGATCACCACGCAGCTCGACGACCTCGACGCCGGCCGCGGCAAGACCTACTTCGACCTGCTCCTCGAGGTCTTCGCCGGCCACCCGGACATCCGACTCGAACTCGCCTGAACCGGTCGATCCGCCGGCTGTTCCGGTGCCGGTCCCCGATCGCAACCGCTTGCGGCGGTCGACGCGAGCCGGAAGAGTGGGCGCCATGATCAACGGCTACACCGCAGACCAGGTCCGAGCCGCAGAGGCACCACTCCTGAAAGCCGGGGAACCGCTCATGCCGCGAGCCGCCCACGGACTCGCCGAAGAACTGCGGGCGGTCCTCGCCGACCGCGCGGAGGGCCTCGAGGGCGAAGCACCCGACCTCTGGAAGATCCTGCTGCTCGTCGGATCAGGCGACAACGGCGGTGACGCCCTCTTCGCAGCGGCGGAACTCGCCGGCACGACCGGTCCGGACGACATCCCACTCGACCTCGTCGTGGCCAGGACCGGTGACCACGCCCATGAGGCGGGTTACGCCGCCGCCGTCGAGGCCGGCGTCCGCTTCCTCATGAACTCCCCCGCCGAGCCGGACGACACCGCCGACGAGGCCAAGGGCGCCGCGCTCGTCGTCGATGCCGTCTTCGGCATCGGCGCAAGCCGGAACCCCACCCTGCGCGGTGCGCCGAAGGCGATCGTCGAGGCGGTCCTACCGGTCGTGCAGAGCGCGGGCGGGCCGACCGTCGTCGCCGTGGACGTCCCGAGCGGCATCGATCCCGACGAGGGAAGCGTCCCCGAGGGTGCCGTCCTGCCGGCGGAGGTCACGGTCACCTTCGGCGCGGTGAAGGCCGGGCTGCTCATCCCACCCGGCTCGGCCTACGCCGGCGACGTCCGCCTCATCGACATCGGCCTCGGACCGCAGCTGGCCGACGTCACGCCGTTCACGACGCTGGACCAGGCGGACGCCTGACCGGCTGCCCAGCCCGGCACCTCGCCTGGGCGGTCGGCATCACCGACCGTCCAGGCGGCGCATGACGCTCAGGAGCCGACGGCGGCAGTCGATCGCCCGGATGCGACACCCGCGAGCGCATGGCCCGCGAGCGACCCGAGGGTGCGGAGCCCGTCGCGCGACAGCACCGACTCGAGGTGCCCCTGGACCGACGCGAACCCGCGACCGCGCATCGCGAACACGTCGCCCGACGCCGCATCGGCGGCGATCTCGACCCCACCGACCGGAGCCTCACCCGCCAGCCGTGCGGTAAAGGTGTTGTAGAACCCGATCAACGACTGCTCGCCGAAGAGGTCCAGGTCGAGCTGCAGCCCCTGACGGGGCGCGTCGAGGCGTTCGATCGGCAGCCCGAGCTGGATCGCCAGCACCTGATGGCTCAGGCAGACGGCGAGCAGTGGCGCTCCGGCGGCGAGGCGCGCCGACACGATCTCGTGCATCCGGCGGACCCGCGGGTCGGCGAGGTCGAGCGGGTCGCCCGGACCCGGGCCGGCGACGAGGAGGTCGACGTCCACGAGTGCGTCGGTCACCGCCGACCAGTGCTCCACGCTGACGGTCATCCCGAAGTGGCGCAGCTGGTGGGCGAGCATCGCGGTGAACTCGTCCTCGGCGTCGACGATGACCGCGGTACGGCCCGACAGTGAACCGACGGGCGCCGGGTGCTGCGGCTGCAACCAGAAGGACGCCAACCGCTCGTTCCGCGCTCGGAGCGCGTCCTGTACGCCCGGCTCCGCCGCGAGGTCGACGGTCGGGCCGAGCTCGGCGGGCGCCATGACGCCCAGAGCGGTCAACACGCCGGCCGCCTTCGCCGCCGTCTCGGCCACCTCCGACTCGGGATCCGAATGACGGACGAGCGTCGCACCGGCGGGCACGCGGACGAGGCCGGCGTCGTCGACGTAGGCGGTGCGGATGAGGATCGGTGCGTCGAGTTCGTAGTCGCCGTCGCCCACCGGGGTGAACAGCGCGAGCACGCCGGAGTAGTAGCCGCGCGCGTTCCGCTCGTGGCGGGCGATGACCGAGCACGCGTTCTGCATGGGCGAGCCGGTGACCGTCGGTGCGAACATCGTCAACCGCAGGACCTCGCGGACGTCGAGCTCGCTCGTCCCGGCGAGCAGGTACTCGGTGTGGGTGAGGCGCGACATCTGCTTGACGTAGGGGCCGAGGATGCGTCCACCGGAGGCGCACACCCGGCTCATCATCTTCATCTCCTCGTCGACGACCATGAAGAGTTCCTCGGTCTCCTTGACGTCGCCGAGGAACGCGCGGAAGTCGTCGCCCGTCGCGCCGGAGCGCGGGTGGCGGAAGGTGCCGCTGATGGGGTTCATGGTGACGGTGCGTTCACCGGTCGAAGCATCGCGGGCGACCGCGACGTGGCGCTCGGGCGTCGCACCGGCCATCGAGACGCCGGGGGTGTGCACGGCGAACGTCCAGTAGGCGCCGGTCTCCCCCGACAGGAGTGCCCGCAACCAGGCGAGGACCGCGCGCTCGGCCGGCACCTCGGTCGTCGCGGTGAACTCGCGCCGGATGACGAAGTTGGCGCCCTCGCCGCGTCCGATCTCGTCCTCGATGACGCGGCGCACGATCGACGCGTAGTCCTCGTCGGAGACGTCGAACCCGCCGTCGACCAGCGGGACCGCGTCGGCGGGGAGTCGCTCGAGCATGTCGTCGAGCGTCACCGTCTCACGCTCGCTCACCACGAGGCAGCGCAGCGGGGCGCCGTCGTCCATCGCCGCGAAACCGCGCTCGCGTACCTGGCGATAGGGCACGAGCGTGAGGACCTCGGGCTGGTGGTCGTCGCCGGTGGCTCCGAGCGGGATGTCGGCGAGCGACTCGACGTCGACGACCTCACCCGTGTAGAGGTCGACGGTGTCGCTGCCGTGTCGGCGGAGCACCGCGAACGGGAAATCGGGGCCGGCGTGCAGCACGCGGTGGAGCAGGGTGGTCATGGTGGTGTCCTCAGGCTGGGACCGATCCGACAGGGCCTCCGAACGAGAACGACCGCCCTGTCAGGCGGTCGAGTCGTCGTGTGTGCACGTGAGCGGTCCGCCTAGGAGGCGGGCCACCAGCTCGTTGCACACGTCGTTCGCATGGAGCCGAGCATACACGGGCCGACCCGGGCTCCGCTGTCCGTGGCTCCTCCCCGAAGCTCAGGACGTTCCCGACCTCGCTCCCGTAGACTGAGCGGGCCGCGGGAGTGGTGGAATTGGCAGACACGCAGGATTTAGGTTCCTGTGCTTTCGAGCGTGAGGGTTCAAGTCCCTTCTCCCGCACGCGACATCGTCGTACGCCGTTCCATCCCTCCCCCGACAGCAGGAGCTCCGCATGGTCCACACCGCCCTCATCCCCTGGCTCGACCCGGAGGGCATCATCACCGCCGTCGGTCCCTGGGCCCTCGTCGTGGTCTGCGCGATCGTGTTCGCCGAAACCGGCCTCCTCGTCGGATTCCTGCTCCCCGGCGACACCCTGCTCGTCATCACCGGTCTCCTCGCGTTCGGCTCCGCCCGCGTCATCGAGATCGACATCTGGTGGGTCTGCCTCGCGATCGGGTTCTCGGCGTTCCTCGGCGGCGAGGTCGGGTACCTCATCGGGCACAAACTCGGGCCGAAGGTGTTCGAACGCAAGGAGTCCGGTCTCTTCAGCATCAAGAACGTCGAGCGGACGAACGCCTTCTTCGAGCGCTTCGGTGCCCTCGCGGTCATCCTGGCGCGCTTCGTCCCGATCGTCCGGACCTTCGCCCCGGTCGCTGCCGGCATCGGCCACATGAACTACAAGAAGTACTCGCTCTACAACCTCATCGGCGCGCTCATCTGGGGCGCAGGGCTCACCTTCTTCGGCTACCTGCTCGGATACATCCCCCCGGTCGCCACCTTCGTGCAGAACTACATCGACGTCATCCTCATCGGAGCCGTCGTCCTCACCCTCATCCCGACCACCTGGCACTACATCCAGTCGAGCCGGAAGGCGAAGGCGCTGCAGGGCACCATCACCGAGGAGGAGCGTCGGGCCGCGGCTTCGAAGCTCGCCGACCAGGACGTCTTCAAGCGCGACCGCGGGAACGAAACGGTCTGATCGCCGGTGGCGCCGCTCGCGCGAGCGGTCGCCACAACCGGGCCCGCCCCGCGCGTCAGCGGTGGTGCGACTCCTCGTGGGAGGCGTGTTCCTCGGGCTCCAGCTGGAACGTCGAGTGCTCGACGTCGAAGTGGTCGTGGAGGCACGAACCGAGACGGTCGAGCAGCTCCCCCGTGCCACCGTCGGCGAACACCTCCTGCCGGGCGACAACGTGGGCCGAGAAGACCGGCTGGCCGGACGTGATCTGCCAGACGTGGACGTCGTGGACGGCGACGACCCCGTCGGTGCCGAGCAGGTGGTCCCGGATCTCCTGCACGTCCGTGTCGGACGGTGCGGACTCGCTGAGGACGTGGACGACGTCGCGGAGCAACGACCACGCCCGCGGCACGATCATCGCGGCGATCGCGAGCGACGCGATGGCATCGGCCTGCGCGAAGCCCGTCAGCATGATGACGACCGCGGCGATGATCACGGCGATCGAACCGAGGAGGTCGCCGAGGACCTCGAGGTACGCGCCTCGCATGTTGATCGACGTGTCACGGCCGCCGCGCAGCACCTGGAGGGCGGCGAGGTTCGCGACGAGACCGATGACGGCGACGATCAACATCGGAAGGCTCTTGACCTCCGCGTCCGCCGAGTCGACGAGGCGGGACACCCCCTCGATGAGGACCGACACCGCGACGGCGATCAGGATGAGCGCGTTGATGAGCGCGCCGAACACCTCCGCGCGCTGATACCCGAAGGTCTGCCGGTCGGTGGCCGGTCGGGCGGCGACGATCGTGGCGACGAGCGCGATGATCAGCCCGGTGAGGTCGGACAGCATGTGCCCGGCGTCGGCGAGCAGGGACAGCGAGCCACTCACCCAGGCGCCGACGAGTTCGACCACGAGGACGGTCGCGATGATGGCGATCGCCACCGCGAGTCTCCTGCGGTTGGCGGTGCCAGCGTGTGCGTGATCGTGACCCATGATGCAACAACCGTAGGAGCTTCCCAGCGCCCGCGGAAGGGTTCATGCCGAGATAGGAATGGTCCTGAGTATCATGCTCAGCTGGCGGTCGACGCCGGCCCCTCGGGCACGAGCCGCTGCAGCACCGGGACGAGCGCCCGGAAGGCGAGTGCGCGGTGGCTCAGCTCGTTCTTCTCAGCCGGTGACAGTTCCGCCGCCGTCCGTCGCTCACCGTCCGGGATGAACGCCGGGTCGTAGCCGAAGCCGTTCGTCCCGCTCGGCTCCGTCGCGAGGGCTCCACGCCACGTGCCGACGGCGACGTGCTCGAACGGGGCCGTCCCGTCGATCCCCGGCGGCACCACGAGGGCGAGGTGGCAGGCGAACCAGGCGGCACGATGCTCCTCGTGCACGTCCCGCAGCTGATCGAGGAGGAGGGCGAGGTTCGCGGTCGAGTCGTGCTGCGAGCCGGCCCAGCGCGCCGAGAAGATACCCGGCGATCCACCCAGGATCTCGACGCCGATGCCGGAATCGTCGGCGAGGGCGATGGAGCCGGTGTGGGCGGCGGCGACCCGCGCCTTGATCAACGCGTTCTCGCTGAAGGTCGTGCCGTCCTCGACAGGCTCCGGACCGTCGTAGGCGAGGACCGTGATCCCGGGGACGTCGCGGCTGACGAGCCGCTGGAACTCCTCAACCTTGTGCTGGTTGTGCGTCGCGAGGACGATCTCGACGCCCATCAGCGTCCGAGGGCCTCGAACTGGATGGCCTTGAGCGACGCCGCGCCACCGACGGCGAGGTCGAGCAGGGAGTCGAGCTCGCGACGGTCGAACGGCGCACCCTCGGCCGTCCCCTGCACCTCGACGAACGATCCGCCGCCGGTGACGACGACGTTCATGTCGGTCTCGGCGCGCACGTCCTCGACGTAGGCGAGGTCGAGCATGGGCACGCCGTCGATGATGCCGACCGAGACGGCCGAGACGCTGTCGGTGAGGGGCGACGCCTTCTGCGAGATGAACTTCTTGCCGCGCGCCCACTCGATCGCATCGGCGAGGGCGACGTAGGCGCCGGTGATCGCCGCGGTGCGGGTGCCACCGTCCGCCTGCAGGACGTCGCAGTCGATGACGATCGTGTTCTCGCCGAGGGCCTTGGTGTCGATCACGGCGCGGAGGCTCCGACCGATGAGTCGCGAGATCTCGTGGGTACGACCGCCGATCTTGCCCTTGACCGCTTCACGGTCCATCCGCTCGTTGGTGGAACGGGGCAGCATCGCGTACTCCGCGGTGACCCAGCCGCGACCCTTGCCGTTCAGCCAGCGCGGCACGCCGTTGGTGAACGAGGCCGTGCAGAGGACCTTCGTCCGGCCGAAGCTGATGAGTGCCGACCCCTCGGCCTGCTCGCTCCAGCCGCGCTCGATCGTGATGGGACGCAGCTGGTCGTTGGTGCGGCCGTCGGCGCGCGCGATGTCACTCATGGATGTGCTCCTCGAACTGGTGGGATGGAAGGTCGATCACGCCGGTCTGGACGAGCGAGACGGTGGAGATCTCCCGACCCATCAGACGGTTGGCGAGGGCGATGAAGTCGTCGGCGCTGCTCCCGGTCGCCTCGTACCGGTGGGTGGCGGGTTCGCTGCTGTCGCGCAACAGGTCGCGGGTGACGAGTACGCGGTAGACGTCGTTCGCGGTCTCGGTGTCGCTCGAGACGAGCGACACCTGCGGACCCATCACGTAGCTGATCGCGCCCTTGAGGAAGGGGTAGTGGGTGCACCCGAGGACGACGGTGTCGACGCCGGCGTGCCGGAGCGGGGCCAGGTACTCCTCCGCCGCCTCGAGGAGGTCGGGGCCGGTCGTGACGCCGGCCTCCACGAACTCGACGAACCGGGGGCAGGCCTGGCCGAACACCGTCAGCTCGGGATTGACCTCGAACAGGTCCTGATAGGCCCGCGAGTTGATCGTCCCCTCGGTCCCGATGACGCCGATGCGCCCGTTCCTCGTGCTCCGGACCGCGGTCCGCACAGCGGGCTGGATCACCTCGACCACCGGGACCGAGTAGCGCTCGCGGGCATCGCGGAGCATCGCAGCCGATGCGGTGTTGCAGGCGATCACCAGCATCTTCACGCCCTGGTCGACGAGCGAGTCGAGGACCTCGAGCGAGTAGCGCCGCACGTCGGCGATGGGCTTCGGACCGTAGGGCGAGTGGGCCGTGTCGCCGATGTAGATCACGGACTCGGCGGGGAGCTGATCGCTGACCGCTCTCGCCACCGTGAGTCCGCCGACGCCGGAGTCGAAGATGCCGATGGGTGCGTCGTTCACGATGACCCAGCCTACCGCCCCTGCCGATGGACGTGGCGGACCGACCGATCACCACGTTCCGAGCACGCTCGCGGCTAGGCTGAACGGGTGCACGAGTCCTCAGCTCTCCTCACCGACCGATACGAACTCACGATGCTGGACGCCGCCCTCCACCGCGGTACCGCGGATCGGGAGTGCCTGTTCGAGCTCTTCGCCAGACGCCTCTCCGGCGGCCGCCGCTACGGCGTGGTGGCCGGCACGGGCCGCTTCCTCGAACTGCTCAAGCACTTCCGCTTCGGTGAATCGGAACTCGAGTGGCTGCGCGAGGAGGGCGTCGTCAGCACGACGGCGCTCGACTGGCTCGCCGACTACCGTTTCTCGGGATCGATCTGGGGCTACCGCGAGGGCGAGGTCTTCTTCCCCGGTTCGCCGATCCTGGTCGTCGAGGGCACGTTCGCCGAGGCCGTCATCCTCGAGACCCTGGCGCTCAGCGTGTTCAACTACGACAGCGCCGTCGCCACGGCTGCCGCCCGCATGACCTCTGCGGCTGGCAGCCGCCCCCTGGCCGAGATGGGCTCCCGTCGGACGGGCGAGCGGTCGGCCATCGCCGCAGCCCGGGCGGCGTACATCGCCGGCTTCAGCGCCACCTCGAACCTCGAGGCCGGACGCAGCTGGGGCATCCCCACGATGGGGACGGCCGCACACTCCTTCACCCTCCTGCACGACTCCGAGGAGGACGCCTTCCGAGCCCAGATCGACACGATGGGCGCCGGGACCACGCTGCTCGTCGACACCTACGACATCGAGGAGGCCGTGCGACTCGGCGTCCGCCTCGCGGGTCCGGAGCTGGGAGCCGTGCGCATCGACTCCGGCGATCTGCCGATCGTCGTCGACCAGGTCCGCCGCCTCCTCGACGAGCTCGGCGCCACGTCGACCCGCATCACCGTCACCAACGACCTCGACGAGCACGCCGTCGCCGCCCTGGCCGCGTCCCGGGTCGATTCCTACGGCGTCGGCACCTCCGTGGTCACCGGCTCCGGCTCCCCCGCCATGGGCATGGTCTACAAGCTCGTGGCGCACCGCGACGACCAGGGCGACTGGATCAGTGTCGCGAAGAAGTCGGCCGAGAAGGCGACCGTCGGCGGCCGTAAGACGGCTGCGCGGGCCTACGACCGGCACGGGGTCGCCCGCGAGGAGCGCATCTACCTCGGCGACGGTCCGGCCGGCGAACACGAGGGTGCGGCCGACGCCGCCTCGGAACGCCCCTTGATGGTCCAGCTCGTCGAAGGCGGACTCGTGGACGAGCGGTACCTCGGTGCTGCAGGCACGCGTCAGGCCAGGGAGCACCGGGCACAGGCGGTGGCGGAACTGCCGCCCCGGGCCGTCAGCCTCACCCGTGGCGACCCCGTGCTCCCGACCGTCTACCTCGAAGGCTGACCGAGGCGAGGCGTCTCAGCGTCGGCCGCGGTGCGCTCCAGCGTCAGTCGCGGAGGAGCTTCTCGTAGATCTCCTTGCAGGCCGGGCAGATCGGGAACTTCTCGGGGTCACGACCCGGCGTCCACTTCTTGCCGCAGAGCGCCTTCACCGGCTTGCCGCTCAACGCCGACTCGAGGATCTTCTCCTTCTTGACGTAGTGCGAGAAGCGCTCGTGATCACCGGGCTCGATGTTCTCGCTCTCGATCAGCTCCTCGAGCTCACGATCCATGATCGCCGTGCTCCCACCGTCGGGCGTGCCACCGGGATCGATCGTGCTCATCTGCTGCTTCGTGCTGTCATGCTGCGCCATGGCTCCATGGTACCGCCGGACGGCACCCTGGTCTCCTGCGGACCGATCCGGTCGCCGACGTCGGGTCAGTGCGAGCTGGCGAAGCCGACGATCTCAGGGCTGCGGCGGTCGAAGACGCGACCGCCGGCGAAGATCCCGATCGCGAGGACCAGGATGCCCGTACCCGCACCGACCGCGAGTGCCCCGAAGTTCCAGTTCGGCTCGCCGGTGAGCCCGAGCACCGCCAGCCAGCCGGCGGGAACTGTGAGCAGCACGGTGCCGAGCAGGCTCAGGAACTGCGCGGACAGACCGCTGCTGCCCGGAACCTGCGGCTGCTGGAACGGGCTGTCACCGGGAAGCGACGTCGGGTACGGGAACCGTGCGGACACGAAGCTCGCGATACCCGCACCGCTGAACAGCAGGCACGTGCTCACCCCGATCATCGACGGCAGCGCGTCCCAGTCGCCGTAGAACAGGATGCTCAGCGTCGACCCGACCGCGATGAGCGGGATGCCGATGAGGAGCACGGGGAAGAGTCGGCCGATCCGATCCGATCGTCCGCGGACCCCCGAGGCGACGTGCAACCAGACCGCGGTCGAATCGAAGGCGAGGTCGTTGTGCAGGAGCCAGCCGAGGAACCAGCAGACGACCGGGAGCGGGACGAGTGCGAGGACGTTCATCGGGATGCCGGCGACGAGCATGGGCACGAAGAAGATGAAGGGCGCGATCGGGATGATCACGAGGGAGACGAGGTACCGTGGGTCGCGCAGCCAGTAGGTCATGCTCCGAGCGGCGATGGCTCCGGACGGGGAACCGGGGAGCAGGTCGAACCAGCCCAGGCCGGTGCTGTCGCGGCCAGTGCCGAGGCGCTCCGGCGCCACGAGCAGTCGCGCGACGAACGCCTGCCAGGCGAACCAGAGCAGGGCGATGGTCGCCGCGGTGAGCAGCAGCTTGACGATCGCCGGCGCGATGCCACCGAGTGCTGCGTCGCCGGGGAACGACCACACGGCACCGAGCGGGGTCCAGCTGAGGATGTCCGCGACCCGTCCGAGGACGGCGAATCCGTCGCGCTGCCAGTCCACGGTTGTGAGGGCGATGATCGCCGGGGCCACAGCGATGATGAGCACCAACCCGAGGACACCCATGACCTCCTTGGCGCGGCGCGTCGCGAGGAGGCTCGCGGAGATCGAGGTGGCGATGCGGGCCAGGAGCGCGCAGAGCAGCACGCCGAGGACGGCGGAGACCACGGCGAGGACGGCGGGCAACGGTGACCGCGACCAGGTGACCACCGAGGAGGCCGCGAGGACGGCGAGGACGAGCGACGGGACCGACACGAGCGCCGCCACGAGCAAGCCGGCGGACAGCGTGCGGTTGGGCAGCCCGAAGAGGGAGAACGCCCGAGGATCCAGCTGATCGTCGACACCGAAGACGAGCGGCAGGATGATGAACCCCAGCACGACGGCCGACCCGGCCAGCACGAGCAGGTTGCGGGTGACCTCCGGATCACCACCGCGCAGTGCGACGAGACCGGTGCTCGCGAGCACGACGATCCACACGCCGACCGCGATCGCGAGGACGAGCCCGACCAGTCGCCAGGGGCTGCGGCGGAACGCGTTGAGCGTCAGCTGCAGTTTCAGTCGGAGAAGCTGTGCAACCATTCCATTCCCTCTGCCGACTTGCGGCCCCCGGCGAGCTCGACGAACCGCTCCTCGAGCGTGCCCGTTCCGCGCACCTCGTCGACGGACCCGGCGGCCAGCACCTTGCCCTGCACGATGATGGCCACGTGATCGCACACGCGCTGGATGAAGTCCATGCCGTGGCTCGAGAGCACGACGGTCCCGCCGTTGGCGACGTACCGCTGGAGGATCTCGATGACGTTCGCCGCGGAGACCGGATCGACCGATTCGAACGGCTCGTCGAGGATGAGGACACGCGGCGAATGGATGAGTGCGGCCGCCAACGCGATCTTCTTCGTCATGCCCGCCGAGTAGTCGGAGACGAGACGGCCGAGCGCGTCGTCGAGACCGAAGGCACGAGCCAGATCGGTGGTCCGTGACTTGACGGTCGCGGGGTCGAGCCCCCGCAGGACGCCGGAGTAGTACAAGAGCTGGCTGCCGGTCAGGCGGTCGAAGAGCCGCAGCCGGTCGGGCAGCACGCCGATCGCCCGCTTGGCTTCGGCGGGATCCTGCCAGACGTCGACGCCCTGGACCGTGATGGACCCTGCGTCGGGACGGAGGAGACCCGTGACCATGGACAGGGTGGTCGTCTTGCCGGCGCCGTTCGGCCCGACGATGCCGTAGAACGAGCCACGTCGGACCTCGAGGTCGACGCCGTCCACCGCGACCGTGTCGCCGAACTGCTTGACGAGTCCCGAGATCGACAGGACGACGGGATGGGCGCCATCGCCGTCGGCCTCGCTGCGCTGCGGCGTCGCGGCGGGTGACGAGGTGGCGGCGGACGACGGTGTCGGCGCGGGACGGCCGGCAGGACGCTTCGGTGCTGCAGCCGGAGTGACGGCCTCCTCCCGCGGAGGCGCCACCGATACGGACCCCGACGGTGCCGGCGTCGCCTGCCGGGCCGTGTCGTCCACAGCCTCCTCGGCGATGGATGACGCGGTCGCCGGGGTCTCGGTCTGCGTGGCGTCGGCCCGAGGCTCCTCGACGGTGATCCGGTCGACGACCTCAGGGGAAGGCTGCTCGGAGGGCGTCGACGTCGTCGGCCGTTCGACCGATCCCGGTGCGCTGACCTCGTCGAGCACGCCGGCGGCTGCGGCGGCCGTCTGTTCGGGCTGCTTCGCGACGCTGGTGCGCGCCGGCGTGCGCTTGGCCGGCGTCCGGGCCGTCGTGGACTTCGTCGTCGAGGTGCGGGCGGTGGTCGTCTTGGCGCCGGCGGCCTTGGTCGCCGGCTTCGCGGCGGCGGAGCGCGCGGTCGTCGACCGGGGCGTCTTCGGGGTGGTGCTCGTCTCGGCCGACGCAGTGGCCTCCGGAGCATCGGCAGCTGCAGCAGCCGACTTCGCGGGCGTGCGCTTCGCGGCGGTGGTGCGCGCCGTCGTCGACTTGGTGGCCGTGGTCTTCGCCGTCGAGGTCCGAGCGGTCGTCGAGCGTGCCGTGGTCGTCTTGGGTGCCGGCTTCGTGGCGTCCCCGGGCTCCCCCGAGGTCTCGCTCGCCGACGTGGTGCGGGTGCGGGGCGTGCTCGGCCGCTTCGCCGGGGCCTTCGCCGTTCCGGCAGCCCGAGGCGTCGTCGAGCGGGGTGCGCGCTTCGGTGCCGTCGGCGCCGCAGCGGCCTGATCGTCGGAAGCGGTCGACGGCGCAGGAGCGCCGGTGGCGTCGGCGGTGTTCGGCGTGCCCGGACTCGTCGGCGTGCCGTCGGCAGGCGCCGGCTGCTGAGCGGGATCTGGCGGAGTCGTGGAAGTCACCAAGCAAACCTACCAACAGCGGCGGCCGCAGCGGACAGCGGAGTCTCAGGATGAACGGTTGACACATCTCCCCCAAGCTGTGTAAACGCCGGGCGGTCGATCACAAAACGACAACGGACCCTGGGAACCCCTGACAGACGGAGTTCACCGCGGCTAGCCTGTATTTTGGCATAACGGAGTGTCTTTCAATGCACGTCTTGGTTAATCCTCGGTGAATCGTCCACAGCATCGTGGCACCGCGTGATTCCATACCCACACTGAGGAGAACAACGTGACCACCCAGGTAGTGATCCTTGCCGCGGGGATGGGCAGCCGTCTCGGCCGCTCGCTTCCCAAGCCCCTGACCGAGCTCAGCGACGGCCGCACCATCATGCAGCAGCAGTTCGACAACATCCACCACGCGTTCGGAGCGAGCGCCAAGGTGACGATCGTCGTCGGCTACAAGCTCGAGCACATCATCGAAGCGTTCCCCGACGCCTCCTTCGTCTACAACGAGCAGTACGACCAGACCAACACCTCGAAGAGCCTCATGCGCGCCCTCGCGGCGTCTCAGGCCGGCGGCGTGCTCTGGATGAACGGCGACGTCGTCTTCGACCCCGCCGTCCTCGACCGCGCTGCCGCGATGATCGCCAAAGACCGTTCGTTCGTGACCGTCAACACCTCCAAGGTGTCCGACGAGGAGGTCAAGTACACGACGAGCGCCGAGGGCTACATCAAGGAGCTCTCGAAGACCGTCGTCGGCGGGCTGGGCGAGGCCGTGGGCATCAACTACATCTCGTCGCAGGACAAGACGATGCTCCACCGCTACCTGACCAAGGTCGGCGACCAGGACTACTTCGAGCGCGGCATCGAGCTCGCCATCGAGCGCGAGGGCATGCTCGTCGAGCCGGTCGACATCTCCGACCTCTACGCGGTCGAGGTCGACTTCGCCGAGGACCTCGAGCGCGCGAACCTCTTCGTCTGAGGTCCCCGTCCACATCGCACACGAACGCCGTCCCGACGCTGAGCGTCGCGGGCGGCGTTCCTGCGTCACCTCGATAAGGTTGGTCACGTGAGTTCTTCAGCTGAGACGCGGCCAAGGATGTCGCGATCGGCGAGGTACCGCCACGCGCTCTGGATCCTGACGGTCCGAGACCTGCGCGTGCGCTACTCGACGAGCGCGCTCGGCTACGTGTGGTCCATCCTCGACCCCCTCGTCATGAGTGGGATCTACTGGTTCGTCTTCACGCAGGTGTTCCGGCGCGACGTCGGCGAGGAACCCTACATCGTGTTCCTCCTCGCGGCACTGCTGCCGTGGATGTGGTTCACCGGATCGGTGTCCGACAGCACCCGCGCCTTCCTGCGCGAGGCGAAACTCGTGCGTTCGACGACGATCCCCCGGACCATCTGGGTGAACCGGATCGTGCTGTCGAAGGGCATCGAGTTCCTCGCTGCGCTCCCGGTCCTCGCGGCGTTCGCGATCTTCAGCGGCGCGCAGGTCAACCTCGACATCGTGCTGTTCCCGCTCGCCATCGTCATCCAAGCCGTCCTGACCATCGGGCTCTGCCTGATCGTCGCTCCACTCGTCGTGTTCTTCCGCGATCTCGAGCGCGCCGTCAAGCTCGTCCTGCGGTTCATGTTCTACGCGACGCCGATCATCTACAGCACGACGGCGCTGCCCGACAGGATCGAGCCCTTCGCGGCGTTCAACCCGCTCAGCGGGATCTTCGCGCTGTACCGTTCCGCGTTCTTCCCACAGGAACTCAACTGGCACCTCGTGGGTGTGTCCGCCGCCATGTCCACGGTCATCCTCGCGGTCGGTCTCCTCGTCTTCAAGCGCTGCGAGCGCTCCGTGCTGAAGGAGATCTGATGCCCACAGGCAACGCAACCGCCGCTCGGCCGGCGATCTCGGTGGCCGACGCAGGGATCCGGTTCCGGCGCAACCGTGGCGGTCGGCGGAGTTTCAAGGACCTCTTCGCCGGTCGCGACCGACGCTCGAAGCCGGGTGAGTTCTGGCCCCTGCGCCACGTCTCCTTCGATGTCGCCCCCGGCGAGGCCATCGGCGTCGTCGGACGGAACGGTCAGGGCAAGTCGACGCTGCTCAAGCTCGTCGCGGGCGTCGTCCTGCCCGATGAGGGCACCATCGGCGTGCACGAGGGTGTCGCGCCGCTCATCGAGATCACCGGCGGCTTCGTCAACGACCTGACGGTCCGCGACAACGTGTACCTGACGGCCGGCCTCCACGGCATGTCCCGGCGCGAGATCGACGGACGGTTCGACGACATCATCGCCTTCGCCGAGATCGCCGACTTCGTGGACACCCCGTACAAGCATCTCTCGAGCGGCATGAAGGTCCGCATCGCCTTCGCGGTGATCGCGCAGCTCGAGGAGCCGATCATCCTCGTCGACGAGGTCCTCGCCGTCGGCGACCGCGCGTTCCGCGAGAAGTGCTACCGGCGCATCGAGGAACTCCTCGATGGCGGGCGCACCCTGTTCTTCGTCTCGCACAACGAGAAGGACCTCCGACGGTTCTGCACGAGGGGGCTCTACCTCGACAAGGGGGCGCTCGTGCTCGACGCGCCGATCGACGACGTGCTCGACCGCTACAACGCCGACTACAACAGCTGAGGCCTGCCAGCAAGCGTCAGTCGACCCGCAGTGGGTCGACGTAGACTGGCCGCCCCGCCCACGAGGAGGCCGTCATGACCGGACCGCAGCCGGGACCCGTTCCGGGTCCCGCCCAGTTCCCCACCGCCGCAGCACAGCAGCCCATGCTGCCTGAGCCGGGATGGGTGCGGGCGCTCGACCGACTGCTCTGGGTCCAGCGACCGGTGGTCGTGGCACACATCCGGTCGATCCGGCGGATGTACCCGAACGCGACGGCGGACCAGCTCATCCGCGTCCTGGAGCGCCGGTACCTCACGACGGTGACGACGACGGGAGCCGCTGTGGGCGCGACCGCCGTCGTCCCGGCGATCGGGACGGCGACGACCCTTGCGCTCTCCGGTGTCGAGACGGCGGGGTTCCTCGAGGCGACCGCCCTGTTCGCCCAGTCGGTCACCGAGGTCCACGGCATCGCCCTGGCCGATCCGATGCGATCCCGCGCGCTCGTCATGACCATGATGCTCGGCAAGGCCGGAACCGACCTCCTGCGGAACTTCGGATCCCAGGCGGCCGGGAAGGGCATCCCCCGGCAGGCGTTCTGGGGCCAGACGATCACCCAGGGTCTGCCGTCCATGATCGTGGGCCCCGTCGCCGACCAGTTGCGGGTGCGCTTCATGAAGCACTTCGCGGCGAGCGGCAGCGCCGGCGTCATCGGCAAAGCACTGCCCTTCGGCGTCGGAGCTGCCGTCGGCGGCATCGGCAATCACATGCTCGGCCGACAGGTCGTCCGTGCCGCACGCCAGGCGTTCGGACCGGCGCCGTTCGTCGTCCCCCTCGACCTCGAGCCACGGATGCGGGCCGTCTCCGGCCGGTCCGGCCTCGGGAAGGTCCGCGACCAGGTGTTCCGTCGCCGCAAGCACCTGGCCATCGAGGCCGGCGGCGATGCGGCCGGCAGCGAGACGGTCGACCCGGACGGGCCCGAACAGCGTCCCTGACCACCCTCGGCGCGCTCGGGCTCAGCGCCGACCGGGCCGGTCCGGATGCGGCATCCCTCCAGGTCCATCGCGTACCGTCGGAGGGTGAGACTTCCATTCCTGCGCCGTCCCCAGAAGCCCTTCCCGGAAGGCCGCCACTTCGCGGTGACCTGGGGTCTGTCGGACGACTTCGGCGGCATGACGGAGGCGATGCTCCAGCGCTCGCGCGCGTTCATCCGATTGGCCGACACCCCCGTCGACGTCCTCACCTTCGACCACCGCGCGGACTACCCCGAGTTGGAGGCACGGCTGCGCACGCGAGGAGACCTGATCGACGGCCTCCGGGTCGTCAACCTCTGGGACTGGCTGCGCGACAACCCCCTGCCGGGTGGGTCCCTCGACCTGGCCCGCCACGGGTTCACCCCGCTCCCCCTGGAGAACGGCAGCGCGGAACGACGCCGCGGCGACGTGGTCCTCGGCCGCGAGCGACACGACGAGTCCGGTCAGATCCTGCAGGTCGACGTCTACCGGACCGACGGCACCCTGCTCCTGTCCGACCGCCGCGACACGCGCGAGCGGGGTGTCAAGGGCGGCCGGTCCGTGGTCCTCTGCGACGACCAGGGCCGTCCCGTCCGGTCCTGGGGGCGCATCTGGTCCCTGTACCGCGCCTGGTTCGACACGCTCACCGCGGGCGCTCCGGCCTGGATGATCGTCGACAGCAAGACCATCGCCCCGTTCGTCCTGAGCTACCGGAAACGCAACGTCGTCACCGCGCATGTCGTGCACGCCTCGCACCTCCAGGGCACGGAACGACCACACGGTCGGCTGCGGGAGTCACGGCGAGCGGTGTTCGAGGCGCTCGACGACTTCGACCTCGTCGCCCTCCTCAGCGACCGCCAGCTCGCGGACGTGACGACCATGCTCGGCGAGCACGCCTCGCTCGGGGTCATCCCGAACTCGCGCGAACTCGTCGCACCGGACGTCGCGAGTGCACCTCGGCCTCGCAGCCGCGGCATGTTCCTCGGTTCGCTCACGGCCCGGAAACGGCCGGCGAACGCGATCCGCGCCGTCCTCGCCACCACCCCGGTGGACGGGCCTCCCCCGACACTCGACGTCTACGGCGGCGGGGAACTGCTCGACGAGTTGCAGACGCTCCTCGCCGCCGAGGACCCGGACCACCGCGTCGTCCTGCACGGTTACGACCGCTCGGCCCGGCAGCAGCTCGGCTCGGGTTCGTTCCTCGTCATGACCTCGACCTCCGAGGGCTTCCCACTCGTGCTCATCGAGGCGATGGCGGCCGGGTGTCTCCCCATCGTCGTCGACGTACCGTACGGGCCGGCCGACATCGTCCGCGACGGTTGGAACGGGTTCCTCGTGCCGTCCGCGGAACCGGCCGTCGTGTCAGCCGCCATCGAACGCCTCCTGTCGCTCCCCGAGGGCGAGGTGGATGCGATGCGTCAGCACGCCAGGGCGACCGCAGAGCAGTACGACGACGAGGCCGTCACCCGTCGGTGGGCTCAGGAGTTGCACGCGGCCGCTCGCCGGAAGAAGCGGAACGCACTCGTCCCTCGCGTCGGCTGAGCATCCGGGAACGCACCGCAGCGACCCCCGACTGTACCCCCCGACCGACGCTGCGCGCGAGGCCGTGGGACGGACGCTCGACGAGCTGGAAGAACCCGGCGGCGATCAGCAGGCTCAGTGGGACACCGACGATCCCGACCAGCCACCAACGCTCATCTCCGAACGAGAAGGCGAGTGTGGCCAGGATCGGGGCGTGCACGAGGTACAGACTGAAGGACACCTTCCCGAGCCAGAGGACCGGCGGCGCCTCGAGGAGCCGACGGGCGAAGGGGCTTCCGATGGCGACGACGATGAGGCCGGCCGCGCCCACACCCGACAGGCCCCAGAGCGCCTGACCGAGCGTCGATGAGGATTCGACGAACGGTCGGGAGAGCCAGCTCGCGACGAGCAGGAGCGCGGACCCGCCCGTGAGCAACGCCCATTGCAGCGGGCGGGACCGATCCGCAGCCCAGGCTCGGAGGTCGTCGAGCCTGACGGCGATCAGCGTACCGATGAAGAACGCCGGCAGGTACACGGCGGCGTCCAGTCCCGCGACCCGTCCGAGCACCATGATCACGGACATCAGTGCGGCGACCGGCCACGCCCAGCGGCGCAGCAACCGAGCGAGGAGGACGGCGATCGGGAGGAGGAGCGTGAAGATCAGCTCCCAGCGCAGCGACCACAGGGTGTTCACCAGCGTGTAGCTCGCCGGCGTCAGGGTGGCCTCTCTCAGGAGGTGCAGCGGGTCGACACTCGTCGCGTTCGCGTTCGCGATCCACTCACCGGTGGTCACCGACGCCGGGTCCCTCGGAATGAGGAGGATGAGGGCGGCGGCGAACAGCAGCGATCCCCACACGGGGAGGTAGAGCCGCACGAATCGGGCGGCGAAGAACCCCGGCCAGCTCGCGCCGCCTCGCAACAGCGGCAGCGCGACGACGAGACCGCTGAGGACGAAGAACACCTGCACGGCCTCGGTGCCGGCGAAGAGCAGCTTGAGTGGCGTCTCGGTCGCGATGTCCCAGGCGGGCTCCGAGATCCGGCCCGTCGCGAAGGGTCGTGCGAGCAACGACACGTGGTAGAGCACCACGACGACGCTGGCGACACCACGGACTCCGTCGAGGGAGGCCAGTCGCCCGGAGGACGGATTCACCTGCCCGACCCTACGCGGTTCTCCTGGGCGCGGACTCAACGGCTCAGGGCGCCTCAGGCGCGTCCTCTGTCGTCGTCATCCTCGTCTTCGTCCTCGTCGTCCTCATGCTCGTCGAGCTTCGGCCGGCCATCGGCGTGCGCGAGGGCGAACCGTTCCCATTCCGACATCAGATGCTCGATGGCGCTGTGGAACCTCGCCGTCGTCACTCCGGGCGTCGTGTCGCCGAAGTAGTACTCGACCCAGTGCTGCAGCCGAGCGACCGTCTCGGGATCACCGAGGAGTCGGTCGACGCCGTCGACGATGTCCGCGGCGTCCGACGCATCGAGCCACTCGCACGCCGAGAGGTACCCTCCGGTGTCGATCTCCGCCTCCGGGTTCACGGGACGGGTGATCATGAGCGGCTTCCCGCTCGCGAGGCGGTCGTAGACCATCGCGGAGATGTCGACGATGGCCGCGTCCGCCGCCGCCAGCTGCCAACCGAGGTCGGCACCCGTGTCGACGACGTGCTGGGCCGAGGCGTCCGCACGGTTCGCTTCCTGAAGCGCGGCCATGATCTCGCGGTTCGCGCTCGCGTAGGCCGGATCGACGACACCGCTCCGCGGGTGCGGACGGTACACGACGCGGTGCCGCCCGGTCGCGATGAGTGCTCGGACGAGGGCGACGCCGTGGCTCGCGATCGAGCCGTACGCCGCGGCCGCGCGGTCGCCCTCCCAGGTGGGCGCGTACAGGACCACGGTTCGCTCATCGGGCGTGTAGGGCAGTTCGCCCGAATAGTGGTCGGCCTGGGGGCGGCCGATCATGATCGCGCGCTTGTCGAAGTCGTAGTCCCAGAGCACCCGCTCCAGCCGGTTCCTCGCCGCTTGGCCGGCGATGAGGCTGTAGTCGTAGGCCTTGAACTGGTTGGTCGTCATGTACATCTTGTCGCTCTCGCCGTGGTTGACGAAGACGTGCCAGCGGGAGCCGTAGCGGAACATCTGGAAGTTCTTGGCGTTCTGGTTGACGTACAGCACGACGCGGATGTCCTGTTCGGCGAGCGTGCGCTCGAGGGCGACGACCGTCCGGACGTAGGCCGTCGGGATCGGCGACTCCTCGAACAGCTTCGCCGCCGCCGTCGCACCGCGGCTGAGGATGAGGACGGGCCACCGCTTCGACAGTTCGGCGAGCGGCCGGTACCACTGGCGGATCTGGTACATGTTGACGGCACCGTCCGCGAAGTACACGGCCACCTTGTAGCGCCCCGGCTCGATCACGGGAGCCGCCTGCATCTGCGCCGCGAGGACGGCTCTGGCGCGGCGGTTGGCGAGCAGGTCCTTGGCGAGCGTGATGGCACGACGACCGTCTCTGATCAGTCCCATGTCAGCTCCAGCATCCGTCAAGCGTAACGACGCCAGGTCACGGTCGGATCACGACGGGCGCCGGCCGCTCAGATGACCGGAGGTCGCCCTGCGCGCGTCATCCGCCAGACCGTCCGCCAGCGCAGTGGGCGACGTTCGCCGGGGTCCGTCCGCCAGCCCTCACGCCAGCCGCCGAACCAGGGGCGGAGGGCCTCCGGCTTCCGCCACCACCGGATCACCTGGATCGCGGTCCAGGAGCCCACATACAGCGGAATGAGCGGTGCGGGGAGGTTCCGCCGTGCGAGCCAGACCCGGTTCCGCGCGTTGAGCCGGTAGTAGGCGGTGTGCCTCGTCGGTTCGGTCACCGGGTGGTTCGCTTCGAGGGAGGCCTCGTACCAGGCTCGCCTCCCCTGGTCCCAGACCCGCCAGGCGAGCTCGATGCCCTCATGCGCGTAGAAGAACGGGTCGGCCCACCCACCGACGGCGTCGAACACCGACCGCGGCAGCAGGACGGCCGCTTCGAGGCAGGAGAACACGGCGCTCGAATGCCTGGGGTCCTTGTCGTGCGTTCGCGGCACCCAGCGGGACGGCGTCGCTGCTCCGTCCGCGTCGGCGAGCCGGGGCTGCATGAGGCCGATGGACCGGTCCGCGTCGAGCATCGCGATGGCGTCGCGGAGGAACGTGGTGGACGGGATGGTCGCGTCGTCGTCGAGGAAGAAGACGAACTCCCCCTGCACGGCGTCGGCACCGCGGTTGCGTCCGGCGGGGATCCCGAGGTTCTCCGACAGGGCCAGGCCTCGAGCGCCGTCCGGAAGTCCGGTCGGCTGCCAGCCGTTACCGACCACCACCACGTCGAGCTCCACCGCTTGCTGGGCGAGCACGCTCTCCACGGCTGCGGTGAGCTCGACCGGGCGGGTCCCCTGCGTCAGGACCACGACGCCGACGGAGCGCGTGACCGGGATCGGGCCGGACATCACGCGTGGAGCCGTTTCGACGAGACGATCGCGACGAAATGCCCGACGAGCGTCAGGAGCGCGAGCGGTACGAGAATCGCGAGCACCCAGCGCATCGCCTCGACGTCGCCGACGAACAGGCCGACCACGGAAGCGGCGAAGATCACCATGGTGAGTTCGACCGAGTGGAAGAGCCGGTGGAACGGGAGGAACCGCGCCACTCTCCGCGCCGTCGCGAGCAGTCCCCCGCGCGGCGCCGACTCCTCGGTCGAGTAGGTGAGTTTCGGCGCCCCGAAGCCGGCGCGGGCGACCCGCACCATGTCGTTCAGCGCCTTGTTGAGCACGACGAACAGCGCGAGCGCGAATCCGAGGGTGATCCAGACCAGGTCCTCGGGCGCATCCACCGGCCACGCGGCGGCACGGACACCGAGCGCGATCGCGATGAGTGACTCGGTGGAGTAGTGGCCGACGGAGTCCAGGAACGCACCTGCCGGACTCGACGTCCGCCGCCAACGCGCGACCTCGCCGTCGCAGCAGTCGAGGAGCATCTGCGTCTGCCCGAGCACGAGTGCGAGGGCCGCACCGCCGAATCCGGGGATGAGGAGCGCGGCGGCCGTCGCCCAACCGGTCAGGATCATCAGACCCGTCACGCCGTTCGCGCTGATGCTCGTGCGCAGCAGCAACCACGTGATGTACGGCGACAGGTCTCGCAGGTAGAGGTCGGCGGTCCAGTGCTCGGCGTTCTTCCGCGCGCGGACCTCCGGCGGTTGCGCCACGGCTCGGAGTTCGGCGATCGTCCGCGGGGGCGTGAGCCGCGGACCGGTTCCGGCCGTGCTGGGATCCGACATCTAGACCGCCTTCGGTGGATTGCGCAGCGCGGAGATGCCCTTCGCGAGCGAGCCGTAACCGAGCACGAACCCCGTGCCCCAGCAGAAGTGGATGCACGGCAGGACGGCGAGCATCCAAAGGCTCGTGCGCATCCCGTCCCGCCCGGTGACCACGATGCTCGCGAGCAGCACGATGGCCGCATAGGCGATGGGGGCCGCGAACCCGATGAGCAGCCACGGCGTCGCTCCCGCTCCCAGCTGGACCAGGCCTCCGAGCCCGAGCAGCGTGCCGAGCACGACGCCGAGCACCAGGACCGGTGGCGCGAAGTAACGGAGCGTGCCGCGGGTGGGGAAACTCCGACTGAGTTCGCCGCGCCAGAGTCCGGTGGAGAAGAACTGTCGCGCCAGGGCGCGCATGCTCGCACGCGGGCGGTAGACGACGCGCAACGCGGGCGTGAACCAGACGAGGCCACCGGCCTGCTTGATCCGGCGGTTGAGCTCCCAGTCCTGTCCGCGTTTGATGCGCTCGTCGAACATGCCCACCCGCATGAGCATCTCGCGGTCGAAGACGCCGAGGTAGACCGTGTCGGCCGGCCCCTCTCGACCGCCGACGTGGTGGGGTGTGCCACCGAGTCCGACACGCGAGCCGTACGCCCGCGCCACCGCCGTCTCGAAGCTCGTGCGTCCCTGGGCGTCCATGATGCCGCCCACGTTCTGCGCCCCCGTGCGGAGCATGGTCTCGACCGCGAGACGCGCGTAGTCGTCGGGCAGCTCCGAGTGGGCGTCGACCCGGATGACAATCGGATGCGTCGACGCGGCGATCGCCAGGTTGAGCCCGGCCGGGGTCGACCCGACGCGGTTCTCCAGCACGTGGATGCGGGGGTCGGCCGCCTGGAGCTCTCGGACGAGCTCGGTCGTGCCGTCGATGCTCGGCCCGACGGCGATCGTGATCTCCACGTCGCCGGCGTAGTCCTGCGCCAGGAGGCTGTCGACAGCTGCTCTGACGTGTCGGACGTCGTTCAACACCGGCATCACGTAGGAGACTCCGGGCGACGACGGTGCGTCGGCCTGGCCTGTGTCGTTCGACATGGGGGTTCACTCCGTGTTTCGTTCGATCGAGCCTAGCAGCCGGTCGTCGGGGTGGCCCGGACGCGGAGGACGCCCGCACGGAGGCCGTGCGGGCGTCCTCCGGGGCGTGACGCCCCGGGGTGTCAGAGCGCGAGCTCGCCGAGCGTGACCTCGGCGGTCTGCGAGTCGTTGCCGCGGGTGAAGGTGAGCTTCGCCGTCGCCCCCGCCGCGAGCGCCCGCACCTGAGCGGTCAGGTCGTTCGCACCGGTGACCGGGACGCCGTTGAACTCGGTGACGATGTCCCCGGACTTCAGACCCGCGGCCTGCGCGGCGCCGTTGTCGGTGACCTTGTCGATGAGCGCGCCCGCGACCGTGCTCTTGGCGTCGCTCGAGGCGTCCTTCACGGTCGCGCCGAGCAGGCCGTGGGTCGCCTTACCCGTCTTGATGATCTCGTCCGAGACGCGCTTGGCGATGTTCGCCGGGATGGCGAAGCCGACACCGATGCTGCCGCTCTGCGACGACGAGTCGGTGCTTCCGGCGCTCGCGATCGCGACGTTGACCCCGATGAGCTTGCCGGTGCCGTCGACGAGCGCGCCACCCGAGTTGCCGGGGTTGATCGCCGCGTCGGTCTGGATGACCGCGATGGAGATCGAGGAGGTCGGCGCGGTCGGGGTGGTCTGCCCCGGCACGTCGAAGTTCCAGGGGCTCTGGTTGTCGCCGTTCGAGTCGCCGGACCCGCCGTCGTCGCTCGATCCGGAGTCCGGAACGGCGGAGGAGGCGACGGTGATGCTCCGGTTGAGGGCGCTGACGATGCCGTCGGTGACGGTTCCCGCCAGTCCGAGCGGCGCACCGATCGCGACGGCCGTCTCGCCGACGTTGAGCTTGTCGGAGTTCGCGAACTCCATCGGGCTGAGACCCGAGGCGTCGTCGAGCTTGATGACGGCGAGGTCGTAGATCGGGTCCGTGCCGACGATCTTGGCGTTGTACAGCTTGCCGTTCGCATCGGTGACCCGGATGGTCGGGTCGGCGACCTGGCCGTCCAGGGTGACCACGTGCGTGTTCGTCAGGACGTAACCGTCCTTGCTGAGGATGATCCCCGAGCCGGTGCCGGCGCTCTGCCCGCCCTGGACCGAGAGGGTCACGACGCTCGGCCCGGCCGTCGCGGCGATGGCCGTGGTCAGGCTGACGTCGGCGTCGTCGTTGATGGTGAACGCCTTCGAGCCAGCCTCGTTGCTCGAGACACTCGACTTCGTCGCGTTCGTGACCCAGAGCGTCGCCCCGGCACCGGACGCTCCTCCGATGAGGGCGCCGACGGCGAGCATCGCGACCATCCCCGCGAGCGGGCGGTTGGTCTTCTTCGTCCGCGCTGCCGGTGGCGTCGGGACGCCAGGGTGCTGCCCGGTCGGCTGCTGGGCGTACGGGGACGCACCGTAGGGACCGTGCTGCTGACCAGGCTGCGGCTGGGCCGCTGGCTGCTGACCGGTGGGCTGCTGGTAGGCGGCGTACGGGTTCGGCTGCTGCTGACGGGAGAAGGCTGCGGACGGGTGCTGCGGCGCCTGCTGGTACGGCGAGCCCTGCTGGGCCGCGCCGTACGGCTGCTGCGTCGGCTGACCGGCGGGCGGTGCGACCGGTGGCATCGCGGTCGGGGGCGGGAAGTACGCTCCTGAGGTCGACGGCCGTGCCTCGCCCGCGGGAGGCACGGTGCCGCCCGCCTGCTCAGCGGGTGCGGACTGCGGCGCGGTCTCACCGTTCGGGGTGGACTGGGGGTGTTCGGCGGGCTGCTGTCCGTCTGCGGTGTCGGTCATGGCAATTCTGCTCCTTCCAAGCGCAGTCAGCTTCCCGTGCTGAGCTGAGTGTTTCATTCGCGCCCGCTGTGCGCCGGCTAGGGCTTCGCCGTAAGGACCTGCGCACGGTGTCCTAGATTGGGAGCGGCCCGCGCCCGCGGCCACGGAAGGATATCGACATGGTGGTTGACGGACCCTGGCGGCGCACCGCCGAAGGCGCCGGCCTCGTCGACGAGGACGGACACGTCTCGTCGACGATCTTCGCGGAGATGAGCGCGCTCGCGCTGCAGACCGGAGCCGTCAACCTCGGCCAGGGGTTCCCCGACGAGGACGGACCCGAGGCCGTCCTGGCCGAGGCGGTCGCGGCCATCGAGCGCGGCGAGAACCAATACCCGCCCGGCCCGGGCACCCTCGACCTCCGCACCGCGATCAGCGAGCACCAGCGACGGTTCTACGGTCTCCAGCCAGACCCGCAGGGAGAGGTGCTCGTCACCGCCGGAGCGACCGAGGCGCTCGCCGCGACCCTGCTCGCCCTCGTCGAGCACGGCGACGAGGTCGTGACCTTCGAGCCGTTCTACGACGCGTACGGCGGACTCATCGCCCTCGCCGGTGGGCGGCATCGGACGGTCAAGCTGCGCGCACCCGACTTCCAGCCGGACCCGGACGAGCTCCGCGCCGCCGTCACCGACCGGACCAGGGTCATCCTGGTCAACACGCCGCACAACCCGACCGGCACCGTCCTCGACCGCGCGACGCTCGACCTGGTCGCCGAGTTGGCGGAGCGCCACGATGCGATCATCGTGACCGACGAGGTCTACGAGCACCTGACCTTCGACGTCCAACACGTTCCGATCGCGACCTTGCCGGGTGCCGTCGAACGCACACTCACGATCTCATCCGGTGGCAAGACCTTCAGCACGACCGGGTGGAAGATCGGCTGGTTGAGCGGACCCCGCGAACTCGTCTCGGCCGTCTCGACGGTCAAGCAGTACCTCAGTTACGTCAACGGCGCACCGTTCCAGCCGGCGATGGCGACCGGACTCCGACTGCCCGACGCCTCGTTCACGGCCATCGCCGACGGCCTGCGCGGCAAGCGGGACCTCCTGAGCGCGGGCCTCTCAGCCGCCGGTTTCGACACCTTCCGGCCGGACGGCACCTACTTCATCGTGGCCGATGCGGCTCCGTTGGGCTTCGACGATGCTGCGGCGTTCTGCCGGGCGCTGCCCGCGCTCGCCGGCGTCGTGGCGGTGCCGCTGTCGGCGTTCTGCCTCGACCGGCACGACCCGGACTACGCGTCACTGGTCCGGTTCGCGTTCTGCAAACGCGTCGAGGTGCTGGAGCGGGCCGTCGACGGCCTCGCCCGACTCCGCAGCTGACGCTCAGATGCACGAGACGACGGGCACCGGATCGCTCCGGTGCCCGTCGTCTCTTCGATCCGCTACTTGGTGAGCGAGTCCACGTACTCCTGGTTGTCGCTGATCCACTGCTTGACGACCGGCGCGTAGTCCTTCGAGTCACCCTCGTTGAACATCGCGTTCTCGAGCGAGAACAGTCGCTCCGAGTCGAAGTCGAAGTCCTTCAGCCACCCGGCGAGCGTCGGGTACTCGTCCGCGAAGTCGGCCTTGCCGAAGCTGTGGATGCCTTCGGCGTCCCCGAGCGCGCCCTTCGGGTCCTCGAGGTCCTTGATCGGGAACGCGTCATAGGCCCAGTGCGGACGCCACAGCGTGACGGCGATGTTCTCACCGGCGTCGGTCGCGGCCTTCAGCTCCGACAGCATCGCCGGGGTGCCCGAAGTCAGGAACTCCCAGTCGTCGAGGCCGTACTCGGGGATGACCTTGTCCTGGGTCGCCTCCGTGAGTCCGGCACCGGGGTCGATGCCGACGAGGCGGCTGTCGAAGAGGTCCGCGTTGGCCGCGAGGTCCTCGAGCGAGTCGACGGGGGCGTCCTCGTTGACGGCGATCGTGAGCTTGGCGTCGGTGTTCCAGGCGCCGAGGTCGACGACGTCGTCACCGAACTTCTCGATGTAGCTCGCGTGGGTCGTCGGCAGCCAGACGTCGAGCGTCAGGTCGTAGTCACCGGTGCTGAGGCCGGAGAACACCGGGGCAGGCTCCGCCTCCTCGAGGGTGACGTCGTAGCCCTGCTCCTCGAGCACGGCCTTCCACAGCTCGGAGGCCGCGATGCCCTCGTCCCAGCCGCTGAACACGGCGATGGTCACCGCCTGCTTGTCGCCGTTCTCGAGCGTCTCATCAGCGGCGCCGGCGGAGCAGCCGGAAATGGCGAGCGTCGCCGCCGCCCCCGCTGCGATGGTGGTTGCGATCTTGGTGCGGTACTGCATGTTCGATGATTCCTTTCGTCCCGCGTGACGCGGGGATCGGTGTCGTCGGATGGAAAGCTGTGTGCCGGTGGGTCACCGCACGGCGGTCGGCGACTCGGCGGGGGTGCGCTGTTCCTCGCCTGAGGCGGTGCTGTCGGTCGTCGTGGTGCTTGCGGCCGGTGCCGGGCGGATCCCGGCGGGCGAAGCCGGGGCAGCCTTCGTACGCTTGCCGCGCTGCTTGCGACCGCCGCCGAGGGAGGCGGTGAGACGGTCCAGGAAGATCGCCAGGATGACGACCGACAGGCCCGCTTCGGAGCCGAGCTGGATGTCGATCCGGGAGAGGCTCTTGACGACGTCGCCTCCCAGGCCGCCGGCGCCGACCATGCCGGCGATGACGACCATCGAGAGCGAGAGCATGATGACCTGGTTGACTCCGGCCATGATGTTCGGCATCGCGAGCGGCAGCTGGATCTGGCGCAGGATCCGCCAGGAGGAAGCACCGAACGCGTTGCCGGCCTCGACGACCTCGCGGTCGACGTTGCGGATCCCGAGTTCCGTGAGACGGACTGCCGGGGCCAGCGCGAAGACGATCGTCGCGACGATGCCCGGGACGACGCCGATGCGGAACAGGATGAGCGCGGGGATGAGGTACACGAACGCAGGAGTCGTCTGCATGAAGTCGAGCAACGGGCGGATGATCGACGATGCGACCTTCGAGCGGGCCGCCAGGATGCCGAGCGGGATCCCGATCACGATGGCGATGAGACCGGCCACGAGCACGAGCGAGAGCGAGTCCATCGCGTTGTCCCACTGCTCGACGCCGACGATGATCAACAGCCCGACCGCGGAGCCGACGGCGAACACCGGGCCCCGTGCGACGAGGGCCAGCAGGGCGGCGACGATGATGATCACCCAGAACGGCGGACCGCTGAGCACGAGGTCGACGCCGTCGTACAGCCCCTGGAAGACGCTCCGGATGACGTCGAAGACGGGCTGGAAGACGTCGGTGATGAAGTCGACGAAGGCTTCGACCCACGCACCGATCTCTGGGCGGGTGATGGCGTCCAGGAACCCGGACGACTGGAGACGGATGCCGTTCATCGGACACTCCCTTCCGGCAGGCTCGCTGCCGGTTCGGCGGCGCTGGTCTCGATCGACGAGGTCACGTCGTCGGGGTGCTGCGGGTCCTCCGCGGTCGACCGCAGGGTCGCCGTGATGAGCTCGACGGGCACCGTCGCCGGCGGCCCGACGAGGCTGATCTCGTCCGTGTTGGTCGGGACGTTGCCGACGGCGGCGAGCAGGGTCACCCGCGGGACGACGCCGAGCAGGCGCGTCCGCTCGTCCACGACGGCGACGGGCAGGGCACTCTCGACGGCGGACTCGAAGAGGTCGACGAGCGCCGCCTCCGGCGAGACCGTGGCGAGGTCGGCGGTGATGACGCTCCCGAGCTGGTGGTCGCCCGCCCGGACGAGACGCAGCACGTCCTTGTCGCGGACGACGCCGAGGAGCTGCCGGCCCGGACCGACCACGAAGGCGGTCGAGGTCTGCAGGTCGCGCATGATGCGCAGGGCAGCCCGGGGTCCGGCGGACGCGGAGACGACGGAGCGCGCGGGTTCCATCACGCCACCGGCGGTCAGGACGCGGGCGCGGTCGACGTCCTGGACGAACTGGGCGACGTAGTCGTTCGCCGGGTCGGTCAGGATGTCGTTCGGGGTGCCGACCTGGACGATCCGGCCGTCACGCATGACGGCGATCCGGTCGCCGAGGAACATCGCCTCGTTGAGGTCGTGGGTGATGAACACGATGGTCTTGCCGAGCTCGGCCTGCAGCTCGACGAGCTGCTCCTGCATCTCGCGGCGGATGAGGGGATCGAGCGCGGAGAACGCCTCGTCCATGAGGAGGATGTCGGTGTCCGAGGCGAGTGCGCGGGCGAGGCCGACGCGCTGCTGCATCCCGCCTGAGAGCTGGCCCGGGAGCTTGTCCTCCCAGCCTGCGAGCCCGACACGCTCGACGACGGCCTGGGCCCGCTCGCGTCGTTCAGCGGCCGGCACACCCTTCACCTCGAGTCCGTAGGCGGCGTTCTCGAGCACTGTGCGGTGCGGCAGCAGGGCGAAGTGCTGGAAGACCATCGAGATGTTGTCCTGTCGGACCGCACGCAGCTGCTTCGAGGACACCCCCGAGATCGGCTTCCCGGCGATGGTCACGGTGCCCGCCGTCGGCTCGAGCAGGCCGTTGAGCATCCGGATCAGCGTCGACTTGCCCGAGCCGGAGAGGCCCATCACGACGAAGATCTCGCCCTGCTTCACCTCGAACGAGGCGTCGATGACGGCCGCGGTGGTCCCGCCGGAGGCGAGTTCGTCACGCGCGGCACCGGCCTGCAGGCGTTTCACGGCTTCCTTCGGCTTCCTGCCGAAGACCTTGTACAGTCCCGTCGCGGAGACGGCAATCGTTTCGGTCATGTGTTCTCCTGGAAGCGCACGCGGAACCGCGGTGCGCTCTTCCTGTCGATCGTCAGGCCGGGTCGAACGGCTCTCGATCCGCCCCATCGGCGCACTGATGGACAGCGCGCGGGCTCGGATCACGTGGGGCGACAACGGCTACCGCGTGGCGTTCGACCGTACGTCCAGCACGCCGTCACGGGGCGACAGGGGGCGGGACGCGGTTACGTAGGTCAGCCCTTGCGGGCCGTCGACAACGCTAACGAAACTCACAGCTGCTGGCTAATCGGCGATCCGCCAAAAGGCGGACATCGCGCACGGCCTCCATGGCAAAACCGAACATGGTCAGGGTTTTCCGTTCGAGTCCTTCGTTATGCGTTCGTGACCTTCACCCGGCCGGTACAGCCGCGGATCACGGTCACTCCCCCACCGCGACGCCGATGAACGAGTGATCGAACACCAGACTCGTGCGCGTCGAGGCGACCGTCGGATCCGCCGACAGGTGCTCGACGACGAAGTCGCGGATGTGGGCGCTGTCCCGCGCCGCGAGATGGATGACGAAGTCCTCGGAGCCGCCGAGGAAGAACACCTGCACGACTTCCGGGAGCTGTCGGATGCCGGCGCTGAACTCGGCGATACGGGCTCGAGCTCCTGCCCTGATGTTGACGCTGATGAGCGCCTCGAGACCGAGCCCGACCGCGACCGGATCGATACGCGCCGAGAACCCCGTGATCACGCCGCGATCGACGAGCGACCGCACCCGGGCGACGCACGTCGAGGGCGCGATGCCGACGAGCTCCGCCATGCGGGCGTTCGTCATGCGCGCGTTCTCCTGGAGGAGCCGCAGGAGTGCGTGATCGACGTCGTCGAGGTCCGCACTGCTGTGCAGATTGTTCGTCATGCTGCGCCTGCTCTCGATCTTTTCCGAATCATCGGCGATTTTCAGGGAAGATTCCGTGAAAGCTGCGGTGTTCATGAGCCTGAAACGCAGCAACCTCAGAATAGTCGCACACCGTCCACCGACGAGCGGGAGAGCCGAGCCTTGGCCCAGCCTGCGAGAGGAACCAGCCATGCGAATCGGCATCCCCACGGAGATCAAGAACAACGAGAACCGGGTGGCGGCGACGCCCGGCGGCGTCCACGAACTCGTCCGACACGGCCATGAGGTCGTCGTCCAGGCGGGCGCCGGCCTCGGGTCCGGCAATCCCGACGAAGCGTATCGCGCCGCCGGCGCGACCATAGCCGCCGATGCGGCCTCCGTATGGGCGGCGGGCGACCTCCTGCTCAAGGTGAAGGAGCCCGTCGCCGCCGAGTACGGCTTCCTGCGGGCAGACCAGACGCTCTTTACCTACCTGCACCTCGCAGCGGACCGACCCCTCACCGACGCCCTGCTCGCCTCTGGGACCACCGCGATCGCCTATGAGACCGTCCAACTCCCCAATCGCTCCCTGCCGCTCCTGCAGCCGATGAGCGAGGTCGCGGGACGACTGTCGACGCAGGTCGGCGCGTACCACCTCATGCGAGCCACCGGCGGACGCGGAATGCTCCTGGGCGGCGTGCCCGGAACCCCCAAGGCGAAGGTCGTCGTCATCGGCGGCGGGGTCGCGGGCGAGCACGCCGCGGCCAACGCGCTCGGCATGCAGGCGGACGTCACGATCATCGACATCTCCATCCCTCGCCTGCGCGAGCTGGAGAACCGTTTCAGCGGGCAGATCCAGACCAGACCGTCATCGGCGTACGAGATCGCGGAGCAGCTCCGCGACGCCGACCTCGTCATCGGCTCGGTCCTCATCCCCGGGGCTCAGGCCCCGAAGCTCGTCACCGACGCCATGGTGGCGGACATGAAACCCGGCTCGGTACTCGTCGACATCGCGATCGACCAGGGCGGCTGCTTCGAGGGCTCCCGGCCGACGACGCACGACGACCCGACGTTCCGGGTCCACGACAGCCTGTACTACTGCGTGGCCAACATGCCCGGCGCCGTCCCGGAGACCTCGACACGCGCGCTGACCAACGCCACCCTCCGGTACGCACTCGCCATCGCCGACCAGGGCACGGGAGAAGCGGTGGCCGCCGACGCAGCGCTCCGCGCGGGCGTCAACGTCCACGCGGGTGCGGTCACCAACGCCGGCGTGGCAGCAGCGTTCGGCCTCCCGGTTGCAGCGCTCGACTGACCCTCGAGCCCGGACCACCCACACCCGGTCACTGAGCCTGTCGAAGCGCCCCGACCCGACCGCCCTTCGACAAGCTCAGGGACCGGGTCGTTCCAGACCATACTTCTCCGTAAACGACGAAATCCCGGTCTCGAGGAGACCGGGATTTCATCTTTTCTGTTGCAGGGGCAGGATTTGAACCTACGACCTCTGGGTTATGAGCCCAGCGAGCTACCGAACTGCTCCACCCTGCGGCACAAGAGATAAACCTAGCATGCATTCTGGGGCCGTGCAAATCGCGTACCGCCAAGGACCCCGTCGCCGGCAGAATCCCTCCCCCTCGAACGCCGAACGGCGTCGCCCGTCAGGGCGACGCCGTTCAGATCGTGGGCTCGGAATCAGCCGTTCAGCAGCGCGAGAGCCTGCGCGAGAGCGTCCGACACCTTCTTGTCCGCCACCCCGTAAGCAGCCCAGTCGCCGCTCGCCATCGCGGCGTCCTTCTCGACCATCGCAGCCTTCGCCTGGTCGAGGAGCGTCTTGATCTGAGCGTCGACCGTCGGGTCGCCCGTGCTCGGGGTCGTTCCACCGTCGGTGCCGCCTCCGGTGTCCGTGCCGTCCGTCGGGGGTGTGGTGCTGTCTCCCGGCACGTTCGTGTCACCGGCGTCGGCACCCGAGTCTCCACCGAACAGGACGTCGAGCGCTTCGTCGAGGGTGTCCTCGAACGCGATCTTGTCGCCGAAGGCCACGAGCACCTTCTGCAACAGCGGGAAGCTCGTGTCGCCCGTGGACTTCACGTACACCGGTTGGACGTACAGCAGCCCACCTCCGACGGGCACCGTCAGCAGGTTGCCGTTCAGCACCTCGGTCTGACCCTGCTTCAGGATGTTGATCTGGCTCGACACGCTCGGGTCGGAGTCGAAGGTGTTCTGCACCTGACCAGGGCCCGGCACGGTGTCGTCTTTCGGGAGGGTCAGCAGTCTGATCTTGCCGTAGTCGGAACTCCGCTTCCCGTCCTCGGCGCCGGCGTTCGCGTCGACCGCGAGGTAGCCGGTGAGCACGTTCCGCGACTGTTCACCGCCCTGACGAGGGATGAACGTCGAGTACAGCGAGAAGGAGGGAGACTCCTGGCCAGGCAACTGCATCGTCAGGTAGTAAGGCGGCTGATAGGTCTTGTTCGTATCGGTCGACTGCGGATCGTTGGGGGTGACCCAGGCGTCCTCACTCGAGTAAAACGAACCGGCGTTGGTGACGTGGTACTGACCGAGCACCGAGCGCTGGACCTTGAAGAGATCGGCCGGGTACCGCACGTGGCTCATCAAGTCGCCGGACATATCCGACATCGGCTTGACCGTCGACGGGAACACCTTCTGCCAGGTCTTGAGGATCGGGTCCTGGTCGTCCCAGCTGTAGAGCGTGACCTTGCCGTCGTACGCGTTGACGGTCGCCTTCACCGAGTTCCGGATGTAGTTGACGTCGTCGAGCGCGTAGTTCTGCGCCGGCGTGACCGAGTCGGAGATGGTGTCCGACAGGCTCACGGTCTTCGAGTACGGGTAGCTGGCGCTCGTCGTGTATCCGTCGACGATCCAGACGATCTGACCGTCCACCACCGACGGGTAGGGGTCGGAGTCGAGCGTCAGGTAGGGGGCGACCTTCTGGACCCGGGTGAGCGGGTCGCGGTCGTAGAGGATCTGCGACTTGCTGTTCACGGAGTCCGACAGGAAGATCTGCTCGGACTGGAACTTCAGGGCGTAGACGAGCTTCTTGAAGACGTTGTCGAGCTTGGGCCCGCCGTCGCCGTCGAAGGTGGTGTAGGTCTGCGACTCGCCCTGGGTGCCCGACGGATAGTCGAGTTCCACCGGGTCAGAGCCCTTGGGGGCACCGACGATGGAGTAGTCGGGCGACTGCTCGCCGAAGTACACGCGCGGCTCGAAATCGCCGAGCGAGCCGGTGGTGGGGATGCCGGACTCGAGGAAGACCGGCTCGCCGGAGGCCGAGCGCTGGTTGCCGTAGGCGGCGACCAGCCCGTACCCGTGGGTGTACACCACCGTGTTGTTGATCCACGACTGCGAGTTGTCGAGACCGGCGACGTTGAGTTCGCGGACCGCGACGACGGCGTCCTGCGTCTTGCCGTCGATGTTGTAGCGGTCGACGTCGAGCTGCTTGTCGAAGGAGTAGAACTGCTTGAACTGCTCCAGCTGTGCCACGGATGCGCTCACGAGCGACGGGTCGATGATCCGGATGTTCGCCGTGGTCTCGGCGTCCTGACGGAGCGCGCCGGGAGTCGCGTCGGTGGTCGCCGCGTACTCCTCCTCCTCCACGCCGGCGATCCCGTAGGCGTCGCGCGTCATGTCGATGTTCCGCTTGATGTACGGCGTCTCGAGACTCTTCGCGTTCGGCTCCACCTGGAAGCGCTGGACGATCCACGGGTATAGGCTGCCGACGATGAGCGACGCGACGATCAGCAGCGCTGTGCCGACGAGCGGCAGACGCCAGCGGCCGGTGAACGCGGTGACGACGAACAGGACCGCGACCATGAGCGCGATCCCGGCGAGGATCACCCGACCGGGGATGGTCGCGGCGACATCGGTGTACGAGGCTCCGGTGATGAGCGTGCCGGTGTCGTTCAGGGTCGTGTACTGATCGAGCCAGAGGCTGACGGCCTGCAGGATGAGGTAGAGCGCGGCGAGCACCGAGATCTGTACGCGGGCCGCCATCGAGATCCAGACCTCGCGGCTGACCACCCGGATGCCTCCGTAGAGGTAGGTGACGACGGCGGTGGCGATCAGGGCGATCAGGACGACCGCCGAGGAGAAGGCGACCACGGCCTGGAAGAACGGCAGGTCGAAGAGGTAGAACGAGACGTCGAGGTTGAACTGCGGGTCCTTGGTGCCTGCGGGCGTGCCGTTCATCCAGAGCAGGACCAGCTGCCAGCGCGAAGCGGCGGCGACACCGCCGAAGAGGCCGAACAGCGCGGGGATACCGTAGGTCGCGAGTCGGCGCAGCGGCTCGACGACCTGCTGGTAGCGGTCGACCTGGGAGCTGAGCTTCGCGTACACCGGGCGTGTCCGGTAGGCGATCTCGATCGCGAGCCACACGGGCAGGGCCATACCCACGAACCCGACGAGGAACATGGCGATTGCCGCGATCCACTGCGTGGTCAGGACCTCGGTGAAGCCGAGCTGTTGGAACCACAGCAGGTCGGCGTAGAACCCCGAGAACACGAAGAACCCGATCAGGAGCGCGGCGATGATCGCCACCGTGATCGCGATCGGGGCGCGTCGGCGCTGAGTGGACAGGGGCTTCTCTGCTGCTGCGGATGTCACGTGTGGCCTCTTCAGATAGGGGTCGTCCCACCCATCCTAAAGCGGCCGGGCTGGGAGAGCGCCCGAAGCGTTCAACCGGCCGAGCAGGTGGGCAGCTTGCTCGTGTCGGCTCCGTCGGCGATGGCCTCGAGCGCTGCGAGCGAATCGTCGAGGGTCTTCACGGCGAAGACCGTCAACCCGTCGGGGACGTGTCCGACGACCTCGTCGCAGTTGCTCTCCGGCGCGAGGAACCACTCGGCACCGGCGTCCTTCGCACCGAACAGCTTCTGCCGGATGCCGCCGATCGCGCCGACGTTGCCGTCGGCGTCGATCGTCCCGGTCCCGGCGACGTCCTTCCCGCCGTTGAGCTCACCCGGGGTGAGCAGGTCGATCATGCCGAGCGCGAACATCATCCCTGCGCTCGGGCCGCCGACGTTGTCGAGCTGGATGGTGATGTCGACGGGGAGGTCGTAGGTGGTCTTGGTACCGATGCCGATCACGGTCGAGGTCGTCCCGTCGGACGCGGTCGCGGTCGTCGGCGTGATCTCGACGGTGCTCGCCGCTCCCCCGCGCACGATGTCGAGCGTGACCGGCTTGTCCGTGCCGTTGGCGTTGATCGCGTCCCGCAGGGCCGCCAGGCCGGTCACCGGCGTACCGTCGACCGCGACGATCTCGTCGTCGAGCTGCAGCACACCCTGCGCGGGGGCACCCTCCGCGATCTGTGCCACCACGATGTGCTCGGGGACCTCGTACCCGAGCTCACGCAACGCCGCCGCGACCGAGTCCTGCTGCGAGTCGACCATGAGGGTCGCGTTCTGCTCGTCGCGCTGCTCGGTCGTGACGCCGGGCGGGAAGTAGAGGTCCATCGGCACGACGGCGCGGCTCGGGTCGAACCAGGCCGAGACGATGTCGAGCCAGCCCGGGCTCCGTTGCGGATTCCCGACCAGCTGGACCGTCAACATGTCGAGCGTGCCGCCGGTGTCGTAGGTCTGCTCGTCGTGGACCTCGATGAGCGGGACGTCGCCGTCGTCGCCCTCGGTCGTACCCAGCACGTTGAACACGGGACCCGGCTGTTCGATGACGTACGGCGCGGGTACCGCCGACAGCACTCCGAGGAGGACGAGCGAGAGGCTGAGCACGATCCAACCGAACCGGGCGTGACGATTGCGACCCTGACCGGTCGGCGCCGAAGCGGTGGGAGCCTCATCGGCGAAGAGCGACATGCAAGCCTTCCGGAGTGTTCGCGGTGGGCGGAAACCCGACCAACCATACCCCGGCGATTCTTCAGCGAGGTGCGACTAGCGTAGAAGGCCCAGCACCGAGCTATCTGAGAGGCGGCTGACGTGCCAGAGGATTCCGACAAGAGTCCGGAGGACGAGTTCCGCGACATGCTCCGCGAGCTCCTCTCCGGCAACGGTTCGTTCGACCCGAGCCAGCTCGCCGGCGCGGCCGGCCTCCCCAGCGATCCGGCCAGTCTCGCTGCGCTCATGTCGCAGCTCCGGGGCGCACTCCGCTCCGGTGGCGACGGCATCAACTGGGACACCTCGCTCCAGCAGGCGAAGACCATCGCCGGGGACGGCGCCCAGGACACGACGCCCGAGCAGCGTGCGGCGTTCGAGCAGGCTTTCCACATCGCCTCCCTGTGGCTCGCCGACGTCACCGACGTGGCCGAGCTGTCGAGCGAACCGGCCCTGTACACGAGGACCCGCTGGGCCACGAAAACCATGCCGTTCTGGACGCAGCTCGCCGAGCCGGTGGCCACGAACATCGCGAACGCCCTGACCGGCGTGCTCACGGAACGCGCGCCCGAGGAGCTGTCGAGCATGATCGCGAACGCCGGACAGCTCGTCCGCGGCATCGGCGGCACGCTCTTCGCGATGCAGCTCGGACAGGTCGTCGGTCAGCTCTCCAAGGAGGTCGTCTCCGGCGGCGACATCGGCATCCCACTGCTCGACGACAACGAGGCAGCCCTGGTGCCCCAGAACGTCGCCGACTTCGGCGAGGGTCTCGACATCCCGGCGGATCAGGTCCAGATCTACCTCGCGGTCCGTGAACTCGCGCACGCACGACTCTTCCGCCACGCCCGCTGGCTCCGCCTGCACCTCATCTCCTCGATCACCGACTTCGCGCGCGGCATCCGGATCGACACCGAGCGACTCGAGGAGCTCGCCGAGAGCTTCGACCCGTCGAACCCCGAGGAACTCCGCGAGGCCATGACGAGCGGAGCGCTCATCCCCGCCCGAACCGAAGCGCAGGACGCGAGCCTCGCTCGACTCGAGACGACGCTCGCCCTCATCGAGGGCTGGGTCGACGTGGTCACCGCGGCAGCCACCGAGCGTCTCCCCCGCTCCGCGGCCATCGCGGAGACCGTCCGCCGACGCCGCGCCGCCGGTGGGCCGGCCGAACAGGCCCTGGGTGCACTCGTGGGACTCGAACTGCGCCCCCGCCGGCTGCGTGAGGCTGCGCAGATGTGGCAGCAGGTCACCGACGCCGTGGGCACCGCGCAGCGCGACGCCCTGTGGTCGCACCCCGACCTCGTGCCCACCGCAGCCGACATCGACGCCCCGGAGGCCCTCATCGCGCGCCTCGAAGCCGAGGCCAGGGGTGAGCGTCCGGAGCAGGACGAGATGGATCTCGCGCTCGAAGACCTCCTCCGTGGCGAGGAACGCGGCGACCAGCACGACGACGAGCCCGGTTCGGAGCCCTCCGGCCCGAACGGTGCCGGCGGCCCCCCGGTCTGACCCACGGCGACGCTCCACAACTCGTCCTACCGGGCGGGCTGTGGACAGTACCGACGCGACCGGTCGTCGACCCGCCATCATCGATGGATGACGACGCGCATCGATCCCAGGAGACCACTGCTCTGGCGGACCCCGCACAGCCTGCAGGTGGGCGTCGATGAAGCGGTCGTGCTCGAGAGCGTCCGGACCGAGACCGAGCAGGTCGTCGCGGCACTGCGTGCCGGCTTCCCTGACCTGGTCGAGCGACGACTGCCGGACGCGTTCGACATCCCGGCCCAGGAGTTCGATCGCGTCCTCTCGACACTCGACCCGGTGATCGAGCACCACGGCGCCACCTCCGGAACCGCCATGATGCATCGGGTCGTCGTGGACGGCGCGAGCCCGGCGGCCGAGCTCGTCCGACGCCTCCTCTCCGAGCATGAGGCGGTCGGACTCCTGCCGCCGGAGTCCGTGTCGACGGAACCCGGGCCGCAGCCCGACCACGTCGCCGTCGCCGTCCTCTTCGCCGACTTCGTCATCCCGCCGAGTCGGTACACGCGTTGGCTGCGCGACGACGTCCCGCACCTGCCGGTCGTCTTCAGTGATCGAGTCGTCAGGATCGGGCCGTTCGTGACACCGGGTTCAGGGCCGTGCCTGCACTGCGTGGAGCTGCACCGCACCGACGACGATCCGACCTGGCCGGCCGTCGCATCCCAGCTCCTCGGCCGCCGTTCGCCGCTCGACACCCAGCTCCTCGGCGCGGAGGTCGCGACCCGCGTGACCCGCCTGGTGATCCGCCATCTCGACGCGTCCCAGCCCATCCTCGCGAGCACCCAGCTGGTGGTCGACGCCGCGACCGGTGGGGTCAGGCGCCGCGTCGTCCGGGAGCACTCGAGGTGCGCATGCCGAGCTCTGCCAGGAACCGCGACGGCTCACGTCGACCACCGCGTTGCTGCATCTCGGACCAGGACAGGTTGAGCAGCCGCTTGGCGCGCGTGATACCGACGTAGAGAAGCCTCCGTTCCTCGTCCGCCTGCTCGAACTGCTTCGCGTAGGAGATCGGCAGGTATCCCTCGGAGAGCCCGATGAGGTGCACCGCCTCCCACTCGAGGCCCTTCGCCGAGTGCAACGTCGCCAGCGTGACCGCCTCGACCGTCGGTTCGTGCTGAGCGGCCTGCCGCAGTTGCAGCTCATCCGTGAAGGCGCGGAACGAGGTGCCTTCCGGCGCCTGGTCGACGAGCCCCATGATCGCGTTGAGCGACTCCCAGCGGTCGCGCACCGCACCGCCGCCGTCGGGCGGGTCCTGGCTCCAGCCGAGCGACCGGAGCACGTCGCTCACGGACTTGAACAGGGGCTCGCCGCTGATCGAGACGGAGGCCGCGCGGAGCTGGAGCAGGGCCTGCCGCACCTCGGGCAGCTCGAAGAAGCGCTTGGAGCCGTGCATGACGTAGGGGATGCCGGCTTCGCCGAGGGCCGTCTCCAACGCCGCCGCCTGGACGTTGATCCGGTAGAGCACGGCGATCTCCGAGGCCGGGACGCCCGCCTGCAGCTGCACGAGGATCTCCGAGGCCACGCCTCTCGCCTCGGACAGCTCGTTCGGATACTGCCGCAGGCCGACCGCCGGCGTCTCGGGCCGTGCGGTCTGGGTGCCCTCGTCGTCGCGTGCGGTGGCCGCTGAGAGGTGCAGTGCCCCCGGACGACCCCGCATGAGCGTGTTCGCCGCGGCCACGACGGGCGGGGCGGAGCGGTAGTTGCGCTCGAGCCGGACGACCGTGGCGTCGTGGTACCGGGTCGGGAAGTCGAGCAGGTAGTCGGACCGCGCACCGGCGAAGGAGTAGATGGTCTGGCTCGCGTCGCCGACGACGCACACGTCCCGTCGACCGCCCAACCAGAGTTCGAGGAGACGGTGCTGCAGCGGCGAGACGTCCTGGTACTCGTCCACGACGAAGAACCGGTACTGCTCGTGCACCTGCATGGCGACGGCGGGCTCGGTCTCGATCATGCCGGCGCAGGCGAGCAGGACGTCCTCGAAGTCGATGCGCCGACGCTCGTCCTTCAACTGCTCGTAGGTCTCCTGGAGCGAGACGACCTGCTCGAGGGACAGCTTGGCCGGCAGCGGCCGGTTCGACGCCGCGTACTGCTCGAGGGTCAGGCCGGACACCTTGCGCCATTCGATCTCACCCGCCACGTCGCGCAGGGTCGCCGTGTCGACCCGCAACCGGAGTCGCTCCGCCGCGTGCCCGAGGACCCTGCCCTTGCTCTCGACGAGCGCGGGAACCTGTCCGCCGACGACCTGGGGCCAGAAGAAGTTCAGCTGCGAGAGCGCGGAGGCGTGGAAGGTCCGGGCCGAGACCCCCTCGGCGCCGAGGGCCCGGAGCCGGCCACGCAGTTCCGCAGCCGCGCGACTGGTGAAGGTGAGCGCCATGACGCGCGACGCCGTGTACGTCCCGGTCGCGACGCCGTAGGCGATGCGATGGGTGATCGCACGGGTCTTGCCGGTGCCGGCGCCGGCGAGCATGCACACGGGGCCCCGGAGCGCCTCCGCCGCGACAGCCTGGTCGGGGTCGAGTCCGGCCAGCAGTTCGGCCGGGCTGCTCATCGTCGACCCTCGGTGGTACCGCGCCTCATCGAGACCAGGATCCGCGGAGCCATTCGTCGATCACGGCTCGTGCGATCGACGACGGTCCGGGGAGGATGACGTCGGCGGCCGGGTCCTCGAGTTCCTCCCGCGTGAACCACCGCAGGTCGAGGATCTCCTGACCGTCCGGGACGAGTGCCTCAGGATCCTGATCCGCCGCGAGCGGGGCGACGAAGCCGAGCATGAGCGAACGAGGGAACGGCCACGGCTGCGAACCGAGGTAGACGGGCGTCCCGAGACGCATGCCCGACTCCTCGAAGATCTCGCGGGCGACGGCCTGCTCGAGGGACTCGCCGGCATCGACGTACCCGGCCAGCAGCGAATACCGGTTGTGCTCCCACATCGCGTTCGACCCGAGCAGGATCCGTCCCTGAGGATCGACGACGGCGACGATGACCGCGGGGTCCATGCGCGGGAAGAGCTCGTTGCCGTCGACCGGGCAGTGCCGCGCCCAGCCGGCGTTGCGGACCGTGGTCGGCGAGCCGCAGTGCGCACAGAACGGCTCAGCACGATGCCAGCCGGCGATGGCGAGCGACGTCGCCAGGATCCCGACATCGCGGTCCGACAGGCGATGTCCGCTCCGACGGAGGTCGAACCAGCGGTCCTCATCCTCGGTGATCGCGTCGGCGTCGGCGTCGGCGAGGACCCAAAGCAGGATGTCCGTGCCCGGTGGCGTCCCCGGGCTGTCCTCGACGGTGCTTCCGAGGTAGACCATGAGCTCCGGCTCGGGCAGATCCGAGGGAACCAGGAGGTCGAGCGCGTCGCCGGTCACGAGTGCGCGCCGACCGCGGAGGACGACGGCTCGGGCGTTCGGGTCGACCCGCAGCCCGTCGAGCACGTCCGGTCGGGAACGGAGCTCGCCGTGACGGTCGAGTCCGCCCCTCGCGAGCGGTAGACCGGCGAGTGCGCGAACCTGAATCGTCATGGACAACCTCTCTGAGGGCGTGGCGAGCGCGGCTCACCGGGACGGCCCCGTACCCTGGATGTCATGGCCAGATCCCATCTCACTCTAGCCGCGTTGGCCACCTCGGCCGTCGCCGACCTCCAGGTCCGCGGGTCCGGCGCGCACACCGCCGGCGGCGAGGGGAACTACGACGCGGCCCGTCTCGTGACGGGCGACGGGCGCGAGCTCATCGTGCGCATCCCGACCTCGCAGCAGGCCGAGACGGAGCAGTCCGCGGACCTCATCGCCCTGCGCGCACTCACGCCCGGTATCCGCAGCAGATTGCCGTTCGACGCCCCGACCGTCGTCGGACAACTGCCCGTCGACGGCACTCGCGCCGTCGTGCTCGACTTCGTGGCCGGCAGTCACCTCGACCCGACCGCGCTCGGCCGCGACGAGGTCCTCTCGGACTCGCTCGGTGCCGCGGTCGCCGCGATCCACTCCCTCCCGACGGCGTTCATCGCGGAAGCGGGCCTTCCGTTGCTGTCCACCGAGCTCATCCGGGCGGACGCGCACCGCATCGTGTCCCGCGCCGCCGAGACACGGCTCCTCCCGACCGCCGTCCGGGAGCGCTGGCAGGCGGCCGTCGAGGACCACTCGCTCTGGCAGTTCCAGCCCACCGTCATCCACGGATCCCTCGCCGCGGACCGCGTGCTCGTCATCCGTCAGGACGGCCATGGCCTCGTCAACGGCGTCATCGAGTGGGGCTCACTGCGGGTCGGCGACCCGGCGCTCGACCTCCACTGGATCGCGACGCTCGGCGCGACCGGCGAGCAGGCCCTGTCCGCCTACGCCGCCTCGTGCTCTCGCGGACCCGACCGGTTCGTCACCCTCCGCGCCCGGCTCTACGCGGAACTCGAGATCGCCCGCTGGCTCCTGCACGGTCGCGACAGCCACGACGAGACCATCGTCGAGGACGCCGTCGCGATGCTCGACGGCCTCGTCGACCGCGTGCTCGGCGACGTGACGGACCCCCTCGGCACCACGACCGGACCCGTCCTGGACGTCGACGAGGTCGAGGACATGCTCGACCGCACACCGATCGGCTCGTCCTCCCCCGGCATCGCGATGCAGACCGACACCTACGACCGCTCAGAGCTCGAGCGCGCCCTCGGCCGCGATCCCGGCGGCTCCACCGACGACGACACCGACGACGGTGAGGCCGACGACGATCCCGACCACGCCGGAACCGCCGCGGACGCGAACGCCACGGATCAGATCGACACCTCGTCGTTCGAGCTCTGGGACTCGGCCGCCTCCCCGAAGGACCGCTCCCACTCCGACAGGAGCTCCTCCTCCGAGTAGAGGCGTTCCGGCCGGAGTTGCACGTCGTGGCTCACGTAGTAGAGCACGGCGTCGATGCGCTCGGGGTCGACCTCCCGGTGGTGCGCGTACGCCAGACGGTAGAGCGCGAGCTGGAACGAGGCGTTCCGTACGTCCTCCGGTGTCGTGGGTACCGCGCCGGTCTTCCAGTCGACGATCTCGAACCGGTCCCCGCGCTCGAACACCGCGTCGAGCTTGCAGACCACCACTCGTCCGGTGTCGCCGAGCGGCACGTGGATCTCGGTCTCGACCTCGATGGGACGGACGTCCGCCCATTCCGAGGCGAGGAACCGTTCGGTGAGCTCCTCGAACCCGATCCCCTCCGACGCCTCCGGCCCCGGGCGTTCGACGTCGAGCTCCTCGGGGAGCGCGTCGACCAGCTCCTGCAATCCGAAGCGTCCGTAGTGCGCCTCGACCCACGAATGGAACCGGGTTCCGAGGCGGGTCTGCCGGTATGGCCGTTGCGGGACGGGGCGACGCAGTCGTTCGAGTGCGGCCTCCGGTTCCGTGACGAACTCCTTGAACTTGGACGCGGGGATGCGCACCGGGAGTTCACCGCGCGCGGTCGTCGTCGCGGCACGGCGTCGTTCCTCGAGGAGCAGCGTCAGCTCGTTCTCGAGGGGGCCGAGGGTCGCCAGCAGCTCGGACTCAGGTCGCCCGCGCCGCTGCTCGACCTCGGCCGCCGCCCGTTCGACGACGCTCCGACGCGCTCCGAGCGGATCGAGTGGCCAGTCGAGGACCGCGGCACCTGAGTCGACCGGGTTCTCCTCGAAGGCGGATGCGGCGGGGAGCGGTGCGATGACGCCCGCCGACGCCAGCTCCAGGAGGTAGGTGCTCGCGGCCCGGGGCCGCTTCCGATCGCCCGACCAGAACGAGCCGGTGAGCAGGAGGTCGTGCTTGGCGCGGGTCACCGCCACATACGCGAGCCGCCGCTCCTCGTCGAGCGCGCGTTCGCCGAGCGCCTCCGAGAAGGCGAGCTGAGCGTCGACGACCTCCTTCCGCGTCTCGGCCGTCCGCCAGGCGAACTCCGGCAGCTCCGCCGCGTCGCCTCGGAAGTCGTACGGCAGCGTCCCGAGACGCACCCAGCCTTTACCGTCCTTCGGTTTGGCGGGCAGCTCGTCGACCACGAGCCGCGGGATCGCGACATGGTCCCATTCGAGGCCCTTCGAACCGTGGATGGTGAGCAGTTGGACCGCACCCTGGTCGGGTGCGTCGCTCGCCGGACCGAGGTCGTCTCGGGCGAGCGAGCGGTCGATCCAGGCCAGCAGGCTGCCGAGCGTCACCTGCTCCTCCGCCTGGATGAACGAGATGACCTCGTCATGGAACGCCTGCAGTCTGGCCGGAGCGCGGGCCGCGGATCCGGTCGACTCGTTCGCGACGACCTCGATGTCGAGTCGCAACTCGCGTTCGACCGCTCTGACGAGATCGGGGAGGCCGCTGCCCGCACGACGCCGTAGGGAGGCGAACACCAGTCCGGCCTCCCGGAGGCGCGAACGCGCCTCGTCGGTGAACCCGGCGGCGAGGCCCGCCGGCACGCGGTCCGCGGCGATGAAGTCGAGCGCGTCGATGATCGACCGCCCGTCATCGTCGGCGACCGACTCGCGGAGCCGGGCGGCCAGTTCGGCGTCGTACCGCTTCGTCTTCCAGTCGATGGCCTGCAGGTACCGGGCCACCTCCACGAGGTGACCGAGGTCGTGGACGCCGATCCGCCAGCGAGGCCCGCTCAAGAGCCTGATGAGCGAGGACCCGGCACCGGGATCGTGGATGACCCGCAGCGCCGCCGTCACGTCGACGATCTCCGGCGAGGAGAGCAGACCCCCGAGACCCAGGATGTGGTGGGGGACGCCGAGCGCAGCGAGGCCGTCGGCGAACTCCTGCATCGGTCGACGTGCCCGGAACAGGATCGCGGCCGAACCGGCCGGGTCTCCCCCGCGTTCGGCGAGCAACCGGTCGGCGCACCATTCGGCGACCATCCGGATCTCCTCGGCACCGGTCTCGGGGAACTCGACGGCGAGGGAGCCCGCCCCGGCGCCGGGCTTCGGCTCGAGGTCGAGGACGCGCAGCTTCCCCGCCGTCTGCGCCTGCTGCTGCAACGGGCGGACGAGGACGTTCGCGGCTTCGAGGACCGTATGGTCGTTGCGCCAACTCGTGGACAGGTTGAACTGGGTGGCGACGACCTCCCGACCGAAGTCGCGGGAGAACCGTGCGAGGTTCGCCGCGCTCGCGCCCCGCCAGCCGTAGATGGACTGATGCGGGTCGCCGACCGCCATGACGGGGTGGTCGGCGAACAGGGTCGACAGCAGTCTGGTCTGCACGACCGAGGTGTCCTGGTACTCGTCGAGCAGGACGACGCCCGCGCGATCGCGCGCGACGGCGGCGACCTTCGGCGAACGTTCGCAGGCGGCGAGCGCGAGGGCGACCTGGTCGGAGAACTCGACGAGTCCCTGCCGGCGCTTCTCGTCGGCGTACCGGTGCGCGAGATCGAGCAGGACCGGCAGGGCACCCACGACTTCGACGGCCTGGTCGATCTGCGCGTACGCCCCGCGACCGCCGTCGGGGAGCTCGCCGATGCCGACAAACCGTTCCACGAAGCCGAGCAGCTCCTCGGTGGTGCCGTCGATCTCGGCGAGCTCGTGACTCAGCGAGAGGACGAGCTCGGCGACCTGGTCGACGGACTTGCCGAGGGTGGCGAGCCGTTCGTCTCCGTGCCGGACCACGACGCGTCGCGCGAGTCGCCAGGCGGACGCCTCGGACAGCAGGACCGACTCGGGCTCACGGCCCACCAGGAGAGCGTTGTCGCGGAACAGGGCGTTCGCATAGGCGTTGTAGGTGGACACTTCGGGACGGTCGAAGAGGGCGTCTGCCGCGGGATCCAGGATCCCGATGTCCTGGAGGGCGGCGATCCGCTTGCCGATCCGTGCCGCCAGCTCACCCGCGGCCTTCCTCGTGAAGGTGAGCCCCAGGATCCCGTCGACGCTCACGTGCCGGTTGGCGAGCAGCCACACGACGCGTGAGGCCATGGTCTCGGTCTTCCCGCTGCCGGCACCGGCGACGACGAGGACCGGGGCCATGGGTGCCTCGATGACCTCGACCTGCTGCGTCGTCGGTTGCGGAAGGCCGAGCAGGCCGGCGAGCATCTCGGCCGAGTAGGTCTCCTCCGTGCTCATGAGCTCACCGCCGGGACGACATGGATGGCGCACTCGCCGAACGCGAACGGGTCATGGCAGTGGGTCCCGACACGGGCCTCGAACACCGCTCCCGCCATGCCGATCGCGTCCGCCAGGACACGCTCGCGGAAGCGCTCGAGGGCCTCGTCGTCGAAGGCCGGCTGGGCCGGGTCGTAGTACTCCTTGCGCTTCGTGCCTGCCGACACGACGATGAGCTTCGCGCCACCGCTCAGCAGCCCCTCCGTACCGGCGATCGCGCCCGACGCCAGCGCGAGCTGGTAGGCCCCGAGCTGCGCCATGTCGGCGACCTCCCGGTCCTGTCTCGGCGCCGAGCCGCCGGTCTTGAGGTCGGCGATCACGACGCGCCGTGTCCCGTCGGTGTCGGGCACGAGCTCGACGCGGTCGATCGAGCCGCCGAGCACGGCCGCGCCGCCCAGCTCACCGATGGGGATGCGGAGGCTGAACCGGCTCTCGTTGCCGATGGAGGTCACGCCCGCCCGCTCCGCGTCGTGGAGGTACGCCGACAGCCGGTGGACGAGTTCCGCCGCACGCCGTTTCGTCGCTGCGCCCTCCCAGTCCGCTTCGAAGTGGAGTTCGTCCCAGCGGTCCTCCACCGCTGCCCAGAGCGCGGCCTCGTCGGAGGACTCCGCGTGCTCGAGCGCGGCGTGCACGATCGTGCCGAGACCGGAGGCGAACCCGGAGGCACCGCCGCCCAGTCGGGCGATCGCCCAGTGCAGCGGGCACTCCTCGAAGGCCTCCATGCGGGACGGGGAGACCGGCAGCTCCTCGACGGCGGGGTCGTGCAGCGGTGCCGTCGAGCTCGGTGCGGCCACGCCGTACCACTCCTCGGTCGGGGCGCCGGGGACTCCCGCTGTCGCGAGGATGGCCAGGGCCGAGGCGGACGCGGCACGCTCGGCAGGGTCCGCGGGGCGGATCCGGCGAGTGAGCGAGCGACGCAGGGTGCCGACGAGGCCGCGGAGCGACAGGGGCGACAGGGATGCCCGGTGCGGATCGGGTTCCGGGAGCAGCGTGAGGAACGGGCTCGCCTGGTGGTCGTCGTCGACCACCGCGACCACCATGAGCGACCGGTGCGCACGGGAGGTCGCCTGGGCGAAGAGTCGGAGCTCGTCGTGGAGGACCGCGCGTCGTGCGTCCGCCGTCGCCGTGGCCGTACCCTCCAGCAGCTCCACGAGCTCCGAGGCGCCGAGCAGTGAGTCGCGGACCCGCAGGTTGGGCCACACGCCGTCCTGCATGCCGGCGACGACGACCGTGTCGAACGCGGTACCGACCAGGGCGGCGGGCGTCGCGATCGTGACCGCCTCCCGGAGGCCGGTCGGCGCGAGGGAGTCGTCGCCGACCGTCTGTTCGAGCAGGCGGTCGAGGAAGACGGAGGCCGGGGTGTCGGGCTCCGCCTCGACGAAGGTGCGTGCCGCATCGGCCAGCTGGGTGATCGCGTCGAGGTCGCGGTTCGCCTCCTCGGCGGCCTGACCGCTGCCCTTCGACAGCGAGACCCAGGAGCGCTCGAGTCTGCTCCGCGACCAGAGGCCGTAGACGAGTTCCTCGGCGGACGCGCCCGCCGCGGCCTGCGCGCTCGCCTCGGCGAGGCTGTCGGCGAGTGAGCGGGCGCGGGCGGCGGAGGGCGTCTCGAGTCCGATGAGTGCACCGGGGACGGCGAACGCCTCCTCCAGCAGGCGGTCCGCGCTGCGGTCGAGGCCCTCAGCGAGATCGGCGTGGCGGAGCGCGGCCCGGAGTCGCCTGACCCCGATCGAGTCCAGTCCGCCGAGCGCGCTGTGGAGGAGTTCGGTCACGACCTCGGCGTCGAGCGGCGTCCGCCCGAGCGCCACCGACATGGCGAGGAGGACCGACCTGACGAACGGGTGGTCGCGCAGCGGTGCTCCGCCGGTGCTCGCCCGGGTGGGCACCTCGAGGGAGGACAAACCCCGTTCGATCGCCGGGATCAGCCCGCCGCTGCGGACGACCACCGCCATGTCGGCCCACGCGACACCGTCGAGGACGTGGCGCTCGCGGAGGAAGCGTGCGACGACCGCGATCTGCTCGGCCGGGGAACCGGCCGCCACGGTGACGACGGAGTGTTCGGGCGTCTCCGCGTCATCGACCGGTGGCGCGGCCGTGCGATGGAGTCCGGCGCCGGCCGTGCCGATGCGCTCGGCGACGCCGCGGACCGTCGCCCGGATGTCCGGTGTCCCGCGGTGGACCTGCCCGAGGACGAGCGTGTCCACCGGGCGGCCGAGCACCTCGGCGAACCGCCCGAGGGCGTCGGCACGGGCACCGTGGAAGGCACCCGTCGTGAGGTCGGGGTCGCCGAACGCGACGATCGCGACCCCGTGTCGGGCGAGCGCGGCGAACAGCTGCAGGACGCCGTGGGTCGCCTCCTGGGCGTCGTCCACGAAGACCACCCGCAGGCTGCCGAGCACGCCCGTCCCCGGTTCCTGTCCGTCGAGGAGCCGGACGGCGCGGGCGAGGGCCGCCGCGGGCGTGAGGTGTCCGCGCCAGTCGTCGGCGAGGAACCCCTCGATGAAGCCCGCGGACGCGACCCACTCCGGACGCCCGTGCTCGGTACCGAGCCGACGTAGCTCGGCTGGCGCGACGTCGTGTTCGACGCTGCGTTCCATGAGGTTCCGGAGCTCGGTGCGGAATCCCTGCAGGCGACTGACCTCGGGACCGAGCTCCGCTGGCCACAGCGGACCGGTCGCGTCCTGTTCGTCGCCGAGGAGTCGCTCGGCGATGGTCTGGTCCTGCTCGCCGCCCGTCAGCAACCGCGGTCGTCCTGAACCGGCGAACGCCCCGGAGCCCGCGATGACCTCGAGGGCGAGGGAGATGGCGGTGCGCGCCAGGGATCCGGGTGTGGCGCGCGCCACCCGGGCCTCGAGGCGGTCGCGGAGGACCTGCGCCGACGACCGGGAGGAGGCGACGACGAGCACCTCGTCCGTGCGCAGCCCGCGCGAGTGCACGCGTTCCGCGACCGCTTCGATGAGCGTGGTGGTCTTGCCCGTGCCGGGAGCCCCGAGCACGACGGCGGACCGGTCGTCCGCGAGCCGCAGCACGGCCTCCTGCGAGTCGTCGAGCCGGACGCCCGTGCCGACAGCCGGGTCGCCGACGGGAGCGCGGTCCGCGTCACGGACCGTACCCGTCGGATCGTCGGAGGCGTCGGGAACCGTCATGGTCCGCACGTTACCGGAGCCTCCCGACATCGCCGCGACGGCCGACCGGCGTTCCGTTGTTCGCTGACAGCAGCCGACCCGCGCCGGTCGGAGGACCACGACTCCCGTAGTCTTGCCGTACGCAACCGAAAGGCACTCAAGGTGGAAATTCGCATCGGAATCCTCAACAGCCCTCGCGAGATCGGCTTCGAGACCTCGCAGCCGGCGTCGGAGATCGAGCAGGCGGTCAAGACCGCGCTCGAGACGGACGCCAAGCTGCTCGCACTCAAGGACGACAAGGGCACCAGCTACCTCATCCCGACCGCGGGCATCGGCTACGTCGAGCTCGGAACCGAGGAGTCCCGCCGCATCGGATTCGTCGGCTGACCATGGAACTCCTCTTCGTCGTGCTCGGCGGTGCCATCCTCGGTCTCGCCGTCCGCTACCTCCTGCCCGGCCGCGACCAGCACGGGGCCGCGCTCATCCCGGCGGTCGCGACGCTCGTCGCCGCCGTGGTCTGGGTCGCGGCGACGTGGGCCGGCATGGCGTGGGACGGCGGCTGGATCTGGGTGCTCGCCTTCGGCGCGTCCGTCGTCGTGAGTGCGGTGGTCGACCTCGTGCTCGTCCGCGTCCGCACCTCGTCGGACGAGGCGATGCTGACCCGCTTGCAGCAGGGCGTCGCCGCCTGACCCGAAGCGCTCGATCGATCGACGCCGTCGCTCCAGCCGGAGCGGCGGCGTCGTCGTGTCGGAGGGAACGACCGGTCAGGCCGTGAGCCCGAGCGCGTCCATCCGTCTGGTGTGGTTCGCGATGAGCTCCGTGTAGACCGGTTCGACCCGGGCGTCGTCCGGCAGCGCCTTGCTCTCGGTCACGAGGGCCGACCTGGCGACGAGCATGGTGTCGCCGAGCAACCGGCGGCCCCACATCGCGAGCGTCGAAGCGCGCTCCGGGTGCGATGCGATCACCCGGTGCAGGATCCCGACGAGCGGGTCCTCCTCGGGACCGGGGGCGACGATCGCAGCCAGATCCCGGGCGTCCGCTCCGTCCAGACCGCGTGCGAGCTGCGCGAAGAACTCGTCGAGGAAGCCCCGCGCCACGAGGACGCCCAGCAGGAGTTCGTCCCAGGTACCGGTTCGCAGGATCGCCTGGAACTCGTCCCGCGTGCGTGCGTAGGGTTCGAGCACGGCGACGGGGTCGTCGCTCGTCCTCCGGAGCCACGCGAGCAGCGCCTGGTGCTTGCGCAGCGCCGTGGCGGCGGCCTCTGCGAGCGTCTCCCGATCGGCGTCGTTCGGAGCGTGCTCGACGGCGAACGACAGCGTCATGAAGAACCCGAGCTGCAGCTGCGCCACCTGACCGAGGTAGTCCGCGGTGCTGGGCGCGAGCTCGTGGAGGTCGACGCGGGTCGCCTGGACGGCGTCCTCCCGCGAGCGCAGACGAGGCGTCTGCGTGCCGGGACGCCGACGTCGTGCAAACCAACGAGCCATGCGACCACCCTATCCGCAGCGCGCCGATCGCCGTGTTCCGCGCGCCCAGCGGCCTCTCGGGACCTCCCGGGTAGAATAGCCGTGCCCCGGCGTCGGATCGGGGCCCTACACCTGTGTGCAATCGAAGGTGTAGACCATGACTGCACTGACAGGTATCTCCGTGACTTTCTCTGATCTCGGTGTCGACCAGGACATCGTCGACGCCCTCACGTCCAAGGGCATCATCGAACCGTTCCCCATCCAGGAGCAGACGATCCCCCTCGGGCTCGCCGGCCAGGACATCATCGGCCAGGCCAAGACGGGCACGGGCAAGACCTTCGGGTTCGGCATCCCGATCGTCCAGCGCCTCGGCCTCGACCCGGCTCCCGGCGTCAAGACCCTCGTCGTCGTCCCGACCCGTGAGCTCGCCGTCCAGGTGTCCGAGGACATCGAGATCCTCATCTCGAACCGGTCCACGACGCTCGTCTCCATCTACGGTGGCAAGGCCTACGAGGGGCAGATCGAGCAGCTGAAGGCCGGCGCCCAGATCGTCGTCGGCACGCCCGGCCGTCTCATCGACCTCAACAACCAGCGTCTCCTCGACCTCTCGGGCATCACCGAGATGGTGCTCGACGAGGCCGACAAGATGCTCGACCTCGGCTTCCTCGCCGACATCGAGAAGCTCTTCTCCAAGACCCCCGCCGCGCGTCACACGATGCTGTTCTCGGCGACCATGCCCGGTCCGATCGTGGCCCTGGCCCGCCGCTTCATGAGCAAGCCGATCCACATCCGGGCGAGCGACCCCGACGAGGGGCTCACGCAGGCCAACATCAAGCACCTCATCTACCGCGCGCACTCGCTCGACAAGGACGAGGTGATCTCGCGCATCCTGCAGGCCGAAGGACGCGGCAAGACCGTGATCTTCACGCGGACCAAGCGAGCCGCCGCGAAGCTCGTCGAGGAGCTGACCGACCGCGGGTTCAACGCCGCGGCGGTGCACGGCGACCTCAACCAGGAGCAGCGCGAGCGGGCGATGGCGTCGTTCAAGGCCGGCAAACGCGACGTCCTGATCGCCACCGACGTCGCCGCCCGTGGCATCGACGTCGACGACGTCACCCACGTCATCAACCACACGATCCCCGAGGACGAGAAGACGTACCTCCACCGCGTCGGCCGTACCGGTCGTGCCGGGAAGACGGGTATCGCCGTCACGTTCGTCGACTGGGACGACCTCCACAAGTGGGCGCTCATCAACCGCGCCCTCGAGTTCGGCCAGCCGGAGCCGACGGAGACCTACTCCTCGAGCCCGCACCTCTTCACCGACCTCGGGATCGCCGAAGGCACGAAGGGCCGTCTGAAGCCCGCCAAGGCCGTCGAGCCCGCTCCGCGACGCGAGGGTTCGCGGAGCGCAGGCGGACGCGACGGTTCCCGGACCGGCGGCGGACGCGACGGTTCGCGGACCGGCGGCGGTCGCGGTGGTGAGCGCGGCGGACGCGGAGGCGACCGCACCCAGCCGACCAGCACGCGGCTCGAGTCCCAGCCGAGCACCCGCGCCCACTCGCGGACGCACGACGCCGCCTCGACCGACACCGCCGACCGCAGCGCGCCTGCGGCAGGCACACACGACGGCCACGGTCCGGAGCACCGCGACGGCAACAGCGCTCCCCGCCGTCGGAGCCGGACGCGCCGCACCGCACCCCCGGCACCGACGGCGTAGATCCACCACGCAGAACGCCCGCACCCTTCCGGATGCGGGCGTTCCGCATGTCGCGAGCGCCGCGCTCGGAGCCGGACGCCCCGTGGGCACTTCGGCAGGCTCAGTGACCGGAAGAGGTCCGACGGGAGCTCCCGGCGCGCCGCGGGTCAGTCGGGCAGGACGGGCGCCGAGCCGGTGGCCTCGCCCACGATGCGCCGGACCACGTCGATGTCCGTGGTGTTCTCGCCGAGGCGGTTCGGCTTACCGGTGCCGTGATAGTCGCTCGAGCCGGTAGCGACGAGGCCCAGCTCGGAGGCGATCCGGCGCACGACGACCTTGCCCTCCTCGGTGTTCTCGCGGTGCTCGATCTCGAGCCCGAACAGACCCGCATCGGCGAGCTCGCGGAAATACGGCTCCGGCAGCATCCGGTCGCGACCGGCCGGGACCGGGTGGGCGATCACCGGGACACCACCGGCGGCGCGGACGAGCTTGACCGCCGTGAGCGGGTCGGGCGCGTAGTGCGGCGCGTAGTACCCGGTGCGCGGATGCAGGATGCCGTCGAATGCTTCACCACGGTCGGCCACGATCCCGAGGGCGACGAGGGCGTCGGCGATGTGGGGCCGTCCGACGGTCGCGCCTTCGCGGGTCTGCGCGAGGACGTCAGACCAGGACAGCGGGTAGTCGTCACCGATGCGTGCCACGATGCCTTCGGCCCGCCGGAGCCGGGACTCCCGGATCTTCGCGGTCTCCTGGAGCAGGTCGCCGTTCAGCGGATCGATGAGGTACGCGAGCAGGTGCACGCTCCGCCACTCGTAGCGGGTGCTCAGTTCCATTCCGGGGAGCAGGGTGATGCCCTGGCGACGCGACTCGACGGCCGCCTCGGCCCAACCGGCGGTGGAGTCGTGGTCGGTGAGGGCGATCGTGCCGAGCCCTGCGGCGCCGGCAGCGCGCATCAGCTGCGTCGGCGTCTCCGTGCCGTCCGAGACGCTCGAGTGCGTGTGCAGATCGGCGGGGCCGTGCATGTCTCGAGCGCTCACCACGCTTCCACCCTAGTCGCAGGTCCCGCCCCGAGGACTCCCAGACCGCTCGCCTACGCTGACGCGGGTGCTGAAGACCGTCGGTGGCGTCATCGCGGCCGTGCTCGCGATCGCGACCACGGCCCTGCTGGTCGTGGCCGTCCTCCCCGGCCTGTTCGGTCTCGAACAGGCCCAGGTCGTCGTCCAACTGAGCGCGTTCCGCCTCGTCGTGGCGATCGCCGCCGCCGGCGGCGCCCTCCTCTGCCTCGTGACGACGATCCTGGTCCGGGGATCCCGCCGCGTGCTCCCCGCCATCCTGGCGGTCGTCCTCGCCGCGGTCTCGGTCACCGGCGCCGTCGTCACCGCCAACCGCGGGGTCGACGACCAGATGGTCGCCGGAGAGGCGACCGATCTCGCGGATCAGGTCACGGTCCTCGCCTGGAACACCCTCGGCGACGCCGTCGACCCCGGGACGATCGCGGCGATCGCGGTGCGTGAGGGCGCCGACGTCGTCGCCCTCCCGGAGACCTCGTCCGACACCGCGGCGGTCGTCGCCGCCACGATGACCGCCGCCGGACGGCCGATGGTGGCGCATTCGACCGCCGCCGACGCAGGAGGGACGAGCCTCCTCATCAGCACCGGACTCGGCGAGTACGCGGTCCGCGTACCGACGGCGACCGGGCCGACCGCCATCGAACGCTCGGAGACCCTCATCGCCGATCCGGTCCTCGGTCGCGGACCGACCCTCGTCGCCGTCCACACCACGGCCCCACTGCCGAGTCGGCTCGACGATTGGCGCTCGGAACTCGCCGATCTCGCCAGCCGCTGCACCGACGACGCGGACATGATCATGGCCGGTGACTTCAACGCGACGCTCGACCACCTCGCCGGATTGCGCGGCGTCGGCGACCTGGGCGCATGCCACGACGCCGCCGCAGCCGACGCGGCAGCCGGGCTCGGTACCTGGCCGACCGAGCTCCCGGCGGTCCTCGGCGCGCCGATCGACCACGTCATGGCGTCACCGGGATGGGTCACCGTGTCGGCTCGCGTGCTCACCGACGTCGACGGCACCGGCAGCGATCACCGGCCCGTGGTCGCGACGCTGCTCCCCCGCACGGCGGGCTGAGCGACGGGCACCTGTCGCCACCGCAGTGCGACAATGGAGGCATGGCGACTTCCGCAGACACATCCAGTTCGAACACCGTCCAGACCGAGGCGACCTCCAACCGGGCGGCCGCCTGGTCCGAGGGCTTCCGTGCCTTCATCGGCACCGGGTGGGCGGACCGCCCCGAGGTCCTGCCGGAGCCGCGGGAGACCGCCGGCCTGGCAGCGGCTCGTCGTGAACGCCTGTCCGCTCAGTTTCCCGGTCAGCGTCTCGTCCTCCCCGCGGGCGGGATGAAGCAGCGGTCGAACGACACCGACTACCTGTACCGGGCGCACTCCGCCTTCTCGTACTACACCGGCTGGGCGGCCGACACCGAACCCGACAGCGTCCTCGTGCTCGATCCCGAGGGGTCCGGCCACACCGCGACCCTGTACTTCCGAGAGCGAGCGGGCCGCGACACCGACGAGTTCTACACGAACGCCGCGATCGGCGAGTTCTGGATCGGTGCACGTCCGTCGCTCGCCCAGGTGGCGGCTGACCTCGCGGTCACGACCGCCGACCTCTCGGCGTTCACGGCCGACGCCGCCGATCTCACGGTCGACGTCGACGACGAGCTGACGCGCGCCGTGTCGGAGATGCGCCTCGTGAAGGACGCCTACGAGATCGCGCAGATGCGTCTCGCCGTCGACGCGACCGCGCGCGGCTTCGACGACGTCATCGCCGAACTCCCGAAGATCCTCGCTCACGAGCGCGGCGAGCGCATCGTCGAGGGCGTCTTCGCCGGGCGGGCTCGCGCCGATGGGAACGGCGTCGGGTACGAGACCATCGCCGCCGCCGGACCGCACGCCTGCATCCTCCACTGGACACGCAACGACGGACGGGTCGTCCCGGGCGACCTCATCCTCATCGACGCCGGCGTCGAGCTCGACAGCTACTACACCGCCGACATCACCCGCACGCTCCCGGTGTCCGGCACGTTCACCGAGGTCCAGCGCAGGGTCTATGAGGCCGTCCGCGAGGCGGCCGACGAGGCCTTCGCCATCGTCCGCCCCGGCATCCGGTTCCGAGAGGTGCACGCGGCCGCGATGGCGGTCATCGCGCGCAAGACCGCCGAGTGGGGGCTGCTCCCCGTCACCGCCGAGGAAGCGCTCCTGAAGGAGAACGAGCAGCACCGGCGGTACATGGTGCACGGGACGAGCCACCATCTCGGCACCGACGTGCACGACTGCGCCCAGGCCCGCCGCGAGATGTACGCCGACGCCGTGATCGAGCCAGGCATGGTCTTCACCATCGAGCCCGGCCTCTACTTCCAGGTCGACGACCTCACGGTCCCCGAGGAGTATCGCGGCATCGGCGTCCGGATCGAGGACGACATCCTCGTCACCGAGGACGGCGCGGAGAACCTGTCCGCCGGCATCCCGCGCACCGCGGACGAGGTCGAGGCCTGGCTCGCGCGCTGAGCCCGTCCGTCGGGCGACGGCTCGGAGCCTGACGCGGCTGGATCAGCCCGCGTCGGTCTCCGGGCCGCGCTCCAGGAGGTTGCGTGCACGGTTCGCGAGCTCACCGCCGACGATGAGGTCGTAGCGCGTCGCGACGACGAGCGTGGCCGAGGTGTACTCCTGCCGCTTGCGGGTCACCGAGTACGACACGATGCCGAACAGCATGCCGAACGCGGCACCCATGAGCACCGCGGCACCGAGCAGCATGAGGTTCGTCTCGGGGTTGAAGATGACGAGGACGAGCCCGAGGAACAGTCCGAGCCAGGCACCGCTGACCGCACCGGCTCCCGCAGCACGGCCGTAGCTGAGGCGACCGGTGACGCGTTCGACGCTCTTGAGATCGCTGCCGACGATCGAGATCTCCTTGACCGGGAAATCGGTGTGGGCGAGCGAGGAGATCGCGGCCTGCGCGGACTCGTAGCTCTCGTAGCTGGCCACCGTCTCGCCTCGCGGGATGACGCCGAGCGTCGGGGCGCCCTTCCGGCCGAACTGTCGCGGATCACTCATACCTCCATCCTCTCACCCCGCCCGGAGCGGACACTCCAGGCCGACCACCGGCGGGTAGGTTAGTAGTCGTGAGTGCAACCAGAGTGTTCGTCGCCAGGCTCGCCGGGTGCACCGTCTTCGACCCCGCGGGCGATCGTGTCGGCAAGGTCAGGGACGTGCTCGTCGTCTACCGCACCGGCAAACCACCGCGGGTCGTTGGCCTCATCGTCGAGATCCCCGGCAAGCGCCGCGTGTTCGTCTCGATCGGCCGCGTGACGAGCATCGGCGCCGGGCAGATCATCACCACGGGACTCATCAACGTCCGCCGGTTCGAGCAGCGCGGTGGCGAGGTGCGCGTGATCGCCGAACTCTTCGGCCGACGTGTCGTCTTCCGGACCACCGGCGAGGAGGCGACGATCGAGGACGTCGCCATCGAGGAGCAGGGGCCCGGCGAGTGGCAGGTGTCGCAGCTGTTCGTCCGCCGCCCGAAGACCACCGCCTCCCCCTTCGTGAAGGGCCCGACGACCTTCGCCACCTGGAACGAGCTGCGCGAGGAGCAGGAACTCGGCGAGGCGCAGTCCGCCGAGCAGCTCATCGCGACCTATGCCGACCTGAAACCGGCCGACCTCGCGAACACGCTCCTCGACCTCCCGCGCGACCGGATGATCGAGGTCGCTGAGGAGCTGTCCGACGACCGACTCGCGGACGTGCTCGAGGAGATGCCCGAGACCGACCAGGTGCAGATCCTCGGCCAGCTCGACGACGACCGCGCGGCTGACGTCCTCGACCAGATGCAGCCCGACGACGCCGCCGACCTCATCGCCCAGCTCCCCGAGGATCGCGGAGAGCACCTCCTCGAGCTCATGGAACCGGAGGAGGCCGAGGACGTCCGCATGCTGCTCCGGTTCGACCCGGAGACCGCGGGTGGCCTCATGACGACCGAGCCGATCATCCTCTCCGCCGACGCCACCGTCGCGGAAGCCCTCGCGTCGATCCGACGCTCCGAGTTGGCACCGGCGCTGGCGGCCGGAGTCTGCATCACCCTGCCGCCGTACGAGTCCCCGACGGGACGCTTCCTCGGGATGGTGCACTTCCAGCGCATGCTCCGCTACCCGCCGCACGAGCGCCTCGGCACGCTGCTCGATCAGAGCCTCGACCCGGTGGGCGTCCGGACCTCCGCCGCCGAGGTCTCGCGGATCCTCGCCAGCTACAACCTCGTCCAGGTGCCCGTCGTCGACGAACAGCACCGCCTGCTCGGGGTCGTGACGATCGACGACGTGCTCGACTACCTGCTCCCCGACGACTGGCGCAGCATCGACGAGAACGACGAACTCCCGCCGTCGGAACAGCGGCTCGGAACGAACGGAAGGAGGGCAGGTCGTGGCACGAGCTCCCCGCAATGAGATCAGGCTCGACGCTCCGAAGGGACTTCGCAGTTCCGTGCGGTCCATCCGCCGCGCACCGGCCTCGCGCGACCGCTTCGGCCGCTTCACGGAGTGGATCGCCCGGGCGATGGGCACCCCGTGGTTCCTGCTCGGCCTCACGCTCTTCGTCATCCTCTGGATCGGCTGGAACACCTACGGACCGCTCGCCCTCCGGTTCGACTCCGTCGACATCGGTTTCGTCGCACTGACGCTCGTGCTCTCCCTCCAGGCCTCCTACGCGGCGCCGCTCATCCTGCTCGCCCAGAACCGCCAGGACGACCGCGACCGCGTGCAGATCGAGCAGGACCGGCAGCGGTCCGAACGGAACCTCGCCGACACCGAGTACCTCGCCCGTGAGGTCGTCGCGCTGCGCCTGGCCCTGAAGGACATGGCGTCGAAGGACTTCATCCGCGCCGAACTGCGCTCCCTGCTCGAGGAACTCGATCGGGATCGCACCGACCAGCCCGAACACGACGGGCCCGAGCGTCGGCGTGGCTGACGCCGACGCCGCTGACACCGGCCTCGCCGAGCGGATCAGGACTGCTCTCGCCCGGGTCATCGACCCCGAGATCCGCAGACCGATCACCGAACTCGACATGGTCGGCCCGATCACGGTGGACGACGACGGTGCGGCCGATGTCACGATCAAGCTCACGATCGTCGGCTGCCCGGCAGCGGCGAGCATCGAGCGCGACGTGCGTGAGGCCACCGCGGCGACCCCCGGGGTCACGAGCGTCGCGGTCGACGTCCAGGTGATGTCGACGGCGGAGCGTCAAGCGCTCACGGAGCGCCTGCGAGGCGGCCGGAGCGCCCGCGGCATCCCGTTCGGCCCGGACTCACTGACCCGTGTATACGCCGTGACGAGCGGCAAAGGCGGTGTCGGGAAGTCGACGGTGACCGCGAACCTGGCGGTCGCACTCGCCGCCAGTGGTCTGCGGGTCGGCCTGGTCGACGCGGACGTCCACGGGTTCTCCATCCCGGGGCTCCTCGGCCTGGTCGAGGACGGCGTGGCCGTCAAACCGACGCAGGTCGGCGACATGATCCTGCCGCCGGTCGCCCACGGCGTGAAGGTCGTCTCGATCGGCATGTTCATCGACGCACCGACGGACGGCACCACCGCCGTCGCCGTCGCCTGGCGCGGACCGATGCTCCACCGCACCATCCAGCAGTTCCTGACCGACGTGTTCTTCGGCGACCTCGACGTCCTGCTCCTCGACCTCCCGCCCGGCACCGGGGACGTCGCCATCTCCATCGGCCAGCTGCTCCCCCACGCCGAGGTGCTCGTCGTCACGACACCGCAGCCGGCCGCCGCCGAGGTGGCCGAGCGCAGCGGCGTGGTTGCGCGCCAGACCGGGCAGCGCGTCCACGGCGTCATCGAGAACATGGCGGGTCTCCCCCAGCCCGACGGCAGCATCCTGCAGCTGTTCGGCTCAGGGGGTGGCGAGGCGCTCGCAGCGCGGTTGTCGATCGGCCAGGACGCACCGGTACCGCTCCTCGCCTCGGTCCCGCTCAGCGTCCCGCTTCGGGAAGGTGGAGACGCCGGGCTGCCGATCGTGCTCTCGGATCCGACGGATCCCGCGGCCGCCGAGATCCTCCGGCTGGCCGGACAGCTCGCTGCCAGACCGCGTGGCCTCGCCGGTCGCCGTCTCGGCGTCAGCACGAACTGAGCCGTCCGGGTCGGACGCGTGCGACCGAAGCGGACTCAGGTGGCTTCGAGGTCGAACGGGGGCGCGGCGGTCTCGCCGGCTGCGAGTCGGCGCAGGCGCTCGTCGGTCGCCGCCTGGATCGACTTCGGTTTCTCGAGCGACGGAACGGCTGCAGCGGCGGCCGCGGGAGCCGCGTCGAGCGGAGCGGTCGTCGCGACCGTCGGCGTCACCGGGGGCTCGTCGTCGAGGAGCGCCTCGCGGATGATGCGCCTCGGATCGTACTGACGTGGGTCGAGCTTCTTCCAGTCGACCTCGTCGAACTCCGGCCCCATCTCCTCGCGCATCCGGTCCTTGGCACCGGAGGCGAGGTCGCGGAGGGTGCGGACGAGTCGTGCCAGTTGCGAGGCGTAGTACGGCAGCCGTTCCGGACCCAGCAGGAACACGGCGATGACCCCGATGATGAGGAGTTTGTCGAAGGTCAGACCGAACACGAGATCAGACTACCGCGCGAGCCTCAGCTGTCGGAGCAGTTCCAGGCCATACGCTGGGATCCGGAGGCAAGGTGTCAGAACACAATCTCAACTGGAAGTACGCGGGCGACGTGGTCGTCGAGAGCGCGGCGATGCTCACGGCGCGCGCTCACGCGCACGAACTGGGTGTCGAACCGATCTCTCCCGCGATCGGCGCGCAGATCGCGGTGGTGGCCGCGGCCACCCGCGCGGAGTCCATCGTCGAGGTGGGGACCGGCACCGGCGTCTCCGGGCTCTGGCTGCTCCGCGGTGCCACGAGCGCGGTGCTGACGTCCATCGACACCGAGATCGTGCACCAGCAGCAGGCACGCGCGGCGTTCACGGAGGCCGGCATCACCACCAACCGCATCCGCCTCATCACCGGCAGCGCACTCGACGTCCTGCCGCGGATGAACGAGAACTCCTACGACCTCGTCCTCGTCGACGGCGACCCGGGATCGGTGATCGAGTACGTCGAGCACGGACTCCGTCTGGTGCGTCCCGGCGGCACCGTGCTCGTCCCGCATGCGCTCTGGCGAGGCCGCGTGGCCGATCCGGCTCAGCGGGACGAGACCACAGGACTGTTCCGCTCGCTCGTCCAGGAGATCTCCGCGTCCGACGCGGTCGTCAGCGCCCTGTCCCCCGCCGGCGACGGCCTCCTGCAGATCACCAAACCCAACCTCTGAGCGCTCCGCACGACGACGAACCGGCCGCCATCCTGACTCTGCGAGCAGTGATGACGGCCGGTTCTCAGCTCATGCGGCGTCGGTGACGGGGATCAGCCCGCGCTCACCACACCCGCGAGTGCATCATGCAGTTCTTGAGCCTCTGCGTCGTTGACCGACACGACGAGACGCCCTCCCCCTTCAAGAGGCACTCGCACGATGATGAGCCGACCCTCCTTCACGGCCTCCATTGGCCCGTCTCCGGTGCGTGGCTTCATTGCGGCCATGCGAGTCCCCTCTCGTTTTTCGACTGACCCCCATTATCTCGTATCACGGGGGCTCGTGATAATCCTGAGCGCGGCGAGGCGCAGGATGAAGCCGGATCGGCACTCAGGGAATGGTCCAATACGCGTTCGCGAGCCCGTACATGACGAAGATCCAACACCACTGCAGCGCCAGCGAGACGATGACGACGCCACCGCGGTACCAGCGGTTCCGTGGGACGGCGACGGCACCGAGGAGCGGGAAGACCGGGACGAGCAGCCGGAAGACACTCGTCTGTGGGAAGAACACCGCGAAGAGGTAGAGGAGGTAGGACCCCACCCACAACCGGAGGTCGGCACCGAGCCGGCGCACCGGCGGGAGGAACAGGAGCACGACGGAGCCGACGAAGACCGCTGCGACGACGGCGATGCCCGGACCATCCCCGAACCAGAACTGGCCGCCCTGGATCCAGGCGGAGAACGGGACGAGCGGTTGCTCCCCGATGAAGGCGGCCCGCCACGCCAGCTCCGTCTCGAGGTACGCGTCCGGCGTCCCGGTGACGAGGCCGGCGATGACCATCCACGCGAATCCGGCGACGGCGGCGAGTGCCCCGCCCGCGAGGATGAGGACGACCTCCCGGCGCGCCAGCGGGTCGCGGTGTCGCGTGACGATCCGCACGATGAGATGGAGGCCCAGCAGGAGCGAGAAGGCCAGGACTCCGGGGCGGGTGAACGCCATGACCGGGATGACCGCGAGGAGCCAGCCGTACCGGCGCGTCACGAGCAGGAGCAGCGCGAGCGTCAGCAGCAGCAGGAACATCGATTCGGCGTAGGCGACTTGGAACAGGGCGCTGAGCGGGGCGATGCAGAACAGCACGACGGCGAACATCGCCCGTTCATCGCCGAGGCGGATGCGCAGGAGCCGGTGGAACAGCAGGGCCGCCCCCAGGCCACAGCACAGCGAGACGATCACGGCCATGACCGGCCACGGCAGGAAGGTGACGACCGAGAGCGCCTTCACGACCCCCGGATAGACCGGCATGAACGCCCACGCGTTCTCCGCGACCCGGCCGGCGTCGTCGAGCGGCAGCTGGGTCGGGTAGCCGTACGTCGCGATCCACCAGTACCACTGCCCGTCCCAGCCGGCGGCGAGCGTCCCCAGCGAGGGGAACGCGCCGAACCGGGAGTCCGGCGCCTGCAGCAGACTCGCGACCGCGAACATCGCGGTCGTCACCAGGCGGGACAGCACGTACACGATGGTGATCCGCCCCCACCACGGCAGGCGGGCCCAGCGCCGGAGCATGGACGGCCGCTCCTCGACCTCGGTCGAGTGGGCCGTGTCAGCGACCATCGGGCCCGGTCAGCCAGGCCCGGAGCCCGCGCTCGCAGTCCTCGATGTGCGCGAGCGGGACGCGCTCGTCGTCGGCATGGGCGAGGAGCGGGTCACCCGGTCCGTAGTTGACGGCGGGGACGCCGAGTGCAGAGAAGCGTGCGACGTCCGTCCATCCGTACTTCGGAGCCGGTGTGCCGCCGACCGCGGCCAGGAAGTCCTGGGCGATCGGCGCGTCGAGCCCGGGACGAGCGCCCTCCGCGACGTCCGTCTGCACGACCTCGAAGCCGGAGAAGAGTTCCTCGAGGTGGGCGAGCGCCTCGGCACCCGTCCGGCTCGGAGCGAAGCGGTAGTTCACCTCGACGGTGACGAGGTCGGGGATCACGTTCCCGGCGACGCCGCCGGTGATCCCGACCGCGTTGACGCCCTCGCGATAGACGAGCCCGTCGACCTCGACCTCCCGTGGCGTGTACGAGGCGAGTGTCGCGAGGACCGGGGAGATCGCGTGGATCGCGTTGACGCCGACCCAGCTCCTGGCCGCGTGCGAGCGCCGGCCGTGGGCGCTCACGTGGACGCGCAGCGTTCCGTTGCAGCCACCCTCGACGCCGGCGTTGCTCGGCTCGCCGAGGATCGCGAAGTCACCGACGAAGAGGTCGGGACGGTTCCGCGCGAGACGCCCGAGGCCGTTGAGGTCGGATGCGACCTCCTCGTTGTCGTACCACATCCAGGTGATGTCGACGACGGGATCGGTGAGCTCAGCCGCGAGCTTCAGCTGGACCGCGACGCCGCCCTTCATGTCGACCGTCCCCCGACCCCAGAGCACCGCCTCGCCGTCGCGCTCCTCGAACCGGGTCGGGACGTTGCCGTTGATCGGGACGGTGTCGATGTGGCCGGCGATGATGACCCGCTGGGCACGTCCGAGCGAGGTGGAAGCGACGACCGTGTCGCCGTCGCGCACGATCGTCAGGTGCTCGAGCCCCTCGAGCGACGCCTCGATCGCGTCGGCGATGCGGGCCTCGTCCCCCGAGACGGAGGCGATGTCGCACAGCTGCTGGGTGAGTTCAACCGAGGAGACGGACAGGTCGAGTACGGGGACTTCGGCTGGCATGGCACCAGTGTATTGGCCGTCGGCCTGAGTGTTGGCCGGTACCCTGGAGCCATGACCGCTGCGCCTGCCGAGACCCCCGTTCCGACTCACGCCTGGGGCTCCGGCCTCGCGACCATCGCCGCCGACGGCACCGTGCTCGACACCTGGTTCCCCGAGCCCTCGCTCGGACGGATCCCCGAGGGCCGCGACCGCTGGATCGCCCCCGCAGACCTCGAGGCCCTCGCGACCGACGACGAGCGCCGGGCCGTCCGCATCGACATCGTCACCGTCGAGATCGAGCTGCAGGCCGCTCCGCAGAGCACCCCGGACGCCTACCTGCGGCTGCACCTGCTCAGCCACCTGCTCGTCCAGCCGAACACGATCTCGCTCGACGGTGTCTTCGCGCACCTCCCGATCGTCGTCTGGACCAACGCCGGCCCCGTGCACCCCGCGGACTTCGACCGTCTCCGGCCGTCGCTCCTCCGCTCCGGCATCCACGCGACCGGCATCGACAAGTTCCCGAGACTCCTCGACTACGTGACGCCCGACAAGGTCCGGATCGCCGACGCCTCGCGCGTCCGGCTCGGCGCCCACCTGGCACCGGGTACCACCGTCATGCACGAGGGCTTCGTCAACTTCAACGCCGGAACCCTCGGCGCGTCGATGGTCGAAGGACGCATCTCGCAGGGCGTCGTCGTCGGCGACGGCAGCGACATCGGGGGTGGTGCGTCGATCATGGGGACGCTCTCCGGCGGCGGGACGCAGCGGGTGGCGATCGGTCAGCGCGCCCTCCTCGGCGCCAACTCCGGCATCGGCATCTCGATCGGCGACGACTCGGTGGTCGAGGCGGGTCTCTACGTGACCGCGGGCACCAAGGTCGTCCTCGCGGGTGCTGCGGCCACGGCCGAGGGCGCGCCGCGCACGGTCAAGGCGGTCGAGCTGTCGGGTGTCCCGAACCTCCTGTTCCGTCGGAACTCGCTCACCGGGGCCGTCGAGGTGCTCCCCCGCTCGGGCTCGGGCGTCGAGCTGAACGCGGCACTGCACGCCTGACCCGGCGTCCCCGAACACAGAACGGCCCCGCATCCGAGGTGGATGCGGGGCCGCCCTTCGACAGGCTCAGGAACCTACGGGACTAGCGCGTCGGGAAGGGACGCTCGGGCGAACCCGTGTACAGCTGCTGCGGGCGCCCGATCTTGGTCTGCGGGTCGAGGTTCATCTCACGCCAGTGGGCGATCCATCCGGGCAGGCGTCCGATGGCGAAGAGCACCGTGAACATCCGCGTCGGGAAGCCCATCGCCTTGTAGATGACGCCGGTGTAGAAGTCGACGTTCGGGTAGAGCTTGCGCTCCTTGAAGTAGTCGTCCTCGAGGGCGATCTGCTCGAGCTCCTGAGCCAGGTCGAGCAGCGGGTCGTTGATACCGAGCGCCCGGAGCACCTCGCCGGCGCTCTCCTTGACGAGCTTGGCGCGCGGGTCGTAGTTCTTGTAGACGCGGTGCCCGAAGCCCATGAGCTTCACGCCGTCTTCCTTGTTCTTCACGCGGTCGACGAAGCGCTGCACGCCCTCGCCGGACTCCTGGATCCGGCCGAGCATCTGCAGGACGGCCTCGTTCGCGCCACCGTGCAGCGGACCCGACAGGGCGTTGATGCCGGCGGACACCGAGGCGTAGAGGTTCGCTCCGGTGGAGCCCACGAGGCGGACCGTGGAGGTCGAGGCGTTCTGCTCGTGGTCCTCGTGCAGGATGAGCAGGAGGTCGAGCGCCTTCGACAGGACGGGATCGATCTCGTAGGGCTCGGCAAGGTTCCCGAAGTTCAGCTTGAGGAAGTTGTCGACGAAGCTCAGCGAGTTGTCGGGGTAGAGGAACGCCTGCCCGACCGACTTCTTGTGTGCGTAGGCGGCGATCACCGGGAGCTTCGCGAGCATGCGGACCGTCGTGAGCTCGACGTGGTCGGGATCGTGCGGGTTGGCGTCCGACTCGTAGTAGGTCGACATGGCCTGCAGGGCGCTCGACAGGACGGCCATCGGGTGCGCCGTGTGCGGGAGCGCTGAGAAGAACCGCTTGAGGTCCTCGTGGAGGAGCGTGTGGCGCCGGATCTTCTCGTCGAACCCGCCGAGTTCGTCGGCCGTCGGGAGCTCCCCGTGGATGAGCAGCCAGGCGACCTCGAGGAAGGTCGACTGCTTGGCGAGCTGCTCGATCGGGTAGCCGCGGTAGCGCAGGATGCCCTGGTCGCCGTCGATGTACGTGATCGCCGACTTGGTCGCCGCCGTGTTGACGAACCCGTAGTCGAGTGTGGTCAGGCCGGTCTGCCGCGTGAGCGAGGAGATGTCGATACTCGACGCGCCCTGGGCTGACTGGTGGATCGGGAATTCGGCCGTTCCGCCGGGGTAGTTCAGGGTGACCTGATGCGTCTCGGTGGAAGCCTGTTTCTCGACGTCGCCCACGGCGCCTCCTCATATCTTCGTGCGATAGGGACTCGACATCGCCCTCCGATACGACGGCGTGTCACATACAGCCTAATCGGCTTCCGACCCAACTGTTGTTTCCCACAGTGATCCGGCGACTTCCTTGGAGTTCACCCCGAAATCGGGCGGAGGCCCCGAAGTCTGGCCGCGGCGGCCGCGATGCGCTCGTCGGTGGCGGTCAGGGAGAGCCGCACGTGCTGCGGCCCGGCCTCGCCGTAGAACACCCCCGGGCCAGCAAGGACACCGATCGACGCCAAGCGGTCGATACTCACCCAGGCGTCCTGGCCCTCGGTGATCCACAGGTACAGTCCCGCCTCGCTGCGATCGACCCGGAACCCGGCCTCGCGGACGGCCGGGAGCAGCACCTCACGGCGGGCGCGGTACCGGGCCTTCTGCTCCGCGACGTGGGCGTCGTCGCCGAGCGCCGCGACCATGGCGGCCTGCAGCGGGGCCGGCAGCATGAGACCCGCGTGCTTCCGGACGGTGACCAGCCGACGCACCAGGCGCTCGTCGCCCGCGAGGAACGCGGCACGGTAGCCGGCGAGGTTGGACTGCTTGCTCAGGGAGTAGATCGCGAGGACGCCCTCGGTGTCGCCGTCGGTCACGCGTGGATCGAGCACGGACGGGGTCGGCGTGTCGGACCACTCCCCCTCCCAGCCGAGTTCCGCGTAGCATTCATCGCCCACGAGGACGGCGCCCAGTTCGCGGGCTCTGGCTCGGGCTGCCCGCAGCTCGTCGACCGACAGGACACGACCGTCGGGGTTGCCGGGGGAATTCAGCCAGACCAGCCGGGTGCTCTCCGGCCATTCGGCGGGGTCGTCGGACGCGAACGCCTCGGCTCCGGCGATCGCCGCGCCGACCGCGTAGCTCGGGTAGGCGGCCACGGGGTGGACCACGGTGTCGCCGGCGCCCAGGCCGAGGAGGAAGGCGAGCAGCGCGACGAGTTCCTTCGAGCCGATCGTCGGGAGGACGGCGTCGAGGGTGAGCCCCTCGACACCACGACGGCGCGCGAACCAGTCGACGATCGCCTGCCGGAGTTCGGGCGTGCCGACCGTGGTCGGGTACGCGTGCGCGTCCGTGGCCGCGCGGAGCGCATCCCGGATGAGGCCGGGAGTCGGATCGACCGGCGAACCGATCGAGAGGTCGACGATGCCGTCGGGATGCCGACGGGCCTGCTCCGCATACGGGACCATGAGGTCCCAGGGGTAGTCGGGCAGCGGCTGCAGTGCCACGCGACTACTCGTGGGCTTGGGGCGGCAGGGCGGCGATGAGCGGGTGGTCCGAGGGGATCACGCCGACCTTCGCGGCCCCGCCCGGGGAACCGACCTCGTCGAAGAACTCGACATTGGCCTTGTAGTAGTCCGCCCACTCCTCGGGGAGGTCGTCCTCGTAGTAGATGGCCTCCACCGGGCAGACCGGCTCGCACGCGCCGCAGTCGACGCATTCGTCGGGGTGGATGTAGAGCGACCGTTCACCCTCGTAGATGCAGTCGACGGGGCATTCGTCGATGCAGGCGCGGTCCTTGACATCGACGCACGGCAGGGCGATCACGTAGGTCACGGGCGGGTGGCTCCCTTCACGAGCACTGAGTTGTCCAGTCTACGCCTGCGGCGAGACGGGGAGCGGTTCGGGCGTCGGTCCCGCAGGACGGTCGTCGCGCTTGCGGGCGCGCTCCGGGAGCTTCGGCCACGCCACGACGAGGACGGCGATGAGGCCGGGGGCGATGGTCCAGACGAGGCCCGAGACGCTCTGCGGGATGAGGACGGAGCCACCGGTGCTCTCGAGCAGCAGGATCCCGATCATGAGGATGACCCCGAGCGCCGCTGCCGACGCTGCGAGCCGGTCTCCCAGGACGATCCGGAGTCCGACCAGGAGCATGGCCACACCGAGGATGCCGAGCACCAGCCCGACCGGGAGCGCGACACCGAGGACGGAGGGCGCCCAGGCGTGAGCGACCGTGCCGATGGCGCCGTACGCCAGACCGACGAGGAATGCGAGGACGATCCCGATCACCCGCGACGCCGTGGACGGCTCGTGTGGTGCGTCCGGCTGCGGCGGTGTCGGCGGGAACCAGCGGTCGTCGCCGACCGTGCGGCCGTCTGGGAGGCTGGGGTCGGGGGCCGGATCGGTCATCCGCCGATTGTATCTGGACACCCTCGGTGTCAGGCGCTATGGTCGACGTCGGATAAGGTTAGCCTTACCCAACCGCGTTCCGAAGTCGCAGCGCCCCGCCCGGACCACGGTCCCCGCCCGGCGCGCCCTCGGATGCATCCCCACCCCGCAGACGACGGCCTCCCCCGGGCGACCGCCTGCTCGACGCCCGAAAGTCCGGTCACGTGCTCGCGAACTACCTCATCGGCCTCCGAGAAGGCCTCGAAGCCGGCCTCATCGTCGGCATCCTCGTCGCCTACCTGAACAAGCTCGGCCGCCGGGACGTCCTCCCCAGGTTGTGGCTCGGCGTCGCCGTCGCGATCGTCGTCTCGCTCGGCGTCGGTGCCATCCTCACCTGGGGACCGTACGGGCTGAGCTTCCAGGCGCAGGAGATCCTCGGCGGCGGACTGTCCATCCTGGCCGTCGGGCTCGTCACCTGGATGATCTTCTGGATGGGGCGCAACGCCCGAGAGCTCAAGCACGACCTCGAGTCACGACTCGACGCCGCCGTCGCCGGGTCGGCGATCGGGATCATCGTGCTCGGTTTCATCAGCGTCGGCCGCGAGGGGATCGAGACCGCCCTGTTCATCTGGGCGAGCGTCAACTCCGGCGAGAACGCCGTCGTCGGCTCGATCGGCGCGCTCCTCGGCATCCTCACCTCCGTCGTCATCGCCTATCTCATCTACCGCGGATTCGTCCGCATCAACCTCGGGACCTTCTTCACGTGGACCGGCCTCTTCCTCGTCGTCGTGGCCGCCGGCGTCCTCGCCTACGGCGTCGGCGACCTCCAGGAGGCGGGTGTCATCCCCGGCTGGGGGCAGGCCGCGTTCGACCTGAGCGCCGTCGTCCCGCCGACGAGCTGGTACGGCACCGTCCTCGGCGGACTCTTCAACTTCACCCCCGCCCCGACGTGGGCACAGTTCGGTGCGTGGCTGCTGTACCTGATCGTCACGCTCGTCTGCTTCATCCGGGTCTCAGGACTCGGCCGTCGGCGCCCGACCTCGGTCACGAAACCGGTCACGACGAACGCCTGACCGGTCCCCGACCCACCACGAACCAAGCACCAGCACCTTCCGACAGGAGTCTCCATGCAGCACCGCATCATCGCCGGCCTCGCCGGCGCGGGCGTCCTCGCCCTCGCCCTCACGGGATGCGTCCCGAACAAGACGGGAAGCGACGCACTCACCGTCGCCATCACCGACGACTCGTGCTCGGTGTCCGTGGCGAAGGCGACGGCCGGTGCCGTGACCTTCTCGATCACCAACAACGGCACCGACGTCAACGAGTTCGAGATCCTCGCCTCGGACAAGCTGCGCATCGTCGGCGAGAAGGAGAACGTGACGCCGGGCCAGACGGTGTCCTACGTCGCACAGCTGAACCCCGGCACGTACTACACGGCCTGCAAGTTCCAGCTCGTCGGTGCACCGGTCGGCCTCGCCGAGTTCACCGTGACGGGCGAGAACGCCGCCGTCTCGAAGGACGAGCAGGCGCTCACCGACCAGGCCGTGACGAACTACGTCGCCTACATCAAGTCGCAGGTGGCCGAACTCGTGCCGCAGGTGAAGGCCTTCACCGACGCGTACGTCGCCGGCGACGACGAGACCGCCCGTCAGCTCTTCGCGACGACGCGCGTCTCGTACGAACGCATCGAGCCGACGGCCGAGGCCTTCGGCGACCTCGACCCGAAGATCGACTACCGCGAGGTCGACGCCGTGGCTGAAGGACTCGACTGGACCGGCTTCCACCGGATCGAGAAGGACCTCTGGCCACCGGCAGCCGACGCACTGAATTCCGACGGCACGAGCGCGCTGCTGGACTGGACGCCGTCGACGCCGGAGCAGCGTCAGCAGTTCGCCACCGGTCTCGTCGACGACGTGCAGCAGCTGTTCGACCTCGTCTCCGAGAAGGACTTCACCGTGAGCCTCGGCGACATCTCGAACGGCGCCATCGGTCTCCTCGACGAGGTCGCCGTCGGCAAGATCTCCGGCGAGGAGGACTGGTGGTCCCACACCGACCTCTACGACTTCGCGGCCAACGTGCAGGGAGCCGAGGTCGCGTTCGGCAACGTCAAGGACATCGCCGCGAGCAAGGGCGAGGCGGGCACGAAGCTCGTCGGCCAGATCGAGACCGAGTTCACGGCGCTGCAGGACCTGCTCGCGAAGTACGGCAGCCTCGACAACGGTTTCGTGAGCTACGACACCGTCACCGAGGAGCAGCGCAAGGAGCTATCCGACCAGGTGAACGCCCTCTCCGAGCCGCTGTCGCAGCTCACCCACACGGTGCTCGGCGTCGCCGAGTAACACCGACCGGATCCACCGCCGCCTCCGCGGCGCGCCGGGCCGGAACCGCTCAGAGCATTCTGGGGGTTCCGGCCCTGCGGCCTTCCAGCCATCCCTGAATAGCATGAGGTCCGATGACCGAGCACACTCCCCCCACAACCCCTGCACCCGAGGCAGGATCGGCGCCCACCGAACCTGGACCCGGCACCGCGTCCGCACCGCCGAGCGACACCCCACGGCGCGGGCTGTCGCGACGGGCGCTGTTCGGCCTCGCCGGAGCAGGCGCCGCGGGGCTGGCGGCCGGAGCCGGGGCGACCGCTGCCATCACCGCAGCCGTGAGCGCCTCGGCGAGTGCCTCGGGCGTCACGACGGTCTACCCCTTCAGCGGGGCGCACCAGAGCGGGATCACCACGCCGGCGCAGGACCGCCTGCACTTCGCCGCGTACGACGTGTCGGCGGGGACCACCAGGGAGGAGCTCGTCGAGCTGCTCCAGGACTGGAGTGTCGCCGCGGCACGCATGACGCAGGGCCAGGAGGTCGCCGACGGTGGCGCCGTGGACGGCTCCCCGCTCGCTCCCCCGGTCGACACCGGCGAGGCGCTCGGACTGCCCGCCAGCGGGCTCACGATCACCTTCGGGTTCGGACCCACACTCTTCACTGCCGAGGACGGCACGGACCGGTTCGGCATCGCCGACCGGCGCCCTGCCGAGTTGGAGAAGCTCCCCCGCTTCACGGGCGACAACCTGCAGGCGGGCCTCACCGGCGGCGACCTCTGCATCCAGGCCTGCGCCGACGACCCACAGGTCGCCGTGCACGCGATCCGCAATCTGAGCCGCATAGCGTTCGGACGTGCCTCCATCCGCTGGTCGCAGCTCGGCTTCGGTCGCACCTCGTCGACCTCCACCAGCCAGGTCACCCCGCGCAACCTGTTCGGCTTCAAAGACGGCACTGCGAACGTCAAGTCCGAGGAGACGAAGACGGTCGAAGAGCAGGTGTGGGTCCAGGACGGGGACAGCGCCGCCTGGCTGAGCGGTGGTTCCTACCTCGTGGTCCGCAAGATCCGCATGATCATCGAGACCTGGGACCGCGCGCAGCTCCAGGAGCAGGAGCGGGTCATCGGTCGGAGCAAGGGCGAGGGCGCACCGCTGTCGGGCGGCAAGGAGTTCACCGAGCCCGACTTCGAAGCGGTCGGGGCTACGGATCAGCCGCTCATCGACAAGCACTCACACGTGCGCCTGGCGCACCCGACCCAGCTCAAGGGCACGAAGCTCCTGCGACGCGGATACAACTTCGTCGACGGCAACGACGACCTCGGGCGGTTGAACGCCGGACTGTTCTTCATGTCGTACCAGCGATCGCCGAAGCAGTTCATCGACGTGCAGCGCGCGCTGGCCACCGATGCGCTCAACGAGTACATCAAGCACGTCGGGTCGGCGATCTTCGCGGTGCCGCCGGGCGCGAGCCAGGACGGCTGGGTCGGCGAGACGCTCTTCGCGTAGGACCTGCTCGGTCGCTGAGCCTCCCCGGCCCGGTCGCTGAGCCCTCCCTGCCCGGTCACTGAGCCCTCCCTGCCCGGTCACTGAGCCCTCCCTTCCCGGTCACTGAGCCTGTCGAAGTGCGCCCTTCGACAAGCTCAGGGACCGGAAGGGCGCTCGGGGACCGGAAGAGCGCTCAGGGACCGGAAGAGCGCTCAGGGACCGGAAGAGCGCTCAGGGACCGGAGGGGCGGCTACTTGACCGTCACCGTGTAGAGGATGCTGTCCGCCGAGGCGACGAGCTTCACGTCGTAGGCCGTCGTCGACAGCGTCACGATCGAACCGTCGCCGTTCGCGATCTCCCCGTCGACCGCGAAGCCTGCCGCGACGAGCGCATCCTTGGCTGCGGTGGCCGCATCGGTCGCCTGCACCGTGACGACGAAGGTGTCCTTGCCGTCGACCGTCCCACGTCCACCGTTGACCGTGCCGTCGACCACCGGGACCGCGTCGACGGGGTAGCCGTCCGGCAGCCCCTCGTCGAGGTTCACATCGAAGTCGCCTCCGGTGGCGTCGCGGATGCCCTGCTCGACGGAGTCCTTGACGGTCGACTCGATGACGCTGCACCCGGCGAGCGTCGGAGCGAGGACGAGGGCGGCCAGCAGGGCGAGGGAGGCGGGTCGGCGCATGCGATCAGCTTAACGACCGGATGCCCGGTCTTCCTGAGAGGACCGGGCATCGGGTTGGAGCGGCTACCGCCTACTCGGACTGCTTCTTGAGACGCGAGTAGCTGCGCTGACGGGCCTGAGCGTCGAGCTCGACCTTGCGGATGCGCACGTGCTCGGGCGTGACCTCGACGCACTCGTCCTCGCGGGCGAACTCGAGGCTCTCCTCGAGCGTGAGGACGCGCGGCGGCGTCATCGACTCGAAGTTGTCGGCCGAAGACTGACGCATGTTGGTCAGCTTCTTCTCCTTGGTGATGTTGACGTCCATGTCGTCGTTGCGCGAGTTCTCGCCGATGACCATGCCCTCGTAGACCTCTTCGGTCGGCTGCACGAAGAACGACATGCGCTCCTGCAGCGCGATGATCGCGAAGGGGGTGACGACGCCGGAGCGGTCGGCGACGATCGAGCCGTTGTTGCGCGTCGTGATCGCGCCGGCCCACTCGCCGTAGCCGTGCGCGAGCGCGTTGGCGATGCCGGTACCGCGCGTGGCGGTGAGGAACTCGGAGCGGAAGCCGATGAGGCCGCGCGACGGGACGATGAACTCCATGCGGACCCAGCCGGTGCCGTGGTTCGACATGTTCTCCATGCGACCCTTGCGAGCGGCGAGGAGCTGGGTGATCGCGCCGAGGTGCTCCTCGGGAGCGTCGATGGTCAGGTGCTCGTAGGGCTCGTGGACCTTGCCGTCGATACGCTTCGTGACCACCTGCGGCTTGCCGACGGTGAGCTCGTAGCCTTCGCGACGCATCTGCTCGACGAGGATGGCGAGCGCGAGCTCTCCACGGCCCTGGACCTCCCACGCGTCGGGTCGACCGATGTCGAGGACCTTGAGTGAGACGTTACCGATGAGCTCGCGGTCGAGACGGTCCTTGACCATGCGGGCGGTGAGCTTGTGGCCCTTGACCTTGCCCATGAGCGGCGAGGTGTTGGTACCGATCGTCATCGAGATGGCCGGGTCGTCGACCGTGATGGCCGGCAGCGCGCGGACGTCCTCGGGGTCGGCCAGGGTGTCGCCGATCATGATGTCGGCGAAACCGGCGACGGCGACGATGTCGCCGGGGCCGGCGCTCTCGGCCGGGTAGCGGTCGAGCGCCTTCGTGATCATGAGCTCGGTGACGCGGACGTTGTGGACGTCGCCGTCGTGGCGGACCCAGGCGACCGTCTGGCCCTTCTTCAACGTGCCGTTGAAGATGCGCAAGAGCGCGAGGCGGCCGAGGAACGGCGAGGCGTCGAGGTTCGTGACGTGCGCCTGGAGCGGGTGCTCGTCGTCGTACTGCGGAGCCGGGATGTGCTCGAGGATGGCCTCGAAGAGTGGCTCGAGGTTCTCGCTGTCGGGCAGTTCGCCGTTGGCGGGCTTGGTGGACGACGCACGGCCGGCCTTACCCGAGGCGTACACGACCGGGACGTCGAGGATGGCGTCGAGGTCGAGGTCGGGGACGTCGTCGGCCATGTCGCTGGCGAGTCCGATGAGGAGGTCCTGGCTCTCGACGACGACCTCGTCGATGCGCGCATCGGGACGGTCGGTCTTGTTGACCAGGAGGATGACGGGCAGCTTGGCCTCGAGCGCCTTGCGGAGCACGAAGCGGGTCTGCGGGAGGGGGCCCTCGGACGCGTCGACGAGGAGGACGACGCCGTCGACCATGGACAGGCCGCGCTCGACCTCTCCACCGAAGTCGGCGTGACCCGGGGTGTCGATGACGTTGATCGTGATCGGGCCGTCGGTGGCGTGTTCGCCCTTGTACGAGATCGCCGTGTTCTTGGCGAGGATGGTGATGCCCTTTTCGCGCTCGAGCTCATTCGAGTCCATGGCGCGTTCTTCGAGGTGGGCGTGTTCGGCGAAAGAGTTGGTCTGTCGCAGCATGGCGTCGACGAGGGTCGTCTTGCCGTGGTCAACGTGGGCCACGATCGCGACATTGCGCAGATCGGAACGAGTGGCGAGCGCCATAAAAGGGTGGCTTCCTTCAAGTGGATGGGATTCGGGCACGATGGTGCCGACGGACCATCATACCGCAGGAGTCCTGGCCGGGGGCTGAACGGCGACGGGCACCGGCGGTTTCCCGCCGATGCCCGTCGAGGCTGCGTTCAGATCGAACGCGTGCTGATGCTTACTTCTTCCAGCCCACGTTCTTCCAGTCGATGGTCTCGAACTGGGTCGGCCCGTAGTTCACGAGGCCGGTCTTGACGCCGTAGGTGTACGGCACCGGGAACAGCGGCAGCGTGGTCGCGAGGGCGACGATCTTCTTGTCGATCTCCTTCGCGATCTCGAGGCGCTTGTCGGGGTCGAGCTCCGCGTTGGCGCTCGCCCAGAGCTCGCCGAGCGAGTCGTCGGTGACGCCGGGGAAGTTCTGCCCGGAGTCGGCCGGGTAGAAGATCGACTCGGTGCTCGAGATCGGGAACGCGGTACCCTGCCACGCGAAGCTCACGGCGTCGAAGTCGCGGGTCTCGGTGGTGACGTACTTCGTGAAGAAGTCGTCGGACGGGACGGTGTCGATCTGGAGGTCGAAGCCGGACTCCTTCACCATGGCCTGGACCTGCTGCGACGTCTCTGCCGAGACCGGGTTGTCGGAGTCGATGACGTAGCGGACGGTCAGCTTCTTGCCGTCCTTCTCGCGGATGCCACCGCTGCCTTCCTTCCAACCGGCGTCGTCGAGCTGCTTCTTGGCGGCGTCGATGTCGTAGCCGAGCACCTTGGAGGCGTCGTCCTCGTAGCCGTCCTGGCCGGGGAGGAAGATGAGGTTGTTCAGCAGGTCGGTCGGTGCGTCGATCGCTGCGAGGCGGGCCTCGGCGATGGTCTGACGGTTGATCGACTTGGCGAACGCCTGGCGGACCTCGGGGTCGCTCAGGACCTCGGACGTGCCGTTCAGGGTGATGTGGTTGTACGTCGTTCCACGCGAACGCTGGATCTCGGCGTCACTGCGCTTCTTGGCCGTCTCGTAGTTGTCGGCGTTCGAGCCGATGCTGAAGACGTCGATCTCACTGTTCGAGAACGCCTGCGCGAGACCCGAGCGGGACACCTGCTTGAAGATGATGTTGTCGAGCTTCGGCTTGTCGCCCCACCACTTCGGGTTGGGCTCGAAGGTCACGACCGCGCCGGTCTGGTCGATCTTGCTGACGATGTACGGACCGCCGGAGACGTAGGTCGTGCCGTCGGCCGCATAGGGTCCGGTCGCCCAGAGGGTGTTGAAGGACTCCGGCGTCGCGCCGAGCCACTTCGGCCAGATGTTGCCGAGGATCGACGGCCAGTCCGCGTTCTTGTTCTTGAACGTGATGAGGACGTCCTGCGGGCTGTCGCCGGCGGTGACGGACTCGATGTCCTTCCACACGTTCGTGGCGGTGGGCGCGTAGGCGGGGTCGACGCCGTTCAGCGACTTCCAGGTCGCGGCGAAATCGTCGACGCTCATGGCGGTGCCGTCCGACCAGACGGCGTCCGGGTTGATCTTGATCTCGACGACCTGCGGGTCCTCGGTCTTCAGCTCGACGGAGGTCGCGAAGTCGGGGTTCGCCTCCCAGGTGCCGTCCTCCTTGATGTTGATGAACGACGGTGTGTACAGGTTGCTGAGGAACTGGTCGTCGACGGTGCCGCTGTCGAGGTTGTAGAGGTTCCAGTTCGCGGGGATCGCGTCGACGGCGAGGTTGAGCGAACCGCCCTGGGCGATCTGGTCGGCGTCGGCGCGCTCCCAGCCGGTGCCGGACAGCTCGGCGGGCTTCGACGTCGAGCCGCCACCGCCTGAACCGCCTCCGGTGCAAGCCGTCAATGCGAGGGCGACGATCGAGACGCCGGCGAGGATCATCCCGCCGCGCCGCTTCGATCCCTGTGTTCTGGAACTCATCGAGATCCACCTTTCGTGACGTGTAACTGCGCAAGGCCGCACCGATGCGGAGCGGAAGGCGCGCAGGCCAATGTGGACCATCTTGCACCCGCTCCGGGGATCCCCCACAAGTGGGGATGAATTGTTACCGTTTCGATTTATCGGCAACACGTGCCGGAAACATACGTTTCGTTTCCTGAGAACACGCGTCGTTTTCTGATTCCAGACACTTGGGGGTTACAGTGTCTCCACCCCCACGAGGGGAGCACAGCTGACGGGACGACGCGGTCCCGCACAACGACTTCGCAAGGCTGGTACATGATCGGGTTCATTGCACGGCGGTTGGTCAACTACCTGTTCCTCTCCGCGATCGCCACCATGCTGGGCTACGTGCTCGTGAGCATGACGCTCCAGCCGTCGGCCCGGTTCCTCGGGAAGAACCCGCCCATCCCCCAGGCGTCCATCGATGCGGCGCTGGACAAGATGGGCGTGAACCCGAAGGTCCCGCTGCTCGAACGTCTGTGGGACTGGGTCACGCAACTGGTGACCACCGGCTCCCTCGGGATCAGCACGCGCGGCACCCAGGTCACCGCCGACATCTTCGAGCGCTCGGGCACGAGCCTCCGCCTCCTCGTCATCGGCACCATCCTCGGCGCGGTCATCGGCGTCGCCCTCGGCGTGTGGGGCGCGGTCCGCCAGTACCGTGCCAGCGACCAGATCATCACCTACGCCTCGTTCACGATCCTCGCGATGCCCGTCTTCGTCATCGGCGTCGTGCTCATGATCCTCGCGACGTCACTCAACCAGGCGGTCGGCACGAACGTCATCAACTTCACCGGCGAGTACACCGCCGGCCTCCAGGGCGGGTTCTGGACACAGTTCGGCGACCGGGCGATGCATCTGCTGTTGCCCACCATCACCCTCACCGTCGGCGCCGTCGCCTCGTACTCGCGGTACCAGCGCAGCGCCATGCTCGACGTGATGAGCGCCGACTACATCCGGACCGCGCGCTCGAAGGGCCGGACCCGCGGTTCCGCAATCATCCGGCACGGTGTCCGCGTCGCGCTCATCCCGATGTCGACGTTCTTCGCCTACTCCTTCGGGCTCATCCTCACCGGCGCGAGTGTGACGGAGAACGTCTTCAGCTGGCACGGCATGGGCGAGTACCTCCTCACGAGCGTCTCGAACTCGGACATCAACGCCGCCGCCGGGACCATCCTCTTCACCTCCATCCTCGTCCTGATCGCCGGAACGCTCTCCGACGTGATCTATGCGGCGCTCGACCCGAGAGTGCGGGTGTAACGACATGGCACTGACCGACCCCTCGACCCTCACCGTCGGCGAACCGGAGAAGATGGCGGACGCCCCCAAGCGTCCGCAGTCCCGCGGGCGCACGATCCTGCGGAAGGTGCTCGCCACGAAGCGCGCCCGCATCGGTGGCGGCGTCCTCCTCTTCATCATCCTCTGGGCGTTCATCGGCCCGCTGCTCTCCCCCTGGTCGTTCACCGACCAGGACGGCCTCGCCTTCAGCCAGCCGCCCTCGCTCGACCACTGGTTCGGCACCAACAACATCGGCCAGGACGTGTACGCACAGACGCTCGTCGGGCTGCAGAAGTCCATCGTCATCGGTCTGATCGTCGGCCCGGGCGCTGCGATCATCGCCGGACTCGTCGGGGCCATCGCCGGCTACGTCGGAGGCGTCTGGGACAAGGCGATCGTGTGGCTCATCGACCTCCTCCTCGTCATCCCCGGCTTCTTCCTCCTCGTGCTCCTGAGCCCGGCGTTCAAGTCGCTGTCCTGGCTCGCCCTCGTCGTCTTCCTCGTCCTGTTCGGCTGGATGGTGCTCGCGCGCGTCATCCGCGGGCAGACGATGTCGCTCCGCGAACGCGAATACGTCAAGGCGGCCCGGTTCATGGGCGTCCCCGGGTTCACGATCATCCGTCGCCACATCATCCCGAACGTCGCGAGCCTGCTCATCATCGACGCGACGCTCGGCATCGGCGCGGCGATCCTGTCGGAGACGACGCTGAGCTTCTTCGGCTTCGGCGTGCAGGCGCCCGACGTCTCGCTCGGCACCCTGCTCGCCGCCGGTGCGAGTGCGGCCGTGACGCGGCCCTGGCTGTTCGTCTTCCCCGCAGCGATCCTCGTCATCACCGTGCTCGCCTCCAGCCTCCTCGGCGACGCCCTGCGCGACGCCATCGACCCGACCTCAGGAGCCAACCGTGACTGACCCCCAGGCGACCGCGCCGCTCCTCAAGGTCGACGACCTCACCGTCACCTTCCCCAACGCCGGCACGCCCGTGCATGCCGTCCGCGGTGTCTCCTACGAGGTGCGGCGTGGTGAGTTCCTCGGCATCGTCGGCGAGTCGGGCTCCGGCAAGAGCGTCTCCTCGATGGCCGTCATGGGGCTCCTCCCGACCAATGCGCAGGTGAGCGGCAGCATCCGCTACGACGGCGTCGAGCTGCTCGGCCAATCGGACAAGGAGCTGTCGAAGATCCGCGGGCGGGACATCGCCATGATCTTCCAGGACCCGCTCTCGGCGCTCACGCCCGTCTACACGATCGGTCAGCAGATCGCCGAAGGCCTTCGCCTCCACGACTCCGCGCTCTCGCAGCGCGCCGCAGAGACCCGGGCCGTCGAACTCTTGAAGATCGTCGGCATCCCGAACGCGGAGCGACGTGCGAGGTCGTTCCCGCACGAGTTCTCCGGTGGCATGCGTCAGCGGGCCATGATCGCGATCGCCATCGCCAACGACCCGCAGCTGATCATCGCCGACGAGCCGACCACCGCGCTCGACGTCACCATCCAGGCGCAGATCCTCGAGGTACTCCAGAAGGCGAAGGACATCACCGGCGCCGCCGTGGTGCTCATCACGCACGACCTCGGTGTCGTCGCCGGCAACGCCGACCGGGTGGCCGTGATGTACGCGGGCCGGATCGTCGAGACGGCGCCCGTGGTCCCGCTGTTCCGCGAACCGCTCATGCCGTACACGATCGGGCTGTTGCGCTCCATGCCGAACATGGCGGCGAACCAGCAAGAGCGACTCGTCCCGCTCGAAGGACGCCCACCGCTGTTGACGACCGTGCCGACCGGCTGCCCCTTCGCCCCGCGCTGCCCGATCGCCGTGGCCGCGTGCCTCGAGGGCGAACCGGCGTTGCTCCCCGTCCTCGACGGGCCGGTCGAGGACCCGACGACCTCTGTCGACCACACCGCAGCATGCATCCGCGCCGGCGAGATCGCTGACGGGTCGCTGCGCCGCCCGGAGATCTTCCCTCGGCCGGACGAGGTGCCGGAGGAGCTCGTCGCCGAGGTCGCTCCGGAGACCGTCCTCGACGTCCGCGATCTGACCCGCGCCTTCCCGCTCACGAAGGGCGTCGTCTTCCGGCGCAACATCGGCACCGTCCGCGCGGTCGACGGGGTCTCGTTCAGCGTGCAGCGCGGGCGCACCCTCGGCCTGGTCGGCGAGTCCGGTTGCGGGAAGACGACGACGATCATGGAGATCCTCGAACTCGCCAGGACGCAGGGCGGCAGCATCCACGTGAACGGGGTCGACACCGCGACGCTGTCGAAGCCCGACCGCAGGAAGCTGCGCAGCGACATCCAGGTGGTGTTCCAGGACCCGATGGCCTCACTCGATCCGCGCATGACGATCGAGGACATCATCGGGGAGCCGTTGACCGTCCACGGGGTCTCCGCCACCGAGATCCGCTCCCGCGTCGGGGCCATGCTCGAACTCGTCGGCTTGGAGCCGTCCTTCGCCGGCCGATACCCGCACGAGTTCTCGGGTGGACAGCGACAGCGCATCGGCATCGCTCGGGCGCTCGTCGTCGAACCGAAGATCCTCGTGCTCGACGAGCCGGTCTCCGCGCTCGACGTCTCCGTCCAGGCCGGCGTCATCAATCTGCTCGAAGACCTCAAGCAGCGGCTCGGACTCTCGTACCTCTTCGTCGCCCACGACCTCGCCGTCGTCCGGCACATCGCCGACGACGTGGCGGTCATGTACCTCGGACGCATCGTCGAGTACGGACCGAGCGCCACGATCTTCGACGACCCGAAGCACCCGTACACGCAGGCGCTCCTGTCCGCGGTGCCGGTCCCGGACCCCGAGATCGAACGCAGCCGGCGGCGCATCCTGCTGAACGGCGACCTCCCCTCCCCCAGCGACGACCGGGTCGGCTGCAGTTTCCGGAGCCGGTGCCCGTTGTTCCAGCTGCTGCCGGCCGACAAGCAGGCGGTCTGCGAACGCGACGATCCACGAGAGCGCCCGGTCGACGGACGGCTCGTCGCGTGCCACCATGCGGAGAGCGACCGGCTCGTCACCGCCTGATCGAGCCGAGCGGCGCCCGAGGGTCGGCGGCCTGGAAGGATGGTGGACGTGAACGAAGCGACGAACGCCGGCAATCGGACCGCCCTGCGGAGCACGAGCGGCTTCTGGATCCTCGGGGTCACCGCCATCCTCATGGTCTTCTTCATCATCGACGCCGTGAGCCGTGGAGCCTGGGGCTTCGCGGTCCAGGCGCTCCCGTGGGAGGTCCTCGTCGTGTGGCTGGTTTACCTCGTCCTCGTCCGTCCGTGCATCATCATCGAACCGTCGCAGCTGACCGTCGTGAACGTCGGGCGTCTCCACGACATCCCCTGGTCGCGCATGGAGGAGGCGACGAGCCGCTACCAGCTCACGGTGCTCCTGCGGGACGGGCGGAAGATCACCAGCTGGGGCGCACCGAGCGCTGGGCTCGACCGCCCGTCGCTGATCGGCGGACGTGCCGGACGAAGCGGGGTCGACCATCAGGACCGCGCTGCAGGCGTCCGCCGACCCGGTCGTGCCGGAAACGAGGGTCCGACGGCCGTCGACCTCATCGACCGTGCCCACGAACGCTGGGGTCGGATCGACCCGAAGGACGACCGCCTCGCCACCTCGCGCTGGGACGTCGTCGCCCTGGGCGTCACGGCGGGACTCCTCGCCTGGGGCGTCGCCTCGGCGCTCCTCGGCTAGCGGCCGGCGGACCCCCTGAAACGCCGAAGGGCGGTGCCCCGGATCGCTCTGTGGCACCGCCCTTCGGCGTTCTGCGCGGGTTACAGCGCGAGCTCGATCCCGGCGCCGGGGATGGCGTCGAGGAGTTCGCGCGTGTACTGCTGCTTCGGGTTCTCGAAGACGTCGTCCGTGGTCGACGCCTCCACGATCTTCCCCTTCTGCATGACCGCGACGTTGTCGGCGATCACGCGCACGACCGCGAGGTCGTGGGTGATGAAGAGGTACGTCAGCTGCAGCTCCGACTGGAGGTCGGCGAGCAACTGCAGGATCTGCGCCTGGACGAGGACGTCGAGCGCGGACACCGCCTCGTCGAGGACGACGATCTCCGGCTTCAACGCGAGTGCGCGAGCGATCGCGATGCGCTGACGCTGTCCACCGGAGAGCTCGTTCGGGTACCGGGTCGCGACCGCCTGCGGCAGCGAGACCTGATCGAGGAGCTCCAGCACGCGCGCACGGCGGGAGGCCTTGTCGCCCACCTTGTGCGTGACGAGCGGTTCAGCGATCGTGTTGCCGATGTTCCGCAGCGGGTCGAGGGAGCCGTAGGGGTCCTGGAAGACCGGCTGCATCTTGCGGCGCAGCGCGAGGAGGCCCTTGCGATCGAGCCCCTCCATCGCCTTGCCACCGATGCGGATCTGGCCGGACGTCGGCGTCTCCAGCTGCAGGAGCAGCTTCGCGACCGTGGACTTGCCCGAACCGGACTCGCCGACGAGCGCCATGGTGGTGCCCTTCGGAATCTGGAACGAGACACCGTCGACAGCTTTCAGCTCGCTCGCCTGACCCTTCTGTCCACGGATCTTGTACACCTTCTCCAGGTCGTCGACGACGATCGCCGGCTCGACCTTCGCGAGGTCGAGCTGCGCCGCGGCGCGGTGCTCCGCCGCGACGATGAGGTCGATGCCCTCGGAACCGGCCGGGGCCTCGTGCTCGAGCGTCTCCAGCGACCCGGTCGCGGACTGGATACGGCGGGATGCGAGGCTCGGCGCCGCAGCGACAAGACGCTGCGTGTACGGGTGCACCGGGTTCTGCAGGATCTCGACCGAGGGACCGGCCTCGACGATCTGCCCCTTATACATGACGATGAGCTTCTCAGCGCGCTCGGCCGCGAGGCCGAGGTCGTGCGTGATGAAGAGCAGCGCCGTGCCGCTGTCGCGGGTCAGGCTCTCAAGGTGGTCGAGGATCTTCCGCTGGACCGTGACGTCGAGCGCCGAGGTCGGCTCGTCCGCGATGAGCAGCTTCGGGCTCGAGGACAGACCGATACCGATGAGCACACGCTGACGCATACCGCCGGAGAACTGGTGCGGGAACTGCTTCAGGCGGCGGTCGGCGTCGGAGAGACCGGCCTGCTGGAGGACCTCGATCGCCTTGGCACGCACGGCCTGCTTGCCCTGCGCGATGCCGTTGGCACGGATGGCCTCCTCGACCTGGAAGCCGATGTTCCACACCGGGTTCAGGTTGGACATCGGGTCCTGCGGCACGAAGCCGATCAGACGTCCGCGGACGTCCTCGATCTCCTTGCGGGAGAGCTTGGAGAGGTCGCGACCCTCGAAGAGGATCTCGCCGCCCGTGATCTCGCCGGTGCCCGGAAGCAGGTTGATGATGGCGTGCGCCGTCGTCGACTTCCCGGAACCGGATTCACCGACGATCGCGACCGTCTCGCCGGGCATCATGGTGAAGTTCGTCTTGCGGATGGCCTGGACGGTGCCGCTCTGCGTCCGGAAGCCGACCTCGAGGTCCTTGACCTCGAGGAGCGGCTGCCCGGTACGTGCGCCGGCCGATGGGGTGTGGCTGCTCAACGGAGTGCCCTCGCCTTCGGGTCGAGTGCATCGCGCAGGACCTCACCGAGCATGATGAAGCTGAGCACGGTGAGCGAGAGCGCGATGGACGGGTAGATGAGCACCTGCGGAGCGGTCCGGAGGTCACGCTGGGCCTGCGAGATGTCTGCACCCCATGAGATCGACTCGGATCCGAGTCCGACGCCGAGGAAGGACAGGGTCGCCTCCGCGACAATGGCTGATGCGAGCGACAGCGTGATGACGACGATGACCGGAGCGATCGAGTTCGGCAGCACGTGGCGCAGCAGGATCCGGAACCGGGAGACACCCAGGGCGATGGAGGCTTGGACGTAGTCCGCGTTCTTCACCCGGAGGATCTCGGCCCGCAGGATTCTCGCGACGCTCGGCCAGACGAAGAGTCCGACCGCGAGGGAGATGGTCCAGACGCTCCGGTACGCGGCGAGGGCCGACATGACGACGACCGCGGCCAGGATGTACGGGATCGAGAAGAAGATGTCGCCGATACGCGAGAGCACGGAATCGACCCAACCGCCGTAGAACCCCGACAGTGCACCGAAGCTGATGCCGAGCACGCAGACGATCGCGGTCACGATGAGTCCGACCGCGAGCGAGGTCGGCGCGCCGAAGATGATGCGCGCGTAGATGTCGCAGCCCTGCTTCGTGAAGCCGAGCGGGTGGGCGAGCGACGGGTCTCCGAGGCTGTTGTCGAGGTTGCAGCTCCGCGGGTCGACCTGTGCGAACAGGCCCGGCAGCAGCGACACGACGACGACGAGGACGATGAGTACCGCGGAGATCCAGAACATCGGCTGACGACGCATGTACGCCCAGGCGTCGGTCCAGAGGTTGCTGGGCTTCTCGTCCACCTTGACAGCGTCGATCACCGCAAGCGGTGTCTCCTCCAGCGGCGCGACGAAGTGGTTCGACGAACGCTTCATCGTTGGTTCTCCATCATGACTTGACATAGCGGATCCTCGGGTCGAGCACGGCGTACAACAAGTCGACGAGCAAATTGACGAGCAGGTAGACGAGCACCATCACGGTGACGAAGGACACGACGGTGGGCCCTTCCCCGCGGATGATCGCCTGGTAGAGCGTGCGACCGACGCCGGGCACGTTGAAGATGCCCTCGGTGACCGTCGCTCCGACGATAAGCACACCGAAGTCGACAGCCAGGTACGTGACCACGGGGATCAGCGAGTTGCGGAGGATGTGCACCGGGATGATGCGACGCCGACTGAGACCCTTCGAGGCCGCGGTACGCACGAAGTCGAGCGACTGGGTCTCGATGACGGCGCTCCGCGTGAGCCGGGTGATCTGGGCGAAGCTGATCGTCGCCAACACCAGCGCCGGCAGTAGGAGGTCTTGTATCGGAGCCCCTGGACCGACCGTCACCCGGAACCAGCCGAGTTGGATACCGAACACGAATTGCGCGATGAAAGCGACGACGAAAACGGGGAGGGAGATGAGGATGAGGCTCACAACGAGGAACGACGCGTCGAAGATGCCGCCCTTGCGGAGTCCCGATACGAGCCCGATCGTGATGCCGGCGATCATCTCGAAGAAGACCGCGAGGACAGCGAGTCGAAGCGTGACCGGGAAGGTCTGCGCCAGGATCTCGGAGACCGGCTGGCCCGAGAACGAGGTGCCGAGGTCGCCCGTGAGGATGCCGCCGAGGTACAGGAAGTACTGCACGATGAACGGCTTGTCGAGATTGTACTGCGCGCGCAGCTGGTCGAGGACGGCCGGACTCGGCGTCTTGTCGCCGAAGAGCGCGAGGATGGGGTCGCCCGGGAGCGCGAACACCATGAAGTAGATGAGGAACGTCGTGCCGAGCAGGACCGGGATGGCCTGCAGTACACGGCGAAGTATGTAATTGCCCAAAGCGGGACTCCTGAACTCGTGAAAACTGGGTGGGCCCGGAAGAACCGGACCCACCCAGTTGTGCCGTCTACAAGATTACTTGGTGATCTCGTAGTAGAGGGGCACGGAGTTCCATCCGAACTCGACGTTCTGCACGCCTTCGCCGAAACCACCGCTCACGTTCTGGTACCAGAGCGGGATGACGGGCAGGTCCTTGAAGAGGACCTCCTGGGCTTCCTGGAACTTCTTGTTCGCAGCGTCCAAGTCGGACTCGCTCGCGCCCTCGCTCAGCAGCTTGTCGAACTCGGGGCTCGAGTAGTCGCCGTCGTTGGACGAAGCACCGGTCGCGTACAGCGGGCCGAGGAAGTTGTACAGACCCGGGTAGTCGGCCTGCCATCCGCTGCGGAACGCGGTCTGGATCTGACGACTCGTGATGCTCTCACGGAAGTCACCGAAGACGGCGACCGGAACACCGGAGGACTCGATACCGAGCGTGTTCTTGATGTTGTTCGTCACCGCGTCGACCCAGGCCTGGTGCGGACCGTCGGCGTTGTAGGCGATCTGGAAGGAGCCGTCCCACGGGGAGATGGCGTCAGCCTGTGCCCAGAGTTCCTTTGCCTTCTTGTCGTCGTTGGTCAGCACCTCGTTGCCGGGGATGTCCTCGGAGTAGCCGTCGATGACCGGCGACGTGAAGTCGGTCGCAGGCGTACGGGTGCCCTCGAAGATGACGTCGGTGATCTGCTTGCGGTTGATCGCGTACGAGATCGCCTCGCGACGCAGCTGGCCTTCCTCGCCGCTGAAGTGCGGGAGGCGGGACGGGATCGTGAAGGACTGGAAGATCGCGGCCGGCTGGTTCACCGCGCGGTCACCGAGGTCGTCCTGGAACGTCGAGATCGCCGAGTCCGGGATCTGGTCGAGCACGTCGAGGTTGCCACCGAGCAGGTCGGCGTATGCCGCGTCGAAGCTGGCGTAGAAGTTGATGGTCACGCCGCCGTTCTTCGGCTTGCGACCACCGTTGTACTCGTCGTTGGTGACGAGCGCGATGGACTCGTTGTGCTTCCAGGCCTTCTCACCGTCGAGCTTGTACGGTCCGTTGCCGACGGGGTTCTGACCGAACTCGGCCGTAACCTTGCCGGACTCGTCGAACGCCGACTTCGGCAGCGGGTAGAAGGAGGAGTACCCGAGGCGGAGCGGGAAGTCCGAACGTGCTTCGTTGAGCTCGACCGTGAACGTGGTGTCGTCGACGACGTTCAGACCGGTCAGGTCGCTGTCAGCCTCGGCGTTGAAGCCCTTGATGTCCTCGAAGAAGTAGCTGTTCTTACGAGCGTTGGAGAACTTCGCAGCGTCCTTCCAAGCGTTCACGAACGACTCGGCGTCGACCGGGTCACCGTTGGTGAACTTCTGGTCCGGCTTGATCTTGATCGTGAAGGTGATCGAGTCGTCGGTCTCGATCGACTCAGCCAGGTCGTTGACCGGCTTGCCCTTGGCGTCGTAGTAGACGAGGCCCGCGAAGATCTCGTCGAGGATCTTTCCGCCACCGACCTCGTTGGTGTCGCTGGGGATGAGGCCCGACTCCGGCTCGGAGCCGTTGGTCGTGATGATGGATGATGCGCTGCTGGTGCTCTCGCTGCTGGAACCGCCACCGGAACATCCGGTGAGGACGAGAGCCCCGGCTGCGATGATGGCGGCGGCAGAGCCGAACCGACTGAACTTCACAGTTCCTCCTTGGGGAAAGGGCAAGCGAAACCAGCGCATCGTGTGCGCTGGATCGCTCTTTGAATACTCTGACGATAAGCAGAAGCAGGACGGCGAGCAAACTGGGACGCCAAACGTTACACAGCGGTAACCCAATTGACGGATTGTTGCTCCGGAGTGCTTTTTCGTGCACGGATCCCGCCTGCCACGCACGAGAACGGTCGTGATCGCAAAACTCGTGCGGTCGCATCCACCTTCTGGATACGAATCGTAAGCCGTTTTGCTCCCGACATCAGCCGAGTGGACGCGCAGATGCTATGCGGCGCGCTCGGAGCCACCAGCCAGCAGAATGGACCGGTGAGCGAACAGAACACCACCGAGCGGGGACCAAACCTCCCCGAGGGCGTCGGAGACAGCCGTCGGTGGTGGGAGATCGGCATCGTGCTCGCGCTGAGCCTCGGGGCGTCTGCGGTGTACTCGATCATCTCGCTCATCGCGAAGCTCACCGCGGGGCCACCGCTCTCCGATCAGTCGGCGGCGATCAACACCACGCAGGCCACCCGGGAATGGCTCGACTTCAGCTACCAGTTCCTCGGGCTCTTCTTCCAGCTCGCGCCGGTCGCCCTCGTCATCTACCTGCTCTGGCAGCCCGGACGGAGCGGGTTCGCGCGGATGGGACTCGACCTCCGCTCCCCCGGACGCGACCTCGGCCGCGGGCTGCTCCTCGTCGCCGCGATCGGCGTCCCCGGCATCGGCGTCTACGCGTTGGGACGCGCCCTCGGTGTCACGGTCGCGGTCTCGACGTTCCCCGACACCATGTACTGGTGGACGATCCCGATGCTCGTCTTCTCAGCCCTCCGCGCCGGCCTCCAGGAGGAGGTCATCATCATCGGTTACCTGTACACCAGGCTCCGCGAGATCGGGTGGGGGTGGTGGACGATCATCCTGTCGACCGCCGTCCTCCGCGGGAGCTATCACCTGTACCAGGGCATCGGGCCCTTCTTCGGCAACGTCGCCATGGGGATCGCGTTCGGCTGGTGCTACAAGCGCTGGGGTCGGGTGATGCCGTTGGTCGTGGCACACACGGTCATCGACATCATCTCGTTCGCGGGCTTCCCGCTCGCCGTGGCCTGGTGGCCGGAGATCTTCGCGGCGACGCCGTCGACCTGAGCACCCGTTCGCCGATCTGTGGGCGAATGAGCACTCCCTCGCCCACGAATGGGCGAGGGAGTGCTCATGGACCTGCTAGGCGAAGGCCTCGGGCGGCGGGCAGGCGCACACGAGGTTGCGGTCGCCGTACGCCTGGTCGATGCGACGCACCGGCGGCCAGTACTTCGTGCGCACGAGCGTGTGCACGGGGTAGACGGCGAGCTCGCGCGAATACGCGTGCGTCCACTCCCCCTCGATGACCGACTGGGCCGTGTGCGGCGCCCCGACGAGCGGGTTGTCGTCGGCAGGCCACTCGCCCGCGGCGACGGCGTCCGCTTCCGCCTTGATCGCGATCATCGCGTCGACGAAGCGGTCGACCTCCGTGAGGTCCTCGCTCTCGGTCGGCTCGACCATGAGCGTCCCCGCGACGGGGAACGACATCGTCGGCGCGTGGAAGCCGTAGTCGACGAGGCGCTTCGCCACGTCGTCGACGGAGATCCCGGTCGCCTCCTTGAGCGGACGGAGGTCGAGGATGCACTCGTGCGCCACGAGGTCGCTGTCGCCCGTGTACAGGACGGGATAGTGGTCGCGCAGTCGCGCAGCGATGTAGTTCGCCGCGAGCACCGCGGCCCCGGTCGCCTCGCGGAGCCCCTCCGAACCCATCATGCGGACGTAGGCCCACGAGATCGGGAGGATGCTGGGGCTGCCGTAGGGAGCCGCCGAGATCGGACCGCCGGCGTGCACGACCGTCCCGCCGCCGAGCAGCGGGTGCTCGGCGCGCTGCGCCAGCGGGTGACCGGGCAGGAACGGCGCGAGGTGCGCCTTCGCCGCGACCGGCCCGACACCGGGGCCGCCACCGCCGTGCGGGATGCAGAACGTCTTGTGCAGGTTCAAGTGCGAGACGTCGCCGCCGAACTCCCCGAACCGCGCGTACCCGAGCAACGCGTTGAGGTTCGCACCGTCGACGTAGACCTGGCCGCCGGCGTCGTGCACGGCCTGGGTGATCGTCTTCACCTCGTGCTCGTACACGCCGTGGGTGGACGGGTAGGTGATCATGAGCGCGGCGAGGGACTCGGCGTTGGCCTCGATCTTCGCCCGGAGGTCGTCGAGGTCGACGTTGCCCTGCTCGTCGCACGCCACGACGACGACCCGCATGCCGGCGAGGACGGCCGAGGCCGCGTTCGTGCCGTGCGCGCTCGACGGGATGAGGCAGACCGTCCGCTGCTCGTCGCCGTTCGCGCGGTGGTAGCCGCGGATGGCGAGGAGACCGGCGAGCTCACCCTGGCTGCCGGCGTTCGGCTGGAGCGACACGGAGTCGTAACCGGTGACCTCGGCCAGCCAGGTCTCGAGCTGGTCGACGAGTTCGAGCGAGCCTGCGACATCCTCGCGCGGGGCGAACGGGTGCAGCCCGGCGAACTCGGGCCAGGTGACGGCCTCCATCTCGGTGGCGGCGTTGAGCTTCATCGTGCACGAACCGAGCGGGATCATCCCGCGGTCGAGCGCGTAGTCGCGGTCGGCCAGCTGCTTGAGGTACCGCATCATGGCGGTCTCCGAGTGGTGCGTGTTGAACACCGGGTGCGTGAGGTACTCGGTCTCGCGGGCGAGCGCGGCCGGGTACTCCGACACGGCGCTCGGCCCGAACGCCGAGGCGGACGACCCTTCGTCGAAGACGTATGCCGACGGCTCTCCGACGGTGGCGGTCCCAGCGGTCGTGAGCACCTCGACGAGCGTCGGGACGACGCTCTCGACCGCGCTCACCTCGTCGAAGCTCATCGAGACGGTCGTCTCGTCGACGGCCCACAGCAGGAGGCCGCGGTCGTGCGCGCCCGCCACCACCGCCGCGCTGTCGGCGACCCGCACCTGCAGGGTGTCGAAGTAGTGCTCCGTGAGCACCTCGACACCCGCCGACTCCAGCAGACGGGCTGCACTCGCGGTGGTCGCGTGCACCGACTGTGCGATCCGCTTGAGCCCGCCGGGCCCGTGGTACACGGCGTACATCGCTGCCATGACGGCCAAGAGGACCTGGGCCGTGCAGATGTTGCTCGTGGCCTTCTCACGGCGGATGTGCTGCTCGCGCGTCTGCAGCGTGAGCCGGTACGCGGGGTGACCCGCCGCGTCCTGGCTGACGCCGACGAGGCGACCGGGCATCTGGCGTTCGAGGCCCTTGCGGACCGCGAGGTACCCTGCGTGCGGCCCGCCGAAGCCCATCGGCACACCGAAGCGCTGGCTCGTCCCGACCGCGATGTCCGCGCCGAGGGAACCGGGCGAGGAGATGAGCGCGAGGGCGAGGAGGTCGGCCGCGACGACCGACACGCCGCCGGCCGCCTTGACCGCCGCGAGGACCGCCGACGGATCCCAAACGAGCCCGGAGGCGCCGGGGTACTGCACGAAGACGCCGAACGCCGCCGGAAGGTCCTCGGGCGAGGTGGACGACAACGGCAGTTCGACGAGGTCGATGCCGACCGCTTCGGCGCGACTCCGGAGGAGCGCCTTCGTCTGCGGGTACGCGTCGGCGTCGACGATGAACGTCGCGTCGGCGAGCTTCGAGGCCCGGCGCGCGAGGAGCATGCCTTCGACCACCGCGGTGCTCTCGTCGAGCATCGAGGCGTTGGCCGTGTCGAGACCGGTGAGGTCCGCGACCATCGTCTGGAAGTTGATGAGCGCCTCGAGGCGGCCCTGCGAGATCTCGGGCTGGTACGGCGTGTAGGCCGTGTACCAGGAGGGGTTCTCGAGCACGTTCCGCTTGATGACCGCCGGCGTGATCGTGTCGAAGTAGCCGAGACCGATGAGGCTCCGGTTCACCGTGTTGCGGCCGGCGAGCTCTCGGAGTTCGGCGAGCGCCGCCCGCTCGGTCGCGGCGTCGGGGATGCTCGACGAGGCGAGTTCGGCGGCAGTGATCGCGGACGGGACGGCCGCGGCGAGCAGGGCGTCGACGCTGTCGTATCCGACGGCGGCGAGCATCGTCGCCTGGGCTGCGGTGTCGGTTCCGATATGCCGTTCTGCGAAGCGGTCCGCCATCACTCGCCCACCAGCGCGGCGTAGTCGTCCCAGCTGAGGAGCGTGTCGGGCAGCGCGTCGTACCGGACGGAGACGAGCCAGCCGGCACCGAACGGGTCGCTGTTGACGAGCGACGGGTCGTCGACGACGGCGTCGTTGGCCTCGACGACCTCGCCGTCGAGCGGGGCGAAGAGCTCGCCGACGGACTTCGTGGACTCGATCTCGCCGACCACGGTGCTGGCCGAGAGCGCCGCGCCGACGGCGGGGAGATCCACGAAGACGACGTCACCGAGCTTCTCGGCGGCGTAGTCGGTGATCCCGATGACGGCGAGATCGCCCTCGACGCGGATCCACTCGTGCTCGGCGGTGTACTTGAGGGTGGTCTTGTCGGCCATGGGTTACTTCTCTCTCGAATAGAAGGGGAGCGTGGTGACGGTCGCGGGGATCCGCGTGCCGCGGACGTCGATGTCGAGCACGGTGCCCGGCTCGGCGTGGTCGGGGTGTACGTAGGCCATGGCGATCGGGTGCCCGAGGGTGGGCGACAGTGCCCCGCTCGTCACCTCGCCGACCGTCGTGTCGCCGGCGAGGACGCGGTAACCGGCACGACCGGCGCGACGCCCATCGGAGACGAGGGCGACGAGGACCGGTGCGCCGTCCGCCGGGCCTGCCTCGACGGCGTCGCGTCCGACGAACGTGCCGTGCTTCCCGAGCGCGACGACCCGGCCGAGTCCGGCCTGGACCGGCAGCATGTCCGGACCGAGTTCGTGGCCGTAGAGCGGCATGCCGGCTTCGAGGCGGAGCGTGTCGCGACTGGCGAGGCCGGCGGGGACCAGTCCGAGCGGTGTCCCGGCGGCGACGATGGCGTTCCACAGCTCGACGGAGTCGGCGGCGTCGACGTACAGCTCGAACCCGTCCTCGCCGGTGTAGCCGGTGCGCCCGATGAAGACCGTGCCGTTCTCGAAGGAGGCACCGGTCGCGCGGTAGTACTTCACCTCGTCGAGGGAGGGCAGCTCGTCCAGGATGTGGAGCCCCTCGGTCGCCTGGAGGATGGCGCGGGAGGCGGGCCCCTGGACGGCGATGAGCGCGATCTCGTCGCTGCGGTCCATGACGACCACGTGCTCGAACGCCGCGGCGCGCTCGGTGAGCGCTGCGACGACGGCGTCGTGGTTGCCCGCGTTCGCGACGACGAGGTACTCGTGCTCGCCGTTGCGGTAGACGACGAGGTCGTCGATGATGCCGCCGGCCTCGTTCAGCAGCAGGGAGTACTTGGCCTGGAGCAGGTCGATGGCGGACAGCTTGCCCGCGAGCGCCTGGTCGAGGAAGTCGGCTGCGTCGTCGCCCACGACCTGGATCTCGGCCATGTGGGAGATGTCGAAGATGCCGGCGGCGGTGCGGACGGCATGGTGCTCGGCGAGATCGCTCGAGTACCGCACGGGCATCTGCCATCCGGCGAAGTCCGTGAAACTCGCGCCGGCGGCTTCGTGGACGGCATGGAGCGGGCTGGTTCGTTCGAGGTCGGTCACGAGTTCTCCGGGGTCGCGTGGTGCGCTGCGGACACCTGACGGTGCCCGTTGGGAACTCCCCCTCTGTCATTGGCCTGAGAGCTTCACGAGTGCCGCTGCTGCGGACACTGCTTTCACCGTCGGCGAGCGCACCACGAACGTGCGCTGCTTTCCAGAGTGGCCAGTCCGATGCGGTACAGGACCTGAGAGATTGGCGGGGAGGCTTGCTCCTTCGGTGCCGGCGTACCGGCTCTCCCGCATCGTGTTTGCGGCCCGATGTTCGATTGAGCCGCCAGCATATCGCGAGTGGTCGCCTCGGCGCAGGACCTTGTTCGAGTCAGGTGTACACTAAGCCTGTAGCGAGTACAGGTCATTTCCACCTGAAGTGCCGCCCGTGCTCCGGAACCCGGAGACCCCATGCAGCGATCGACGACTCCCGTGGAGCAGACGGACCCGCAGGTCGGCCTCGCGGTCTCGACCGTCATCTTCACGCTCCGGGCAGACGACGGGTTCGGCGCGACCGATCCGGCACCCGGTATCTGGCTCCCGCTCGTCCGACGCATCCGTGAGCCCTACGACGGCCTCTGGGCACTGCCGGGTGGCCCGCTCGGTGCCGCGGAATCCCTCGCGGACGCGGCCTCGTCGACCCTGGAGACGACCACCTCCCTCCGTCCGCGGTACCTCGAGCAGCTCTACGCGTTCGGCGACCTCGACCGCTCTCCCGCCGAGCGGGTCGTCTCGATCGTCTACTGGGCGCTCGTCGGGTCCGACGAGGCGAAGCGCACGCGGCTCGGCCAGAACGTCCGCTGGTTCCCGGCCGACGCACTCCCCCCGTTGGCGTTCGACCACCGCGACATCGTCGAGTACGCCCTGTGGCGGCTCCGCAACAAGCTGGAGTACAGCCACATCGCGCACGCCTTCCTCGGGGAGACCTTCACCCTCTCCGAACTCCGGGAGGTGCACGAGGCGGTGTTGCAGAAGCAACTCGACCCCGCCAACTTCCGACGCCAGGTCGAGTCCTCCGGTCTCGTCCTGCAGACCGACGAACTCCGTACCGGTGGGCGCCACCGCCCGGCGCGGCTCTACCGGTGGACCCAGCCCGTCAACCGACCGGAGACCCCGTCGCCCGGCCGGTCGACGAGCCGCAGGCCCACGACGTCCACCCCGACCACCACCCGTCAGCAGTCCGAGGAGCCAGCATGACCATCACCGCGTCCGTCGACGATACCATCCAGCAGATCACCGAGGGTGCGTCCGACGGCGCGACCTGTGCGCCCGAACTCGCGGCCGGGCCCTGGGTGTTCGACCTGCAACCGCCGAGCTACGGCCCTGGAGCGTCGATGGGCGACGTCATCCCGACCGGTTCGCCTCGGCAAGGCCAGCTCCCGGCCGCCTACCGCGAGGCCTCGAACGATGAGCTCCACCGCCGCATCGTGGCCGCGAAGCAGACGCTCGGAGACCGTGTCGTGATCCTCGGACACTTCTACCAGCGCGACGAGGTGGTCCAGCACGCCGACTACATCGGCGACTCCTTCCAGCTCGCGAACGCGGCCAAGGCCCGCACCGAGGCCGAGGCGATCGTGTTCTGCGGCGTGCACTTCATGGCCGAGACCGCCGACCTGCTGTCCGGTCCCGAGCAGGCCGTGATCCTCCCGAACCTCGCCGCCGGATGCTCGATGGCCGACATGGCGGACATCGACCAGGTCGAGGAGGCGTGGGAGGCCCTCGAGGCGCTCTACGGGACCGAACCGGACGCCGACGGCCGGGTACCGGTCGTCCCCGTCACCTACATGAACTCCTCGGCGGCGCTCAAGGGCTTCTGCGGTCGGCACGGCGGGATCGTCTGCACGTCCAGCAACGCGGAGACGGTCCTGCGGTGGGCCTTCGAGCGGGGACAGCGGGTGCTGTTCTTCCCGGACCAGCACCTGGGTCGGAACACCGCCAAGAAGCTGGGGGTGCCACTCGAGCACATGCCGATGTGGAACCCGAACCGCCCGCTCGGCGGCAACGAGGCGACCGACCTGGAGCAGGCCGAGGTCATCCTGTGGCACGGCTTCTGCTCGGTGCACAAGCGGTTCACCGTCGATCAGATCGACCGCGCCCGGGCGCAGCACCCCGGCGTCCGGGTCATCGTGCACCCCGAGTGCCCGATGGCGGTCGTCGACGCGGCAGACGAAGCGGGGTCGACGGACTACATCCAGAAGGCCATCGCGGCGGCGCCGGACGGCACCACGTTCGCGATCGGCACCGAGATCAACATGGTGCAGCGCCTCGCCGCGCAGTACCCGCAGCACACGATCTTCTGCCTCGACGACGTGATCTGCCCCTGCTCGACGATGTACCGCATCCACCCCGGCTACCTGGCCTGGGTGCTCGAGGGACTCGTCGCGGGCGAGGTGCTCAACCGCATCACCGTGTCCGACGACGTGGCCGTCCCGGCGCGGCTGTCGCTCGAGCGCATGCTCGCCGCGAAGCCGCCGGTCGCCACCGGAACCCAGGCCGGCTGACATGGCGACGGTGCTCGTGGTCGGGAGCGGGATCGCCGGTCTCGTGGCCGCGATCCACGCGAGCGAACGGCACGACGTGGTGGTCGTCACCAAGGACGTCCTCGGCCAGAGCAATACGCGCTATGCCCAGGGCGGGATCGCCGGGGTCATGTTCGACGACGACCGCGTCGAGGACCACGTCCGGGACACGCTGCTGGCCGGCGCGGGGCTGTGCGACGAGGAGGCCGTGCGGGTGCTCTGCACCGAGGGGCCCGAACGGATCCGCGAGCTCATCGACTTCGGTGTGGCGTTCGACCGCGACGGCGACGCCTTCGCGAAGGGCCTCGAAGCGGCCCACTCCTACCCCCGGGTGCTCCACGCCGGCGGCGATGCGACCGGCGCGGCGATCGAGACGGCGCTCGTCGAGACGCTCGCAGCCCGGCGGGTCACCGTGCTGGAGCACACCGTTCTCGTCGACCTGGTGGTCACCGCCGGGACGGTGACCGGTGCGCACCTCCGGTCCTCCGAGCGCGGTGCGTTCACCGTCGACGCCGACCAGGTGATCCTCGCCACCGGCGGTGTCGGACAGCTCTACCCGTTCACGACCAACCCGGCGGTAGCGACGGGTGACGGCGCCGCTGCAGCACTCCGTGCCGGGGCGGTGCTGGCCGACGTGGAGTTCGTCCAGTTCCACCCGACCGCGCTCGCCGCACCCGGCAGTTTCCTCGTCTCCGAGGCCGTCCGCGGCGAGGGGGCCGTCCTCCGTGACGCGAACGGTGAACGCTTCATGCGGGCGCTCCACCCCGACGCCGAGCTGGCGCCCCGCGACGTGGTCGCCCGCGGGATCGCGCGGACCATGGCTGCGCAGGGTGGCGCGCCGGTGACGCTCGACGCGACCGCGCTCGGTGCGGACCGCCTCGCCGCACGCTTCCCGGGGATCGACGAGCATCTCAGAGCCTCCGGCGTGGACTGGTCGCGCACACCGGTCGCCGTCGCCCCTGCCGCACATTATTGGATGGGCGGCATCGCCACGGACCTCGACGGCCGGACCACCCTGCCCGGGCTCCTCGCCGTGGGCGAGGTCGCACGCACAGGCGTCCATGGTGCTAACCGCCTCGCCTCCAACTCGCTCCTCGAGGGTGCCGTCTTCGCGGCCCGCGCCGTCGCGGCGATCGATGCGGCACCGGGTCCGATCGCCGGTCGCCCGAGGCTCGGCGGTCAGCGGGTCGTCCTGGATCCCCGCGCGGCCGAAGGCGACCCCGGGCTTCCGGCGGATCCCGTCGAGCCCTTCAGCCGATCGGCGCTCCACACCGTGATGTGGCGGGACGCCGGGCTGGTCCGCGACACGTGTGGTCTCGAGCTCGCGCGCCGGACCCTGGACCGGTGGTCGACCGAACGCGACGAGGTCGTCACCGCACCGCGGTCGGTCGCGGCCGCCGAGGACCGCAACCTCCTGCTGCTCGCCCGGGCCGTGGTCGCCGCTGCCCTCGCCCGCACCGAGTCGCGCGGTGCCCACGCCAGGGACGACCATCCCGGTGTCGATCCCGATCAGGCGTCGCCGATCGCGATCGTCCTCGCCACCTCGGCCGCCGCGTCCCAGCCCACCACCCACCCATCCGTGAACGGAACCGTGCTCGCACCATGCTGACCCCACACCTCATCGACACCACCGTCACCGCGGCCCTCGTCGAGGACGCCCCGTGGGGTGACCTCACAGCGGCGACCCTCATCCCGGAGGACGCCACGGCCTCGGCCTCCCTGGCCGCTCGAGAGGCGGGCGTCTTCAGCGGCTCGGCCGTGTTCGAAGCGGCGTTCCGACTGACCGACCCACGCATCACGGTCGCGTTCCTCGTCGCCGACGGCGAACGGTTCGCCGCGGGCGACACCATCGCCATGGTGTCGGGTCCGGCGCGTGCCGTCCTGACCGCCGAGCGCGTCGCCCTGAACTTCGTCCAGCGGATGAGCGGCATCGCGACCATCACCGCGGCTTACGTCGACGCCGTGTCGGACACCCGCGCCCGCATCGTCGACACCCGGAAGACGACCCCGGGCCTGCGCGTCTTCGAGCGCCATGCGGTGCGATCGGGCGGCGGACACAACCACCGCCATTCGCTCTCCGACGCCGTCATGGTCAAGGACAACCACCTGGCGGTCCTCCTCGAGCGTGGGCTGACGGTCACCGAGGCGCTGCTGCGGGCCCGCGAGGAGCTCCCGCACACGACGACCATCGAGGTCGAGGTCGACCGCCTGGACCAGATCGAGGCGGTACTCGCGGCGGGCGTCGACACGATCATGCTCGACAACTTCACCGTCGACGAGCTCCGCGAGGGCGTCGCGCTGATCGCCGGCCGCGCCATCGTGGAGGCGAGCGGGAACGTGACGCTGTCGACGGTGCGAGCCATCGCGGAGACCGGTGTGGACGTCATCTCCTCCGGTGCCCTCACGCACAGTGTCCGCTCCCTCGACCTCGGACTCGACGTCTCGGTCGACTGAGATGCTCTACCTCGACAACGCGGCGACGACGCCGGTGCGCCCCGAGGTGCTCGAGGCGATGTGGCCGTACCTGACGAGCACCTTCGGCAACCCGTCGAGCCATCACACCGTCGGCGAGGCGGCGGCCGGAGCGTTACGGGACGCCCGGCGACGCGTCGCGACCGTGCTGGGCGTCCGACCTGGCGACGTGGTGTTCACCTCGGGTGGCACCGAAGCGGACAACCTCGCGGTCAAGGGCATCACTCTGGCGGCCCTCGAACGCGGACGCCATGTCGTCACCTCGCCGATCGAGCACGAGGCGGTCGCGGAATCGGTCGCATACCTCACGCGGTTCCACGGGGTCGAGGCGACCATCCTCCCGGTGGACGGGACCGGCCTGGTCGACCCGGCCGAACTCGCCGCGGCACTCCGGCCGGACACGGTGCTCGTCTCGGTGATGGCGGCCAACAACGAGATCGGCTCGGTCCAGGACCTGTCGGCGCTCGGAGCCGTCACGCGCGCCGCAGGCGTCCCGTTCCACACCGACGCCGTGCAGGCGGCAGGGTGGCTCCCCCTCGGACTCGACCGCCTCGGCGTGGACGCGCTGAGCCTCGCCGGTCACAAGCTCGGGGCGCCGAAGGGGGTCGGACTGCTCGCCGTTCGCGGGTCGCTGCCCCTGGAACCGCTCCTGCACGGTGGGGGGCAGGAACGCGGGCGCCGGAGCGGGACCGAACAGGTGGCCGCCGCCGTCGGGCTCGCGACGGCGCTGGAGCTCGCCGAGCGTGATCGGGTGGAAGCGGTCGACCGTGTCAGTGGATTGCGTGACGAGTTCATCGCGAGGGTCCTGAACGAGGTCCCGCGCGCTCGGTTGACGGGCCACCCCGAACGACGGCTGCCAGGTATCGCGTCGTTCGTGTTCCCCGGGACCTCGGGCGAGGCGGTCCTCCTCGAACTCGAACGGCGCGGCGTCGTCTCCTCGAGCGGCTCCGCGTGCGCCGCCGGCAGCGACGAGCCGTCGCCGGTCCTCCTCGCGATCGGCATCGGTCCGGAGGTCGCGCAGACCGCTGTGCGCTTCAGTTGGACCGCCGCCGTCACCGCGGCCGATCTGGACCGGACGGCGAGCGCCGTCGTCGCCTCGGTGGAGGCAGTCGCGGGTCTCCGCTGAACCCCACGACGACCGACCGGACGGATCCGGCCGCGCGCTCGGTGCCGGGTGTCCGATGCCGGGTGTCTGGCGGTGCCCGCCGACGGAGGCTGGGCTACGGTGGGATCCATGAGCACCGAGCAGGACGCGGCAGACCGCGCACGACGTCGACACGACAATGAGGACGCTGACGCCGTCACCCGGTTCCTCGCCGAGCGAGACCCGGAGTACGACCTCCACACGGAGCGTCTGGTCGACCCCGAGGAGGTCATCCTCAAGGACTGGCTGCCGCACGCGACCCCGACCGACGGTGGCGCCCCAGCCCCCTGAACGGGCCGTCGCACGCTCTAGCCGCCGATGCAGCGGAACACAAGTGGTTGCCGCGCAGGCATCGGTCCGTGAGGCTGGAATCGTGACCGACAGTCGGGATCAGAGACGGAGTTGACGATGGGATTCCTGGACAACGCCAAGGACGCTGCTGAGGCGACGGGCAAGAAGATCGGCGAGGCCGTCGACGACACCAAGGAGCGCATCAGCGACAAGCTGGACGAGGCCAAGGCCGACGCCAAGGTGAAGCAGGCGGAGGCCGACGTGAAGAAGGCCGAGGCCGAGCGCGACACCACCGAGGCGAAGAACGACTACAAGGAGCAGCTGCGCGACTGACGCGCCCTCTGAACGACGAGGACCCCGCCTGGCGAACGCCGCGGGGTCCTCGCTCATGTCCGGCGAGGGTCTCCACCGACGGCCCGGATGACGATCGCCGCTAGCGCTCGGTGACCTGGCCGGCCTCGACGACCCACCGCCGTTCGATCCGGACGGTGTCGAGCATGCGGCGGTCGTGGGTGACGAGCAGGAGTGTCCCGTCGTAGCTCTCGAGCGCCTCCTCGAGCTGTTCGATGGCGGCGAGGTCGAGGTGGTTCGTCGGCTCGTCCAAGACCAGCAGGTTGATCCCGGTGGCTTGGAGCACCGCGAGCCCGGCGCGGGTGCGCTCCCCCGGCGACAACTCGTCGACGGGCCGGTTCACGTGGTCGGCCTTCAACCCGAACTTCGCCAGCAGCGTCCTGACCTCTCCCGGACTGAGGTCGGGCACGATCGCCTCGAAGCGGTCGGCGAGCGGCTCCGGGCCGACGAGCAGTGAGCGGGCCTGGTCGATCTCGCCGATCCGCACACTGGAGCCGAGACTCGCGCTGCCCGCATCAGGTTCGCGGCGACCGAGCAGCGTCGCGAGCAGGGTGGACTTGCCGGCGCCGTTGGGCCCCGTGATGCCGATGCGATCGCCCACGTTCACCTGGAGGGACAGGGGGCCGAGCTGGAAGTCGCCCTGCCGGACGACGGCCTCGGAGAGCGTGGCGACGACCGTGCTCGAGCGCGGTGCGCTGCCGATCGTGAACTGCAGCTGCCACTCCTTGCGCGGTTCCTCCACCTCGTCCAGCCGGGCGATGCGGCTCTCCATCTGCCGGACCTTCTGAGCCTGCTTCTCCGAGGACTCCGCCGAGGCCTTCCGCCGGATCTTGTCGTTGTCGGGCGCCTTCTTCATCGCGTTCCGCACGCCCTGGCTGGACCACTCCCGCTGCACCCGGGCACGACCGATGAGGTCGGCCTTCTTGTCGGCGAACTCGTCGTAGGCGTCGCGGGCGTGCCGCCTGGCGACCTCGCGCTCCTCGAGGTAGGCCTCGTACCCGCCCCCGAAGACGCGGTTGCTCTGCTGCGCGAGGTCGAGTTCGAGGACGCGCGTGACGCAGCGGGCGAGGAACTCACGGTCGTGGCTGACGAGCACCACACCCCCGCGCAATCCCTGCACGAAGCGTTCGAGCCGCTCCAGACCGTCGAGGTCGAGGTCGTTGGTCGGTTCGTCGAGGAGGACGATGTCGAATCGCGACAGCAGCAGCGCCGCCAGTCCGACGCGAGCGGCCTGCCCGCCCGACAGTGAGGTCATCATCGTGGTCGTGACATCCGCGTCGAGGTCCAGCCCGAGGTCGGCGAGGACCGCGGGGATCCGCTCCTCGAGATCGGCCGCCCCGCTCGCCAACCAGCGGTCGAGGGCGGCGGAGTAGACGTCCGCGGGGTCCGTGCCCGCCTGCGGGGGTTCGGCGAGCGCCGCGGCGGCCGCATCCATCGCCTCGGTCGCCGCCGCACAGCCGGTGCGCCGGGCGATGTAGGCGGCGACGCTCTCGCCGACGACGCGCTCGTGTTCCTGCGGGAGCGCGCCCACGAAGGCGTCGGAGGGCGACAGCGTGATCGTGCCGGCCTGCGGTTCGAGCGAGCCGCCGAGGAGGTGCAGCAGCGTCGACTTCCCCGCGCCGTTCATCCCGACGACCCCGATGACGTCCCCCGGCGCCACCGTCAGGTCGAGGCCGTCGAAGAGCGTGCGGTGGCCGTGTCCTCCGGCCAGGCCCTGGGCCACGAGCGTTGCAGTCATGCTGCAATCGTCTCATTCGGAGCAGGCTTCGCCGAACGTTCATTCCGCGCCACGAGTCGGCGGAGTAGCGTATCGCACCGAGATAACGATTGGCTACGACAGGAGCGCTAGCTGACCGCGCGACCCCCGAAGGTGGTACACAGGGAACAGTTGCGGTTGATGTCGCCATTCTCGTTGGCTTCGCGCCCCTCCCACATGGAAGGGGCCCTGATGCGCCTCGAACTCTCCCCACTCGACCACAGCGCCAGACCCGGTCGCACTCGCCCACGGCTCTTCGCCGCAGCGGCAGTCGTGACCGTCGGACTCCTGACCATCGGTGCCGGACCGGCGAACGCCGCGACCACGATCGACGGCCCGATCAACCTGGGCACGGCAGCCAAGTACGGCGTGCTCGCAGGGTCGACCGTCACCAACACCGACTCCCCGACCACGATCAACGGCGACCTCGGGCTGAGCCCGGGGAGCGCCGTGACCAATTTCCCGCCAGGCATCGTCAACGGCGTCCAGGATGTGACCAACGAGGTCGCCGCCACCGCCAAGAACGATCTCCTCATCGCGATGGGTACCGCCTCCAGTCTCACTCCTGCCCCGCAGCAGGTCGGTGACCTCACCGGCCTGAACCTCGAGCCCGGCGTCTATGCAGGCGGGGAGATCTCCCTCACCGGCAACGTGACGCTCACCGGCACTGCAGAGTCCGTCTGGGTCTTCCAGGCCGCGAGCACGCTGGACACCGCCGTCGGCTCCTCGGTCACCCTCGTCGGCGGCGCGAGTGCTTGCAACGTGTTCTGGCGCGTGGGCAGCTCGGCCACGCTCCGCGGAGGCGCGCCCTTCGTCGGCACGATCCTCGCCGACGCGTCCATCTCCACACAATCGGGCACGGTCGTCGAGGGTCGCCTGCTCGCATCCACGGGTGCTGTGACGCTCGACAACACGGTCATCACCCGTCCTGCAGGTTGCGACGACGGCAGCGGCTCCGTCGTGACGACGAGCCCGGAGATCACCTCCGCTCCGCTCCCCGGCGGCACCGTCGGCACGACGTACGACAGCACGGTCACCTCGACCGGCAGCCCCGACGCGACGTACACCGTCACCTCAGGTGCCCTGCCCCCGGGACTCGTCCTCGACGGCGTGACCGGTGGCGTGACCGGTACGCCGACGACGCCCGGGACCTACACGGTGACCATCACCGCGAGTAACGGCACCGCACCCGACGACTCCATCGAATCGACGATCGTCATCACGGAGGCCGTCCCGCCGGGCACTCCGCAGGTCCCCGGTCAGCCGGCGGTTCCGGCCGGAGACATCACGAGGCTCCCCGACACCGGGTTCCAGGGATCCACGCTCGCGATCGTGGCCGGCTCCCTGCTCGGCCTCGGCCTGCTCGCGGGTGTCGCCTCGGTGATCGTGCGACGTCGTCGACGCGACCAGCTGGGTGGCTGACGCGACACTGGTCGGCAGCCTGACGCCGTGACCGTAGGCTGAGGGCATGGACCACAAGCAGCTGCGCTCCTTCGTCGCCTCCGCGGAGACCCTCCACTTCGCGAAGGCGGCCAAGGCGCTCGGTGTGCCGAGGAGCACCGTCGTCGCCGACGTCCGGAGGCTCGAGGAGAGCGTCGGAGCGGAACTGTTCGCCCGTGACGTGGAGTCCACGCAGCTGACGGACGCCGGCTACGCGTTCCTCATCGAGGCGCGTCGCCAGCTCGACGCCTCTGCGGCAGCGGCAGCGAAGTCGGCTCCCGCGCCGGGTGGCAAGGCCAAGGCGAACAAGGGCAAGGGTCGCGCGCCCAAGGTCAAGGGCGAGCCGCTCCCGTACAAGAAGCGCCAGGGTCGCTGAGCCGCACGCGCCGTCAGCGGTCCTGCGTCTCCGACGCGGACTCGACGACCCGCACCGACTCGCCTCGCCGCTCTGCCTCGGCCCTGGCCGTCCGCGCGATCGACACGAGCGTCTCGGCGGGGGTCGGCGCAGCCGAATCCACCGCGACGCCGACGTCGGCAGCGCCGGCGAAGCCGTCGAGCTGCTGCGTCACGGCCTCCCGGTAGCCGGCGGCGATCGGCGCCGCGAGGTCGTGCAGACCGGAGAGGCCGGTCGGCCCCGGTTCGACCGACGTGGCCACGAGGATCGTCCCGCTCCACACGCGGGTGCAGACGGACCCGGCCGGCAGCGCACGGAAGACCGCGGCGGCGAGCAGCGCCTCCAGCTCCCCCGCCGTCGCCATCCCGTAGGCTCGGCGGAGGTCGCCGTAGCCGTCGATGGCCACGACGAGGATCGCGAGACGACGATCGGACTGTTGCCCGTCGCGGAGTCGGGTCGCCTCGGCGATGAACGCGCGGCGCCCCACCGCGCGGACGCCCACCCGCTCCGAGGAGAGGCGCTGCTTGCGCTCCCAGGAGCGCAGGAGGACGAGGCCGACGGCGACCGCGACGACGAACACGAGGTTCATGTAGGTCACGATGGGCGTGCTGAACAGCCGCTCGAAGATCTCCGAGTGAGGACCCGCCGCGAGGTAGACCGCGAGGCGCACGGCGGTGAACACCGCGTGCAGGAGCATGACGACGACGAGCACCAGCGACGCCGGCGCCGTTCGCATGCGCCCCCGCCGTGCCTCGTACGCGACAAGCAGCGACAGCATGATGAGCGAGATGAGCCGGGCGATGGTACCGGCCCACTCCGGGTCGTCGGTGGGGTCGAGGACGGCGGAGATCGCCGTCACCCCGACGAAGAGGGTGCCGAGCAGCACGAGGCTGCGTCGACCGTTGAACAGCCGGCACCCGACCCAGAGAGCGGCGATCGAGGCGACCATGGCGGCGTTGGCGACGGCGACGATCCACACCGAGTCGCCGTTGAGCGTGGCGGCGAGATAGCTGACCGCCGAGAGCAGGGTGGTGGCGAATCCCGACATCCATGCTGCCAGGTGGCGTCCGGCTAGGGTTCGCGCGCTGTCGAGTCCGTAGAAGATACCGCACGCGGCGCAGACGATCACCGCCACCACCAGCATGCTCGCCAGATCGATCGTCACCCGTGGCCTCCCCCAGGCGCCCGTTCGGGTGGCGCCTCATCGAGCGTACCGCCGGAGCACGACCCCGCTGGCGGCTGGGGGCGTCGGAACCACCGGGGTGCTGAACGACGGTGACCCACTGTGCCACCATCGACCCATGCGTGAATCGCCCGATCGACCCGTCGCCGTCCGCGCGACGGCGTTCCGTGGCACGTCGAGATGGCGCCGACGGCCGCTGCGGTTCGTCGGCTACGACGCCCTCCTGCCGGACGGTTCCGTCTGGTTCGACGTGGATCTCGCCGCAGCCATGCCTGCCCACCCGGCGGATACCTCGACCCGCGAGACGAACGTGCACGACCGCTGCCCCGAGGTCGGTGCCGGTCCGTGGGTCGACGGGTTCGGGCGTGCCGTCGACGGGCCAGACGACGGCGGACCATCGCTGAGTGCGCGGCGCCGGGCGCGCCCGCGACCCGCCGGGCCATCCCGCCGCCGCCCATCGGCGAAGGTCGGCCGACGCTGGCGCACCGGGTTCGGCGTGGCAGCGCTCGGCCTCGGCGCCCTGCTCGTCATCGGCCCGCTCCGCGACACCCCTCTGGGCTTCCTCGGGGCGGTCAGCGCCCTCGCCGGGGTCGCCGCCCTCGCGGGCTTGGTCTCTCGCGCCAGACGGTGGTGGTGACGGTGCGCTACGTCGACCATGAACCGGGAATGTGGTTCCTCGTCGAGCAGGAGGGTTCGCTCTACCTCCACGCGAGATACAGCTACAGCGCCCTCATCGACGATTCCGCGCTCATCCGACTGAACGACACCGAGCTCGCCGCCTACCTCGCGGGCGACCACGATGTCCTGTCGGATCTCGCGACGCGTGTCCACAACAGCGCGCCCTATCGAGCTGAGTCGAAGTTCTTCAGCAGGGATCTGTACCGCAGCGCAGACGGCCCGCAGTATCGTGAAGCCGTCTCAGCGGCGATCGCCGATCACACGTGGATCGCGGAACAGCGGCGGAAGCGGTGACCACCACCGAGAACGCTCATTCCGTCGACTGGAGCGCCTGTCGACGACGGAACGTGCGCTTTCGACGAGCTAGACGTTGAACCTGAACTCCACGACGTCGCCGTCCTGCATGACGTAGTCCTTGCCCTCCATGCGGGCCTTGCCCTTGGAGCGGGCCTCGGCGACGGAGCCGGTCTCGACGAGGTCGTCGAAGGAGATGACCTCGGCCTTGATGAAGCCCTTCTCGAAGTCCGTGTGGATGACGCCGGCCGCCTGGGGCGCCTTGGCACCCTGCGGGATCGTCCACGCGCGCGACTCCTTCGGGCCCGCCGTGAGGTAGGTCTGCAGGCCGAGCGTCGCGAAACCGATGCGTGCGAGCTGGTCGAGGCCGGACTCGGTCTGGCCGGTCGACTCGAGCATCTCGCGGGCGTCGTCCTCGTCGAGGTCGACGAGCTCCGACTCGAGCTTCGCATCGAGGAAGACGGCCTTCGCCGGCGCCACGAGCGCGGCCAGCTCGTCGAGCTTCGCCTGGTCCTGGAGGACCTCCTCGTCGACGTTGAAGACGTAGATGAACGGCTTGGCCGTGAGGAGACCGAGCTCCTTGATGGGCGCGAGGTCGATCTTCGTCGCCGAGAGCGGGGTGCCAGCGTTCAGCGCGTCCTGCGCCTCCTTCGCCGCCGCGAGGACGGAGGGGTCGAGCTTCTTGCCCTTGACCTCCTTCTCGAACCGGGTTACCGCCTTCTCGAGCGTCTCGAGGTCGGCGAGGATGAGCTCGGTGTTGATGGTCTCCATGTCGGAGGCCGGGTTCACGTCGCCGTCGACGTGCACGACGTCGGGGTCGGCGAAGCCGCGCACGACCTGCGCGATGGCGTCGGCCTCGCGGATGTTCGCGAGGAACTTGTTGCCGAGCCCCTCCCCCTCGCTCGCGCCCTTGACGATGCCGGCGATGTCGACGAAGGACACCGCGGCGGGCAGGATGCGCTCGCTGCCGAAGATCTCCGCGAGCTTGCCGAGCCGGGCGTCGGGCAATTCGACCACGCCGACGTTCGGCTCGATCGTCGCGAACGGATAGTTCGCTGCGAGCACGTTGTTGCGCGTGAGCGCGTTGAACAGGGTGGACTTGCCGACGTTGGGCAGGCCGACGATGCCGAGAGTAAGAGCCACGAGGGTCTATCGTACTTGGCCGCGCGTCCCCGTGGGTCGCGCCTCCGCTCCGGGCACGGATCGGCACGGTCGATCGAGCGGCGTGCGGCGTGCCACCCGGGCGGTGTCGGACGCTGGTGCGAGGGTGAGGACGTGCCACTGGATTTCACCGCCATCGACTTCGAGACCGCGAACTCGTCATCCGCCTCCGCCTGCAGCGTGGGCCTCGTCAGGGTCCGAGACGGCATCGTCGTCGACCGCGCGGGCTGGCTCATCCAGCCCCCTGCCGGACACGACGCGTTCCTCGAGTGGAACACGCGCATCCACGGGATCGTCGCGACCGACGTCCTCGGTGCGCCCGGTTGGGCGGACCAGCTCGACACCCTCCTCGACTTCGCCCAGGGTGACGCGCTCGTCGCACACAACGCCGGCTTCGACATGGGCGTCATCCGCGGTGGTTGCGCCGCCACGGGCCTCGACTGCCCCGACCTCAGCTACCTGTGCAGCCTCAACGTCGCCCGCAAGACGTATCAGCTCGACTCCTACCGACTTCCGGTGGCCGCTCTCGCCGCCGGGTTCGACGACTTCCAGCACCACGACGCCACCGGCGACGCCGAGGCCTCCGCGCACATCATCATCCACGCTGCCGCCCGCCACGGCGCCTCCTCGATCGCCGAACTCGCGCAGCTCACGAGCGTGAAGATCGGCCGGATCGGGACGGCCGTCGCCGCCTGAGCCCGCGGTCGCCGCGCGGCCTCCGAGCGATGTCGGCGGCCCGCGACACACTGAGGGCATGGACAGCGCACTCGCCCTCGGGATCGGCCTCCTCATCGGACTCGTCATCGGCGCAGCCGTGGCAGTCCTCCTGCTGCAGCGGCGCACCGGCACGGGATCGGTCGACCCGGCGCTGCTCGAGGCCAGGCACACCGCCCAGCTCGCCGACCTCCGTGGCCAGCAGGCGCAGCTCCTCGCCGACGCCTCCGCGAAGGAGGCGGAACTCCGCGCCGCACTGCGCGCCGAACTCGCCGCCCTCGACGCCACAGCCGACGGTCTCGGGCGTGAGCTGAACGCCCAGCGCGAGCAGTACCGCGAGCTCGCCGAACGCCACCGCGCCGACGCCGAACGACGATTGCGCCAGGAACACGAGGAGAGTCAGGTCCTGCAGGCCCTCGCGCCCGTGCAGCACAGCCTCGAACACATGCAGGCGAAGGTCGCGGAACTCGAGCAGCAGCGCAGCCGACAGCACGGCGAGCTCGCACAACAACTGAAGACGGCTTCGGAGTCCGAGGAACGCCTGCGGTCCACGACGGAGTCGCTCGCCTCGGCGCTCCGGAACAACGCGACCCGCGGCGTCTGGGGTGAGACCCAGCTCCGCAACGTCGTCGAAGCCGCGGGCCTCACACAACGCGTCGACTTCGACCTGCAGTCGAGCATCACCTCCGACAACGGCGTCGGCCGACCCGACATGGTCGTGCGGCTCCCCGGCGGCAAGTCGATCGCGGTCGACGCGAAGGTGCCGTTCGCGCAGTACCTCGAAGCCAGCACCATCCCCGTCACCGCGACGGGCGAGGAGGCCGCGCGACGCACCGCCCTCCTCGCGCAGCACGTGAAGGCCGTGCGGTCGCATGTCGACGCCCTCGCGGCGAAGGGGTACTGGCGCGGCCTCGAGTCGAGCCCGGAGTTCGTCATCTGCTTCATCCCGAGCGAGTCGCTCCTCGCCGCAGCGCTCGAGGCCGACGCGAGCCTGCTCGACTACGCCTTCGGCAAACGGGTCGCCCTCACCTCCCCCGTCAACCTGTGGGCGGTCCTCAAGACGGTCGCGTTCACCTGGCAGCAGGACGTCCTCACCGAGGACGCGAAGCGACTGTTCGACCTCGGCAAGGAGCTCTACCAGCGGCTCTCGACGCTGTCGGACCACGCCGACCGCCTGCGCCGTTCGATCGAGAGCACGGTCACCAACTACAACCAGTTCGCCTCGTCGTTCGAGACCCGCGTGCTCGTCACGGCGCGCAAGCTCGACGCCCTCGACGAGGCGACGGTCATCGGTCAGGTGAGCCAGAGCGACGCCTCACCGAAGCGCCTCACCGCACCGGAGGCGCAGCCCTCGCCGGAGCCGTCCGATGCCGAGCCGAGCGAGCTGGAGGCCCGGCTCGCGCACCGGCTCCAGGACTGACCGGCACGAACGCCGCACGACGAAGCGCCCGGCACCACCGTGAGGTGGAACCGGGCGCTTCGCGCTGATGGAGGCGCGGCTAGAGCCACTTCGCAGCGAGGTGGTCCGCCTCGACACGACGGATGGTGCCGGAACGCGACCGCAGCACGAGGCTCTCGGTGCGGATGATCGGACCCTTGCGCTGCACGCCGTCGACGAGTTCACCGTGGGTGACGCCCGTCGCGACGAAGTACGTGTTGTCGCCGCGGACGAGGTCGTTCGCGCCGAGGACACGGTCGAGGTCGTGACCGGCCGCGAGCGCACGCTCGCGTTCGGCGTCGTCCTTCGGCATGAGCTTGCCCTGGATGAGACCACCGAGCGCCTTAACGGCACACGCGGTGATGATGCCCTCGGGCGTGCCGCCGATGCCGACGCACATGTCGATCCGTGAGTCGTAGCGCGCGGCGTTGATGCCACCCGCGACGTCGCCGTCGAGCAACAGCCGCGTCCCGGCACCGGCCGCGCGGATCTCCTCGATGAGCTGCGCGTGGCGCGGTCGGTCGAGGACGGCGACGCGGATGTCCTCGGGCTGCTTGCCCTTGGCCTTCGCGAGCTCGCGGATGTTGTCGCCGATGGACTGGCTGATGTCGACGACACCGATGCCGTCGGCGCCGGTGACGATCTTGTCCATGTAGAACACCGCGGACGGGTCGAACATGCTGCCGCGGTCGGACACGGCGATGACGGAGAGGGCGTTCTGCCGGCCGGCGGCGGTGAGGCTCGTGCCGTCGATCGGGTCGACCGCGATGTCGCAGGACGGGCCGCGGCCGTTGCCGACGTGCTCGCCGTTGAAGAGCATGGGCGCTTCGTCCTTCTCGCCCTCGCCGATGACGACCACGCCGTCGAAGTTGACGGTGCCGAGGAAGGCGCGCATGGCGTCGACCGCCGCACCGTCGGCGGCGTTCTTGTCGCCTCGCCCGATGAACGGCGCCGCCCGGATCGCGGCGGCCTCCGTCGCTCTCACGAGCTCCATGGCGAGGTTGCGGTCGGGCTGCAGATAGTGGGAGCCGGTTTCAGGCTGGGTCACTGGATCCTCCATGGATCGCTCGCCTCGTGGGACACGACGCTTCGGTGGATGAGGGTTTCAGCCTATCGAACCGGGCCGGGAAGGCCGGTGGATGCGTCTCGATCGAGGCGCTTCCGTGACCTCGTCAGCGGGCTCCCGGGACCGACGACGACGGACTCGACCGTGACACCGTCGTCAGCGCCGGCCCGGACTCCGGCGAGTTCGGCTCCGGCGGCGAGCGCGGTCGACGTGACGGCGCTGAGCAGCAGCCAGGCGTCGTCGCGGCAGAGTTCGTCGAGCGGGACCTCGCGTTCGAGATCGGTCCCTGCCTCGATGAGCCGCGCCCGTTCCTCCGGCGACTGCGGTGCGAAGCGCGCCGTCATCCAGCCATCGAGGGCCCGGACCGCGGCAGCCGTGAGGATGCCCTCCGGGGCCCCGCCCACGCCGAGGAGCAGATCGAGGTCGCCGTCGGCGGCCGCGGCCCGCAGTGACAGGGCGACGTCGCCATCCGTGAAGCTCACGAGCTCGGCACCGGCGGCGGTCACGGCCTGAGCGGTCGCCGCGTTCCGAGGACGGTCCTGGACCGCGACGCGCAGCTGCTCGACCGGCCGCCCCAGCCGCGCGGCGAGCCGGTCGAGGGTCACCGCGATCGGGTCGCCGAGCGACAGCTCGCGTCCCCCACCGGCCGCGACGAGCTTCTCGAGGTAGTACGCCGGGCCGATGTCGAACATCGCACCGCGCGGGGCGATGGCGATCACGGCGACGGAGTCCGGCTTCCCGGCGGCCGCGAGCTTGGTGCCGTCCACGGGGTCGACGGCGAGGTCGATCGCCGGCCCCGCACCCGTGCCGAAGCGTTCGCCCACGAAGAGCATGGGCGCCTGGTCCTTCTCGCCCTCCCCCACGACGACGCGCCCGTCGACCGGGAGCGATTCGAGCGCCCGGCGGAGCGCGTCGACGGCGACCCCGTCGATCCGCATGCCGTCGCCGCCACCCACGAGACCGGCGACGGCGGCAGCGGCGGCCCGCGTGGCGTCGAGGAAGCCGTCGAGGAGGTCGGTGTCCGGAGTGCGCTCGATCATGTCCCCATCGTGCCGTATGCCTCGGAGCCCGAGTCACTAGACTTCAAGGCGAATCGTCCCCACGCAAGGAGAAGACATGCCCGTCGCCACCCCGGAACAGTACGCAGCGATGCTCGACAAGGCGAAGTCGAACGGGTTCGCGTACCCGGCGTTCAACGTCTCGAGCAGCCAGACCATCAACTCCGTCCTCCAGGGCCTCACCGAGGCCGGTTCCGACGGCATCATCCAGGTCACCACGGGCGGCGCCGACTACTTCGCCGGCCACACCGTGAAGAACCGCGCCGCCGGCGCGATCGCCTTCGCGAAGTTCGCCACCGAGGTCGCCAAGAACTACCCCGTCACCGTCGCGCTCCACACCGACCACTGCCCGAAGGACGCGCTCGACGGCTTCGTCATGCCGCTCATCGCCGCCTCCGAAGAAGAAGTCAAGGCCGGTCGCAACCCGATCTTCCAGTCCCACATGTGGGACGGCTCGGCGGTCCCGCTCACGGAGAACCTCGAGATCGCGACCGAGATGCTGAAGCGCACCAAGGCCATCAACGCCATCCTCGAGGTCGAGATCGGCGTCGTCGGCGGCGAAGAGGACGGCGTCAGCCACGACATCAACGAGCACCTGTACACCACCCTCGACGACGCCATCGCGACCGTCGAGGCGCTCGGCCTCGGCGAGCAGGGTCGCTACATGGCCGCCCTCACCTTCGGCAACGTGCACGGCGTCTACAAGCCCGGTAACGTCAAGCTCCAGCCCGAGCTGCTGAAGACCATCCAGGACGGCCTCACCGCCAAGTACGGCCACGGCCCCAAGCCGCTCGACCTCGTGTTCCACGGCGGGTCGGGTTCCACCGACGCCGAGATCGCCGAGGCCGTCGCGAACGGTGTCGTCAAGATGAACATCGACACCGACACGCAGTACGCGTTCACCCGCTCGATCGCCGGCTACATGCTCTCGAACTACGAGGGCGTGCTGAAGCTCGACGGCGAAGTCGGCAACAAGAAGCTCTACGACCCCCGTGCCTGGGGCAAGGTCGCCGAGTCGGCGATGGCCGCTCGCGTCGTGGAGTCGACGAAGCAGCTCGGCTCGTACGGCACCAGCACCTCCTAGTCACCTGCACGAACAGAACGGGCCCGGCATCGCTGCCGGGCCCGTTCTTCGTGTGTGGATGACTACGGCTGCTGCGAGCGGACGTACTCGAAGACGGCGGGGTCGGCCCCGAGTGCCACCGAGAGGCAGAGAATGAAGACCACGTTCGCCACGACGCCGGCGACGATCGGGATCCAGAAGGTGATGCGGCCGGCGCGGAGCGAGCGGCGGGACAGGATGACGGCACCCATCCAGAGCGCGATCTGAATACCGAGCGCCAGGATGCCCATGGCACTCGCGAGGCCGTCGGAAGAGTACCCCGACACTCCCATCTGCACGAGGAACGGCCGAATCTGCCCGGGAAGGTCCAGCATGCCCGGCATCGTGTAGATCAGGCCGACGAGGCCGAGTCCGAGCAGGATCGACGTCGCGATGCGGTCTCCGGCGACGGGACGTCTAGCGGCCACGGTCGCAGCGCCCGGCTGCATCACCCCAGGCTCATGCGCCTGCTCGCGCGTCTGCTCGCGGAGGGTCGGCTCCTGCTGCTGCCGTGGCTGCCGTCCGACGGGGACGACCGGCGCGATGCCGAGCTCCTCCGCCCGCTGCTCGTCGATGGGCTCGGCGATCCGGGCACGCTGCTCCTCGGGGGACGCGTACTCACCGAACTGCGGACGGGGGCGGGATTCGCTCATGGTCGACGCCCTCCCAGGGCGCGCGGATCGGTCGTGCCGGCAAGGTCTTTGCGCAGCTCCTTCGGCAGGGAGAACATGAGGTCCTCCTCGGCCGTCTTGACTTCCTGCACCGCGCCGTAGCCGGCACCGGAGAGCTCTTCGAGGACCTCGTCGACGAGGACCTCCGGCACGGAGGCGCCGCTCGTGACACCGACCGTGACGACGCCGTCGAGCCAGGCCTGCTGGATCTCGTTCGCGTAGTCGACGCGGTAGGCGGCCTTCGCGCCGTACTCGAGCGCGACCTCCACGAGACGCACCGAGTTCGAGGAGTTCGCCGACCCGACCACGATCACGAGGTCAGCGTCCTGGGCAACTTTCTTGATGGCCACCTGACGGTTCTGGGTCGCGTAGCAGATGTCGTCGCTCGGCGGATCCTGGAGCTTCGGGAACCGCTCGCGCAGGCGGCGGACCGTCTCCATGGTCTCGTCCACCGACAGCGTGGTCTGCGAGAGCCACACGACCTTGTCGGGGTCGGCGACGACGAGGTCGTCGACGGCTTCCGGGCTCGTCACGAGCGTGACGTGGTCGGGCGCCTCACCGGCCGTGCCCTCGACCTCCTCGTGCCCCTCGTGTCCGATGAGCAGGATCTCGTAGTCGTCGCGGGCGAAGCGCACGGCCTCGCGGTGGACCTTCGTGACGAGCGGGCAGGTGGCGTCGATCGCGAGCAGCCCGCGGTCGGCGGCGGCATCGACCACGGCGGGCGAGACGCCATGCGCACTGAAGACGATGTGCGCGCCGGACGGCACCTCGTCGACCTCTTCCACGAACACGGCGCCCTGGGCCTCGAGCTGATCGACGACGTGCACGTTGTGGACGATCTGCTTCCGGACGTACACCGGCGCGCCGTAGTGCTCGAGCGCCTTCTCGACGGCGACGACCGCGCGGTCCACGCCGGCGCAGTAACCGCGCGGGGCTGCCAGCAGGACGCGCTTCTCCCCGGCGACGGGAAGGTCTGCGAGGCGTCCGGCGATACGTCGGAGCCTCGGCATGCCGAGGCCGATGGCTGGGGCGTCGCGGAGATCGGTCACGTGTGGATTCTACGCGGCAGCGCTCGGGAGTCGGCCGTGAACGGCCGGGTGGTCCGCGACCGGCGCGCCGTCGGTGCTCGCGGCTAGGCTTGAGGGATGAGCGATGCACCGGCCACCATGGAAGCCCCCTGGCCGGTCGCGCTCCTCGGCACGAAGCTCCGCGACTACATCGACCGCCTCGGCACGGTCTGGGTCGAGGGCGAGATCACGCAGTGGGGCGCCTCGGGCGGCAACGTCTACGGCAAGCTCAAAGACCTCGAGATCGATGCGACGGTCGGGTTCACCATCTGGTCGTCCGTCCGCGCGAAGATCCCCGCCGACCTCAAACAGGGCGACCACGTGGTCGCGTTGGTCAAGCCGAACTACTGGCTCAAGGGCGGCACGCTCACCATGCAGGTCATGGCGATGAAGCACGTCGGCATCGGCGACCTCCTCGAGCGACTCGAGCGACTCCGTCGGCAGCTCGCCGAGGAGGGGCTCTTCGACGCGTCGCGCAAGCGGCCGCTCCCGTTCCTCCCGCAGTGCATCGGGCTGGTCACCGGCAAGGACTCCGACGCCGAGAAGGACGTCCTGCGCAACGCGGAACTGCGCTGGCCCTCGGTCCGGTTCCGCGTCGTCCACGCCGCCGTCCAGGGCGACCGCACCCCCGGCGACGTCGTGAGCGCTCTGCAGACGCTCGACGCCGACCCCGAGGTCGACGTCATCATCGTCGCGCGCGGCGGTGGCGACTTCCAGAACCTCCTCGGGTTCAGCGACGAACGCGTGGTCCGTGCCGCGGCCGCCTGCACCACACCCCTCGTGAGCGCCATCGGCCACGAGGCGGACCGCCCGTTGCTCGACGACGTCGCCGACCTCCGTGCCTCCACACCGACCGATGCCGCCAAGCGGGTCGTCCCCGACGTCGCGGAGGAGTTCGCTCGGGTGCAGCAGGCCCGCGTCCGGTTGTCCTCCCGGGTGACCTCGTTGCTCGGTCACGAGATCGACCGACTCGCGACGCTCCGCACCCGTCCCGCGCTCGCCGACCCGTCCTGGATCGTCGACTCACGGGCGGACGAGCTGACCCGAACGGTCGCCAGGGGTGCCGAGCTCATCGACCGCGCCGTCGAGCGCTCCCAGCGCGAGGTGACGGAACTCCGCGCACACCTCCGCGCCCTGTCGCCGCAGCGCACGCTCGACCGCGGCTACGCCATCGTCCAACGAGCGGACCCGGAGGCCGGCGTCCCGCGTGGCGTGGTCATCCGTGCGGAGGGCGACGCCCCCGCCGGGACGGAGCTCCTGGTCACCCTCGCCTCCGGCGCGATCGGCGCCTCCAGTACCGGCCCGGCCACGGCTGCCGCTCGGACCGACGACGAATAGGATAGAAGCATGCCAACCCCCTCCGATGTCCAGGAGCTCAGCTATGAGCAGGCACGCGACGAGCTCGTGCGTGTCGTGTCCGAGCTGGAGCAGGGCTCGGCGTCGCTCGAGGACTCCCTCCGGCTCTGGGAGCGCGGCGAACAGCTCGCCCAGCGCTGCGAGGAGTGGCTGATCGGCGCGAAGGCACGGCTGGACGCGGCGCGCGCCGCCCAGCTCGGATCCGGCACTCCGGACGCACCGCGGTGAAGGGCACGAAGCCGCCGCGCGTCGTTGCCGAGCTCGGCCGCCCCGAGACGCCGCAGGAGACCGCCGACCGCAAGGCGGAGAACTCCCGCCTGTACCGCTCCCGCAAGACCGTCAACAACCTCGTCCTGTCGCTCCTGGCCACGGTCGGCCTCGTGGTAGTGATCGTGCTCGCCGTGCCCCGAGGCGAGGCCCCGGAACGCCCGACCGTCGACTACGCGCAACTCGCCGGCCAGGCGCAGCCCGACCTCCCCGTCCCACTCCTCACCCCCGAGCTCGGCGACGACTGGGGCAGCAACTACGCCGACGTCCGCACCGCAGCCTCACCGGTCGCCGGCACGCCCGACATCCGCTCCTGGAACGTCGGACTCATCTCCCCCGACGACGAGTTCGTCGGCCTCGTGCAAGGCGTGGACGCCAACGACACCTGGCTCCTCGCCGAGCTCGACGAAGCACGCCCCACCGGAACCGTCACGATCGACGGCGTCGAGTGGGTCGAATACGCGAACGGCAGCGGCTCCGACGACGGTAACGTCGCGTACGCCCTGTCGACCGTCGCCGGTCGGAGCACGGTCGCCGTGTTCGGCACGGCGAAGCCCGAGTACGTCCTCGATGTCGCACGCTCCGTGCGCACCGGGGTCACCGCCAACCTCGACGCCCCGCCGGGCGCCCCTGCAGAAACGGACTCAGAATGACCCAGAAGCGCCCCGGTGCCGTCTGGCGCGAGATGCAGCGCGGGAACGCGCGGTTCGTCGCTGGTCAGCCCGCCCACCCCCGCCAGGACGTCGAACGCCGCGCCACCCTCGCGCACTCCCAGGCCCCGGAGGCGGTCATCTTCGGCTGCTCCGACTCCCGCCTCGCGGCCGAGATCATCTTCGACAAAGGGCTCGGCGACCTCTTCGTCGTCCGCAACGCCGGCCAGATCGTCTCCGACTCGGTGCTCGGCACCCTGGAGTACGCCGTCGGCGTCCTGCAGGTCCCACTCATCCTCGTGCTCGCGCACGACGAGTGCGGCGCCGTCCGCGCGGCGATCGACTCGCAGATCGAGGACGCCACCCCGCTCCCCCCGTACATCGACCAGCTGATCCAGCAGATCGTCCCCGCCGTGAGCGCGGTCGCCGGCCCCGCACCGATCGACGCGGCCTCCGTCGACACCTCCGAGGTAGGACGACGCCACCTCCGCCGCACCGTCATGGAGGTCGTCTCGCGCTCCGAGCTCATCAGCGACGCCGTGGCGGCCGGGACGGTCGCCATCATCGGCGCGAACTACAAGCTCCTCGAGGGCACCGCCGTCGCCGACATCGTGATCGGCGACGTCACCGTCCCCGAATGACCTCCACCCCGCTCACCGACCGGTCGAGCGCAGCACCACCGCAATCGCACGAAGGAGAACGAACAGCGTGGTAGACACCTCAGCAACCGAGTACCGCATCGAACACGACACCATGGGTGAGGTGCGGGTCCCCGCGAACGCGCTCTACGGCGCGCAGACGCAGCGGGCGGTCGAGAACTTCCCGATCTCGGGCAGCGGGCTCGAGTCGGCGCAGATCGCCTCACTGGCCCGGATCAAGAAGTCCGCGGCACTCGCCAACGCCAAGCTCGGCGTCCTCGACCAGGGTGTCGCCGACGCGATCGCCGCAGCGGCCGACGAGGTCATCACCGGCGCGCACGACGCGCAGTTCCCGGTCGACACCTACCAGACCGGCAGCGGCACCTCGTCGAACATGAACATGAACGAGGTTCTGGCGACGCTCGCGAGCGCGCGCCTCGGCAGCCCGGTGCACCCCAACGACCACGTCAACGCCTCGCAGTCCTCGAACGACGTCTTCCCGACCTCCGTGCACATCGCCGTCACGAGCGCTCTCATCGACGACCTCATCCCGGCCCTCGACCACCTGGCCGTCTCGCTGGAGCGCAAGGCCGAGCTGTGGAAGACCGCGGTGAAGCCGGGCCGGACGCACCTCATGGACGCCACGCCGGTCACCCTCGGCCAGGAGTTCGGTGGCTACGCGCGCCAGATGCGTCTCGGCATCGAGCGTGTGCGCACGGCGCTCCCCCGCGTCGCGGAGGTCCCGCTCGGCGGAACCGCGACGGGCACCGGCATCAACACGCCGAAGGGCTTCCCCCAGCTCGTCATCGAGCTGCTCGCGCAGGAGACCGAGCTGCCCATCACCGAGGCGCAGGACCACTTCGAGGCCCAGGGCGCACGCGACGGACTCGTCGACGCCTCGGGAGCCCTTCGGGTCATCGCGGTCAGCCTCACGAAGATCTGCAACGACCTCCGCTGGATGGGCTCCGGCCCGAACACCGGTCTCGGCGAGCTGCACATCCCCGACCTCCAGCCGGGATCCTCGATCATGCCCGGCAAGGTGAACCCCGTGATCCCGGAGGCCGTCCTGATGGTCGGCGCACGGGTCGTCGGCAACGACGCGACCATCGCCTGGGCCGGCGCCTCTGGCTCCTTCGAGCTCAACGTCGCGATCCCGGTCATGGGCACGGCGCTCCTCGAGAGCATCCGTCTCCTGTCGAACGCGACCCGGGTCCTCGCCGACAAGACCGTCGACGGCCTCGAGGCCAACCTCGACCGCGCTGCGGCACTCGCCGGCTCCTCGCCGTCGATCGTCACCCCGCTGAACAAGATCATCGGCTACGAGTCGGCGGCGAAGATCGCCAAGCACTCCGTCGCCAAGGGCCTCACCGTCCGCGAGGCCGTCGTCGACCTCGGCTTCGTCGAACGCGGCGAGATCACGGAGGAGCAGCTCGACACGGCGCTCGACGTCCTCTCGATGACGCACCCCGGCTGAGTCGACCCGCTCGTCGAAACACCGAACGGCCCCGGAACCCTCGCGGTTCCGGGGCCGTCTCCGTCCGTGTGGTCACGCCGTGGCGGCGACCGCGCTCCAGCAGCCGAGGAGCAGGAACGGGCCGAACGGGATGCGGGTGCGCCAGCCAGCGGAGCCACCATGTGAGCGTGCGAGAAGCACGACGACCACACCCGCGAGGCCGGCCGAAAAGACCGACACCACCGCGAAGAGCAGCACCGCGGACGTCCCGAAGCAGCCGACCGCGAGGCCGAGCAGCGCGCCGAGCTTCACGTCCCCCATGCCCAGCCCGCCGAAGAGGGCGCATGCGTACAGGACGGCGCCGACCGCGGACCCCATCAGGAGCGGTTCGAGCGGGGCCACCTGACGCACTGCGGCATCGATGGCCGTGAGCGGCACCGCGATGGTGAGCGCCGGCAGCACGAGACGGTTCGGGAGCCGCCGCTCCGCGACGTCGATGCGCACGAGCGGCGGCGTGATGCAGGCGAGCCAGACGAGCACGATGACGACCGGACGCGGGTCGGGGTCGAGTCGGCCCAGAGTGACCGCCACGAGCAGCAGCGTCGAGCCGGCCATCGCCGCGGTGGCGACACGCGGGCGGAGCCGCCTGCCGGTGGAGGTCGGTCGCGAGGGCATCCCGTCAGGATAGGAGGATCATCGTGCCGGCCTCCGGCGTTCTCCACAGGCGGCCGGAGGCGGCGGAGCGAGCCTTGTCGGCCCGCTCCGCCGACGGCCGCTAGGCCAGCTCGTTCCCTTCGAGCATCTCGGTCACGAGTGCCGCGATGGCCGAGCGCTCCGAGCGCGTCAGCGTGACGTGCGCGAACAGCGGGTGCCCCTTGAGCGTCTCGATCACCGAGGCGACGCCGTCGTGGCGGCCGACGCGCAGGTTGTCGCGCTGGGCGACGTCGTGCGTGAGGACGACCCGCGAGTTCTGCCCGATCCGGCTGAGGACCGTGAGGAGCACGTTGCGTTCGAGCGACTGCGCCTCATCGACGATCACGAAGGCGTCGTGGAGCGAACGGCCTCGAATGTGCGTCAGCGGCAGCACCTCGAGGATGCCCCGCTCCACCACCTCGTCGAGCACGTTCTGCGAGACGACCGCGCCGAGCGTGTCGAAGATCGCCTGTCCCCAGGGGTTCATCTTCTCGCCCTGGTCGCCGGGCAGGTACCCGAGCTCCTGGCCGCCGACCGCGTACAGCGGCCGGAACACCATGATCTTCTTGTGCGCCTGTCGCTCGAGGACGGCCTCCAGACCCGCGCAGAGGGCGAGCGCGGACTTCCCCGTCCCGGCTCGACCTCCCAGCGAGAGGATCCCGATCTCGGGGTCGAGCAGGAGGTCGATCGCGAGCCGCTGCTCGGCCGAGCGTCCGTGCAGACCGAAGACGTCGCGGTCGCCGCGGACGAGCTTGTAGCTGCGCTTGCCCGTGACCCGCCCGAGTGCGGATCCCCGGTCGGAGTGGATCACGAGGCCGGTGTTGATCGGCAAGTCCTCGATGATCGGCGTCGTCCCCTCCTCGCGCTCCCACAGCGTGCTCATGTCCTCGGAGCCGAGGGTGATCTCGGACATGCCCGTCCAGCCGGAGTCGACCGCGAGTTCCGCCCGGTACTCCTCCGCCTGCAGACCGATGGACGCCGCCTTGACGCGCAGCGGCAGGTCCTTGGACACCACCGTGACCGTCAGGCCGTCGTTCGCCAGGTTCAGCGCGACCGCGAGGATGCGCGAGTCGTTGTCGCCGAGCTGGAGACCGGACGGCAGCGAGGCCATGCTCGAGTGGTTGAGTTCGACCCGCAGGGATCCGCCGTCACCGACCGGGATCGGGAAGTCGAGGCGTTCGTGCTCGATGCGGAGCTCGTCGAGGATGCGGAGTGCCTGACGTGCGAAGTAGCCGATCTCGGGGTCGTTGCGCTTGCCCTCGAGCTCGCTGATGACGACGACCGGGATGACGACGGCGTGCTCGGCGAACCGGAAGAGCGCCTTGGGGTCCGACAGCAGCACGGAGGTGTCGAGCACGTAGGTGATCTCGGCCTGCGCCTGATCTCCCCCGCTCACCGTGTGGTCGGCAGGTCGTCGGCTCGGTCTCGTCGACGCATCCCGCGTCTCGATGTCGGCTGACGTGTTCTGGATTTCTCGCGAGGCCACAACCACTCCCACCCCGAGCATCTGATGCTCGGATCACTGTGCGAAACGGCCGCCTGCAGGGTTTCGAGCCGAACTTGTGTGGCCGTCTCGACCGGGCTCCATGCCCGATGAGATGAACGTACGTCCGGCCACCGACATCGGTGCGACGACACGCCCCGTGTCCTGTTACGGGGAGGTGAACAGATGGGGGCCGTCTCCTGGACCGCCGGTGGTCGGACGGCGGCTCAGTAGCTCGCGGCCGTCGCGAACGAGAGCAGCGCACCGCGCAGTCGGTCCAGCGTCTGCCGACTGGTGCCGGCGTGCACGCTGAGCCGCACGGCCCCGGCGCGGATCGTCGCGGTGACGCCGTGGTTCTCGAGCGAGGTCCACAGCGTGTCGAGGACGGACTCCTCCGGCTCCAGGACGACGATGCCCGCGCGATCGTGTTCGTCTCGCGAGGAGACCACCGCGACACCGAACTCGTCCGCGAGCTCGATCACCTCGGCCGTGAGCTCGGCGATCGCCGCGTGCACCGTCGCGGTCCCGACGGCGACCGTGTCCTCCAAGGACGCCGCGAACCGCGCCGCCGCGAGCGGGTCGGGCCTGGTGATCGAGTATGCGCGCACGGATCGGCTCGGTGCCGGGGTAGCGCTGAACGGCCAGGCCTCGTCGGTGCCGGTCACGCCCGAGAAGACCGGCTCGAGCCGCTCGACGGCGCGGTCGCTCAGGGCGAGGAATCCGGTGCCCCAGCCTGCGCGCATCCACTTCTGCCCGCCCGAGGCGACCACGTCGGCGACGGCGTAGGGGGCGTCGACCACGCCGAAGCCCTGGATGGCGTCGACGATCAGGAGGCGGTCGCCGATCACCTCGCGGACGGCTTCGAGGTCGCAGACGTATCCGGTGCGGTAGTCGACGAGGCTCACGGCCACGGCGGTGACGGTGTCGTCGAGCTGTTCGTGCACGCTCTCGGCCGTCACGTGTCCGCGTCGCGTCTCGAGCCATCTCGGCGTGAGCACGTGCCGGTGCTCGGCGGCCCGCTCCGCGGCGAGCGGCAGCGTGGGGTATTCCAGGCGGGAGAGCAGGACCGTGCCGCTCAGACCGAACATCGCGTGCATGAGGCCCTGCGAGGTGTTGGGCTGGGCGACGACCTGATCGGCGCGGAACCCGGTGAGCGTCCCGACGGCGGTCCGCATCCGTTCGTCTTGCCCGTCGACCGCGCCGAGCGTTCCGGGCGTCGCACTCGCGAGCACGTCGTTCCAGCGGGCGGCCTCGAGGACGACGGACGCGGCCAACGGACCGACACTGCCGTAGTTGAGATAGCCGTCGACCTCACCGAATCCTGCTTGGAAGGTCTCCAACCGGGACGCCGTCTCCGGCTCGTCCGGCTCCGAGGCGGGCGTGGACCGGCTCATCCGCCGAACCGCCGCTGCCGCCTGGAGAAGTCGCGGAGGGCGCGGAGGAAGTCGACCTCGCGGAGGTCGGGCCCGAGCGCCTCGACGAAGTAGAACTCGCTATGGGCGCTCTGCCAGAGCATGAAGTCACTCATCCGCTGTTCGCCGCTGGTGCGGATGACGAGGTCGGGGTCGGGCTGGCCTCCCGTGTAGAGGTGCTCACCGATGAGGTCGGGGGTGAGCAGCGCCGCGAGGTCTTCCAGGCTCCGACCCTCGAGGTGGTGCTTGGCGACGATCGCGCGCATCGCGTCCACGATCTCGGTGCGACCGCCGTAGCCGACCGCGAGGTTGATGTGCATGCCGGCACGGTCGGCCGTGCGCTCCTCAGCACTCGTCAACGCCGTGCGCAGCGACTCCGGGAGACCGTCGCTCGAACCGACGTGCTTCACGCGCCAGTCACGGTAGTGCGACAGCCCCTCGGCGAGGTCGGCGATGATGTCGACGAGGTCGTCCAGCTCGTCCGGCGCGCGGTTCACCAGGTTGTCGCTCGACAGCAGGTACAGGGTGACGACGCCGATGCCGAGATCGTCGCACCAGGTCAGGAACTCACGCATCTTCGCCGCACCGGCCCGGTGGCCGTGCGCCGCGGTGTCGTACCCGAGCTGCTTGGCCCACCGCCGGTTGCCGTCGATGATCATCGCGACATGGTGCGGCAGCGTCTGCGGAGTGAGCGCCTTCCGGAGGCGCCGTGCGTAGACGCCGTACAGGAAGCCGTCCACCGGTGCGGAATGCCTCGTCATCACCCTGCAACGCTAGTGCAGTTTCCTGCATCGCTCCCAGTACGGGTTCCGTGCCACCCCGTATCCTGGACCCATGACGAGTGGAGATCCCGAGCTGCCGAAGCTGCCGTTGCTCGAGGTCGCCGCCGACGATGCCGCCGCACCGGAGGAGGTCAAACCGACCTGGCGCGGATGGCTGCACGCCGGGATCTTCCCCATCTCGATCGTCGCCGGCATCGTCCTCGTCGTGCTCGCACAGGGTGCGGCCGCGAAGTGGAGTTCGACGGTGTTCGTGCTCACCTCGATGCTGCTCTTCGGGAACTCGGCGCTCTACCACCGGTTCTCCTGGCGACCCTCGGTCAAGCTCCTCCTCAAGCGGATCGACCACGCCAACATCTTCCTGTTGATCGCCGGCACCTACACGCCGCTCGCCGTGCTCGCGCTACCACCGGCGCAGGGCAACCTCCTGCTCGTGCTCGTCTGGGGCGGCGCGCTCCTCGGCATCGGTTTCCGCGTGTTCTGGATCAACGCCCCGCGGTGGCTGTACGTCCCGCTCTACCTGGCACTCGGGTGGGGTGCGGTCGCGTACCTCGGCGACATCGCCCGCGGCAACCTCACCACGATGGTGCTCGTCGCCGCCGGTGGCCTGTTCTACACGGTCGGCGCGGTCATGTACGCGATGAAGCGCCCGAACCCCTGGCCGGGGCGGTTCGGGTTCCACGAGCTCTTCCACCTGTGCACGGTGCTCGCGTTCCTCTCCCACTGGACCGGGATCCTGCTGATCGCGATCGACCCGGTCTACAACCGCTGACGACCCGCCTCCCGGCGAGCGGCGAGGCGTCGCGGTGGTGGTGTCAGCGGGCCGACCGGTCCGACGGCGGGCGAGGGTCGTCCTCGACGCCTGCGGGGGCCGCGTCACCGGTGTCGCTCCCAGCGCGGTCCGCGGCTGCCCGCTCGGCGACCTCGGCCTGGAGCCGCTCGTCGATCTCCGCGCGATAGTTCACACGGCGCACGCGACGCACCATGTCGATGACGAGGAAGACGACGATGCCGGCGATGGCGAAGGTGATCACGAAGCCCCACGGTCCCGGCGTCACCTGGTTCTCGTCGAACGCCGGCGAGGGCGACGGCGACGGCGTGACCGCCAACAGGACCTCGGTGAACAGGTGGTGCATCATGCGGTTCCTTCGCTGGTGTCGATGCCGTCGAACAGCTCCGACTCTGGAGTGGTCGACGCGACGTGCGACGTGACCAGTTGGTAGTCCTCGAACGGCCATGCGGCACGGAGGACGTCGTTGGGCCAGAAGAAGAACGGTGAGTCCGGCGGCACCTGGCTGCCGTGCGCCCGGAGCGCGGCGTCGCGAGCCTCGAAGAAGTCGCCGACGGGCACGTGCGTCGTCGCGAGATCGGGCCGGCCGGCCATCCACTCCCGCATCTCGGCCAGCCGCTCGACCGCCGGGTCGTCGGGGTGGTGCTCCAACAGGTAGGCGTACACGGCCTCGAGCCGGGCGGGGCTGAACGAGCGGTCGTAGTACAGCTTGTCGACGCGCCAGGGCTCGCCCGCTTCGGGATAGCGCGCGGGATCGGCCGCCGCTTCGAACGCGGCGACGCTCACCTCATGGCACCGGATGTGGTCGGGGTGCGGGTAGCCCCCGTTCTCGTCGTAGGTGATGATGACCTGCGGTCGGAAGGAGCGGACGATGCGCACGAGCACACCGGTCGAGACCTCGAGGGGGATGTCGGCGAAGCTCGCGTGTGGGACCGTACCGTCGTCACGGGCCATCCCGCTGTCCTGGTAGCCGAGCCACCGGTGCTCGATGTCGAGGATGTCCTGCGCCGCAGCCATCTCGAGGCGACGGTACCCGGGGAGGTCGCGCTCGATCATCGCGACGTCGGCGAGCCCGGGGTTCTGGAGATCGCCGCGTTCACCACCGGTGCAGCTGACGACCATGACCTCGGCGCCGAGGCTCCGGTAGTGCGCGAGGGTCGCCGCGCCCTTGCTCGACTCGTCGTCGGGGTGCGCGTGCACGGCGAGCAGTCTCATGGTCATGGTGCTCCGCCTTCCGGCTGGTCTGCGCGAGGGGACCGCTTCGCGACTCGTGACGTGACGACGCGGTCGGGACTCCGCATCCAGGAAGAGGCAATACGCTTGAGGTGTCGACCTCGAGGCGTCTCGCACTCCTGGTCCAGCTTAACCGTTCGAACCGGAGCCCGTGACGTGACCTCTCCCCTGCAGGATGCCGGCCCTCAGGACGCCATCGCGGCGCGTTACGGACGCACCCCTGGCAACCGTGCCCGTGACCGCCGCCTGATCTGGCTGGCCGCCGCAGCGTTCGCCGTCGTCTTCATCGCGTGGGTCGTGTGGGCCGGTCTCGACGGCAGTCGGCCGAGCATCGAGTCGCGCAACACGGCGCACGAGATCGTCGACGACACGATGGTCAGCGTGTCCTTCGAGGTCACCGGTCCGCAGGACACCCCCATGGCCTGCTCGGTCCAGGCACTCAACGAGCAGTTCGCGGTCGTCGGATGGAAGGTCGTCGAGCTGCCGCCGTCTGAGCAGCGCACCCGCACCTTCACGGAGAGCGTCCGCACCACGGAGCTCAGCAACACCGGCGTCGTCGACACCTGCTGGGTGGTCGAGCACCGCTCCTGACCAGCGAGGGCGTCGGCGCGCGAGCCACACTCCCGCGCCGATCGTGCGATACTCGAAGACAGTACTTCATACGCCCCGGCATTCCGCCGGGGCGTCTGGCATATGACGGGCGTTTCGGCCGTCATGTGCGGACCCACCATGCAAAGGAGTTCCATCGTGTCCGAGCAGATCCAGGAGACGTTCCTCACCCAGCAGGCCTTCGACCGACTGCAGGCGGAACTCGAACACCTCAGCACGACGGGCCGCGAAGAGATCGCCAAGCGCATCGAAGCGGCTCGCGAAGAGGGCGACCTCAAGGAGAACGGCGGCTACCACGCCGCGAAGGACGAGCAGGGCAAGCAGGAGGCCCGCATCCGGACGCTCACGCAGATGTTGCGCGACGCCAAGGTGAGCGAGGCACCGCAGTCCACCGGTGTCGTGGAGTCCGGCACCGTCATCACGGCGGTCGTCGCGGGCGGCGAGGAGCGGTTCCTGCTCGGCAGCCGCGAGATCGCGGGCAACACCGACCTCGACGTCTACAGCGAAGGCAGCCCGCTCGGTGCCGCCATCCTCGGTCTGAAGATCGGCGACAAGACCACCTACGAGGCGCCGAACGGCAAGGAGATCACGGTGTCGATCAGCGCGGTGGAGACCTACACCGGTTCCTGATCCGGCAGGTCGCGTCGTTCGCGACCGACCAGACGCAGCAGGGCCCCGCCGACACGGCGGGGCCCTGCTGCGTTCCGGCAGTCGGATCAGTCGTCGACGATCTGCGGGTCGTACCCCGCCTCGCGGAGCGTCTGCACGACGAGGTCGCGGTGGTCGGGCCCGCGCGTCTCGATGCTGAGCTCGAGTTCGACGTCGCTGATCTGCAGGCCGTGTCCGTGTCGGGTGTGCAGCACCTCGATGACGTTCGCATTGGCCTGCGCGACGAGCTCCGCCGTCCGTGCGAGCTGGCCCGGCCGGTCGGGCAGTGGGATGCGCAGGGTCAGGTAGCGGTCAGAGGCTGCGAGTCCGTGACTGACGACCCGCTGCAACAGGAGGGGGTCGATGTTGCCGCCGGAGAGGATGGTGACCGTCGTGCCGGTCGGCTCGATCTTCCCGGCCAGGATCGCCGCGACGCCGGCGGCTCCGGCAGGTTCGACGACGAGCTTGGCGCGCTCGAGGAGGACCACGATGGCCCGGGCGAGGTCGTCCTCGCTGACGGTGACGACCTCGTCGACGAGCGCGCTGATCATCTCGAAGTTGAGCTCGCCGGGACGGGCCACGGCGATGCCGTCGGCGATGGTGGGCTGCACGGCGATGGTCGTCGGGGTTCCGGCTTCCAGCGACACCGGGTACGCGGCCGCGTTCGCCGCCTGGACGCCGATCACCCGGATGGTGCGTCCTTCGAGGGCCGCGCGCTGCTTCATGACCCCCGCGACACCCGAGATGAGCCCGCCGCCGCCGATCGGCACGATGACCGTCTCGACGTCGGGGACCTCCTCGAGGATCTCGAGCCCGAGCGTGCCCTGCCCGGTGATGACGTCCGGGTGGTCGAACGGCGGGATGAGGATGGCACCGGTCTCCGCGGCGAACTCGGCGGCGGCGATCAGCGGTTCCGCCACCGTGTGGCCGCGCAGGATGACGTGCGCACCGTAGTCGCGCGTGGCGGCGAGCTTCGGGAGCGGGACGCCGACCGGCATGAAGATGGTCGCGGTGATGCCGAGCTCGCGGGCGGCGAAGGCGACGCCCTGCGCGTGGTTGCCCGCCGAGGCGGCGACGACGCCGCGCGCCCGCTCCTCGGGGGTGAGGCTCGACATGCGGTTGTACGCGCCGCGGATCTTGTAGGAGCCGGTCCGCTGGAGGTTCTCGCACTTGAGATGCACGGGCACGCCGAGGACGTCGGCGAGGTAGCGGGAGCTCTCCATCGGCGTGCGCTGGACGGTGCCGACGAGGGTGTCCCTGGCTTGCTCGAACGCGGCGAGCGACGGGCCGGGGAACACGGGTGTGGTGGTCGTTGTATCGGTCATGGTGTGCGGGGTCCTGGACTTTCTGGGGACGAGGTCTCTCGGAGGTCTTCGCTGGGGTGCTGGGGCTCCTGATCGCCTGGGTGATCCTGCGGCTCGTGGGACGAGCGGGAGCCCGGACGGATTCGCCTGGGGCTCGGGACGGTCTGCCAGATGGCGCCGTCGGTACCCGGTTCCGGCGGCGCACTGCCGCCGGTCCGCCATGTGCCGCTGGCGATGGTGTGGACCATCACGTTGATCACGGCCACCACGGGCACCGCGAACAGGGCGCCGGGGATGCCGGCGACGAGTGTGCCGCCCGCGACGGCGAGGACGACGGCGAGTGGGTGCACCTTGACGGCCGTACCCATGATGAGCGGCTGCAGGACATGCCCCTCGAGCTGCTGGACGAGGAGCACGACACCGAGCATGAGCAGCGCGATGACCGGACCGTTGTAGACGAGCGCGAGGAAGACGGCCACGGCTCCGGTCACGACGGCACCCACGATCGGCACGAACGAGCCGAGGAACACGAGCACGGCGACCGGGATCGCGAGCGGGACGCCGAGGAAGAACGCGCCGAGTCCGATACCGACCGCATCGATCGAGGCCACGAGGATCTGCGTGCGGACGTAGTTGCCGAGCGTCCGCCATCCTGCGCGACCGGCGCTGTCGACGGCGGGGCGTGCCCGCTGCGGGAAGACGCGCACCGTCCAACGCCAGATCGTCCGACCGTCGATGAGCATGAACAGCAGACAGAAGAGCGTCAGGAAGACGCCCGTCGCGACATGGCCGAGCGTCGAACCGATCGACAGGGCGCCTGAGAGCAGGACCTGGCTGTCCTGCTGGAGCGAGTCGAATGCCTGGGCGATGAAGTCGTTGAGCTGCGTCTCGGTCACGTGCAACGGGCTGGCGAGCAGGAAGGCCTTGAAATCGCCGTAGGCGGTCATGGTGCGGGCCTGCACGGAGGCGAACTGCGAGGTGATCTGCGAGATGGCGAGGAAGATCAGTCCGCTCACCACGGAGAGCGTGCCGACCATCGCGAGTGCGATGGCGAGGCCCTTCGGCCAGCGGTGACGCACCAGGACGTCGACGAGAGGCTTCAGCAGCGCGGAGACGAGGACGGCGATGAGGAGCGGGATGACGATGAGGCGGAGCTGCACGACGAGGAAGACGAGCAGCGCGACGACCGCGGCCACCAGCAGGATCCGCCAGGACCACGCTGCGGCCACGCGCATGCCGCGCGGGACGCTGCTCGATCCGCTCAGGTCCGGTTCGCGCACGGGCGAGGCCGCTTCGGGGAGGAAGCGTCCCCACCAGGTCTTCGGAGTGTCGTCCGCCATTGCTCAAGTGTAGGGCTGGCACATGCCGGTGAGCGCATGCGGACGCCGGTGGGCGGCGGCGCCTCCGCAGTGCACGGCGGGTGTCCGACGCCGGTGCTAGCGTCGGGCCGTGTCCGCTTCCCTCTCCCCCGCCCTCGCCCGACGGATCGCGCTCGGTGCGCAGGGACTCGGCGCCCCGCAGCGCACGACCCCGGCGGGTACCCGCACCCTGCGCTCGACGATCGACCGGCTGGGGCTCCTGCAGATCGACTCCGTCAACGTGTTCGAGCGCAGTCACTACCTGCCGCTGTTCGCGAGGCTCGGCGGGTACGACAAGACACTGCTCGATCGCTTGACGCTCGGAGCCGACGCGCCCTACCTCGAATACTGGGCGCATGAGGCGGCCTTCATCCCCCGCGACTCGTGGCCGCTGTTCCGGTGGCGGATGGACGCGCACCGCGCGAAGCATGCCGGCGACGAGACCACCTGGGCGAGCCAGAACACGGAGATGTTGGACTGGGTGCGAGCACTCCTCCGCGTCGAGGGGCCACTGAAGGCGAGCGAGATCGAACACGACGCGAACGTCCGACGCGGACCCTGGTGGGGATGGTCCGATGTGAAGCGGGCGTTGGAGGTCCTGTTCCTCTACGGCGAAGTGGTCACGGCCGGTCGCGACCGGTTCGAACGCCGGTACGCACTGGCCGAGCAGGCGCTCCCGCAGCACCTCCTCGACCTCGACGTCGACCGGGCCGATGCGATCCGTGCGCTCGTCGAGCAGGCCGCCGCAGCGCACGGCGTCGCGACCGTCGCCGACCTCGCGGACTACTTCCGGATCAAGCCGCAGACCGCGGTCCGCCGGGCGGTCGACGAGCTGGTGGACGCCGGTGTCCTCGAACCCGTGACCGTGGCCGGCTGGGAGCGACGCGGCGGGCCGCAGGAGGCATGGTTGCACCGCGACGCCCGACGGCCGCGGCGGATCGAGGGGGCCGCGCTGCTCAGCCCGTTCGACCCGGTCGTCTGGTTCCGCGAACGCGCCCTCCGCATGTTCGGGCTCCACTACCGGATCGAGATCTACACGCCGGAGCCCAAGCGGGTCTACGGCTACTACGTGCTCCCGGTCCTCATCGACGGCGAAATCGTCGCGCGCGTCGACCTGAAGAGCGACCGCCAGGCCGGGGTTCTGCGGGTCCAGTCCGCCTGGTTCGAGCGTGGGCACCAGGATGCCGTCGTCAGGGGGCTGCGTCCCGTCGCCGACGACGCGATCGCGGGACGCCTGGCGGAGCTCCTCGAGCAGACGGCCCACTGGCAGGGACTCGACGCGGTGGTCGTCGTCGACCGCGGGACGCTGGCGGCACCGTTGGCGCATGCCCTTGGCACCCGGCTCCTCCCACTCACGCCGGACATGGGCACTACTCCCCATGCTCAGCCTGCACAATCACTCTCAGGAGATACACAACAACTATAGGATTAGGGGGCACCTTCATGGTCCGAAACGAGGGGAACCCGCCCATGAGCAACGACGACACCACACCACAGCAACCAGGCCCGCCGAACCCGGGCGAGCAGCAGCACCAGCCGCCCCAGGGCGACCAGCAGCCCTCGTACCAGCAGGGTCAGGAGCAGCCCAACCCGTACCAGTCCGGACAGCCGCAGACGCCGAACCCGTACCAGTCGGGCCAGCAGCAGACCCCGAACCCGTACCAGTCCGGACAGCAGCAGACCCCAAACCCGTACCAGCAGGGTCAGCAGAACCCGTACCAGTCCGGACAGCAGCAGACTCCGAACCAGGCACCCCCGGCTCCCTACGGTCAGCAGACCGGACAGCAGACCGGCGCGCAGAACCCGTACCAGCAGGGCCAGCAGCCCAACGGCCAGTACGCGACGGCGCAGAACCCGTACGCGACCGGCGCTCCGAAGCAACCGATGGACCCGAAGCAGAAGAAGCGGATCATCCTGTGGTCGTCGATCGCCGGTGGCGCACTCGTGCTCATCGCTGCAGCCGCCATCACCATCGGTGTGCTGAACACCACGGCGTTCGGCCCGCAGGCGAAGGTCGAGGAATACCTCAAGGCCATCGCCGTTGGAGACGCGAAGCTCGCGACGAGCCTCGTCGCGCCGGACCCGTCGATCGTCGGCAGCACCGACGACGAGTCTGCAGAGCCCGAAGCCACGCCGGACCCCTCCGCGTCGGCCGATCCCGACGCCGAAGCGGCAGCCCCCGAACCCGTCAAGCCGACCGCACTGCTCACCAACGAGGTCCTCAAGGGCGCCGACGAGCGCATCAAGAACCCCGAGGTCGGCCGGGTCTACAACCGCAACGGCGAGGCACGCGTGCAGGTCACGTACGAACTCGCCGGCAAGAAGTACGAGGACTCGGTCACGCTCGAGAGCGAAGGCAAGCAGTTCCTGTTCTTCGACCAGTGGAAGCTCGCCAGCTCCCTCGTCGGCAGCATCAACGTCTACACCGGTCTCGGTGGCACGGCGTTCAGCGTCAACGGCGTCAACTTCGACGGCGCGTCCGACGAGAGCCTCTTCGCCTACCCGGCGGTCTACACGATCGCTCCGCCGGAGAGCAAGTTCCTGCAGGGCGACGCGCAGACCGTCACCCTCACGTCGTACACGGCCGGTGAGGGCTCAGCCTTCATCGACATCGACGTGACCGCCACCGAGGCGCTCACGACCGAGGTCACGAAGCAGGTCGTCGCGATGATCGAGAAGTGCCTCGACGTCACCACGCTCGACACCAGCTGCGGCGTCATGCCGGACTGGCAGCAGAAGCAGTTCACGAGTGTCGGCCCGGTGACCTGGACGCTCACCTCTCCCCCGACCGTCGAGGTCGATGAAAGCGGTTCCTACTTCTACACCTCGGACGGCCGCATCGACGGCTCGTTCGACGCCTCCTGGTACGGCAGCGCCGTGGCTGGTCAGCAGGTGTGGGACACGTACCTGAACTTCCCCGGCAAGATCACGATCGACGCCGACGACAAGGTCACGGTGACGTTCGACTCCGACGAGCAGACCGAGTAACGGTTCTCGCCTGAACGCCGAATGGGGCGGCACCTCCGGGTGCCGCCCCATTCGTGTGTCCGGGGCCGGGATGTCCTCGCCTAGAAACCGTCGCCGATGGTGCTCAGGCGCTTGATCCGCTCGACGAGCGGCGGGTGGGTGCTGAACAGGCGGGCGACCGTGCCGGGCTTCAACGGGTCGGAGATCCAGAGGTGCGCCATGGACGAGTTCTGCTTCGCCATCGGTCGGCCGTACGCGGCGAGCTTCCCCAGCGCGCTCGCGAGCGCTTCCGGATGACGGGTCGTGAGGGCCCCCGTCGCGTCGGCGAGGTACTCACGCTGCCGCGAGATGGACAGCTGGACGAGCGTCGCGAGCAGCGGCGCCACGAGCATCGCCACGATGCCGATGATGAGCATCACGGGGTTGCCGCCGTTGTTGTTGTTCCGGTTGCCGCCTCCCCAGATCGTCATCCGGAGGAGCATGTCGGAAAGGAACCCGATCGCGACGACGAGGCCGAAGACGACCATGGACACGCGGATGTCGTAGTTGCGGACGTGACCGAGCTCGTGGGCCATGACCCCCTCCAGCTCGGCGTCGTTGAGGATCTCGAGGAGGCCGGTCGTCGCGGCCACCATCGCGTGCTGGGGGTCGCGACCCGTCGCGAACGCGTTGGGTGCCGGGTCGGCGATGAGGTACACCTCGGGCATCGGTGTCCCGGTCGTGATCGCGAGGTTCTCGACGATGCGGTACAGCCTCGGGTTGTCGGCCAGCTCGATGCGCTGCGCTCCGGTCATCGCGATGGCCTGCCGCCCCGCGAAGAAGTACTGGATCACCGCGTACACGACGGCCACGACGAGGACCACGATCGTGATCGTCAGATTCTGGTAGAGATACCCCGCGAGCCAACCGAGGCCGCCGATGATGACCAGGAAGACGACGAAGATCAGGACCGTGTTGAGCTTGTTCCTGGCGATGGCGCGGTACATGGGACTGCGCTACCGCACGTCAGAACTGGACGCGCGGCGGTTCGGCGATCGCCGCGTTGTCGGTGACCTCGAAGAAGTCGTGCTCCGAGAACCCGAGGCCCTTGGCGAACAGGTTGTTCGGGAACACCTTGACCTTGGTGTTCAGCTCCCGGACACCGCCGTTGTAGAAGCGGCGCGAGGCTTGGATCTTGTCCTCGGTGTCGACGATCTCGGACTGGAGCTGGAGGAAGTTCTGGCTCGCCTGGAGCTGCGGGTAGGCCTCCGCGACGGCGAAGATGCTCTTCAGCGCCTGCTGCATGTGGGTCTCGGCCTCACTCACGGCCGCCGGTCCCTGGGCGGTGAGCGTTTCGGCACGAGCCTTCGTCACGTTCTCGAACACCGCCTTCTCGTGCGCCGCGTACCCCTTGACCGCCTCGATGAGGTTCGGGATCAGGTCGGCGCGCCGTTTCAGCTGGACGGTGATGTCGCTCCACGCCTCCTCGACTCGCACGTTCAGCGTCACGAGCGAGTTGTACGTCACCCAGAAGTAGATGCCGACGATGACGACCAGGGCGACGACGATGAGGACTGGGATCAGCCATTCCATGAGGATGGGCTCCTTGTGAGTCGATGGAAAGCGGGTCCGCCCATTCTACCTGCGACCCGCCGGTGCCCTTGGGGAGTTCGGAGGAAGCACGCAGCAGGCGTGCAGCGCGGACGCACCGGACTCCCGGCCGGCTGTCACTCGCCGAGGACGCGGGCGAGGTACCGGTTCCCGAACAGGCGGCCGGGGTCGAGGTGATCGCGGAGGCGGGTGAACTCGTCGAAGCGAGGATAGGTGCCACGCAGGGACGATGCGTCACGGCCGTGCAGTTTGCCCCAGTGGGGCCGACCGCCCAGCTCGATCATGATCGCCTCGACGGCGCGGAAGTACTCCCCCGGGTCCTCGCGGAAGAAGCGATGCACGGCGACGTATCCGGTCGCGCGTCCTGATGCGGTGGAGAGCCACAGCTCGTCCGCCGCTGCGACCCGGACCTCGATGGGGAAGGAGATCCGCCACCCCCGCTCCTCGATGAGCGTGCGGATCCGGGCGAACGCGGTCGGGAGGTGCTCGAGCGGCACCGCGTACTCCATCTCCACGAACCGCACCGTGCGGCTCGTGGTGAACACCCGCGGCGCCCGATCGGTGAACTCTCGGTCGCCGACGAGGCGGTCCGCGAGCCGGTTCACGCGCGGGACGATGGCCGGCGCGGCGACGCCCGTGTTGCAGAGGACCCGGTAGACCCCGTTGGCGAGGAGCGTGTCGTCGATCCACTTCGCTACCGGGCGGAGTGGCTGCGTGGGCGCATCACCCGGCAACCGGTGGTTCGTCTTGGTCAGGGCGGTCGCGGTGTGCGGGAACCAGTAGAACTCGAAGTGGTCGACGGCGGCGGCCCGGTCGAGCAGCACGGGCAGCAGCTCGTCGAGCGCCTCCGGCCGTTCCACCGCGTGCAGCACGAACGACGGGACGCACTGCAGCGTCACCTCGACGAGGATCCCGAGCGCCCCGAGCCCGAGCGCCAGCGCCGGGAGGAGCCCTGGTTCCTGCTCGGCGTCCGACGTCAGCAGCTCGCCGTCCGCCGTCACCATCGTCACCCCGACGACCTGCGTCGCGATGCCGCCGAACGCCATCCCGGTCCCGTGCGTGCCGGTGGAGATCGCGCCGGCGACGGACTGACGGTCGATGTCGCCGAGGTTCGGCATGGCGAGACCGAACGGTTCGAGGAGACGCGGGATGTCGTGGAGGCGCGTGCCGGCGCGGAGGGTCACCCGGCTGCGTTCCCGATCGACCCTGATCAGTCCACTCAGGGCGTCGAGCTCGAGCAGCACACCGGGCGCCACGGCGATCCCGGTGAAGCTGTGTCCAGCTCCGACCGCCTTGATCGGGAGGCCCGCTCCCGCTGCAGCACGCACGAGGCGCTGCACCGCGCCGACCGAGTCGGGCCGCTCGACCCGCACGGGCCACGCCCGCTCGGTGCGCGCCCAGTTCGTCCACGCCGTCGCCCTGCCCATCAGATGAACCCCTGCCCTTCGCCGCGGTACGTCGGTAGGACGGCTTCCACCCCGTCGTCGCCGACCACGTGGAAGGCGTCCACCCGTTCACTGAGCTCCCCGGACTTCGTGTGCCGCAACCAGACGCGGTCGCCGAGCCTGAGCGACGCCGCCTCAGCCCCGGCGACCGGCGTCTGCACTTCGCCGGCCATCTCGCGCGGGAGCATCTCGAGGCCCTCCGGCCACGCGATGAGCGGGAGGCGGTCGAGCCCCGGCGGACCGGAGGCGACCCATCCGCCGCCGAGGATCGTCGCCAGTTCCGGCGACGGCTTCCGGACGACCGACAGACCGAACGCCGCAGCCGGTGCCGGCGTGAACGCCCGGTAGTGGTCGAAGAGGTGTCCGCCGAAGACGCCACTCCCCGCCGCGATCTCGGTCACCGAGTCGTCGGACGCGGTCAGCTCCAGGGATCCCGTCCCGCCGCCGTTGACGAACTCCAGATCCGCGACCGCTCGGACCTCCTCGACCACGGCGGCACGACGTTCCCGGAGTTCGGCCCACGAGCGTCGCTGGATCGCGCGGAGCGCAGCCGACCACGCCGGTCGCCCCGCGAGGTCGTCCCCCTGCCCGGCGATCTGCGCCTCATAGGCCATGATCCCGACCAGGCTGAAGCCGGGTCGGGCGACGACCGCCTCGGCGAGAGCCCGGACCTCGTCCGGCGTGCGCAGGGGCGAGCGGCGGACACCGACGTGGCCGAGGGCGGGTGCACGGAAGGAGGCGTCGAGCTCGATGCACACGCGGATCCGCGCGCGTCGCTCCGGTGGTGTCACCGCGTCGACGAGGTCGAGGTGGTCGAGGGAGTCGATCATGAGGGTGACCCGCGAGGCCGCACGTTCGTCGGCTGCCAGCCGTGCGATGGCACCGCGCTCCGCCGTCGGGTAACCGACCACGATGTCGTCCACCGTCTCGGACAACCAGAGCGCCTCGGACAGGGAGTAGGCCAGCACACCGGCGTACCCGGGTTGTCTGAGGAGCGCGTCGATCACCGCTCGCACGCGGATGGACTTGCTGGCGACGCGGATCGGTTTCCCCGCGGCACGTCGGAGCATGTCGTGCGTGTTGTGGCGGAGGGCTCCGAGATGCAGGACGGCGACGGGCGAGTCGACGTCCGAGACGGCCCGCTCGATACCGCCCCAGTACCGTCTCGGGTCGAGCCAGGGCATCGGCTCGGACACCCGGCCGCCGGCGGTCAGTTCGATGGTCATCAGCGCACTCCTCGTACTCGGGTGACAGCGACCGCCCCTGCGACGGCGCAGGCCGCGGAGACGAGGTAGAGGCCGGCGAATCCGCCGAGCCAGGCGACGAGGCACGCGCCGATGAGCGGGGCGACCGCCTGCGGCACCGCCTGGGCGATGTTCATGATGCCGAGGTCTTTGCCGTGCGACGCCGGGTCCGGCAGGACCTGCGTCGCCAGCGCCTGGTCGACCGACATGAAACAGCCGTAGCCGAGCCCGATCAGTGCCGCCGAGACGAACCCCATCGGCAGTGAGGGCCAGATCGCGAGCAGGAGTGCGGCGAGCCCCTGTGAGGCGGAGGCCGCGACGACGAAGACGCGTCGTCGTCCGATGCGGTCGGACAGACGGCCGAGCAGGATCGAGGACCCGACGACGAACACCGTGTAGACGATCGTGACCAGCAGCAGGTCGGTCTCGGCGTCGGCGTCCCCCAGCCCGAAGAGCAGGAAGTAGAAGAGCAGCGAGGTGCTGAAGGCGTTGCCGAGGTTCACGAGAACGCGGCTGAGCATGGTCCAGGCGAAGTCGGGGTGCCGTCGCGGTGAGATCCAGAGGCTCTCCAGGAGCGCGTGCACGGTGAGCGTCACGGGTCGATCAGCCGTCGGGAGTGGATCGGGCAGCCCGAGGAACGGTACGACGAGCACGATGAGGAGGACGGCGAGTGCCAGGTACCCGACGGCCATCCGGGTGCCGAGCAGGAGCAGGAGGGCGATGCCGAGGATGACCCCGACGGCCTGCGGAGCGGAGATCCAACCCGAGACGAAGCCGCGCTGTCCGACGGGCACCTGATCGGAGATGGTCGCGGTGAGCGCCGCTCCCAGGATGCAGAAGCCGATGATGGCGAGGCACCAGCAGACGCCGATGCCGACGATGCCGGTCTGGAGGCCGAGGAGGACGAGCCCCAGGGCGAAGACGAGCGCACCACCTGCGATCCACGGGCGGCGTCTCCCGAACCGCGACCGGGTGCGGTCGGACAGGGCGCCCGTCAGCGGATACACGATGATCGAGCAGAGTCCGGCCACCCCGGCGACGACCCCGAAGGCGACGACGCTGTCCACCCAGTGCTCGGGAGCGAGCGTCGCGTCGATCTGCGCGGGCAGGAGGAGCTGCAGCGGGGCCAGCTGGGCCATCCACACGCCCAGCCAGGCGACTGCGAAGGCGGCGACCCAGCGCCCGGTGACCCGTCGGTCTGCCGAGTGGTCGACTGCTGCGGCACCGAGGCCGCTCATCTCGGCCCCGGTTCGGCGAGGGTTGCGACGAGGTGCGCCACCGTCCCGACGAGTCGCCGGGCCTCGGCATCGTCGCGTCGCACCAGCCAGCCGAGTGTCAGCCCGTCGGTGAAGGCGATGACGGTCCGCGCGATCTCGTCGACCGGCTGGGTCCAGGTGCTGCCGCTGACCGTTGCGGCGAGCGCGAGCGCCTCACACGCGAGCTCCTCGTACCGCCGGTACTGTTCGAGCGCGAGGTGCTCGAGGCCCGGCGTCCGCATCGCGTAGGCGCTGAGCTCCTGCATCGCCGCCTCCCGAGCCGGATCGGCGCGGAGGAGGTCGACGTAGCGTTCGAGGCCGGCACGGACGACGGCCTCGAGGGTGGGCGGATGCTTCTGACCGGCCTCAGTGTCCGTCAGCAGCTCGCCGACGTCGAGGACGACGCGTTCATGCTCGACGACGTGTGCGACCAGTTCGGCGAGGAGCTCGTCGCGGGAGGTGAAGGCGTAGTGGAAGCTGGCGAGCGACATCCCGGCCTCGGCCACGATGGCCCGGGTCGTGGCGGCCGCGACGCCCTCGGCTGCGACGACGCGGAGGGCGGCCCTGATCAGCTCGGCTCGTCGGTCGACAACGGAGATCCTCGGCATCGCAACCCTTCCCGGGGCGCCTGCGGGTCGTGCCGCTCCATCGCGGTCGACTCGACTGGGACGGATGACCCAGTCGCGCCAGTATGGCGGACCGCCGGCCCGAGCGCACCTGTCGCGACGATTTTTCCGTGCGGATCGGCCTGGAATGTGACCCGATCTGGCGCGGGAGGTTGACTTCCCGCGGTGATCTTGGGGGAATGGAGACGGTGACCGGGGAACACGCGCGCGCAGGAACAGCAGTCCGATCGAATCGCTCGATCGGACGCGTCGCGATCCTTCTCGCCGTCTTCCTCTCGGCCGGACTCTGGACGACGACCGTCGCGGGTCCTGCATCCGCGACGCCCGAGCCGCTCCCCACCCCGAGTGAGAGCGCGGCGACGCCGACTCCACCGCCCCTCGACGGGCCGACCATCACGAGTCCCGATTCCGGTTCCTTCATCGGCAGCGGCAGCACCACGGTCACCGGGACGAAGGACGCCGGCACGGGTGTCCAGTTGCAGGTCGGCGACGGTCTCGAGCCGGTCTGCATCCTGCCGCAGGACGACGGCACCGACTGGTCCTGCACGATCGACCTGCCCGACGGCGGCGGACTGCTCATCACCGCCGTCGAGGTCGGCGGTCCGGAGACGCTCTCCGCGCAGATCTCCGTTTCCGCGCTCGGCCCGCCCACCATCACCGCGGGGACGCCGAGCAACGGCGGCGTCCGCGGCACCGCCTACCCCGGGGCGACGGTCACGGTCCGTGCCGACTCCGGTGCCACCTGCAGTTTCGCGGCGGACAGCTCCGGAAGTTGGTTCTGCGTGCTGGGCGAGCCGCTGCCGTCCGGCGACCTCTCCGTGACGGCGACGCAGCAGGCGTCGTTCAGCGGCAGTGAGCGCTCCGACGCGTCCGCCCCGGTCGTGCTCACCGTCGACCGCGACGCTCCGGCCCCGCCCGTGATGTCCTCACCGACGGCCGGACAGGCGATGCCGATCTCGGCGGCCAGCTACGCCGGCACCGGCGAGGAAGGCGCGACCGTCACGGTCTTCGCCGACTCGACGTCGGTCTGCTCGGCGGTCGTCACCGGTGGCGCCTGGAGCTGCTCGGGTGGTGGCGTGCCGGCGGGCGCGCACGTCGTCCTCGCGATCCAGCAGGATGCCGCCGGCAACACGAGTGGGGCGAGCAGGGCGATCACCCTGACGTTCGGCGATGCATCGGCCACGCCGGCACCGTCCGCCTCTCCCTCGCCGTCCGACGGCACCGAGCCCGCGCCCGCGCCTGGTACACCCGCTCCGGGCACGCAGCAGCCGACCCCGTCGCCCAGCGGCGAGCCGTTGCCCGGCGCCGCCCCGCCCAGCGGCGGTGGCGGCCTCTGGTCGGGGACGACGCCGTTCACGCAGACCCTCGCCTCCACGATCGACGGCCGTGGCCAGCCGGTGTGGTGGCTCGCCGCCCTCCTCGCCCTCGCGGCGGTGGCGCTCATCGCGATCCCGGCCCGACTCCTCGCGACCTCCATCGCCCCCTGGCGCGCCACGATCGCCGACCGTCGTCGTGCAGCGGTGACCGGGCGCAATCGACCGAGGGACGAGTTCGAGCGGGTCCCGTCGGTCCCGCTCCCGAGTCGCACGGCGCTGGCCGTCGTCACCGCCGTGCTCGCGGCAGGCATCCTCATGTTCGCGCACCCCGTGAGCGGTCAGCCGGCGTATCTCCGACTGTGGTTCGCCTCGCTCGTCGCCGTGGTCGCGATCAACGTCGCGGGCCTCCTCGCGCAGCTCGTTGTCGCCCGCCGAGCCGGGCTGGGCTCGATGCGCGTCAGCGTCCGTGTCGGCGGACTGGTGACGGTCGGCATCGTCACCGCGCTCTCACGCCTGCTGGCCCTCCAGCCGGCTCTCCTCTTCGCATTGCTGACCGAACTCCGGCCGACCCGGAGACCCGAAACGCATGACGCCGGCTCGACAGCCTCGGTGGAGACCGATTCCGAGGCCATCACGCCACGCATCGCGGGCCGCCTCGCGCTGGCCCGGATCGCTGCGGCCGCCGGGCTCGGTTCGATCGCCTGGCTCGGTTCGACCTTGGCCGGCGAGCCGAACGGTGGTGTCGGCGCGATGCTGGTCGAGGCGGTGAACCTGACCGCGATCGCGGGGATCGGATCCGCGTCGATCGCGCTCCTCCCCCTCGGGCCGCTCGGTGGACGCGCCATCCTCGCCTGGTCGAAGCCGGCGTGGCTCGGCAGCGCGTTCGTGGGCTTCACGCTGCTGTTCGGGCTCCTGGGCCCGACGGCGACGGTTCCGGGTGCGGGTGACACGCTCGTCGGACTCCTGCTCGGTTCACTCGCGTTCGCAGCGGTCGGAGCGGGGACCTGGGCCTGGAACCGTCACCTTCGGCCGCTGATCGACGCACGCTGACCGACGGCCCGACGCTCGACGGTCGGTCGGCCCGTCAGGCCTCAGACGGCGTCGGCGGGACGCTCGACCGGCAGGCCGCTCGCAGCCCACTCGGAGATGCCTCCGGTGACGTTCACGGCGTCGTAGCCCTGCTGCTCGAGGTAGCCCGTGACGCGGGCGCTGCGGCCACCGGAGTGGCACATGACGTACACGGTCTCTTCGCGGGGTACCTCGTCGAGGTGGTCGAGGAAGGACGACATCGGCAGGTGCCGGGCACCGGGCACGCTGGCGACGGCGACCTCATCGGCTTCGCGGACATCGATGATGACGGCCTGCTCGAGCTTGCTCAGTTCGGTGGGGGTGATCTCCTGCATCGTTTCAGCCTACCGTCGAGGACGTGCGGTCGGGCCGGGAGATGCGGCGGGCAAGCGTGAGGGCGAGGTAACCCGAATACCTCGCCCTCACTTGAGGCGTCTAGCAACCGGTCGACCAGGAAGCTTGCGGCTTCCGGGACCGGCTCACGGGTGACGCCCCCACCTCGAAGGTAGCGGACAGGAGGCACCTTGCGTGACGCAACACCGCCGTGTCGCGTTCGCGTCGTCCGTTTTGCGAACCCCATTCAGGGGTCAACACCCGAAGCATCGTTGTCTCAGTGCGCGCTGTCGGGATCGCGAGGGATGTGGAGCTCGCCCGGGTCGACGTCGACGTCGCCGTTGTCGTCAGGACCACCGGTGCCGGGGGCGACATCGATCATGCCGGAGGCGATGTCGGGATCGCGGACGACGGGCTGCCCGTCGTCCTGCTTGGCCGCCGTCTCCGCCTCGCTGGAGGGGCTGTACGCGCGGTCCTTGCTCGTCTGCTCGTCGTCGTTCAGTGCGTGGTCGTGGTCGCTCGGAGTACTCATGCTGAGCACGCTAGTCGCGCTCCCTCGCCCGGCAGGGACCCTTGCAGGATCGAGGCGAACGTGCAGACCGGTACAGCGCGCCGTGCGAGCGTCCGCTCAGTGCAGGCGGCGGAGCGACGCCGACACGATGACGGGTCGTGCGGCCTCGACGTACGACGCCAGCGTCTCGCGCAGTGCCGCCGCGTTGTCGTCGGTCAGGTCGATCTCGTAGTTCTCGCCGTCGATGCCGAATCGGACCGTCTCCCCCAGCCCGCGGGGGATGTCGGAACCGTCGAGGTCGTCGACGAGCGTCGTGATCGTGCGGGTAGCCATGCATCCATCCTTCCATGGGAACGGCGGTGCGACGGAGACTCGAGGCACCATATGCTCACGTCATGAAGGGTGCGGCGAAGTGGGACGCGACGTTGCGAAACGTCCCTCGCAGTGCGTGGCCCCAGCTCCTCGGCGAGCACTCCGGGCTACCCGGTCCGCGCGCGAACCTCAGTCTCCTGGAGGCGCTGCTCGCCCAGGCGGATGAGGCCGATGCCCGCATCCTCCTCGCTGACGGCGGTGAATACCAGGCGATGTGCGCTGCCGCAATCCTCGGGAGCCGTGCCGACCGGTCGGGGCCCGAGGGCGTCGCCCGCGAGCTGGCCGCAGACGCCCGCTGGCGGGTCCGCGAAGGGGTGGCCATCGGTCTGCAACATCTCGGAGACAGGAACGCAGCAGCGCTCACGGACGTCGCTCGCAGATGGGCTGCAGACGCGTCGCCGCTCGTGCAACGCGCTGCCGTCGCAGGGATCTGTGAGCCGCGACTGCTCCACGACCCGGCTGTCGCAGCGGTGGCCATCGAGGTGTGCCAGATGACGACAGCGTTCCTGGCCGCGTTGCCGCCAGAACGAAACCGACAGCACGACGCCAGGACGCTCCGACAGGCACTCGGGTACTGCTGGAGCGTCGCGGTGGCTGCCCGACCCGGAACGGGCCTTCCCGCGTTCCGCGAGCTCGAGGAGCGGCACCCCGATGTCGCGTGGATCATCCGGGAGAACCGACGGAAGGCGCGGCTGTCGTCGTTGCTCTGAACGCCGCTCGGTCGTCGCCATGGGCCCTCGGAGTCGGCGAAGCGCTCGACAAGCGGCGAGCGCGGTCGGAGCTATCCTCCGAGCATGGGGTTTTCCTTGTGGGGTCTGGTCGTCGGGCTCGCGGTCCTGGCACCGAACCTCTTGCTGTTGTGGTTCCCACCGAGCGTCACCACCCCGCCACGCGGGCACCTCGTCCGCGGATCTGGCTCGAACGTGCAGGTCAAGCGTCGTGCCTGGTGGTCCCGGCCATCACCGCGCCGGGAGTTGTCCTGTGGGAGTGGGCGATCCCGGCGCTCGTCGCGTTGGCGGGGTACTACGCGATGTGGGGTCGGTATCTGTTCGGCGGTCGCGACGGGACGCTGCTCTACCAGCGCTGGTGGTGGGTGCCGATTCCGATGGCAGTCCTCCCGGTCGTGGTGTTCTTCTGTGCTGCAGCGTGGTTGAGCAACCCGTGGATCGCCGTCGCGGCGGCAGTCCTCGCTGCGGGGCACCTCCCGGTGTCCGCGATGGCCGCGCCGTCCGGTCGAACTCGGCGGTGACCCGCTCGCACAACCCACGACCCGTGCATCCCATCAGGAAACGGGCTGACACGGTGGGGCGGTCTGGGTCGAGGAGGCAGAGTGGTACCCCCGGTGGGGTTCGAACCCACACTGCGGCGATTTTAAGTCGCCTGCCTCTGCCAGTTGGGCTACGGGGGCGTGCACCTCATCGTATCGAGGCGTCGAACGCCGAGAGGCGCATGCCCCGGCGGACCGGATGACATGCGCCTCTCGAGGAACGGAGCTGGGCTCCGGACCGGACTACTTGTTCGCGCTGACTTCCTCAGCGGGCGTCGCGTAGGCCTGCTCGTCGTCGGCACCCGTCGGCGCGCCAGCAGCAGCGGGAGCCTCGGCCGCAGGTGCCTCGGCGGCGGGCGCCGCGGCCTCGGCCGGGGCGGCGGCCTTCGGCTTGCGCTTCACGGGAGCCTTGCGAGCGGGCTTCTCAGCCGCTGCGGGAGCCGCCGGAGCTGCTGCGGGGGCCGCAGCGTCTGCCGGGGGCTTCGGGCGCGATGCGAAGGTCTCGAAGGCCTCACGCGGGTTCTGCACGGCCGACAGGGAGACGATGTCGCGTCCGAGCCAGAAGTTGTTCCACCAGCCACCGAACACGCGGAACTTGCGCTCGAAGCTCGGCATGGCCAGCCCGTGGTACCCACGGTGAGCGAACCAGGCCGGGAGGCCCTTGATCGCGAGGTTGCCGGACTGGAAGACGCCGACGCCGATGCCGAGACCGGCGACCGCACCCATGTTCTTGTGGAAGTAGTTCTTCGGCTCCTCGCCACGGAGGACCGCGGTGATGTTCCTCGCGAGGAGCTTGCCCTGACGGACGGCGTGCTGAGCGTTCGGCACGCAGAAGCCGCCGACGCCACCACCGCTGAGGTCGGGGACGGCGGAGACGTCGCCGGCCGCCCAAGCACCCTCGACGATGTCGTCGTCGGTGCCGACACGGAGGTCGGCGCGGGTCTTGATGCGGCCGCGCTCCTCGACGGGGAGGTCGCCACCGCGGACGACGCCGGGGTTCGCCATGACACCGGCGGTCCAGACGATGAGGTCGGACTCGAACGATTCACCGGTCGAGAGCTCGATCTTGCCGTCGACAGCCGACTGCAGCTGCGTGTCGAGGTGCACGAGCGCGCCGCGCTCGGCCAGGTTCTTGAGGACCCAGTGGCTCGTCTCGATCTTGACCTCGGGCATGATGCGACCCATGGCCTCGATGAGGTGGAAGTGCGTGTCCTCGAAGGACAGCTGCGGGTAGAACTTCAGCAGCGAGCTCGCGAACGAACGCAGCTCGGCGAAGACCTCGATACCGGCGAAGCCGCCACCGACGACCGTGAACGTCAACAGGCGGTCGCGCTCGGGACCCGCCGGCAGGTTCGCGGCCTTGTCGAAGTTGGAGAGCACGCGGTCGCGGATCGCGACGGCCTCTTCGATGGTCTTGAGCCCGATCGCGGTGTCGGCGACACCGGGGATCGGGAAGGTGCGGGAGACGGCTCCGGCGGTGACGACGATGATGTCGTAGTCGACCTCCCAGGGCTCACCGACCTCAGGCGTGATGGTCGCCTTCTTCTCGGCGTGGTTGATGCCCGTGACCTTGGCGGTGATCACGTTGGTGTGCTTCAGGTGACGACGCGGCGAGACGACCGCGTGACGCGGCTCGATGGAACCGGCGGCGACCTCCGGCAGGAAGGGCTGGTAGGTCATGTAGGGCAGCGGGTCGACCATGGTGACTTCGGCCTCACCACGACGAAGCTGCTTCTCGAGCTTCCATGCGGTGTAGAACCCGGCGTAACCACCACCGACGATCAGAATTTTGGGCACGGCGAACGATCTCCTACGTCAAGACGATTGGTTCAGATGAGTGTCTGAGAATATCGGAACAGAGTACTACTTCTGCAGCACCCGCTTGAAATGCCTGGTAGCGCCTATGACACCGAGCGTGACCAGGCTACCAGTTCCGAGGAGGAGCGCCAGTGGCAGCGAGCCGTAGAGCAGGGTGCTCGGCGTCGGGAGGAAGGGGTTCGCGCGCACCTCGACGGCTTCGTTCTCCGGGATCGCCGGGGGTACCGGCTCCGGTGTCGGCGACGGCTGCTCGGCACTCGGATCGGGATCGGGGACCTGCGGTGCCCGTCGGTAGAGCGTGATCCAGTCGGACAGCTGCTGCTCCGGCGAGGTCGTCGCCGGACCGACGGAACCGCTGACCGCCTTCGCGGCGTCGATGAGACCTGCACCGTAGATGGGGCTCTGCGCGGAGTCGCCCACCTGCTTCGCCGTCGCCGTCACGCGCTTGATGGCGTCGGCGGCGCTGAGCTCCGGCCAGGCGGAGCGGACGAGGGCCACGAGTCCGGAGACGATCGGCGCCGCCCCGCTCGTCCCCTGCCACTGCACGTAGGACCCGGCGGGCGTCACCCCGACGAGTTGCTCACTCGGCGCAGCGACGGCGATCGTGATGCCCTGGCTCGAGGCGTCGAAGCTCGCCGACCCCGTGCGATCCACACCGGCGACGGTCAGCACGCCCGGGATCGTCGCCGGAGCGCCGACCTCGACCGTCCCACTCCCCCGGTTGCCCGCTGCAGCAACCACGACGACATCGTGCGAGAAGGCGTAGAGGAAGGCGTCGTCCCAGCTCGTCGGCCAGTCGAGACTGTTGCGCGTCAGGGACATGTTGATGACGTCCGCGCCATTGTCCACCGCCCAACGGACAGCGGTCGCGATCTGGTCGTCCCAGGGGACGACGGCCGACCCGTCGGAGCCGAACCCGACCGAGACGGAGAGCAGGCGCGCCTCGGGCGCCACGCCGATGACCCCGGCACCGCCCGTGCGACCACGACCGGCGATCATCGAGGCGACCAGCGTCCCGTGCTCGCTCCCCTCGGAGCCCACCGGAGTCCGGCCGTCGGGACTCCCGAGCCCGGAGACGTCGACGCCTCCCGCGACCGCGCCGGTCATCTCCGCGGGACCGCTCGCGATGCCGGTGTCGATCACGGCGACGGTGACACCGGCGCCCTTCGTCGTCTCCCAGGCCGTCGTGAAGCCGTAGTCGCCGAGCCAGTACTGCATGTCGCGCACCGTGTCCGCAGACGCCGGGAGCGCCTGCGTCCCCACGAGCAGGAGCGTCAGGAGCATCGCGGACAGCGCCGACAGCGCACCTCGGAGGCCGCGCGGACGACGACGGTCTCCGCGTCGCGGTCCGTCACTCCCCCACAGGCGACCCCCGTCGCGTGCGGGGCCTATCCCTGCCCCGCCTGGCCGTCCGCGCATGCGCACACCTCGGGGCTCCAGCTCGCGCGGTCGAGCGCGAGGTCGCCGATGGGGTTGACGCCCGGACCAGCCGCAAGGGCGTGGCCGACGAGCGCGTGGAGGCACTTGACCCGCACCGGCATGCCGCCGGCGGAGATCCCGTCGATCTCGGCGACCTCGGCGATGGAGGTGCGGTCGGCGAGGTAGGCCGTGTGCGCGGTGGCGTAGGCAGCGCGGACCGCTTCGTCCTCGGCCAGGAGCTCGTTGTACTCGTTCATCACCTGGGTCGCCTCGAGCGAGGAGACCGCGGCCGTGGCGGCCGGGTGGGTCAGGTAGTAGAACGTGGGGAACGGCGTGCCGTCGGCCAGGCGAGGAGCGGTGGAGACGACCGTCGGGGCGCCGCAGACACAGCGCGCCGCGATGCCGACGACGTTCCGCGCCGGGCGTCCCAGTTGCGCCGACACGATCTCGACGTCGCGCTCGGAGACGGGGCCGAAGGGAGGGGTGCTCATGGTTCCATTATCGCCGGGTTCACCACTGCGTCCGGACGTCAGCCGCCGGCGGGAGGCGTCGTCTGCGTGGGAGCAGGGGTCTCGGTCGCGACCGGGGCCGGCGAGTAGCCGGTGGCGACGAGCGAGGACAGCAGCCCGTCGAGCCAGTCGGACTGCGAGTCGACGAGCGTGTCGCTCACGGGTGTCTCGGTGGTGGGCAGCGAGGCCGGGTCGACGTCGTTGATGATGATGTAGCTGACCTCGCCGGGTAGGGCGTAGAACAGGCGGTCGCGCGCCTGGGTCATGACGTAGCTCTGGTCGTTCCAGCGCTCGCGTTCGGCCTGCTGCGCGTCCACCTGCTTCTGGGTGTCGGCGACACCGGCCTCCAGCGCGGCGATCTGCTGCCGCTGCTCGAGGAAGGTCTTGAGGTTCGGCGCGAGGACGACGACCCCGAGCACGAGGATCCCGAGGAGCAGGACGCTGAACCCGGACAGTCGCAGACTCCGCAACCAGCCACCGGCGTCCGACTGGCGTGCCGGGGTGGTCCGTGTCGAGCCGGTCCGCGAGCGCGGTGCCGAGGAACCGGCCGATGCGGATCGCGGTGCCTTCGTCGTCGACCGCGGGGCTGTGGCTGCGGAGCGTGCGGGCTTCGCGGTGGCTCCCGCCGGGCGCTTGGAGGACGAGGAGGAGCGCTTGGCGGAGGCATCCGCGGAGTTCGATCGGGGCTTCGACGCCGGTCGCTGCTTCGACGAGCCGGAGGACGAGGAGGACGCTGCTCCGCTGCCGGACGGCGTGCGCTTCGACTCGCCGCCGGCCGGCATCGATGGCTTCTTCACAGGCGCCTCCCGCACACGACGAAGGCTCTCAGGGGTGCCGATCGGCACCCCTGAGAGCCTTCAGGTGACGATGCTTAGGCGGTGAACCGGGGGAAGGCGCTGCGGCCGGCGTAGACGGCTGCCTGGCCCAGCTCCTCTTCGATCCTCAGCAACTGATTGTACTTCGCGACCCGCTCGCTGCGCGCAGGCGCACCGGTCTTGATCTGACCCGCGTTCGTCGCGACCGCGAGGTCGGCGATCGTGGTGTCCTCGGTCTCGCCGGAGCGGTGCGACAGGATCGTCGTGTAGCCGGAGCGCTGAGCGAGGGAGACCGCGTCGAGCGTCTCGGTGAGCGTCCCGATCTGGTTGACCTTGACGAGCAGCGAGTTCGCCGCACCCTTGGCGATGCCGTCGGCGAGACGCTTCGGGTTCGTGACGAACAGGTCGTCGCCCACGATCTGAACCTTGGAGCCGAGCTCGGGGGTGAGGTGGGCGTAGCCCGCCCAGTCGTCCTCGGCCAGCGGGTCTTCGATGGTGATGAGCGGGTAGTTCGCGACGAGGTCGGCGTAGTACGCGGTCATCTCGGTGCTGTTGAGCGCCTTGCCCTCGAACTGGTACGCGCCGTCCTTGTAGAACTCGCTGGAGGCGACGTCGAGGCCGAGCGCGATGTCGGTTCCGACCGTGAAGCCGGCCTTTTCGATGGCCTCGACGATGAAGTCGAGGGCCGCACGGTTGTGCTCGAAGTCGGGGGCGAAGCCGCCCTCGTCGCCGAGGCCGGTCGCGAAGCCCTTCGACTTCAGCAGGCCCTTGAGCGTGTGGTACGTCTCGGTGCCCCAGCGGAGCGCCTCACGGAAGCTCGGGGCACCGATCGGGAGGATCATGAACTCCTGGATGTCGACGCCGGTGTCGGCGTGCGAGCCACCGTTGATGATGTTCATCATCGGGACCGGGAGGACGTGGGCGTTGGCGCCGCCGACGTAGCGGTAGAGCGACAGGTCTGCGGAGTCCGCAGCGGCACGGGCGACCGCGAGGCTCGCACCGAGGATCGCGTTCGCGCCCAGGCGGCTCTTGTTCTCGGTGCCGTCGAGCTCGATCATGGTGTGGTCGACGAGGCGCTGGTCGTCCGCCTCGATGCCCTCGAGTGCCGGGCCGATCTCGTCGAGGACGGCGTCGACCGCCTTCTCGACACCCTTGCCGAGGTAACGCGCGGCATCGCCGTCACGCAGCTCGTACGCTTCGAACGCACCGGTCGATGCGCCGGACGGGACTGCTGCACGGCTGACCGTGCCGTCTTCCAGGAGCACCTCGACCTCGACGGTCGGGTTGCCTCGGGAGTCGAGAATTTCGCGAGCGCCTACTGCCTCGATGAGTGCCACTGATGTTCTCCTTGTGGGGATTGGGACGTGGGACGGGTACGACGGCCGCCCGCGCTCAGTCTAGTGACATCGGCTGAACGGGCGCAGAGCCGCGGATCGTCGCCCGAGGCGCGCGGTCAGCGGTCGAGCCGGAAGCTCGACACGATGCCGTGGTGGTCGCTGCCCTCGGCGTCGCCGACGGCGTTGTGGGTCGCGGTCATGCCGCGGACGAAGACGTGGTCGAGTCGCATGAGCGGTGTCCCGGCCGGCCAAGTGAGTCCGAAGCCGCCCTCGCTCTGGTTGGGCTCAGACACCTCGCTCTGGAGTGCGGCGAGCGCCCGGTCGGAGGCAGAGGCGTTGAAGTCGCCCATGACGACGATCCGATCGCGGGTGTTCGCCGCGACGGTTTCGGCCAACTCCGCGAGCATCACGTCCCGTTCGGCGTGCGCACCCGGACGCGCGGAGTCGGCGTGGATCACGTAGACGCTCACGGCCCCGGACGGGGTGTCGACGACGGCGTTGATCGCCCGGTACCAGTCGAGGCCGAGCTTCAGCCCGACCGAGTCGGCGATCGGATAGCGGCTCCAGAGACCCACCGTCCCCGTGAGCACGGAGTACGGGTACTGCTCGTCGAGCGTCGCGGCGAGTGGTTCGCGGTCGTGGTCCTCGATCTCCTGGAGCGCGATGAGATCCGCACCGCTCGCCTGGAGGGAACCCGCGATGACCGCGGGGTCGCCCTCCGGCCCGAGGTTCTGGCTGGCAACCGTGAGGGAGGCCTCGGCCGGGACCGCCGAGCGCCCGTCGCCCATGGGGACGACGCCGGGGCCGAACAGGAAGGCCCAGACGAGCGTCGGCGCGAGGAGACCGATGACGGCGCCCGGCGTGCGGGCGACGAGGAGGACGAGGAAGAGCACCGGCAGCAGGACCCACGTCCACGGCAGGGCGTTGTCCCAGACGAGCCCGAGGCCGAGGATGTCGGGGACGAGGGCGTGGGCGGCCGTCAGCAGGGCGAGCGGGACTCCGACGGCCAGCGCGAGCGTCGTCGCCCGGCGCCGCACGAGGCTCACCCGGCGGCGCGTGGGGCCGGTCGACTCCGGGGCGCGCTGCGGGCGCGCTGCAGGGGCCATGACGCTCATCGGGGGAACCAGTTCTTCGATCGGGGGCAGAGCGGTCGGATCGCTCGAGGGAGGCGATCCGGCCGAATGGTCCATCCTGCACCGACGAGCTGGGCAGCGGCTCGGAAGCGCGCCGAGGATCGGGAAGCGGACGCGGGAATCGTCAGTCGAGCGATTTGAACTCGAGCGACTCGAGCGTCGAGTCGGCCGAGACGAACGCGAAGGCGCCGAAGCCGGCCGCCGACACGCGGTCGAGGAGGGCCTTGAGGTTCTTCACGCGGGCTTCGAGGCGCACCCGACGCCCCTGGGCGACGAGCTTGGCCTTCAACGCGACCAGCGTCACCGGCGGCACGTCGCGGTCGTGCACGAGCACGACGGCATCCGCGGCCGCTCCGGCGGGGAGCTCGATGAGGTCGACGATGCGCTCGAAGCCGATCGAGAATCCGACCGCCGGCACGTCCTGACCGAGGAAACGACCGATCATGCCGTCGTAGCGACCACCGCCGCCGAGCGAGTACCCGAGGTCGGGGTGCGCGATCTCGAAGATGGCGCCCGTGTAGTACCCCATGCCCCGCACCAGGAAGGGGTCGAACACCAGCGGGTTCGCGAAGGGGTCGGCCGGCTGACCTTGGAGGGAGGTCGCCGCGGCGACGCCCTTCCCGAGCGCGTCGAGCTCCGCGACGACGGCGTCATCGGCACCGAGCGGCAGCGCCTTGCGGATCGCCCGCTCGCCGAAGGTGTTGAACTCCATCGTCTGCGGACGGGAGAAGAAGGCCTCGAGTGCGTCGACGGCGGTGGCGTCGACGCCACGGTCGCGCATTTCGGCGACCACGCCCTGCTGACCGATCTTGTCGAGCTTGTCGATCGTGATGAGCACCTGTGCGTGCTCGTCGGCGGGGAAGCCCAGCGATTCGAGCATCCCGATGAGGAGTCGGCGGTCGTTGATCCGCACGCTGCAGCCGGTGATGCCGAGCTCGGCGAGGGCCCCGAGGGTCGCGATGATGAGCTCGGTCTCCGCGAGGTTCGACGACTCTCCGATGATGTCGATGTCGCACTGCACGAACTGGCGGTACCGGCCCTGCTGCGGCCGTTCGCCGCGCCAGACCGGAGCGATCTGGATCGATCGGAACACCGGCGGGAGCTCGGCCCGGTGCGTCGCGTAGAACCGGGCGAGCGGCACGGTGAGGTCGAAGCGCAGGCCGAGGTCGGTGAGTTCGGTCTGGTTGTCCGCTGCGGCCACGATGGCCTCCGGGGTGAGCTTCCGCCGGAGGATGTTGAACGCCATCTTCTCGTTGTCGCCGCCGAGCCCGGAGTGTAGCCGCTCGTACTCCTCCACCACGGGCGTCTCGATCTCGTCGAAGCCATGCGCGGTGAAGACGCGACGGATGGTGGCCAGCGCGTGCTCCCGGCGGGCCTTGTCGGCGGGGAGGAAATCGCGCATGCCGCGCGGCGGGTTCACTGGAGCTGCCATGCCTCAATTCTGGCATGGCGGGGAACGGGCACCGTGAGCAGGCGCCCGGTGACCCTCGCTCAGTCGTCGGTCGGTGATGCCACCGGACGCTCGGCGTCCCGCACCCGCGCGCTCAACCGACGGACGGCACCCCGGAGCGCCCGTTCCGCGTCGAGCCCGTTCGCCCGTGCTGCAGCGACCACGGCGAGGAGCTGCTCCCCCAGGGCGTCCTCGTCGTCGACGACATCGGCGACGGCCATCGGTCCGACTCCGAGCGGCACGGCCCTGCCGAGCACCTTGTCGGCCAGGGCGAGCGACGGCATCCCCTGCGGGATCCCCTCGAGCGCGCTGCTGCGCTTCGCCTTCTCCTCGGCCTTCGCGGCGTTCCAGACGCGCACCACGTCCTCCGGGGTCGGCGCTGCTTCGTCGCCGAACACGTGCGGATGACGGTGGACCATCTTGTGGGTGACGGCCTCGGCGACGTCGTCGAAGTCGAACGGTGCATCGGCGTCACGGGATGCGATCTCCGCATGGAAGACGACCTGCCACAGTACGTCGCCGAGTTCCTCGACGAGTTCGTCGCGCGTCCCGGCCTCGACCGCTTCGACGAGCTCGTAGCTCTCCTCGATGAGGTACGGCACGAGCATGTCGTGATCGATGCCCTGCGTCCACACACAGCGGTCGCGGATCTGCCGCATGGCGTCGACGAGGCGCTCAGCGGAGGTGTCGCCGACGGGCTCGCTGCTCACCGACGGGCTCCCCACGGGCGGCGGCCGTCGGTGCTGCCGGTCTTCGAGATCAATCGCGCGATCCGGTCGCGCGCTTCGGTGAAAGGCGGGTAGACGAGCGACAGCGTGTCCGGAGACAGCGGCTTGGAGAACACCGCCTTCGCGTGACTGAACGTGTCGAAGGAATGGCGACCGTGATACGCGCCCATTCCGCTGGCCCCGACACCGCCGAACGGCAGACCCGGCACGAGGAGGTGGGCGGCCGGCACGCCGAACGCCAACGCGCCGGAGGAGGTGTCGCGCGTGAACCGCTTCCGCGTGGCGCGGTCATCGCTGAAGACGTAGAGCGCGAGCGGTTTCTCCCCCGCCCGGATGTGCGCGATGGCCTGTTCGAGCCCGGACACGTGGAGGATCGGCAGGATCGGACCGAAGATCTCCTCCTGCATGATCGACGCCGAAGCGTCGACGCCGTTCACGACGGTCGGGGCGATGTACCGTTCCGAGGCGTCGACCTCGCCGCCGAGGGCCGGTTCGAGACCGTCGAGCAGACCGCTGACCCGGTCGAAGTGCCTGTCGGAGATGATGCGGCCGTAGTCGGCACTGTCGGCGGGGTCCGGGCCGTAGAGGGCTGCGATCGCGTCGCGCAGGTACGGGACGAGCCGATCGGCGACCGACCGCGTCGCGAGCAGGTAGTCGGGGGCGACGCAGGTCTGGCCGGCGTTCATGAGCTTGCCCCAGACGATCCGGCGGGCCGCATCCGCGAGGTCGACGGTGTCGTCGACGTACACCGGCGACTTCCCGCCGAGTTCCAGGGTGATCGGGGTCAGATGCTCCGCCGCGGCCCGGGCGACGACCTTGCCCACGGTGGCGCCACCCGTGTAGAAGATGTGGTCGAACCGCTCGGCGAGGAGGGCGGTGGCGACCGCCGCATCGCCCTCGACGACCGCGACGGCACGGTCGTCGAGGTACTCCGGGAGGAGGCGCGCGAGTGCGGCGCTCGTGGCGGGGGCGAGCTCGCTGGGCTTCAGCAGGACGGCGTCACCCGCGGCGAGCGCCCCGATGACGGGACCGATGCAGAGCTGGACCGGATAGTTCCACGGGCCGATGACGAGGACGACGCCGACCGGTTCCGCCACGACCGATGCCGACGCCGGGGCGAGGGTGAGCGGCACCGCAACGCGTCGAGGCCGTACCCAGCGCTTGAGGTGTTTCAGCGTGTGATCGATCTCGCCGACGAGGAGGCCGATCTCCGTGATCTGCGCCTCGGTGCCGCTCTTGCCCAGGTCGGTCGCCAGCGCCCGCTCGAGCTCGCCACCGCGTTCGAGGAGCAGTTGCTTCAGCGCTCGGAGTTGACGGAGCCGCCAGGCCACGGGCTTCGTGGTGCCGCGGTCGAAGGTCTGTCGGAGCCGGGCCACGGCGTCGGCCACGACCACCTTCGGCTCCTGCTTCGTCCGGATGCTGGTCGCCATGGGTTCCTCCGACTCGACGGGATCGTGGGCACCAGCATACGTCCGTCCGCAGGCCGACGGCCTGGCCCGTCGACCGGCTACCCGACGCCCGGAGTCGCGAGGAAGCGGTCGACGTCCGCGGCGATCTCGCGGGACTTCGTGTGGTGCAGGTAGTGGTCGGCGTCGAGCGGCACGACCTCGCCTCGGTCGACGGTCGCGGCCTGCTCCTCATGGAGCGGCAGCCACCCCTCCACCGTCGGGTTGTCCCGCTGGGCGAAGAGCAGCACCGGGAGTTCTGCCGGGAAGGTCTTCCCCTTCGCCGCTCGGAAGTTCGCCCCGATGCGCGACATCTCGTCCGAGGACGTCGCACTCGAGGTGTTGCGCAGCGAGATCATCCCGAGCTGCTCACGCGTGTGCTGGTCGTACGGCGGATCCGGGTACGGGTCGCCCGACAGCGCCGTGACGACCCGGGTGATGCCGAGCGCCTTCGCCGCACGCAGGGCGTCGACCGGCAGCGCGGCGTCCATGCCCGGCTGATCGGGCACGCTGCTGTCGATACCGACGAACGCCGTCACCTCGTCGCGGAACCGCTCGACGTAGTCCAGCGCGTAGATCCCCGCGATGGAGTGCCCCATCAACACGTACCGGTCGATGCCGAGCCCGGCGACCGCCTCGTGGATCTCGGACACGATGTTCTCGGTCGTTCGCGGCACGTCGGTCTGGTCGCTCAGCCCGTAACCGAAGGGCTCGACCACGATCACCCGGTACGACGACGAGAGCTCCCCGACGAGCGGCGAGAAGTCGAGCACGGGCGAACCGGTGCCGAAGCCGGGCAGGAGGACGATCGTCTGGTCACCGTCTCCCGTCACCGACACGTTCATGCGTTTACCGTCGACCTCGACCCGCTGCCCGTACTCCTCGATGCGCGTGGCTTCAGCAGCCGATGCGGCGGTGTTGACGATGGTGGTCGTGAGGAGCCCGGCGAGCACGAGCGCTACGAGCGCCACGACCCCGGTGAGGACGATGCGGAGGAACTTCTTCATCCCTCCACGCTAGGGATGGACGACGGCTGTCGGATCGGCCGCGGGTACCGACGCTGTCGTCCCGCGGGCCCATCTCCTGCTGCCCGCTAGGACGACGTCGAGCCCTCCGGCAGCGGGTAGATCGCGTTCAGGAACTGCTGCACCCAGGCGATGAGGTCGGTGTCGGCCAGCGGTTCGTCGCCGACGCGCGGCAACGGCACGATGACGGTGTTCGTCTGGGCCAGGTACTTCGCGCCGGGATACATGCGTCGCAACCGCGTCTGAATCGAGTCGGGGAGGTCGGCAGGGGTGACCCGCAGGTTCGGTCCGACGGCGATGAGGTCGCTGAGTCCCGAGCGCTGCGCACGCTGGCGGAGCCTCGAGACGGCGATGAGCGTGCTCACCTGCGCCGGCGGCTCGCCGTAGCGGTCGGTGAGTTCGTCGATCACGAGGTCGATCTGACCGTCCTTCGCCGCCGGCCCGGACGCGGCCGACAGCTTCTGGTAGGCCTCCAGCCGCAGCCGCTCACTGTCGACGTACTCCTCGGGGATGTGTGCGTCGACGGGTAGCTCGAGCCGGAGCTCGGTCTGCCCCTCGGCGACGTCGCCTCGGAAGGTGGACACGGCCTCGCCGATCATGCGGAGATAGAGGTCGAAGCCCACTCCCGCGATGTGGCCGGCCTGCTCACCGCCGAGCATGTTGCCGGCGCCACGGATCTCGAGGTCCTTCAGGGCGACCTGCATACCGCTGCCGAGCTCGTTGTTGGCCGCGATGGTCGAGAGCCGGTCGTGGGCGGTCTCGGAGAGCGGCTTGTGCTCGTCGTAGAGGAAGTAGGCGTAGGCGCGCTCACGACCTCGCCCGACACGACCCCGCAGCTGGTGCAGCTGGCTCAGTCCGTACTTGTCGGCGCGGTCGATGATGATCGTGTTGGCGTTCGAGATGTCGAGGCCGGTCTCGATGATCGTCGTGCAGACGAGGACGTCGAAGCGGCGCTCCCAGAAGTCGACCACGACCTGTTCGAGCGCGGCCTCGCCGAGCTGACCGTGAGCGATGGCGATGCGTGCCTCGGGGACGAGCTCCGCGAGGTCCGCCGCGACCCGGCTGATGGACGAGACCCGGTTGTGCACGAAGAAGATCTGGCCTTCGCGCAGGAGCTCGCGCCGGATCGCCGCACCGACCTGCTTGCCGTTGTACGGACCGACGAAGGACAGGATCGGGTGGCGGTCCTCCGGTGGCGTGGCGAGCGTGGACATCTCCCGGATGCCGGTGACCGCCATCTCGAGCGTGCGCGGGATCGGGGTCGCGCTCATGGCCAGGATGTCGACGTTCGTCTTCAACTTCTTGAGGGCGTCCTTGTGCTCGACACCGAACCGCTGCTCCTCGTCGATGATCACGAGACCGAGGTCCTTGAACTGCACCTTGTCCGTGAGGAGCCGGTGGGTCCCGATGATGACGTCGACCGTGCCGTCGGCGAGTCCGGCGAGCGCCTCCCGAGCCTCCTTGTCGGACTGGAACCGGCTGAGCGGCCGCAGGTGTACCGGGAACCCGGCGAACCGCTCCTGGAAGGTCTCGAAGTGCTGCTTGACGAGCAGCGTGGTCGGCACGAGCATCGCGACCTGTTTGCCGTCCTGGACGGCCTTGAACGCGGCACGGACGGCGACCTCGGTCTTCCCGAACCCCACGTCGCCGGAGAGGAGGCGGTCCATCGGGATCTCGCGCTCCATGTCGGCCTTGACCTCGTCGATGGTCTGCAGCTGGTCGGGGGTCTCCGCGAACGGGAACGCCTCCTCGAGCTCGCGCTGCCACGGGGTGTCGGGGCCGAAGGCGTGCCCCTTCGACGCCATGCGCGCCGAGTAGAGCTTGACCAGTTCGACGGCGATGTCGCGGACGGCCTTGCGCGCTTTGCTCTTCGCCTGCGACCAATCGCTGCCGCCCATCTTGCTGAGCTGCGGAGCCTCGCCGCCCACGTAGCGGGTGAGCAGGTCGAGCTGGTCCGTGGGGACGAGCAGCTTGTCGCCCGGGTAGCCGCGCTTGGAGGGTGCGTACTCGAGGACGAGGTACTCGCGGGTGCTCTTCACCGGGTTGCGTCCGCCGCTCGAGACCTCGCGCTGGGTCATCTCGACGAACTTGCCGATGCCGTGGGTCTGGTGCACGACGAAGTCGCCGGACCGGAGCTGCATCGGGTCGACGACGTTCTTGCGTCGGGTGGCGAGCTTCTTGACCAGGCGCGAGTCGTACCCGGCGGTGCGTCCGTAGAACTCGGTCTCGCCGAGCAGCATGAGCTTCGACGTCTCGAGCTCGAAGCCGCCCTCGACGTCGGCCTGCAACAGGTAGGCGACGCCGGGCTCCGGGTCGGCCGGCAGCTCGTCGACCATGCGAGCGGCGATCTCGTGCTCGGCGAGGACGTCCGCCGCGCGCTCGACGAGACCGACCCCGCGGGCGGCGACGACGACCGTCCACCCCTCGCGGATGCGGTCGGCAACGTGTTCGATGGCACCCTCGACGTTGCCGTGGAAGCTCGGCACGGTGTCGCCGTCGACCGTGACGGTGAGGAGCTCGTCGAGTTCGAGGTGCTCCGGGAGCGTCTCGACGTCGGGGCCGGCGCGGAAGCCGCTGAACGTCCACCACGGGTGGTCGGCTGCCGGCTGGCCGGGAGCGCTGAAGGTGACGGACTCCTTCAGGGCGCCCAGCGAGATGAAGTCGCCGGAGGCGAGGTCGATCGGCGCGTTCGCACCGACGGTCGCGGCGCTCCATGCGGCGGCGAGGAACTCGCGGTTCGTCTCGGCGAGGCTGATCGACCGCGTGACGACGCGCTCCGGCGACACGACGGCGACGGCCGCTCCATCCGGCAGGTAGTGGGTGATCGGGACGAGGCGGTCGACGAGGGCCGGGGAGAGCGACTCCATGCCCTCCACCGCGATGCCCTCCGCGATCTTCTCGAGGATCCCGGTGAGGCTCGGGAACTCGTGCTGCATCTCCGCGGCGCGCTGCCGGACGGCCGGGCTGAGGAGCAGTTCCCGAGACGGCGGCAGACGGATCGCGTCGACCGGCTCGGGCAGCGATCGCTGGTCGGCGACCGAGAACGCCCGGATGCCGTCGACCTCGTCGCCGAAGAACTCGACCCGGTACGGGTGGTCGGCGACCGGCGGGAAGACGTCGAGGATGCCACCGCGCAGCGCGAACTCACCACGCCGCGACACCATGTCGACCCGGGTGTACGCGAGTTCGACGAGTCGCAGCGCGATCGCGGCGAGGTCGTGTCCGCGACCGCCCTGGACCAGTTCGATCGGAGCGGTCTCGGTGAGATTGTCGGCCACGGGCTGCAGCGCGGCGCGCACCGACGCGACGAGGAGGAACGGCCGCTCCCCCGTCCAGGCGCCGAGCCGCCGCAGCGCCTCCAAGCGTCGGCCGACGATCTCGGCGCTCGGGCTGAGGCGCTCGTGCGGCAGGGTCTCCCAGGCCGGGAACTCGACGATCTCGGCCTCGGGCATGAGGTCGCTGAGCGCGGAGCGGAGGCGCTCGGAGTCGCGGCCGGTCGCGGTGACGACGAGGGCCGCCTGTGCGGCGCCCTGCCGACCGCGCTCGTCCATGAGCGACGCGAGGAGCGGTGCACGCAGCCCGTCGATCACCGAGAAGTCCGCGCTCTTGCCCGCGTACGCGAGGGCATCGTCGATCGTTGCGGCGCGCCGAAGCGCGTGAGTCAAACCCTGAAGCGTCACCGGGACAGCCTACGCCGAGCCACCGACACCCATGACCCCATCGCCCATCGGCCACCGCTGTCAATCGGCTGCGGACGACGCGTCACGCGGCATCCTCTCGCGCCGGACGCGTCATGATTGACCCATGACGAGCACGGAGCCCCGGTCAGACCGACACCCCGAACGGACCGGCGGCTTCCCGCTCCCCCCGATCCGCCAACCGGTCCGCCGGATCGGAGCGCGGACGTTCGACTTCTCGAAGCAGGTCGCGGTCATGGCGATCATCAACCGCACCCCGGACTCCTTCTTCGACCAGGGCGCGACGTTCTCACTCGACCGAGCCGTCGACGCCGCCGTGACCGCCGCAGAACAGGGCGCCGACTGGGTCGACATCGGCGGGGCCAAGTTCGCCCCCGGGCCGGAGATTCCCACCGCCGAGGAGATCGACCGCGTGCTCCCCGTCGTCGAGGCGCTCGCCGCACGGAGCGACGTCGTGATCTCCGTCGACACCTTCCGCCCCGAGGTGGCGGCGGCCTGCATCGCGGCGGGCGCCTCCGTCATCAACGACACCACGGGGATCCACGATCCGGCGCTCGCGGACGTCGTCGCAGCGAGCGAGGCCACCCTCGTCATCACGCACAGTCTCGCCAGGCCCAGGCAGCCGCATCCCCGTCCCCACTACGACGACGTCGCCGGTGAGGTCGCCGCCTTCCTCGCAGCCCGCGTCGACCTCGCGCTCTCGCGCGGCATCCCCGAGTCGCGGCTCATCGTCGACCCCGGGCACGACCTCAACAAGAACACCGTGCAGACGCTCGAACTCACCCGGCGGTTCGACGAGATCGCCGCGCTCGGGCTGCCGACGCTCGCCGCGGTCTCGAACAAGGACTTCATCGGCGAGTCCCTCGACCGGCCGAAGTCGGAACGGCTCGAGGGCTCCCTGGTGTCCGCCGCGGCGTGCGTCCTCCTCGGTGCCCGCATCGTGCGGATGCACGCCGTGCCCGAGTCGATCGCGGCCGTGCGGATGACCGAGGCGATCCTCGGCTTCCGCGCACCGGTGGCGCCCGTCCACAACGTCTGATCCGGAACCCTCGAGGAGTCACATGAGCACCCCCAGCATCACGAGCCTGGTCCCCGCGCAGGACCGACCGCTGTCGGTCGACGAGCTCGTGGCGGCCTACACCGTCGAGGACCGCTCCGTCACGACCGTCCGCGTGAACTTCGTGACGAGCCTGGACGGTGGAGCGACCGTCGACGGGGTCTCCGGCGGGCTCGGTGGCCCGGCCGACAAGACCGTGTTCGACATCCTGCGTCGACTCGCCGATGTCGTGCTCGTCGGTGCCGGGACCGTGCGCGACGAGGGCTACGGTGCCATGCGGCTCGATGTCGACGCCGCGATGTGGCGCGACGACCACGACCTCCCCCTGCACCCGGTGTTCGCGATCGTGTCGGGCTCGCTCGACCTCGACCTGCGCTCGGAGGTCTTCACCCAGGCTCCGGTCAGGCCGCTCGTCGTGACGACCGACCGCGCCGACCCCGCGAAGCGCGCGGCACTCGAGGCGGTCGCCGACGTGGTCGCGTGCGGCGAGGAACACGTCGAACCGGCGCGAGTCGTCCAGGCACTCTCCGACCGTGGTCTGCGGCAGATCCTGTGCGAGGGTGGGCCGGCGCTCTTCGGCTCGTTCATCGCCGCCGACGCCGTCGACGAACTCTGTCTGACGATCAGTCCGGCGCTCGTCGGCGGAGAGAGCGTCCGGGTCGCTGCGGGTCCCGCGTCCGAAGCACCGCGACCGATGCGGTTGCAGCACCTCCTGCGCGCCGAGGAGCTGCTGATCTCGCGGTACGTGCGCGCCTGAGCCGTCGGCTTCCGCTTCATCGGACTTCCAACCCTCGATCGTCTGATATCTCAGCACACCAGTACTGCTACGCTGGCGGCCTCCCCCATCCGATGATCTCCTGGGATGCTGCATGCGCGTTTCGACCAGCCCACTCCGTCCGATCCTGACCACGACGCTCGTGCTGGCAGTCGGATGGACCCTCTCGATGATCCAACCGGCCCCGGCCGGGGCGGCGGCCTCCGGGCCACCGACTGAGGCAGCAGGCACTCCACGCGGTGAGGTCTTCCACGAGGACTTCGAACGCGCACCCGACACCGGCACGCCCATGTCGATCCGCGATTATCTGGGCCATTCGGACCTGCGGTTCGACGCCGACGACTTCTGGACGGACCGGGCGGCATGCAACGGCTTCATCCTGTCCGCCTCGGTGACGGGCGCCGAGCCCGGCGACTGCCTCGATGCCGCGAGCGCCATGGCGAACGTCCGCGCCCTCGCCGGAGTGCTGGGCGTCCTCAACGGCACCGGTCCCGAAACCAACTCCGCCGTTGCGGCCTACACCCAGACGAACGGTCCAGACGGCGCGGTCGAACTGGAGACGACCACGCCGATCCCACTTGCCACCGGCACCGGCCGCTTCCTGACCGCCTCCGTGAACGTCGCGTCCCTGAACTGCACCGCAGCGGTGCCGACCGCACTGCAGCTGGCGCTGCGAACCTCCGACGGCGTCGAACACCCGGTGTCCGAGCAGGCGATCGATCCGTGCACGGACGACCGTGCCGAATCGTTCAGCCACGGCGGCGTCTCGGCTCATGCCGGCCACTTCGCGGCCGACTCCTCCATCCTCATCGACGGCGATTCGATCGGCGTCGTGATGCGAAACGGACGTGGCGGCGGATCGGGCAACGACCACGCCTTCGACGATCTGAGCATCATCGACGTGACCCCGACCCTCGATGTCGAGCTGCCGCAGGACACCGCCGTCGTCGGTGAGACGGTCCGTCTCCGCTTCGTCGTGCGCAACACCCCGGAACTCGCCGCGAAGGCCGGCTGGTCCGTGCGGACGGTCCTGCCCGGCGGACTCGCGGTCTCAGCGGATCCGCGAGTGACCACGAGCTGCACGGCAGAGGTGACCGCTCCTGGGGCCGGGGCCGACATCGCGTTCACCGGCGACCTCGCGGCGGGACAGGAGTCCTGCACGATCGAGGTCGACGTCACACCGGTCGCTCGCGGCTCGCTGACCGTCGCCGTGGAGGGTGATGCCGTCCGCGGGCTCGACCTCGGCTCGCAGCCGGCCCTGAGCGCCGTCGACCGGGTCGTGATCGAGAGCCCGGCATCCGGCGCCGTCGTGGAGTCCTCACGACCGACCTCCGCCGGAACGGGCGAGCCGGGCGCCGACATCGCCGTGCGCGACGGCGAGGGCCACACCCTGTGTGAGACCACCGTGGACCCGGCCGGCCGCTGGAGTTGCGCAAGCACCGATGTCGTCGAGTCCGGCGAGGCGGTCGTCCGCGTGGAGCAGACCGCCGCGGGGCTCAGCAGCACGGACGAGACCACCTATCGCGTGCTCGTCCCCGCGCTGGCCGTGGAGGGCACCGTCCACCTCGAGATCCAGGGTGCCGACGGATCGTGGGTTCCGGTCGAGGGCGAGACCGTCACGATCGACCCCGGTGACCGCTTGCGTGTCATCGCGACGGTCACGAACACCGGCGAGAACGCGCTGGGCGACATCACCCTCGCGGAGACGCCGGACACCCGCCTCACCTGCAGCAGCGAGTTCATCGAGCCTGGTGCCTCGACGGTCTGCACCAGCACTGAGCCGCTCGTCCTGACACCGACCGCACTCGACCACGGCTCGTTCTCCCACACGTTCGAGGCGGTCCTGACCGGGTATTCGCGCGCGTCGGACCTCGCCCCCACCGGGTCGGTGACGTCCGCCGTCGCCGGTCGCCTACCGCTCCCGGACGCACCCCGTGTCTCGACGGGGGCGCTCCACACCTCGCTCGGCATCGTGTGGGGGCTCGCTCCACTCCAACCGGAGGCTCCGTTGGCCCGGACGGGAGCCGAGGTCCCCAGCTCAGCCGCACTGCTCATCAGCGGGCTGCTCCTGGTGGGCGCGACGCTCGTCGGCGCCGGCACGCGTCAGGCCCGACGCGACCGCTCACCGCTCAGCTGAGCGGGCGTCAGGCGCCGTGGAACCGGGTCTGTGCAGCCAACAGGCCCTCGTTCACGAGGAGTTCGACCGCGTCCGCGGCGTCCGAAATCAGCATCGGGAGCTGCTCCCGTTCCGTTCCCGCGAAGTCCTTGAGGACGAAGTCGGCGGCGTCCTGGCGGCCCGGCGGCCTCCCGATTCCGACCCGGACCCGCAGAAATTCCGGGGTCTTCAGCGCTGAGGCGATGTCGCGGACACCGTTGTGCCCACCGTGCCCGCCGCCCTGCTTGAGCTTGATCGAGTCGAACGGGATGTCGAGCTCGTCGTGGACGGCGATGACATGGTCGGGGTCGACGGAGAAGAACTGGGCGAGCGCAGCGGTCGGGCCGCCGGAGAGGTTCATGTAACTGTTGGGCTTGCCGAGCACGAGTCTCGGGCCGCCGGGCACGAGACGCCCCTCAGCCACGCGCGCGTTGCCCTTGTGGGTCTTGAAGGTCCCGCCGATGCGCTTCGCGAGCTCGTCGAGGACCATCTGCCCGACGTTGTGCCGGTTGCGGGCGTACTGCTCGCCCGGGTTCCCGAGCCCGACGATGAGCCACGTGTCTGCAGCCATGCTGCCTTCCTGATCGAACGCCTCGGCCCGTCCGGTGAGACCGGCCAGAAACCGAGCGAACCTGCCGCCTGCCATGCTCCGAGACTATCGGGGCGGGCGGGCGACAGGTTCGTCTGCTGGAGTGGTGACTACTCGGCGGCCTCGGCCTCGGCTGCGGTCTCCTCGGCGGCGGCCTCAGCGGCCTCCGTCTCCTCGTCCACCGGAGCGGCCGGCACGGCGATCGCGACGATGAGGACGTCGGCCTCGGTGATGAGCGACGCGCCCTTCGGGAGCTCGAGGTCGCCGGCCAGGATCTGGGCGCCCTCTTCGAGGCCCTCGACGCTGACGGTGACGCGCTCGGGGATGTGGGTCGCTTCGACCTCGAGGCTCACCGTGGTGGCGTCCTGGTTGAGGATGGTGCCGGCGGCGGACTCGCCCTCGACGTGCACGGGGATGTCGACCTGGACCTTCTCGCCCTTCTTGACGACGATGAGGTCGAGGTGCTCGATGATCTGGCGCACGGGGTCCTTCTGGACGTCCTTGACCAGCGCGAGCTGGCCCTTGCCGTCGATGTCGAGCTCGAGCACCGCGTTGGACTTGCGGAGGATGAGCAGCATCTGGTGGCCGGGCAGCGAGACGTGCACGGGCTCGGTGCCGTGGCCGTAGAGCACGGCCGGGATCTTGCCGAGGGCACGGAGCTTGCGGGCTGCGCCCTTGCCGAACGATTCGCGGAGTTCCGCGGTGACCTTCAGGTCATCGGACATGATGTTCTCCTCACGGGTCTTGCACCCGGTTGGTCGTGCCGCGACGGTGCGCGGCGGAATGGATGAGTCAACTCGAACGCGTATCTGCGTGAGGAAAAGCCGGAAGCCAGACCACCGCGTCGATCACGGAAGCTGCCACGGGCCGCTTCCCTCGCCGAAGTTCAGTGGGAGAGTCTATCGCACCGCGCTGAGGCCCGCGACCGCCTCGTCCACGATCTCGTCGACGGTGGCGTCGACGTCCACGACGAACCCCGGCTCGTCGGCGTCCAGGTCCTCGAGGAGGGCGAACTGGGAGTCGAGGAGCGACGGCGGCATGAAGTGACCGCTCCTGCCCTCCATCCGGCGTCCGAGTACCTCGCGCGAGCCGTGGAGGAGCACGAACCGCACCCCTGGCGCCTCCGCGAGGATCGCCTCCCGGTAGACCCGTCGGAGTGCGGAGCAGGCCATCACGAGCCCGGTGTCCGAGGCGTCTGCCAGTGCTTTGCCCACGAGGGCGAGCCAGGGCCAGCGGTCGGGGTCCTCGAGCGGCGTGCCGGCGGCCATCTTCCGCACGTTCTCGAGCGGGTGCAGGGCGTCGGCGTCGATGAAGGGCACCCCGAGCCGGTCTGCGATCAGCACTCCGGTCGTGCTCTTCCCGGACCCGGACACGCCCATGACGACGACGAGCGGTGCATTCACACGGAACCCCCTGTGGTCTCCGGCCGTCGGCCGGTCGGCCGGCTCGTCCGACCCGCACAGCACGATACCGGACACGCCCGCACGGCCCGCTCGGACCTCACCCGCACGCGGGGTCATCAAGCGGTGGAGCGACACCTCCCTTTGCTACGGTTGCAGGACGGGCCGTGCCCGGATCGACGAGGATGTCGCCGCTGTCTGCAGCCGCCCCGTCGACTCCTGAGCACTCGGAACGCTTCCCGCATCACCCACTCTGAAGGAGAACCACATGGTGAACACCGCCGAAGCTCGCGCCAACATCGGCGTCGTCGGTCTGGCCGTCATGGGCAGCAACCTCGCGCGCAACCTGGCGAGCCGCGAGGGCAACACGGTCGCCGTGTACAACCGCTCCCCCGAACGCACCGACCTGCTCGTGAGCGAGCACCCCGAGGCCGGCTTCGTCGCGTCGAAGACCATCGAGGAGTTCGCCGCGTCGCTCTCGAAGCCACGTACCGCGATCATCATGGTGCAGGCGGGTAAGGGCACCGACGCCGTCATCCAGCAGCTCACCGAGGTCTTCGAGCCCGGCGACATCATCGTCGACGGCGGCAACGCACTCTTCACCGACACCATCCGCCGCGAGAAGGCCGTCCGCGAGACGGGCATCAACTTCGTCGGCGCCGGTATCTCCGGCGGCGAGGAGGGTGCGCTCAAGGGACCGTCGATCATGCCTGGTGGCTCCGCCGAAGCGTGGGAGACCCTCGGCCCCATCCTCAAGTCGATCGCCGCGATCGCCGAGGGTGAGCCCTGCGTCACCCACGTCGGCACCGACGGCGCCGGCCACTTCGTCAAGATGATCCACAACGGCATCGAGTACGCGGACATGCAGCTCATCGCCGAGGCCTACGACCTCATCCGTCGCGGCACCGGCAAGTCGCCGGCCGAGATCGCGGAGATCTTCGCCGAGTGGAACCGAGGCACGCTCGAGAGCTACCTGATCGAGATCACCGCCGAGGTCCTCAAGCAGGTCGACGCGAAGACCGGGCAGCCGCTCGTCGACGTGATCCTCGACCAGGCCGGCGCCAAGGGCACCGGCGCGTGGACCGTTCAGACGGCACTCGACCTCGGCATCCCGGTGTCGGGCATCGCAGAAGCCGTGTTCGCCCGTTCGCTCTCGTCGAAGCCGGCGCAGCGCGCAGCGGCCCGCGAGCTCGCCGGTCCCTCCGAGGAGTGGACCGTCGCCGACCCCGACCAGTTCGTCGAGGACGTTCGCCAGGCGCTCTACGCGTCGAAGATCATCGCCTACTCGCAGGGCTTCGACGAGATCGTCGCCGGTGCCGAGCAGTACGGCTGGGACATCAAGAAGGGCGAGATCGCGAAGATCTGGCGTGGCGGTTGCATCATCCGTGCGCAGTTCCTCAACCGGATCACCGAGGCCTACGAGGAGAACCCCGAGCTGGTCGCCCTCGTGACGGCGCCCTACTTCAGCGACGCCGTCGCGGAGGCGCAGGACAGCTGGCGCCGCGTGGTCGTCGCGGCCGCTCAGGCGGGCATCCCCTCGCCGGCGTTCTCGTCCTCGCTGTCGTACTACGACGGCCTCCGCGCCGAACGTCTGCCCGCAGCGCTCGTCCAGGGCCAGCGCGACTTCTTCGGTGCGCACACCTACAAGCGCGTCGACCTCGACGGCACGTTCCACACCCTCTGGTCGGGCGACCGCAGTGAGGTCGAGCAGGAGGGTTCGAGCCACTAGCTCGCAGCCAGCAGACGCAGAACGCCCGGTCCGAGTCGGACCGGGCGTTCTGCGTACCAGCGGAAGGTGACGCGCTACGCGGCGCCGTCGAACATGCTCGTCACGGAGCCGTCGTCGAAGACCTCGTGGATCGCACGGGCGATGAGCGGCGCGATCGAGAGGACGGTCAGCTTGTCGAAGCGCTTGGCCTCGTCGACCGGGAGGGTGTCGGTGACGACGACCGAGTCGATGGCGTCGCTCTGCAGGAGCTCCACCGCCGGGTCGGAGAACACCGCGTGGGTGGCCGCGACGACGACGCCGATGGCGCCGGCGTTCTTGAGTGCCTCGGCAGCCTTGACGATCGTGCGTCCGGTGTCGATCAGGTCGTCGACGAGCAGGCAGACCCTGCCCTCGACCTGGCCGACGATCTCGTGGACGCTGACCTGGTTGGGGACCAGCGGGTCGCGGCGCTTGTGGATGATAGCGAGCGGTGCGCCGAGCTTGTCGCTCCAGATGTCGGCCACGCGGACGCGGCCCATGTCGGGTGAGACGACCGTCAGCGTCGACGGGTCGAGCTTCGCGCGGAAGTGCTCGAGGAGGACCGGCATGGCGAAGAGGTGGTCGACGGGCCCGTCGAAGAAGCCCTGGATCTGCGCGGCGTGGAGGTCGACCGACATGATGCGGTCGGCACCGGCGGCCTTGAAGAGGTCTGCGACGAGGCGGGCGGAGATGGGCTCGCGTCCGCGACCCTTCTTGTCCTGGCGCGCGTACGGGTAGAACGGGGCGACCACGGTGATGCGCTTGGCACTCGCGCGCTTGGCCGCGTCGACCATGATGAGCTGCTCCATGAGCCACTCGTTGATCGGAGCGGTGTGCGACTGGATGACGAAGACGTCGGTGCCGCGGATGCTTTCGTCGTACCGGGCGTAGATCTCGCCGTTGGCGAAGGTCCTGGCATCGGTGGGGAGGAGCTCGGAGTCGAGCTCCGCCGCGATCGCCTCGGCGAGCTCCGGGTGGGCTCGTCCGGAGACGAGGACCAGCTGCTTCTTGTTGTCCGCCGTGATGCCTGACACAGACCCTGCCTTCTGCCGGAGTCCTCCGGCCTCACTCACGAGTCGACGTTACCAGCCGCAGCCGCGTCGTCCGACACGGCATCCGCGGTCGGTGCCGCTGAGGCGGCGCCGGCTGCCGTCGCAGCCGCCGTACCCGGGCGCTTCTGCTCGACCCAGCCCTCGACGTTGCGCTGCTGCGCAACCGTCAACGCCAGCGCCCCTGCCGGGACGTCCTTGCGGATGACGGTGCCGGCACCGGAGTATGCGCCGTCGCCGACACTGACCGGGGCGACGAGCGTGTTGTGCGCGCCGGTGCGGACGTGCGATCCGATGGTCGTGCGGTGCTTGTGCACACCGTCGTAGTTCGAGGTGATCGTGCCGGCGCCGACGTTCGACTCGACGCCGATCTCGGTGTCGCCGATGTAGCTGAGGTGCGGGACCTTGCTGCCCTCGCCGATCTGCGCGTTCTTCGTCTCCACGAAGGTGCCGATCTTGCCGCGCTCGCCGAGCACCGTGCCGGGTCGCAGGTAGGCGAACGGCCCGACCTCGGCGCCGGCGCCGATGACCGACAGCGTCGCGTCCGTGCGACGGACGCGCGCGCCCTCGCCGACCTCGGTGTCGATGAGCGTGGTGTCCGGGCCGATCGTCGCACCGGACTCGACGACCGTCGCGCCGAGGATCTGCGTCCCGGGAAGGAGGGTGACGTCGGCGTGCAGCCGCGCCTTGATGTCGATCCAGGTCGTGGCCGGGTCCTGGACGGTCACGCCGGCGAGCTGCCAGGCGCGCACGAGGAGGGCGTTCAGCTTGGCCGCGGCCGCGCTCAGCTGGGCGCGGTCGTTGATGCCCTCGACCAGCCAGGAGTCGCTCACGGGAAGCGCCGAGACCTCGGAGCCTGCGCGCCGCAGGAGGCCGATGACGTCCGTGAGGTACTTCTCCCCCTGGGCGTTGTCGGTGGTGACCTCGGCGAGCGCGTCGCGGAGCTGGCTCACACCGAAGAGGTACACGCCGGCGTTGATCTCGTTCACGGCCCGCTCGGCGTCGGTCGCGTCCTTCTGCTCGACGATGTAGTCGAGGGCGCCGGCCTCGGTGCGGATGATGCGTCCGTAGCCGGTCGCGTCGTCGGGCAGGGCCGAGAGGATCGTCGCAGCGACGTCGTGGTTGCGGTGGCGCTCGATGAGCGTGGTGAGCGTGGCCGCGTTCAGCAGCGGGACGTCGCCGTTGACCACGAGGACGTCGCCGTCGAAGTCGTCGGGCAGTGCCAGGAGCGCCTGCTCCACCGCGCGACCGGTGCCGGGCACCTCGTCCTGGTCGACGATGGTCGCACCGGGGAGCTCCGACTCGATGGCCTCGACGAGGCGGTCGCGCTCGTGGCGGACCACGGCGATGACGTGCCCGGCGTCGAGTGAGCGGGCGGTCGCCAGCACGTGCCCGACGATCGGCACGCCGCCGAGTGGGTGCAGGAGTTTCGGCAGCGCCGACTTCATTCGGGTTCCCTGGCCAGCAGCCAGGATGATGATGGCCAGACGGTCGTCGGTCACGTGTGCTCCCCCTCGGTCCGGGACTCGCCCGGTCGGTGATCGGTCGCTCCGCCACCAGGATTCGAACCTGGACCGAACAGCTCCAAAGGCTGCCGTGCTGCCGTTACACTATGGCGGACCACTCAGCCTGACGGCGGAGCGTGGTCAATTCTGCCATGGATGGACGACCATCGATTCAGCACCCGTCGCCCGATTCAGGCCGACCGGCGTCCGTGCCTCGATAATGGTGGGATGCCAGCTAGCACCGATGAGGTCGACCGGATCGTCGACGCCTGGAACCGCGAGCGCCCGGACCTCGACTTCTCGCCCCTCCAGATCCTCTCCCGTGTCGCCCGGCTGTCACGCCACCTCGACCGTGCGCGGCGGGCGGCCTTCACCCGGTCGAACCTGGAGCCGTGGGAGTTCGACGTCCTCGCGGCGCTCCGTCGCGCCGGCTCCCCCTACCGGCTGAGTCCGAAGGCCCTCCTGCTCCAGACGCTCGTCTCGAGCGGCACGATGACGAACCGCATCGACCGCCTCGTCGAGCGCGGACTCGTCGAACGCCAGGGCGACCCCAATGACGGCCGCGGCATCCTCGTGCAGATGACGAACGCGGGACTCAACACGGTCGACGCGGCCATCACGCGCCTCGTCGACGCCGAGGCGGACCTGCTCGACGGCCTGAGCTCGACCGAGCAGGCCCGGCTGACCGTCCTGCTGCGGAAGCTCAGCCTCGACTTCGACTAGCTACCGCCGGAGGACCTTCCGGGCCAACCAGTTGCCGAAGAACTGGATGAGCTGCACGAGCAGGATGATGATGATCACCGCGGCCCACGTGACGACCGGCTCGAACTGCCGGAAGCCGTACTGGATCGCGAAGGCACCGAGCCCGCCGCCGCCGATGAAGCCCGCGACCGCCGACATGTCGACGATGACCACGAACACGAAGGTGTAGCCGAGGATCAGCGGACCGAGCGCCTCCGGGAGGACGATGCTCAGCAACGTCCGGAGCCGGCTCGCTCCCGCGGCACGCGAGGCCTCGATGACACCGGGCGACACCGTCAGCAGGTTCTGCTCGACGATGCGGCTGATGCCGAAGGTCGCCGCCAGGGAGATGATGAAGATGAAGGCGTTCGCTCCGATGCCGGTGCCGATCACGAGTCGTGAGAGCGGCTGGGCGGCTGCGAGGAAGATGATGAACGGGATCGGCCGGAAGATGTTCACGATCACGTTGAGCACGCCGTAGAGCACCGGGTGCGAGTACAGGTTGCCGGGCCGCGTCACGTAGAGCCCGGTGCCGACGACGAGTCCGGCGATCCCACCGAAGAGCAGGCTGAAGGAGACGAGGTAGAGGGTCTCGACGGTCGCGTCGCCGAGCTTCGGGAGCAGATCGATCAGTGCGTCCATGTCAGCGCACCTCCGTCACGGTGGCCTGGGATCCGATGGCGGTCAGCGCTCCGTCGATCGTCTGGTCATCGCCGCGGAGGGCGAGCGTCAGGTGGCCGAACGCGCGACCCTGGATGTCGTTGATCCCGCCGTACACGAGCTCGAAGTCGACGCCCGCCTGCGCGAGCGTGAGGAAGACGCCCGCCTGCGAGGCGTCGCCGTCGCGGAAGGACAGGGTGACGATGCGCCCGACGTGTCGTTCCTTGAGCACCGACAGCTCGGCCGGTGACGGGACGCCCTTGATGACCGTCGACACGAAGCGCTTGGACGCGGCGTGCTGCGGGTCGGAGAACACCTCGAAGACGTCGCCCTGCTCGATGACCTTGCCGCGCTCCATGACGGCGACCTTCGTCGCGAGCGACTGGATCACCTCCATCTCGTGGGTGATCACGACGATGGTCACACCGAGGTCGCGGTTCACCTGCTTGAGCAGCGCGAGGACCTCCTGCGTGGTCTCGGGGTCGAGGGCGCTCGTCGCCTCGTCCGCGAGCAGGATCCGGGGCGAGGTCGCCAGCGCGCGAGCGATGCCGACGCGCTGCTTCTGTCCGCCGGAGAGCTGGTCGGGGTAGTTGTCGGCCTTGTCGGCCAGCCCGACGAACGTGAGCAACTCGTCGACCCGGGTGCGGATCTCCGCGCGGGGACGTCCGGCGACCTCGAGCGGGTACGCGATGTTCTTCCGCACCGACTTGGAGTTGAAGAGGTTGAACTGCTGGAAGATCATCCCGATGCCGAGGCGGAGGTCGCGGAGACCGCGCTCCGAGAGCGTCGTCACCTCGGTGCCGTCGACGACGATGCTCCCCGACGTCGCGGGCTCGAGCGCGTTGATGAGGCGGACGAGGGTCGACTTGCCGGCTCCCGAGTAGCCGATGATCCCGAAGACGTCACCGGCCTCGATGTCGAGGTCGACGCCGTCGATCGCGGCGATCGGTGCGGCGCCCTTCTGCGGAGACGGGTAGCGCTTGGCGACGTCTCGGAGGCTGACGAGTGGCATGGGGGTGTCCTCGGTGTGTCGGGTGATCAGGAGGCGGTGGAACGACGAAGCGTTCCTGTGGGAGCGGATGACAGCCTCCCACAGGAACGCTCTGAACGTCGGATCAGCCCTTGGCCTTGATGTCCTTCTGGACGGTCTCGAGCGACTTCACGAGGTCCTTGACCGGGGTCTTCAGCGGAACCGCGGTACCGCCGGAGTTCTCCACGACGCCGTCGATGACGGACTTCGTGTCCTGGTAGATCTTCACGAGCTTCGCGTACGTCTCGTTGTCGGCGTCGGCGGCCTTCGCGGCGAAGATGTTGACGTACGGCAGCGCGTTCGGGTCGGACGGGTCGTCCTCGGCGATCGCGTCGGACGCCTTCAGACCGGAGTCGTTGATGAAGTCGTTGTTGATGATCGCGCCGGTGACGTCAGGCAGCGAGGTCGGCGTCAGCGAGGCCTCGAGCGAGGTGACGGTGACCTTCGACTTGTCGGCGATGATGTCGTCGGGCGTCGAGAAGATGTTGCCGCCGTCCTTCAGCTCCAGCAGGCCTGCGGACTGCAGGACCAGGAGCGCACGAGCCTGGTTGCTCTCGTCGTTCGGGATGGCGATCGTGTCGCCCTTCTTGATGTCCTTGACGCTGTCGACCTTGGTCGAGTAGAGGCCGAGGGGGTAGATCGCCGTCGAGCCGATGGGCGTGAGGTCCTCTCCGGAGGCCTCGTTGTACTGCGCGAGGTAGACGATGTGCTGGAACTGGTTGAGGTCGATCTCGCCCTCGGTGAGCGCCGGGTTCGGCTGCGTGTACTCGCCGAAGTCGACGATGTCGACGAAGATGCCCTCCTTCTCGGCGGCCTCCTTGTACGTCTCCCAGTAGGGGTCGCTCGCGCCGACGACGCCGATCTTGACGGGGTTCGCCTCGGTGCCCTTGTCTTCAGCGGCGGCGCCTGAGCCTGCGCCGCCGGCGCATCCGGCGAGGAGCGCGAGGGCGGGGATGATGGCCAGTCCGGCCAGAAGCTTCTTCGAGAAGGTCATTGCTGTGATTCCTCTTTCGGGTGGTGCGCGCCGGTGGACGCTGATTCGACGGTACGTCGGCCTAGCAGGGATGACGAACCGGTGCGTAACACTTCGGAACAGAGCGGCGATCGACGGATCGGCGTGCGCCGAGTGGGCTATTCGACGAGCTCGGAGAGCTCCAGCCAGCGGACCTCGAGGTCGGCGATCTCGCCGTACATGGCCTGGATCTTGGCACCGAGCGCGGTGATCCCGGCGAAGTCGCTCTGGTCGTGGACCGCGACCTTCTCGTGCGCCTGCTCGATCTGGCCGTTGAGCTTGTGGAGCTTGCGGTCGATCGCCTTGATCTCCTGCTGCGCGTTCCGGAGCTCCGCACCGCTCAGCTTCGGCGTCTTCTTGGTCGGGCCACCGCCGGAGGCCGTCGGGCGGTCGTGCTCCTGCGAGCGACTGCCTGCCGTCCCGGCGTTGAGCTCCAGGTATTGGTCGATGCCGCCGGGCAGGTGCCGGAAGTGGCCGTCCATGATCGCGTACTGCTGGTCGGTCACCCGCTCGAGGAAATACCGGTCGTGCGAGACGACGAGCAGCGTGCCCGGCCACGAGTCGAGGAGGTCCTCCATGGCGGCGAGCATGTCGGTGTCGAGGTCGTTGGTGGGTTCGTCGAGCACGAGGACGTTCGGCTCGTCGAGGAGGATGAGCAGGAGCTGCAGGCGGCGGCGCTGACCACCCGAGAGGTCCTTGACGGGGGTGGAGAGCTGAGCGCTCGTGAAGCCGAGGCGTTCGAGCAGCTGCCCCGGGGTCATCTCCTTGCCACCGGCGACGTAGCTCGTGCGCTTCCGCCCGATGACGTCGCTCACGCGGTCCTGCTCGTACTCGGCGAGCTCGTCGAGCTGCTGCGTGAGCGTCGCGACCTGGACGGTCTTGCCACGCTTGACGCGACCCTCGGTCGCTTCGACCTCGCCCGTGACGAGCCCGAGCAGGGTGGACTTGCCGGCGCCGTTCACGCCGAGGATGCCGGTGCGCTCGCCCGGGGCGATGCGCCACTCGACGTCCTTGATGACCGTCCGGTCGCCGTAGGACACGGTGACGTCGAGGATGTCGACGACGTCCTTGCCCAAGCGGGCGGTCGCCATGCCGGCCAGCTCGACCGTGTTGCGCACGGGCGGCTCGTCGGCGATGAGCGCGTTGGCGGCCTCGATGCGGAACTTCGGCTTGGCCGTCCGGGCGGGAGCGCCGCGGCGCAGCCAGGCCAGCTCCTTCTTCATGAGGTTCTGACGCTTGGCCTCGGAGACCGCGGCGGAGCGGTCGCGCTCGACGCGCTGCAGGACGTACGCCGCGTACCCACCCTCGAAGGGTTCGACGACGCGGTCGTGCACCTCCCACGTGGCCGTGCAGATGGCGTCGAGGAACCACCGGTCGTGGGTCACGACGAGCAGGCCGCCGGAGTTCTTCGACCAGCGGCGGTTGAGGTGCTGCGCGAGCCAGGTGATGCCCTCGACGTCGAGGTGGTTCGTGGGCTCGTCGAGGAAGAGGATGTCGTGGTCGCCCACGAGTAGGGCGGCGAGCGCGACCCGGCGACGCTGCCCACCGCTGAGGTCGGCGACGAGGGCGTCCCAGGCGATGTCGGAGGCGAGGCCGGAGATGACGTCGCGGACCTTCGGGTCGCCCGCCCACTCGTGCTCGTCGAAACCGCCGACGATGGTCTGGCCGACGGTTTTGTCGTGGTCCAGGGTGTCGGACTGGTCGAGCACGCCGACCGTGACGCCGTTGCGCACCGTCACGCGGCCGGAGTCGGGCTCCTTGCGGCCGGCGAGGAGGCCGAGGAGCGTGGACTTGCCGTCGCCGTTGCGGCCGACGATGCCGATGCGGTCGCCCTCGTTCACCCCGATCGTGATGCCGTCGAAGACGACCTTGGTCGGGTACTCGAGGTGGAGCGCTTCAGCGCCGAGAAGGTGTGCCATATCCGGTCAACGATACCGGGCCCGGACGTCGACCACCGCCTGTGCACCGTAGGCTGCACGGGTGCCTCTGTTCTCCCGTTCCCGCCGACTGCCGTTCGGCGGCCGCGACGCCCGGATCACCCTCCTCGACAAGCGGACGCTGCGCTACGAACTCAGCGTCGACGACATCCCGCAGTCGGTGGTCTCCCTCGCGGATCCCCGCTCGCTCGAGTACCCGTACATCCGGCACATCGCACGAGTGATCGACGCCGAGGCCCCGGCGGGCGAGGAGCTCTTCGTCGTCCACCTCGGAGCCGGAGCGCTGACGCTCCCCCGCTACGTCCAGGCGACGCGTCCGGGATCGCCGCAGCTCGTCGTCGAGTTCGAACCGGAGCTGTTCACCGGGATGCTGGAGGCGCTGCCGCTCCCGGACGGTCATCGGGTCGAGGTCCGCTTCGGTGACGCCAGGGCCGTCGCGGACGAGCCGATCGACGAAGCCGCCACCGCCGGCGCGGACGTCCCAGCGTGGCGGGACGCGAAGGTGACCGTCGTCGACCTCTGGGATGCGGCGGTGATCCACCGTCGGGTCGCGAGCCTCGAGTTCTACCGCCGAGTGGCGGCGCGCTCGGCGGACGACGGCGTGATCGCGGTGAACCTGCTCGACGGCAGCCCGTTCGACTACTCACGACGCCAGGCGGCGACGCTGCGAGCCGTGTTCGCCCACGTCGCCGTCGTCCTCGACTTCGATCCGGTCGACGACGAGGGGCCACTCGGCAACGTCGTCGTCTTCGCGAGCGACGCACCGCTCGCGGCCGTGACGCACCCGCAGCTCTTCGGCGCTCCCGCCCCCGAGCAGCTGCACGGTGACGCCCTGACGGCCTGGATCGACGGCGCGACGATCATGACCGACGCCGACGGCGAGGACTCCCCCGACCCGGACGACCCTCGCTGGGACTGACGACCGGACCGTCAGCGGGCCCCTCCCTATGCGCGCTCAGCCCATTGCGCTACGGTGGGCGTAGCGCAATCGACCGATCCGACCGGACTCCGGCGTCGCGCGGAGGAGGTTGGTCGGTGCCCGTCTCCCGACGCGTCTCCCGCGCTCAGCAGATGAGCGACCGCATCCTCGACGCAGCCCTCGACCTCATGCGCTCGCGTGGCTCGGTCGCCGTCAACATCGAGGCGGTCGCGGAGACCACCGGCGTGGCGAAGACGACGATCTACCGGCGGTACCGCAACCGCTCGGAGCTGCTCACGGCGGCCGTCGCCCGCGCCATGGAGACTCCGGTCGAGATCCCCGAGAACCTCTCGACCTACGACACCTTCACCTGGCTGCTCCACGAAGCCCGGGCGATGATCGAGGACGTGGTGGGCCGGGGCACGATCGCGTCGATCCTGCTCCAGGACGACCCCGAGTTCTCGACGCTGCTCCGCGACCTCACGAGGAACCGGGCGCGCGCGCTGTCCAACCTGGTCGACGAACGGATCTCCACCGGCGATCTGAAGCCCGGACTCGACGGCCGGCTCGTCGCGACCCTGCTCCTCGGCGCGGTCCTCGGACAGCTCGTCCGCGGCGCCGACATGGACGACGACTGGGCGGAACAGGTCCTGTCCGTCCTCTGGCCGGCACTGGCCGCATGACGCGAGGCAGCACCCCGCCGCACGCTGCGGTGATCTACAACCCGACGCGCATCCAGCTCGAGCGCGTGACGAGGCTCGTCGACGCCGCAGCCGCCGAGGCCGGCTGGGGCCCGACCAGCTGGATCCCGACCCGCGAGCGGTCGACCGCGGTCGACCAGGTCGCGGAGGCCCTCGGGGGCGGCGCGGCACTCGTGATCGCCGCCGGCGGTGACGGGACGGTCCGCGAGGTGGCCGGGGCGATGCGTCACACCCGGACGCCGTTCGCCGTCGTCCCCGTCGGTACCGCGAACCTCTTCGCGCGGAACGCCGGGATCCCGATCGACACGGTCGCCGCGGTGCGGGCAGCGTTCACCGGCGAGGACCGCAGCGTCGACGTCGGCCTGATCGAGTACCGGAACCCGGAGGGCGTCCGGCGCAGCACCCCGTTCCTCGTCATGTCGGGCTTCGGTGTCGACGCGGACATGGTGGCCTACGCCGACCCGGTGCTCAAGCGCCGCTTCGGCTGGATCGCCTACGTCGTCCCGATCATCCGCGGACTCTTCCGCCGCGACCGGCCCCGCGTCTCCTGGAAGGAGGACGGCGGACCGATCCGGAGCGGACGGACGCACACGATGTTCGTCGGGAACTGCGGCACCGTCTCGGCGGGCCTCGACGTCCTCCCCGACGCACTCCTGGACGACGGTGTGCTCGACGTCCTCATGGTGCGGTCCCTCGAAGGGTGGGACGGGGTCCGGGTCACGCGCTGGCTGCACCGCGCGAACAATCCCGTCGCCCGGTTCTCCAAAGGCAGACGGACACGGGGCCGCCGCGTGCAGCCGAGTGCCGTCGAGACGGCCGGTTCCGCCGGAGGTGCGCTCCGCTACCTGCGCGTACGACGCATCGACGTGACGGTCTCACCGCCCGCCGAGTTCCAGGCCGACGGCGACGGAATCGGCCTGGTCTCTGCGGCCCGGCTGACCGTCGACCCTGGTGCACTCATCGTCCGGCTGCCGGCGACTGCGGTGCGATCGGGTCGGCTCCGGCCCTGAGCCCGCCCTTCGACAGGCTCAGGGACCGGAGAAACGGCTCAGGGACCGCAGGACCACTCAGGGACCGCAGGACCACTCAGCGACCGGGCTCAGTCCGCGAGGATCTTGCCGGGGTTGAAGTTCGAGCCGGGGTCCGCGCTGTCAAAGAGGCCGCGCATGATCGCGACGCCCTCGGTCGAGATGTCCTGCTCCATCCACGGCGAGTGCTCGACGCCGACCGCGTGGTGGTGCGAGAGGGTGCCACCGTGGTCGACGAAGGACTGCTGGATCGCCGACTTGACCTGCTCGTATTCGCCGATCGGGTCGTCGCCGGTGATGAACGCGAACGTGAAGTACAGGCACGCGCCGGAATGGTACGAGTGCGAGAGGTGGCACATGATCCACCCGTGCACCCCGAGCTTGTCGTACGCGGCGTTGGCGGCGTCGTTCGCGGCGTCGTAGACCTCCTGCAGGCGCGACCAGGGCGCTGCGGTCTCCGAGACGTCGGCCGCAGCTCCGCGGTCGAGGAGGAAGTCGCGCAGGTACGGGGTGTCGAACTTCTTCTGGTCGTAGAGGGCGCCGGGGCCCTTGCCGACGCCGATGCCGCCGTGCTTCCGGACGATCGAGCCGACGAGGCCCTTCTCGTATCGCACGTGCGACGCGCTGCCCTCGTAGCCGATGAAGGAGAGGCACAGCTGCTCGAGGTCCCAACCCCTGGCCGTGAGCACCTTCATGAGCCCCTTGGTGACCTGCGCCGAGACGCCGGTGCTGGCCTTGCGGGTCGCGAGCGAGAAGCCGCTCTCCCGGGCGTTCGACACCCGGGTGACCGAGGGGCTGGCGTCGCTCTCCGCGATCTCGTGCATCGCCGCGAGCCCGGCCTCCCAGGTGGGGAAGAAGTAGCCGAGGACCTCGCGGACGGCCGGCGTCCGGTGGACCTGCACGGTGACCTCGGTGATGATGCCGAGTCGACCCTCGCTGCCGATGATCATCTCGCGGACGCTCGGTCCGGTCGACGCGCTCGGGACGGGGCGGATCGCCACGATGCCGTTCGGGCGCACCATCCGCAGGCCCTTGGTGATGTCGGCGATGTCGCCGTACTTGTCGGACTGCATGCCCGAGGAGCGGGTCGCGACCCATCCGCCGAGCGTGGAGTGCGTGAAGCTGTCGGGGAAGTGGCCCATCGTCCAGCCCTTGGCGCCGAGCTGCTCCTCGATCGAGGGGCCCTGCGCACCGGCCTGGATGGTGGCGAGACCGGAGCCCTCGTCGATCGACAGGACGCGGTCGAGCCGGCCGAGGTCGAGCGAGATGATGACCCGCTCCTCCGTCGGCTGGGGGTCGAGCGAGCCGGCGATGTTGGTGCCACCGCCGAACGGGATGATCACGGCGTCTGCGGCGACGGCTGCAGCGACGACCGACGCGACCTCGGCCTCATCAGCCGGGTACACGACGAGGTCGGGCGTGCGGGGCAGGTCGTTCGCGCGGATCCGCAGCAGGTCGCGGATGCTCTTGCCGTAGGTGTGGACGACGCGCTCCTGGTCGTCCGTGGTCACGTGACCCTGGCCGACGAGCGTCGAGAGCTCGGCGATGAACTCCTCGGACGCACGGGACGCCGGGACGGTGAGCTCGTCGAAGCTGAGGTGTGACTGCGCCGGCTTCCGGAGGTCGAGACCGACGGCCTGCTTCACGAACGGCGCGAAGTCCGGCTTGTTGCTGTGCTCGAAGGCGACCCCTTCGACTCCCCAGCCCCACCACTTCATGTGCTCCACAGACGTCATCCGGCTTCCTTTCGTGGTGTGTCGATCGAAACGTGTGCTCCCGGCTCGACCGAGGCGCGCAGCGCGACGATCTCGGCGACGACGCGGTCCATGAGCTGGACGGGCGTCTCGTTCGGCTGCGGGTGGATCGGTTGCCCGAAGACGACGCGCACCGGCGGTCGTCCGGGGACGGGCCAGTTGCGACCCTTCGGCATGGCGGAGTGGGTGCCGAGGACGGCCACCGGGAGGCAGGGGATGCCCTGGCGGGTGGCGAGTGCCGCGGCACCGGGCTTGAACCGGCCGAGCTCGCCCGTCCGCGACCGGCCGCCCTCGGGGAAGATCAGGATCGGGACGCCGCTCTCGAGCAGCTGCCGAGACACGCCTGCACGCTTGCGGTCGCCCGAGCGGTCCACCGGGAAGGCGTTGAAGAAGAGCGCGGCGAAGATCCGACGGGCGGGGACGTCGAAGAAGTAGTCGGCCGCCACACCGGCGGCGAGGTAGCGCGACAGCCGACGAGGCATGGCCCCGACGACGAGCGGTGCGTCGAGGTGCGACTGGTGGTTGGCGACGACGATGTACGGCCCGGTCACGCCCGACAGGCGCTCGCGACCCGTCACCGTCACGCGGGTCAGCGACCAGACGAGCGGCTTCAGCAGCAGACGCTGGGCGACGAAGCGCGCGTTGGCGTGGAGGGAGGAGGTGAACCGCGGCTCTGCGGTCATCGGCGGGCTCCTGACTGGGCGGCGTTGGCGGCTCGACGGCTCGAGGACATCCGGCCGGAGATCCACCGGATGGACGCACGGGGCGCGAACTTGACGAGGGCCATGAGGGCTTTGAAGCGGAAGCTCGGGATGGAGATGACGACCCCCCTCCCGGCGTCGCGGAGGGCGTCGGCGACGAGCCGGTCCACATCGATCCACAGACCCGACGGGATCGAGCGGGTGCTGATGCCGGCGCGATCGTGGAACTCGGTGCGGACCCATCCGGGGCACAGGGCCGTCACGCGGACACCCGAGCCGGCGAGCTCGACGGCGAGCGCCTCGGTGTAGGTGGTGACGAACGCCTTCACCGCGGAGTACCCGCCGGTGGTGATGTACCCCGCCGTGCTCGAGACGTTGATGATGGTGCCGCGTCCGCGTTCCCGCATGGCGCGGGCCGCGGCGCCCGAGAGGGTGGTGACGCTCCGGCACATGACCTCGATCGCGTTGTCGAGCTCGCTCGTGTCGGGATCGGTGAGGCGGGCGTGCACGCCGAACCCGGCGTTGTTCACGACGACCTCGATCGGCGACGCCTGGTCCTCGATCCGTGCGGCGAGTCTCGCGACGTCGGCGCGGTCCGAGAGGTCGGCGCTGATCACCTCGACGGTGCGACCGGTCGCGCGCAGTCGCTCGGCCGATCGCTCGAGCCGCTCGACGTCACGGGCGACGAGCACCAGGTCGAAGCCCCGTCCGGCGAGCGCCGTGGCGAACGCGGCACCGATGCCGGACGTCCCACCGGTGACGAGAGCTGTAGCCATGGGGATCAGAATACGCTACGCGTTGCGTATCGTTGCAAGCTACAGTGATGAGGTCGGATCGTCACGGAACGGAGACGCCATGGTGAACCGGGATTCGCCGCGCGGAACAGCACCCGCAGCCCTCGAGGACGCGGAGCAGGAGAGCGCCATGCTGCGGCCTGCCCACGGGTTCAGCGTCCGCGACTACGCGAAATCCGCCGTCGGCAGTCGTCGCAAGGAGATCGACGCCGAGGCATTCGCCGAGACGCCGCTGAGTGCTGAGACGGTCGCGCTCCTCCGGGCCCTGTCGGACATCGAGCGCGCGACCATGCAGTACCTCCGCGGAGTGCTCGTCACCCCCACCCACAAGGACGCCAGGGTCACCGCGTTCCTCATCACCTGGGCGTACGAGAAGTACTGGATCACCGACACCCTCGACACCGTGCTCAAGGCGAACGGGACCCCTCGCGACAAGACGCGTTCGACGGGTCTCCGCCGCACCGTCCACGGCGTGCGCGACCGCTTCGCGCCCATCGGCCAGGCCCTCATCGCGAACGTGCTCGGCGAGGACATCATCGCCTGGCACATGACGATCGGGACGATCGACGACCTCATCACCCACGCGGCGTACCGCACGGTGCGCGAGCGCGAACCGCACCCCGTGCTCGACCGTCTCATCGACGAGATCCTGGAGACGAAGGCCAGGCACCTCGAATTCTTCACCGCGCAAGCGAGTGACCGCCTCGCCGCGTCGCCCCGTGCGCAGGGCATCACCCGTCGCCGCATCCGGAACGCCGTGTGGCCCACCGGCTCCGATGCGAACGGCCCCCGACAGACGGCACGGTTCGCCGCGCTCGTGTTCCGCAGTACCGCCACCTGGAGCGACCCCGCCGTCCTCGGCATCGACGCGTCGATCGACGCGCTGCCCGGTCAGTCGGGCCTCCATCTCGCCGCAAGACTTGCCCGCCGCGGACGCCGCGGCAGCCTCGAGGAGAACCGATGACCGACACCCCCACGCCAGACGCCGAGCAGCCCGCCGCGCAGGAGCCCGAGGCTCAGCAGCCCGCCGCTGAGCAGCCCGCCACCGTCCCGGACGCCCTCGACGGCGCGCACGTGCTCGTCACCGGCGGAACCGGTTTCCTCGGTCAGGCGGTGCTCGAGCGCCTGCTCGCCGATCACCCGACCACCCGTGTCAGCCTGCTCATCCGGAAGAAGGGGTCGGTGCGCGGAAGCGACCGTCTCCAGACCCTGCTCCGCAAGCCGGTGTTCAAGGCCTGGCGCGAACGCGTCGGCGCTGAAGCCGCTGCGGCGATCGTGGCCGAACGCGTCAGCGTGATCGAGGGTGGCCTCGACGAGATGGCACTGCCGGCCGACCTCGACGTCGTCATCCACAGCGCGTCGACCGTCTCCTTCGACCCGCCGATCGACGAGGCCTTCGCCACGAACGTCGGCGGCGCGACCACCCTGTACGCGGCGCTCGCGAAGAGCGGCGCGACCCCGCACGTCGTCCACGTCTCAACCGCCTACGTCGGCGGCACGCGGAAGGGCATCCAGCCGGAACGCAGCCTCGCACACGACGTCGACTGGCGCGTCGAGGCCGAGGCAGCCCGCTCGGCGCGCGTCCGCACCGAGGAGTCGTCCCGTCGTCCGGAGGTCCTGCGCAAGCTCATGCAGACCGCCCGCCGCGAGCACGGCAAGGCAGGCCCCCAGGCCGTCTCGAACGCCGCCGAGGCCGCACGCATCGCCTGGGTCGACGCCCGACTCGTCGCCCACGGCCGCGCACGCGCCGAGAGCCTCGGCTGGACCGACGTCTACACCTTCACGAAGGCCATGGCCGAGCGGGTCGCCGAAGAGCGCTGGGCCGGCGAGGGCAACCGACTGTCCGTCGTGCGCCCCTCGATCATCGAGAGCGCGCTCGCGCACCCCTTCCCCGGCTGGATCGACGGCTACAAGGTCGCCGACCCGCTGATCATCGCCTACGGCCGCGGGCAGCTGCCCGACTTCCCGGGCCTCCCCGACAGCGTGCTCGACATCATCCCCGTCGACTTCGTCGTCAACGCGATCCTCGCCGCGGCCCAGACCCCGCCGGAGCCGGCTGCGGCGCGCTACTTCCACGTGAGCTCAGGAGCCAGCAACCCGCTGCCGTTCCACAAGATGTACGCGAACGTGCACAGCTACTTCACCGAGCACCCGATCCCGGCGGACGCCGGCGACATCAGCGTGCCGACCTGGAACTTCCCCGGCGGGCGCGCGATCGAGCGCTCCATCGACCGGCGGCAGAAGGCGACGACGGCTGCCGGCCGGGTCGTGTCCCACCTGCCGGCGAACGCGACCACCCGCGGGTGGCAGGACCGGATCCGCAAGGCGTCGAGCGACCTCGGCTCGCTCCGCGACTTCACCGGGCTCTACCGCTCCTACGTGCAGAGCGAGATCGTCTTCGACGACCAGCGCACCCGTGCCCTGCACGCCTCGCTGACGCCCGAGCAGCAGGCGGACCGCGGGTTCGACGTCACGACGATCGACTGGGACGACTACTTCCAGCGCATCCACTTCCCCGCCGTCACGACGCTGACCCGCGCCTTCGCCAACCGCAAGGCGGGCGCCGCGAAGCAGCAGAAGATCCTGCCCGTGCGCGACGACGTCCTCGCGGTGTTCGACCTCGAGGGCACGGTGCTCGCCTGGAACCTCATCGAGCAGTACCTCTGGCTGCGGCTCGCCGCGACCTCGCGGTCGCGCTGGCCCATCGAGATCGCTGCGCTCGGCGCCTCCATGCCGGGGTACATCGGTGCTGAACTCCGCGACCGCGGTGAGTTCATCCGTACGTTCATGCGCCGCTACGAGGGCGTCGACGTGGCGCAGCTCGAGAAGATCGTCCGGGGCGGCTTCGGCAAGGCCGTGCGGTCCCGCCTCCTCCCCCAGGCGCTCGAGCAGATCGCCGCGCACCGGGCGGCCGGTCACCGGACGATCCTCGTCACGGGCACCATCGACCTCATGACGGCTCCGCTCGAGCCGTTCTTCGACGAGGTCGTGGCCGGGGCGATGCACGCCGAGAACGGTCGCCTCACGGGCTACCTCGACAGCCCGCCGCTCGTCGACGAAGCGCGCGGCGCCTGGCTCACCCAGTACGCCGAGCAGCACGGCATGGACCTCGCGCACTCCTACGGCTACGGCGACTCCCATGCGGACGCCGCCTGGCTGCAGCTGGTCGGGAACCCGGTCGCCGTCAACCCCGACCACACCCTGTACAAGCTGGCGCAGGCCGGGCGGTGGACGGTGCGAGAATGGGCACGAACCACCGGAGGCGTCCGCTCCGAAGACGAACTGACCCGCGCACCGCGCCCCGCACAGCCGAGAGGAGAGCGGACGGCCGAGGACACGATCCCCGACCGCCCCAACGCACATGGCGTTTGACATCGACAAGTTCACCGAGACGAGTGTCTCGGTGAACTGGAGCGACCTGGACTTCGACGAGTTCAAGACGAACCCGCTCCCCGCTTCCACCCTGCGCAGCCTGCGCTACATGTGCGACATCGAGTACCACACGGTCTGCTACCTGCGCGACATGCTCATGACGCCGTCCCATGAGGACGACGAGGTCGGCGCGTTCATGACGATGTGGAACCGTGAGGAGTTCTGGCACGGGGAGGCGCTCGCCGCCGTCCTCGCCGCCCACGACATCACGGTCGACTTCGACGAGCTCAAGGCGACGCGCCTGAAGCTCGGCTGGAAGGACCGCCTCGACCCCATCAAGCAGTCGATCCTCGGCAACCTCGTGGGCACCGACTTCATCGCGGTGCACATGAGCTGGGGCGCGGCGAACGAATGGTCCGCGACCGCCGCGTACACCCGCCTCGCACAGCTGGAGCGGCACCCGGTGCTCTCGGTCCTCCTCAAGCGGATCGCGAAGCAGGAGACCCGTCACGTGGCGTTCTACGCGAGCCAGGCCAGGGCACGCCTGGAGTCGTCGAAGAGCGCCCGTCGACTCACCCGGTTCCTCCTCCGCAAGGTGTGGGGCCCCGTCGGTTCCGGCGTCATGCCCGACTCCGAGGTCACACACGTCATGGGACACCTCTTCGGCGACGAGGACGGCCTGGCCGAGGTGCGCCGCATCGACGGGCACATCGCGAAGCTCCCCGGCATGGAGGGGCTCACGATCATCGAGAACTCGCTCCGCGTGCGCGGCGTCGCGGCCTGAACCGCACCACCTCGGACAGCAGCCCCGGTCGGATCTCCGACCGGGGCTGCTTCGTTCGTGCGGGCCGTGTCTCAGCTCTGCGAGACGATGCGGGCGCCGTGGACCGGCCCGTGGGCTCGGATGACCTTCAGCCCCGACGAGGCGAGCGTCACCTGCAGTTCGACGGCGTCGTCGGTGTCGGCCGTCAGGAAGGCGATCGTCGGCCCGGAGCCGGAGACGAGGCTGCCGAGGGCGCCCTGGGAGTCGCCGAACTCGAGCACCTCGCCCAGCACCGGACGCAGCTGCAGCGCGGCGGCCTGCAGGTCGTTGTAGAGGACCTCGCCGAGGAGGTGGGCGTCGCCCGCCCGCAACGCCTGCAGCACCGCGGCGTCGACCGTCGGCTGACGACCGGACGGCGAGATGTCGAGGATGTGCCGCGCCCGGTGGGCGTCGAGCTCCTGGTAGACCTGCGGGGTCGACATCCCGAAGTCGGCGAGGGCGAGGACCCACTCGAACTGCCCCTTGGCCAACGCACTGCTCAGTTGGTCGCCGCGGCCGGTGCCGACCGCGGTGCCGCCGAGCAGCGCGAAGGGAACGTCCGCGCCGAGGCGTGCCGCGAGCGCCAGGAGATCGTCGCGGCTGCGTTCGGTCCCCCAGAGGGCGTCACAGGCGAGCAGCGTGGCCGCCGCGTCGGCTGAGCCGCCGCCCATCCCGCCGGCGACCGGGACGTGCTTCTCGATCTCGAGCCGGACACCGCCGCGGTACCCCGTCCGGCGCGCAAGGGCCTTCGCGGCGCGGATGGCGAGGTTGCTCGTGTCGGTCGGCACACCCGACACGTCCACCGAGCCGGAGAACGACACGCTGAAGTCGTCGGCCGGGTACGCGTGCACGTCCTCGTACAAGGAGATCGCCTGGTACGCGGTCGCGACGTCGTGGTAGCCGTCGTCCATCACTTCGCCGACTTTGAGGAAGACGTTGATCTTCCCCGGTGCTCGCACGTGGACGTGCTTGAGGATGGCCTCGGTGGTCATTGTTCCAAGTTAGTCGATCGAGCAGGCGCCTCAGACCGCGTCACTTGTCGGAGGAGTCCGCCCAGATGTTGACGTCGGCGCCCTCCGCGAGTCGGTCGATCTCCTCGAGCTCCTCGGTCGTGAACGCGGGGCCGTCGAGCGCCGCCAGGTTCTCGTCGAGCTGCTCGGGGCGGGAGGCGCCGATGAGGGCGGAGGTGATCGCGGGGTTGTTCAGGACCCAGGCGAGCGACATCTGCGCGAGGGTCTGGCCACGCTCCACGGCGATGTCGTTGAGGGACCGGAGGCGGGTCGCCATCTCCTCGCTCACCTGGCGGTCGGGCAGGGAGGGACGGTTCGTCGCACGTTCGGCCGGGCCGTCGCCGAGGTACTTGTCGGTGAGCAGGCCCTGCGCGAGCGGCACGAAGGCGATCGCGCCGAGGCCGGACTCGGTCAGCACCTCGGTGAGGCCGTCCTCGACCCAGCGGTTGAGGATCGAGTACGACGGCTGGTGGATCACGAGCGGCGTGCCGAGCTCGCGAGCGACGGCGTGCGCGGCGGCGGTCCGCTCGGCCGAGTACGACGAGATGCCGACGTACAGGGCCTTGCCGGAGCGCACGATCGCGTCGAGCGCGCCCACGGTCTCCTCGATGGGCGTGACCTCGTCGACCCGGTGCGAGTAGAAGATGTCGACGTAGTCGAGACCCATCCGCTCGAGCGACTCGTCGAGGCTCGCGGTCAGGTACTTCTTCGAACCGAAGTTGCCGTACGGGCCTGGCCAGAAGTCGTAGCCGGCCTTCGAGGAGATGATGAGCTCGTTGCGGTACGGACCGAAGTCCTCGCGCATCATGCGACCGAAGTTCGTCTCGGCGGAACCGTAGGGCGGGCCGTAGTTGTTCGCGAGGTCGAAGTGGGTGATGCCGTGGTCGAACGCGTGGCGCAGCAGCGCGCGCTGCCCGTCGAACGGCCGGTTGTCGCCGAAGTTGTACCAGAGGCCGAGCGAGATCGGCGGGAGGAAGAGGCCCGAGGTGCCGACCTGGCGGTAGTCGTTCCGCGCGTATCGGTCGTCCGCCGCGGCGTACGGGCGGTGGATGTCGGGGACGTTCAGCGGGAATCGAGCATCAGCGGTCATGCGCCAACGTTATCGTCCCGCACGCACGATCGACAGGAAGTCGTGGACCGTGAGCTCCTCGCCGCGCGCCGTCGGCTTCACCCCGGCGGCCTCCATCTGCTCCGTCGCGGCCTGGGAGCTGCCGAGGACGCTCCCGAGTGCCTGCCGGAGCATCTTCCGACGCTGCTGGAACGCCGCGTCGATGAGCGCGAAGGTCTTGACACGCTCCTCCTCGGTGCCGATGACGTCGCTGCGTCGTTCGAATCCGACGAGCACGGAGTCGACGTTCGGGATGGGCCAGAACACCTGCCGGCTCACCTGGCCGGCGATGCGCCACGCGCCGTACCAGGCGGCCTTCGCGCTCGGGGCGCCGTAGACCTTGCTCCCCGGGACGGCGGCGAGTCGGTAGCCGACCTCGGCCTGCACCATGACGACACCGGCCGTCAGCGAGGTGAAGTGCTCCAGGAAGTGCAGGAGGACGGGCACGGAGATGTTGTACGGCAGGTTGGCGACGAGTCGGTTGGGCTGCGCCGGGAGTTCCTCGATGCGCATCGCGTCCTCGTGGACGACCGACAACCGGTCGATCATGCCCGGTGCCATCTCCCCGACGGTGAGCGGCAGCTGCTTGGCGAGCCGACCGTCGATCTCGACGGCGACGACGCTCGCGTCGGCCTCGAGCAGGCCGAGGGTCAACGAGCCGAGGCCGGGGCCGATCTCGACGACGACGTCGCCCGGAGCGACGTGCGCGACCGACACGATCTTGCGGACGGTGTTCGCGTCGATGACGAAGTTCTGACCGAGCTTCTTCGTCGGCGTCACGTCCAGCAGGGTGGCGAGATCTCGGATCTCGGCGGGGCCGAGCAGGGCGACGGAGGCGGTCATCCCTCCAGTATCCCTGATCGGGGAGCCGGTCCTCGTCGGGCGACGGGCGCGCGGCTCGGCGACGGGCTCGGTCGCTCAGTCGGCCCAGGAGCCGTAGACGCGCTCGGTGTTCGTCGCGAGCTGCGTCGCGAACGCTGCGACGTCCTCACCCAGGTGCTCGGCCATGCCGCGCACCGTGTACGGGAGGAGGTACGGCGCGTTCGGCCGACCGCGGAACGGGGCGGGCGTGAGGTAGGGCGCGTCGGTCTCGACCATGATCAGCTCGCGGGGCATGATCGCGAGCGCCTCACGCAGCGGTGCGGCGTTCTTGAACGTCACCGTACCGGCGAAGGAGGCGTACCAGCCGTGCTCGGCGCACAGCTGGGCGAGCTCCGGGCCGCCCGAGAAACAGTGGAAGACGGTGCGTTCCGGAGCGCCCACCCGCAGGAGCGTCTCGACGACCTCGTCGTGGGCGTCGCGATCGTGGATCTGCAGCGCGATACCGTGGCGCTTCGCGATGGCGATGTGCGCTTCGAACGACGCGAACTGCGCCGCTCGGCCGTCCTCCTCGGTGCGGAAGAAGTCGAGGCCGGTCTCGCCGACGGCGCGGACGCGAGGCTCCGCCGCCAGACGGTCGATCTCGGCCAGCGCCTCGTCCAGGGTGCCCGCGCGGTCGAGGTCCGGCGCGTCGTTGGGATGGATCGCGACCGCCGCGAGCACACGGGGGTCACGAGCGGCGATCGCCGCCGACCAACGGGAGGTCTCGACGTCGGTGCCGACCTGCACGATGCCTCGGACCCCGACGGAGCCCGCGCGGTCCAAGTGCTCCGACGGGGTCAGCGGGGCGTCGCCGTCGGCGTGCTCGAGGTGCGTGTGGTTGTCGTAGACCGCGACCGGCAGCGCCTCAGGTGCCTCGGGGTAGCTCAGCTGCTTCCGCTCCCCCGCTTCGCGCTGCCGCAGGTGCGGTGTGGCGGCCGGATCCGGCGCGACGCCCCCGCTCATTCGGCGACGGCCTCGATCCGCGGGAACAGGGGCTCGAGCCCTGCCACCGAAGTGCCGGCGGGCAGCTGCCCCCAGGTGCCGACATCGCCGATGCGCTGTGCCCCGAGCTCGCCGAGGGCGGCTTCGGCGCCGAGGGCGGACCACAGCTTGGTGGTCGCCTTCGGGACGAAGGGGTGGAGCAGGACCGACAGGGCGCGCAGGCCCTCGACCGCCGTGGCGAGCACGGTGCCGAGCCGCTCCCGCTTGGCCTCGTCCTTCGCGAGCGCCCACGGCTCCTGCTCGGTGATGTAGCCGTTCAGCTCGTCGACGATCCGCCAGATGGCAGCGAGCGCGTCCTGGATGGCGAGGCGCTCGATCGCGGCGTCGGCGTCGACTGCAGCCCGGGCGACCGTCTCCTGGATGGCCACGTCGGCCGGTTCGGCAGGGCCACTCGCCGGCACGACGCCGTCGAAGTACCGCGTCACCATGGCGAGCACGCGCGACGCGAGGTTGCCGAAGCCGTTCGCGAGCTCCGCCTGGTACCGCGCGGAGAGATCCTCCCAGCTGAACGAACCGTCCTGCCCGAAGGCGATGGCGCGCATGAAGTAGTAGCGGAACGCGTCGGAGCCGAAGGTGTCGGTGATCTCACTCGGTGCGATACCGGTGAGCTTCGACTTCGACATCTTCTCGCCGCCGACGAGCAGCCAGCCGTGACCGAAGACCCGCTTCGGCACCTCGAGCCCGGCGGCCATGAGCATGGCCGGCCAGATGACCGCGTGGAACCGCAGGATGTCCTTGCCGACGATCTGCGTGGCGGGCCAGCGCTCGGCGAACGCCTCCTCGTCGGAGCCGTACCCGGCGGCGGTGATGTAGTTGAGCAGGGCGTCGAACCACACGTAGACGACGTGGCTCTCGTCCCACGGGACCTTGATGCCCCAGTCGAATGTCGAGCGGGAGATGGACAGGTCCTTGAGCCCCTGGCGCACGAACTGGATGACCTCGTTGCGCGCCGACTCCGGCTGCACGAACTCCGGTCGCTCCTCGTAGAGGGCCAGTAGGCGCTCGGCGAAGTCGCTCATGCGGAAGAAGTAGTTGCTCTCCTGGAGCAGTTCGACCGGCTTCGAGTGGATCGCGCACACGAGCTGCCCGACGTACTCGCCGGTGCCCTGCACGAGGTCGCTCTCCTGCTTGTACTCCTCACAGCCGACGCAGTAGTACCCCTCGAACTCACCGGTGTAGATGAAGCCGGCGTCGTACAGACGCTGGAGGAAGAGCTGGACGTTCTGCTCGTGCCGTTCGTCCGTCGTGCGGATGAAGTCGTCGTTCGAGATGTCGATCGTGTCAAGCAGCGGGTACCAGGACTCGCTGACGAGCTTGTCGGCCCACTCCTTCGGCGTCACACCGTTCGCGGTCGCCGTGCGCAGGATCTTCTGGCCGTGCTCGTCGGTCCCGGTCAGGAACCAGGTGCGGTCGCCGGCCTGACGGTGCCAGCGCGCGAGGACGTCCGCGGCCACCTCCGTGTAGGCGTGCCCGATGTGCGGGGCGTCGTTGACGTAGAAGATGGGCGTGGTGATGTAGAACGAGGTGCCGTCGGCCATGGGGTCAATCCTAGGACGAGCGGGCGTCGCCACCGTGCCTGTTACGGTGCGGGACGCACCTGCGCGTCCGGCGACGCCTTCGGGGGCCGGGCTGCGAGGGCCGCCTGGTACAGGTCGCGCTTCGAGAGACCGGTGGCCTCGGCGACCTCGTTGGAAGCGTCCTTCAGGCGCGTGCCCGAGGCCACGAGCGCGAGCACCTGCTCGAGCGCGGTGGCCGGATCGGCCTCGACGGCCTCCGCACCGGCGATGACGATGCAGATCTCGCCTTTCACACCCCCGGACGCCCACTCGGCCAGTTCAGCGGCAGTCCCCCGCTTGACCTCCTCGAACAGCTTGGTCAGCTCCCGGCACACCGCCACGCGACGACCAGCACCGAGCACGGAGGCGATGTCCTCGAGGGAGGAGGCGAGTCGGTTGGGCGATTCGAAGAACACCATCGTGCGCGGCTCGGTCGCGAGCGCTCGGAGGCTGCTGCGTCGGTCGCCCGGCTTCCGCGGGAGGAACCCCTCGAAGGTGAAGCGGTCCGTCGCGAGGCCGGACACGGCGAGCGCCGTCACGACCGCCGACGGCCCGGGGATCGCGGTGACCTGGACGTCTGCGGCCGCCGCCGCGTCGACGAGGTGGAAGCCGGGGTCGGACACGGTCGGCATGCCGGCGTCGCTGAGCACGAGGACGTCGGTCTCGCGGGCCAGTTCGACGATCTCGGCCGCACGTTCGCGCTCGTTGTGGTCGTGCATGGCGATGAGCCGTGGCCGCGATTCCACACCGAGGGCGCGCAGCAGGTGGATGGCCGTCCTGGTGTCCTCGGCGACGATGACCTCAGCCGCGGCCAGCGCCTCCCGGAGTCGTGGCGACGCATCGCCGAGGTTGCCGATGGGGGTCGCTCCGAGGATGATCACCGGACCAGTCTCCCATCCGGTCGGGGTGGTTAGATGAGACGGTGTCGGTCGATCTCGTGAAAGCCCCTGAGACGGGATCCCGCCTCGACCGATGGTGGGAGCGGATGCTTCGCACCGAACGCCGCCGGAAGCTCTGGATCTGGGGCGGCCCGGCCGCCGTGACGCTCCTCGCGTTCGTGCTGCGGTTCTGGAACCTCGGTCACCCGCACTCGCTCGTCTTCGACGAGACCTTCTACGTGAAGGACTCGTGGTCGCTGTGGCTGAACGGCTACGAGAGCACCTGGGCGGACGGGGCGGACGAGGGCTTCGCGAACGGCGACGCGGGCAGCCCCAGCACGAACCCCTCCTACGTCGTGCACCCACCGCTCGGCAAGTGGCTGATCGCGCTCGGCATCGCCGTGTTCGGCATCGACGACAGCACCGGGTGGCGCATCTCCACCGTGATCGCCGGAACGCTCGCGGTCCTGCTCGTCACGCTCATCGCCAAGCGGTTGTTCACTTCCTCGATCCTCGCCGTCCTGGCCGGGTTCCTGTTCGCCATCGACGGGCACGCGATCGTCATGGCCCGGGTCTCGCTGCTCGACAACTTCGTCATGTTCTTCGTGCTGGCGGGATTCGGGGCGATCCTGTTGGACCGGTCGTGGCACGCGTCACGCCTGGCGGCGAAGGTCGCGTCAGCCCGGGCGAGGGGCGCCGACCCGGCCTGGGGTCCCGTCCTCTGGTGGCGGCCGTGGCTGCTCGCCGCAGGGGTCGCGTTCGGCGCGGCCACCGCGGTCAAATGGAACGGACTGTACTTCCTCGCCGCGTTCGGCGTGTACGTGATCGTCACGGATCTCCTGCTCCGACGCCGACTGGGCCTCAGCCTGTGGGCGAGCGCGGCGGTCCTCAAACAGGGCCCCGTGTCCTTCGTGACCCTCGTCCCCGTGGCCGCCGTCGTGTACCTCGCCAGCTGGACCGGGTGGATCAGGACGTCCGGCGGGTACGACCGTCAGTGGGCGGACGCGGTGGGGAACGCGTGGACCGGCACCTTCGCGTGGGTCCCCCACTGGTTCCAGAGCCTCCTCCACTACCACCAGAGCGCCTACAGCTTCCACGTCGGCCTCAGCACCCCGCACCCCTACGCCGCGAACCCGCTCGGCTGGCTGCTCATGATCCGGCCGACGAGCATGTACTACCAGTCCCCCGCCACCGGGACCGACGGCTGCGCGTGGGACGCCTGCTCCTCCGCGATCACCTCGATCGGCAACCCGCTCATCTGGTGGGGCGCCGCCGTCGCGCTCGGGTACTGCGTCTACCGGCTCGTCCGGTACCGCGAGTGGCAGGTCGGGCTCATCGTCCTCGGAGTCGCAGCGGGGTACCTGCCCTGGCTGCTCTACCTGAACCGGACGGTGTTCCAGTTCTACACGATCGTCTTCGAGCCGTACCTCATCCTGGCCCTCGTCTTCGCGATCGGGAAGATCCTCGGGTCCCGCGACGACCCGGAGGAACGACGGTTCGCCGGCGTCGGCGTGATCGGGGTGTTCGTGACCATCACGACGCTGTTGAGCATCTTCTGGTATCCGCTCTGGACCGCGATCACCGTGCCCTACTGGTTCTGGCACCTGCACGCCTGGTTGCCGTCATGGGTGTGACGGGAGGACGACGATGAAGGCGCTCCCCGGGGTGCTCGTCGCGGGTGCAGCGGCGCTCGCCGCCCTGGGCCTCCACACCCTCCTGCCGGTCGTCCCGCTGCTCACCGCGAGCGTCCTGCTCGGCATGGTCATGGGCCAGCTGCCGCCCTTCCAGCGGCTCGCGGCGGGCGTCCTGAAGCCGGGACTCGGGATGAGCGCGAAACGGTTCATGCGGATCGGTGTCGTCCTGCTGGGGCTGAAGCTGAGCCTCGTCGACATCGCCGGCCTGGGGTGGGTCACGCTCGCCACCACGGTCGCGATCGTCGTCGTCACCTTCTTCGTCACCCTCTGGCTCGGCCGGAGACTGGGGCTCACGGGCCCCGAACCGCTCCTCATCGCCACGGGCTTCTCCATCTGCGGCGCCTCCGCCATCGGCGCGATGAGCGGCGTCGTGAAGGCGAAGGACGAGGAACAGGCGACGCCCGTCGCGCTCGTCACGCTCTGCGGGACCCTCGCGATCTTCGTCCTCCCGGCGCTCCGCGGCCCCCTCGGGCTCAGTGACGAGCAGTTCGGCCACTGGGTGGGGGCGAGTGTGCACGACGTGGGTCAGGTCGTCGCGACCGCCCAGATCGCCGGCACGAGCGCACTCGCGATCGCCGTCGTCGTCAAGCTCACCCGCGTCGTACTCCTCGCCCCCATGGTCGCCGCCGCCGCGACGATCGAACGCCGCCGACTCCTGGCGGTGTCGGCCGGCGCCGGTGCGCAGGTCGACACCGACGGGACCGCGACCGCAGCCCGACCGCCGATCGTCCCGCTCTTCGTCGCGGGCTTCATCGCCGCGGTGCTCATCCGAACCCTGCTCCCGGTGCCCGAGCTCGTCCTCGACCTCGCCGACGGCGTGCAGACCGCACTGCTGGCGATGGCGCTCTTCGCGCTCGGTGCCGCTATCCGCGTCCGCACACTCGTCACCACCGGGTGGCGCGCGCTCGTCGTCGGGCTCGTCTCGTGGCTCCTCATCGCGGTGCTCGCGCTCGGAGCGGTGCACCTGGCCTGAGGCAGGCGTGCGTGCCTGACCAGCGCGGCTAGGCCGTGTCTGGTTATCGCAGGTCTCGGGCGACGTGCTCTTCTACGGGCGTTCATCTAGGGTCGGGTCATGCGCGAAGTAACGGGGACCGTAGCTCGAATCCTCAGCACGACCGGGTTGGCTGGCGTATCCGTGCTCCATGCGGTGTGGGCAACCGGCTCGCCGTGGCCGGCAAAGGATGAGAAACACCTTGCTGAGGCTGTGATCGGGTCTCACGGACCGATGCCGGGCGTTGCTCCGACGCTGGTGGTCGCTGGTGGGACGGCCGTAGCGGCGCTTCTCGCGTCGGGGGCTCTGGGAGAGGGCCGTGTGCAACGGCTCGGTCTTCGGGCGATAGGAACAGTCATGCTGATGCGCGCACTGTTTGGCGGTAACGCAGCCATCGCCGCGATGGGGCTTCCTCCCGCGGGCCGTACCTTCCGGCAGCTCGACAGCCACTTCTATCGTCCGCTTACTGCGCTACTGGGCGTCTCGCTGTGGCTTTCCTTGCGCGCGCCCAAACGCTAGGACGCATGTGACAGTCGTCGAGTCCAGGCGATGGCGGCGTGGATGAGGACGGCGGCGCGATACGTGATTGCATGTTCGTCGTAGCGGGTTGCGAGGCCGCGCCATTGTTCGGTGCGGCAGAAGCGGCGCTCAATCACGTTGCGGTTCCTACAGTCGGCGGCGTCCAGGCCGATGGGCCTGCCACCCCGTGATCCGCGGCGCTTGCGAAGACCTTGCTGGTCGCGGGGTTCTGGGATCACTGCCTTGATCCCGCGACCGCGCAGGTGTGACCGGATCGCGCGGCGGCCGACGAGGCGCGGGACCCGGAGTTGTTCCAGCAACGGGATCGACACCGGCGAATCACCGACCTGTCCTGGGCGTGATTACCGTGACCAGGGGAAGCCCGTGGCCATCCGATGGTGCCACGTCCACCCCGTCTGCCTCGACACCCGACCAGGATCTCAGCCCACCACCGACCTGTTTGTCAGACACGCCCTAGTGCTCGCCGCCCACGATCTTCAGGCCGATGACGCAGCCGATGAGCCCGAGGATGAGGAGCACCTTGATCACCGACAGCTGCTCGCCGCCGAAGGTCATGGCGTACCCGACGGTGAGCGCTGCGCCGATCCCGACCCAGACCGCGTAGGCGGTGCCCACCGGGATGTCGCGCATGGCCCAGGCGAGGCCGGCCATGCTGAGCACGAGCGCCCCCGCGAACGTCACGGTCGGCCAGAGCTTCGTGAAGCCCTCGGACTTGCCGAGCGCGGTGGCCCAGACTGCTTCCAGGACGCCGGAGGCGATGAGTACGATCCACGACATGACGATCACTCCCAAGTGGTCAGTCTTGTCGCGTTCCGGGTACTGCGCCCTCGTCCGGCAACCCGATCAGGGCTGTGACGCACACGATACGCCGACGCCCTGGGCAGGCCCTGTGCAGCGCGGTCGAATGCGACGCAATGTTGCAGCACGGTGAAGCGCTCGACGGTGCTCCGGTAGCGTGAACGCATGGCAGATCGTGAGTATGGCTTCCGCACGCGTGCGATCCACGCGGGCAACATCCCCGACCAGGTGACCGGCGCACGGGCGCTGCCCATCTACCAGTCGAGCGCCTTCGTCTTCGACGACACCGCCGACGCCGCCGCCCGCTTCGCACTGCAGAAGTACGGGAACGTCTACTCCCGCCTCGCCAACCCGACGGTCGCGAGCTTCGAGGAGCGCATCGCCAGCCTCGAGGGCGGCCTCGGTGCCGTCGCGACCGCCTCCGGTCTCGCCGCGCAGTACATCACCTTCGCCTCGCTGGCCGGTCAGGGCGATCACATCGTCGCCTCGGCCAACCTCTACGGCGGCTCGATCACGCAGCTCGACGTCACCCTCCGCCGGTTCGGTATCGAGACCACCTTCGTGCAGTCCTCCGACGCCGCCGACTACGCCGCCGCCATCCAGGAGAACACGAAGCTCGTCTTCGCCGAGACGGTCGCGAACCCCTCGGGCGAGATCGCCGACATCGAGGGCCTCGCCGACGTGGCGCACGCACACGGCATTCCGCTCATCATCGACTCGACCATCGCGACGCCCTACCTCAACCGCCCGATCGAGTGGGGTGCCGACATCGTCACGCACTCGGCCACCAAGTTCCTCGGCGGCCACGGCACGACCCTCGGTGGCGTCGTCGTCGAGAGCGGGCGCTTCGACTGGAACACCGACAAGTTCCCCCTGTTCGGCCAGCCCGTCCCGAGCTACGGCGGCCTGCAGTGGTCGGGCAACTTCGGCGAGTACGCCTTCCTCACCCGGCTGCGCGCCGAGCAGCTCCGCGACATCGGTCCGGCGCTCGCACCGCACTCGGCCTTCCTCCTCGCCCAGGGAGTCGAGACGCTGCCGTTCCGGATCCAGGCCCACGTCGACAACGCGCGGATCGTCGCCGAGTGGCTCGACGCCGACCCGCGCATCGCCGCCGTCAACTGGGCCGGACTCCCGGATCACCCGCATCACGAGCGCGCGAATAAGTACCTGCCGAAGGGGCCGGGCTCGGTCTTCAGCTTCGAGGTGAAGGGCGGCCGTCAGGTCGGCCAGAAGCTCATCGAGTCCGTCGATCTCGCGAGCCACCTGGCGAACATCGGCGACGCGAAGACGCTCATCATCCACCCCGCATCGACGACGCACGCGCAGCTCTCCGACCAGCAGCTCGTCGACGCCGGTGTGCTGCCGGGCATCGTCCGACTGAGCGTGGGCATCGAGGACCCGGACGACATCATCTACGACCTCGACCAGGCGCTCGCCGCAGCGGTGAAGGAGTAATGGCATGAGCACTTCGACAAGCTCAGTGACCGGTGAGGGCGCGACCGAGACGGTCCGGCTCACCAACGGCCTCACCTGCGCGCTGCCCGCCGATTCGCCGCTCGCGAAGCTGCTGCGTTCGCAGCGCACCTGGGCGGGCCCCGACGCGAAGGCCCGTCTGAAGCTCCTCCGCGAGGCGAAGTCCGTCGCGATCGTCGGCGCCTCCCCGAACCCGGCGCGTTCCTCGTACTTCGTGGGCACCTACCTGCAGCAGTCGAGCGACTTCAGGATCTACTTCGTGAACCCGAACGCCACGCAGATCCTCGGGCAGCCCGCCTACCCCGACCTCGCCTCCCTGCCGGAGGTACCCGACATCGTCGACGTCTTCCGCAAGGCGAGCGACATCCCCCAGGTCATCGACGAGGTCGTCGCCGTCGGAGCTCCGACCGTCTGGGTGCAGCTCGGCATCTGGAACCAGGAGGCCGCCGAGTACGGCGAGTCGAAGGGCCTGAACGTCGTGATGGACCGCTGCATCAAGGTGGAGCACGCCCGGTTCCACGGTGGACTCCACCTGCTCGGATTCGACACCGGCCAGATCACCGCCCGCAAGACCCTGCGCTGACGCCTCGGTTCCCTGAACTCGTCGGCAGGTCGCACTTCGACAGGCTCAGTGACCGGGGGGGCGGCTCAGTGACCGGGGGGCGGCTCAGTGACCGGGGACGGCTCAGTGACCGGGGGCGGCTCAGTGACCGGGACGGTACGGGATACGGCCCTGGATACACTCGTGACGTGCCTGCGTCGAACCTCCGAGTGACCGTCCTGGGGCCGGTGCTCGTCGAGGGACGCACCGGCCGGCTCGTCGAACCCGGCGGCCGGCTCGCCAAAGCGCTGGTGACGATCCTGGTGCTCGCGGACGGGCGCGCCGTGTCGACAGCCGCCCTCATCGACGAGCTGTGGGACGACGCACCGCCCGCGGGTGCGAAAGCTGCACTGCAGACCCTGGTCTCACGGGTGCGCGCCGTGTCGGCACCCGACCTCATCGACTCCTCGGCCGCCGGCTATCGACTGTCGATCGACCAGTCCCTGGTCGACCTCCACGTCGCCGCGCGGGCGGCCGATGCGGCGTCGACGGCCATCCGCGCCGCAGACCCGGACACCGCTGGCATGCTCGCCCGGGACGCGCTCCTCCTCTGGACGGGTGATCCCGGCGCTGAACTGGACGGTCCGATCGGCGAGGAGCTGGCGCACCGCGCGGCGCGACTCCGCGACGAGCTGCGTCGGGTGCGTGCTCAGAGCCGCCTCGAGCTCGGCGACGGCGCGGCCGTGATCACCGATCTCGAGGCGCTCGTCGCCGCCGACCCGCTCGACGACGCCACCCAGCTCATGCTCTTCAACGCCTACGCGCAGAGCGGACGTCGCTCCGACGCGATGCAGCTCTTCGCCGATCACCGTCACCGGCTCCGCGACGAACTCGGTGCCGACCCGACGTCGGCACTGGTCGCGGCACACACGGCGCTCCTGCAGGACGCCGTCGAGCCGTCTCCGCCGGTGGCCACTCCGGTGACCACCCGGGTATCCAGCATGGTGCTCGGGCTCCGGACGGCGCCGAACGAACTCCTCGGTCGCGACACCGACCTCGACGCGATCGGCACGCTCGTGTCCGAGGTCCGCCTGACCACGATCCTCGGCCCCGGTGGCCTCGGGAAGACCCGACTCGCCCAGGAGGTCGCCCGGCGTGCTACCACGACCACACCCGGCGTCGTCGTGGTGGAACTGGCGAGCGTGCGGGACCCGGACGATCTGCCGCTCGCGGTCGCGACCGCACTCGGCATCCGCGAGGCTCCGACCCCGCGTCGGCTGAGCGAAGCGATCATGGTGCAACCGGTCGAACTGCGCGAGCGCATCATCGACCGTCTCTCGGAACGGCCGACGCTGCTCGTGATGGACAACTGCGAGCACCTCGTGGACGCGGCGGCACGCTGGATCGCCGATGCGCTGGCCTGGGCCGGCGGCCTCCGCGTCCTCGCGACGAGTCGGAGCCCGTTGTCGATCGCCGCCGAGCACGTCTACCAGCTCGACCCGCTGGACGCTGCCGTGGACGGCTCCGACCTCGAACACGCGGGCCCGGCGGTGCGGCTGTTCGTCGAGCGTGCCCGCGCCGCCCGTCCGGGTCTCCATGTGCCACTCGACGTCGCGGCGCGTCTCTGCGCGAAACTCGACGGCCTGCCGCTGGCGATCGAACTCGCGGCGGCGCGCACCAGATCCATGTCGGTCGAGGAGGTCGAGCGACGACTCGGGAACCGCTTCACCCTGCTGACCGCCGGTGATCGCAGTGCGCCTGAGCGCCACCGCACCCTGCTCGCCGTCATCGACTGGAGTTGGAACCTCCTAGGCGAGCACGAACGTGTCGTCCTCCGTCGCATGTCCAGGTTCCCCGACGGCTTCGATCTGGAGGCGACTGCAGCGCTCGCCCCCGAGGTCGAGGTCGTGGAAGCGCTCGACGCGCTCGTCGGCCAGTCGTTGCTCACCGTGCAGGACGACCCGGCCACCGGGACCGTGCGATTCCGGATGCTGGAGACGGTCCGCGAGTTCGGCGCGATCAAGTCCGCCGAGGCGCACGAGGACGACCTCGTACTCGACCGCACGCGGACCTGGGCGGTCGCACTCGCCGAGACGCTCCTCCCCGCCATGCAAGGGCCTCGACAGGTGGCGGCGTTCGCGCGCCTCGCCGTCGAACAGGACACCCTGGTGGACGTGCTCCGCGGGGCCGTCGCCGAGGATCGCGCCGATGTCGTCGCCCCGGTCTACGCAGCACTCGCCCTCTTCTGGACGATCCGCAGCGCGCATCAGGAGGTCCTGGTCTTCGGCGCGGCCGTCCTCGACGTGCTCCGCCACCAGGACCCGGAGTCGGTGTCGACCGACACCCCCGCCATCGCCGTCGCCATCATCACCGTGACGTTCCTCGCCACCGATCCCCGCACGTCCGCGCGGGCGATCGGCGTCCTCCGCCGACTCGAACGGGCGCGGACGACACAGGCCCCACGGATGCGCGCGATGGTCAGCCTGTTGCTGGCCGCGGGTCGCCCCGAACGCGCGGAGGCCCTCCTCCGCGAGTACTCCCGGTCGACCGACCCGCACGTCGCGAACCTCGGAAACCTCATGTCGGCACAGGCGGCGGAGAACGACGGCGACCCCCGCGCCGCCGAAGCGGCCGCCCTGCGCGCGAACGACCTCTCGCTCACGCTCGGAGATGTCTGGGGCGCCGCCATGAGTGCGCACATGCTCGCCCAACTGCACAGCCAGAACGACGAGCCGGAGGAGGCGCTCGTCTGGGCGGCCCGCGCTGCCGAGGGGCTGACCGCGATCGGTGCCGAGGCGGACCTCCGTCAACTCGAGTGGCTGATCGCGATCGGCGACATCGCCCGTGGTGACCACGCCGCCGCCGCCACCGTGCTCGACCGGTTCCTCTCGGACGACGTCTCGTTCTCCGCGTTCGCCCCGCTCCCCGAACGCCGGTCGATCGGCTGGGCCGGTCTCGCCGAGATAGCGCGGGCCCAGGGCGACGCCGCACGGGGAGCCGAGCTCTACGGGAAGGCGCTCGTGGCGTTCGCTCCGGGTGAGTCGCGCCGATCGCCGTGGTTCCCCCTCGTCGGCTCCGCCGCGATCGCCGCCGCCGTGCTGGACGGTGTCCCGGACGCCACCGAGGTCCAGCATCTCGTGCGGCGGGTCCGCACCCGCACCATCGCGCTGGGACGCCTCCTCCCGAACCGGTTCGACCGACCGGTGCTGGGTTCCACCGTCGTCGCCCTCGGCGCCTGGTACGTCCGCTCGGACGACGACGAGGTGCGGTTGATCGGCGCCGAGCTCGTCGCGCTCGCCAGTGCGCTCGCCTCCCGTCAGGACATCCCATCGCTCGTCCGCACACCACACGAGGCAGCAGCGGCGGCGCGCCTCACGGCGACCGAGCGCGACCGCCTCGCCGAGCGGACCCTCTCCCTGCAGGCGCACGAGAGCGCCGCCAGGGCGTTCGAACTGCTCGGCAGTCCTGCCCTGGCGGCGCGCTGATCGCTCGCTGCGGTCGTCTCGTCGTCAGGCGCGGCGCATGTACGCCCGCACGGTGAGCGGTGCGAAGACCGCGACGATGACGGCGGCTCCGAGGAGCGCCAGCCAGGCGTCGCCGCCGAAGACACCCGTGTTCGCGAGGTCGCGGACCGCGGTCACGAGGTGCGAGACGGGGTTCACGTCCACGAAGCCCTGGAGGAAGCTCGGCATCGTCTCCGGGTTCACGAAGGCGTTGGAGAGGAACGTGAGCGGGAACAGGACGAGGAACGAGATGCCCTGCACGCTGCTCGCGCTCCGGGCGATGACCCCGAAGAACGCGAAGATCCAGCTGATGGCCCAGGCGCAGACGATCACGAGGAGGCCGGCGAGGGCCACGAAGCCGATGCCGCCCTCCGGTCGGTACCCCATGACGAAGCCCATCGCGAAGGTGAGCGTCGTGGCGATCGTGTAGCGCACCGTGTCGGCGAGGAGGGCACCGGCCAGCGGTGCGATGCGGGCGATGGGCATCGACTTGAAGCGGTCGAACACGCCCTTGTCCATGTCCTCGCGGAGCTGGATGCCGGTCACGACCGAGGTCGTGATGACGGTCTGGACCAGGATGCCCGGGATGATGATCGGCAGATAGCTCGCGACGTCGCCGGCGATCGCGCCGCCGAAGATGTACGTGAACATCAGCGTGAAGATGATCGGCTGGACCGTCACGTCGATCAGCTGCTCGGGCGTGCGCTTGATCTTGAGCAGTCCGCGATACGCCATGGTGAAGGAGTTGCGGACCGTCTGCGAGAGGCTGACGTGGTTCCGGAGGGACCGGTCTGCGGCCGGGGTGATGGTGATGGTGCTCATGCGTGGACCTGCTCTGCGGTGTCGAGGGAATCGGTGTCGGACACGGCGTCGGCGTCGTCCGCGTCGACGCCGTGCCCGGTGAGGGTGAGGAAGACCTCGTCGAGCGTCGGCTTCTGGACGCTCATCTCCGCGAGCCGGATCTCGGCTTCCCGGAGCGTGATGAACAGGTCGGTCACGGCGTCGGGGTCGCGCATCGGGGCCGTGATGCGGGTGGCCTCCGGCGACACGACGGTGTCCACACCGAGGACGCTCGAGATGACCCGTCGCGCATCCTCCAGGTCGGCGGGGTCCGCGAGCCGCAGCTGCAGCGACGACTCGCCGACGGAGGCCTTCAGCTCGTCGGAAGTGCCCTCGGCGACGACGAGACCGCGGTCGATGACGGCGATCCGGTCGGCGAGCTGATCCGCCTCGTCGAGGTACTGGGTGGTCAGGAGGACGGTCGAGCCCGTCGCGACCAGGCGGCGGATCGTGTCCCACATCTGCGCGCGGGTCCGCGGGTCGAGGCCCGTGGTCGGCTCGTCGAGGAAGATGAGGGGCGGCTGGGCGATGAGGCTCGCCGCGAGGTCGAGACGACGACGCATGCCGCCGGAGAACTTCTTCAGTGGTCGCGACGCCGCGTCGCTCAGGCCGAACTCCTCGAGGAGTTCCGCGCTCTTGCGCTTCGCCTCCGCGCGGCCGAGTCCGAGCAGTCGCGAGAAGATGACGAGGTTCTCGGTGGCCGAGAGGTTCTCGTCGACAGACGCGAACTGCGCGGTAACGCCGATGAGCTGGCGCACGACCTGCGACTCCCGCTGGATGTCGTGTCCGAAGACGGTGGCGGTGCCGGCGTCAGGACGCAGGAGCGTCGCCAGCATGCTGATGGTGGTGGTCTTGCCGGCGCCGTTCGGGCCGAGGACGCCGTAGACGGTGCCGGTGCGGACCGAGAGGTCGACACCGTCGACCGCCCGGTTGTCGCCGAAGGTCTTCACGAGGCCGTGGGCTTCGATCGCCCAGTCGGAGCTGATGCTCATGCGGATGCCTTTCGAAATCAGGTGTGGGGCGCCGGTGGGCGACCCGGACAACAGTGTGGGCTGGGGCACTCACGGAGTGCTCACCTGCCGCTGACACCCGCTGACACCGCACCCGGCGCTGAAGACGCTTAGAGTGAGAGGAGCCAGTCGCACCGAAGGGGGTCGTCCAGTGACCGCATACGTGTCCGCGTTCGACCTCTTCTCCATCGGGATCGGGCCGTCCAGCTCGCACACGGTCGGACCGATGCGGGCGGCCCAGGCCTTCGCCACCGGGCTCGCGGACGACGGCCTGCTCGACCGGGTCGACCGCGTCACGTGCTCGTTGTACGGATCGCTCGGCGCGACCGGCATCGGCCACGGCACCCCCGACGCCGTCGTCGCGGGACTCCACGGGCTCACCCCCGAAGGGTGCGATCCCGCCGAGGTCCGACGGGCCTGGAGCGACCACCCCGACGGCGCTCCGCTCACGCTCGCCGGGACGCGGGTCATCGCGTTCTCGAAGGACGACGTCTCGTTCGTGCCCAGGACGAGGCTGCCGGGCCACCCGAACGCCATGACGCTCCACGCCTGGGATCAGCGGAGCGACCTCCCGGTGCGCTCCGAGACGTACTACTCGGTCGGCGGCGGCTTCATCCGTCGTGACGGCGACGACCCGAGCACGGTGCTGCCGTCGACACCCGTGCCGATGCCGTTCCGGACCGCTGAGGCGCTCATCGGGCTCTGCGACGAGACGGGACTCCCGATCGACGCGATCGCGAGACGCAACGAGGAAGCCCTGCGGCCAACCGTCGAGGTCGACGCCGGCCTCGACGCCATCTGGACGGCCATGCACGAGTGCGTGACCGCCGGGCTCGCCGACACCGGCACCCTCCCGGGCGGTCTCGGCGTCAAGCGCCGGGCACGTGCCGTCCGTGAGCGCCTCGACGTGGCCGAGGCCGAGAGCGGGCGTGAGCTCCCCACGGAGTGGCTGCACGCGTTCGCCCTGGCGGTCAACGAGCAGAACGCCTCCGGCGGGCGGGTCGTGACCGCACCCACGAACGGGGCCGCGGGGATCATCCCGGCCGTCGGAAGCTACTACCTGCGGTTCGTGCCGGGCGCCTCGCTCGACGGTATCCGTCGCTACCTGCTCACGGCGACCGCCATCGGCTCGCTCTTCAAGGCGAACGCGTCCATCTCCGGGGCCGAGGGCGGCTGCCAGGCCGAGGTCGGCTCGGCCTGCGCCATGGCCGCCGGTGCCCTGTGCGCCGTCCTCGGCGGCACACCGCGTCAGGTCGAGAACGCCGCGGAGATCGCGATGGAGCACCACCTCGGCCTCACCTGCGACCCGGTGGGCGGGCTCGTCCAGGTCCCGTGCATCGAACGCAACGCGATCGCCTCCTCGACGGCCGTCAGCGCCGCACGGCTGTCGCTGCACGGCGACGGGACGCACCTGGTGTCGCTCGACACCGTGATCGAGACCATGCGCCAGACCGGCGTCGACATGTCGACGAAGTACAAGGAGACGAGCGAGGGCGGTCTCGCGGTCAACGTCATCGAGTGCTGAACGCCGGCGTCGTGTGACCGCGTGTTGCCGACCACCGTGGTCATCCGGGCCGCGGCCTCCTACGGTGGGCGCATGACCTCCAAGCACGCGCCGTTCCTGGTGGACCCGCTCGTCTCCACCCAGTGGCTCGCGGACCATCTCGGCAGCGAAAGCCTCATCGTCCTCGACGCGAGTGTCGTCGAGCTGCCTGCGCTGGACGGCGGCCCGGTGCGACTGGTGAGCGGCTACGACCTGTACCTCTTCGACGGGCACGTCCCCGGCGCCGTGTTCGTCGAACTGCTCGATACAGGCCGGGGGCTCGGAGCGTCCTCAGCGGAGGAGGTCCGACGCGGTGCGGCGGCCATCGGCGTCACGGAGCAGCACACGCTCGTCCTGTACGACCAGTTGGACGGGCGCTCCGCCGAGCGCCTGCGAGCGGCGCTGACCGGAGCCGGGTACGAACGCGTCGCGCTCCTCGACGGTGGACTCGGGCGCTGGCGCTCCGAAGCACGCGAGCTGCGGTTCGGCCGTCCGGACGGCTCGTTCGGCACCTGACCCACCCAGGTGTCGGGTCGACGGGTGCGCTGGATCAGCGGGCGTCGAGCTGCGCCACGTCCGTCACGGGGAGACGGCAGACGAAGTCCCGGCACTGGTAGGCGGTCGACCGGCCGTCGCGACTCGTCCGTTCGGCGAAGACGTCGAACCCGCTCGTCGCCCAATCCGCCGCCTGCCGCTCGGAGACCACCGCCACGACGTCGTCCCGACGCGTCCTGACCGCGTCGCGCATCGCCCGATCCGCCGTCGCGCGATCCTCGTCCTGGTCCGAGTCCACCCGATCCGGCCCGACGACGATGAGTTGCGACGCCGGCCCGGTGAGCGATGCCGCCAGGGCCAGACTCGCGCCGAACGCGGTCGGTGCCGACAGCGCAGCCGACGCGGCGAACCGGACCGCGCCCTCTGCGGCGTCCCGGAACCGGCCGTCGGCCGTCAGCTGGAACAGTAGCAGCGACGCGCGTCCGAGCGACGATATCCCCGAGGGATACGCGCCCTCCGACGGGTCGCCGTCGATCCGCATGCCCTGGGCCGACAGCACCGGGTCGCCGCCGCCCGGCAGGATGAAGCCGGCCACCGCGGCGGAGGAGGCGTCGGTCACGGTGTCGTCGGGCAGGGTCTCGTCTGACAAGCACCGGTCGACGAGGTCGCGGGCGACCTCCGCGTAGCGGACCTCGCCCGTCGCGAGGCCGAGGCGCAGGAGCCCCTCCGCGAGCATCCCGTAGTCCTCGAGGGTCGCCGACGCATCCGACCGCCGTTCATCGAGCGAGGCCCGAGCGAGCGTGCCGTCCGAGCCGAGGTGGTTCTCGACCACCGCGTCCGCCGCCCACCTCGCCGATTCGAGCCACTCGGGGCGGTCGAAGACCGTCGAGGCCTCCGCCAGCGCGCCGATCGCGAGCCCGTTCCACCCGGTGAGCACCTTGCGGTCGACGGCCGGCGGGTTCAGCGTCGCCCGGCCGTCCGCATCGCGTCGGTAGTAGCCGCCCTCCGATCCGACGCCGTCGACGATGCTCTCGGAGTCCTGCGCCGACCCGAAGCCGCCGCTCGGCTGCTGCAGCGTGCCGATGAGGAACTCGGCGATCCCGGCGGCGACACCGGCCGCCCACGAGCTCGGACGCTCGGCCCACGCCCGGGTGTAGGCGGTGAGGAGGAGCGCATTGTCCGTCAGCATGCGTTCGTAGTGCGGCTCGCTCCAGTCCCGGTTGACCGCGTACCGGAAGAACCCGCCTTCGACCGGGTCACGGAGCGCCGATGCCCCCATCGTCCTGAGGGTGCGTTGCGCGAGGTCGACACCACGGCGAGCGGCGTCCCCCTCGCGCGGCGTGAGTAGGAAGTCGAACAGCGGGGCCATCGGGAACTTCGGAGCCGTGCCGAAGCCACCGAGCTCCCGGTCCTCGAGCGCCTCGACCGCCTCGACCGCCGCATCGAGCTCGCCGGTCTCCGGCAGCGGCGCGTCATCCGTGGACGACATCGTCTCGGCGATCGCCCGCGCGAGCCCGTCGGCGCTCGCGACGACCTGCTCACGTCGCTCGGTCCACGCGACCCTGACGGCCTCGAGCACCTGCGGGAACGAGGGATGCCCGCGGAGCGGCACGGGAGGCGAGTAGGTCCCCGCGTGGAAGACGTGTCCGCGCGGCGTCACGAACACGTTCAGCGGCCAACCGAGGTCACGGGTGAACGCGCCGGCGGCGGCGAGGTAACTGGCGTCCACGTCGGGATGCTCCTCGCGGTCGACCTTCACCGCCACGAAGTCGCGTCGGAGGAGCTCGGCGATGTGCTCGTCCGAGAACGACTCGCGTGCCATGACGTGACACCAGTGACACGTCGAGTAGCCGATCGAGACGAGCAGGGGGACGTCGCGACGGGCCGCCTCGGCGAAGGCCTCCGGTCCCCACGGGTACCAGTCGACCGGCTGCTCGGCGTGCGATCGGAGGTACGGGCTCATCGCCTCGGCGAGCCGGTTCGTCATGCGGGGTCCGTGGCTCTGGACCTACTGGCCGAGCGGCAATCGCTCGCCCGCCGTGATCCGCGTTCGGAGCCGGTTGTTCGGTGCCGGCAGCGGGCACACGTAGTGGTCGCTGAACGCGCACGGCGGCAGGTACGCGCGGTTGAAGTCGACGAGGACGTGGCCGTCCGAGGTCGGGGCCGGCATGCTGATGAAACGGAACCGGTAGCTCTCGTCGCCACTCGTGCCGTCGGAGAACACCGCCCAGAGTCCGTTCGGGCCGCCGGTGACCGTCAGCGACACCGCTTCATCACCGAGCTCGAACTCGACCCGGCCGACAGGGGTCTCGGTGGTGACGTGGCCGTCGATCGACTCGGTCTCGACCGTGACGTCCGGAGACGGCACGAACCGTGCCGGCCGGATCCAGGCGACGTCGGGGGCGAACGCGCTGATGCCGTCGAGCGAGGTCCGCGTCGGCGCCTCCGGATCGAGCACGCGCAGGGCGTACACGCCGTCCCGCTCCATGCCTCGGAGCAGCGCGTCGCCGAAGTGCAGTTCGTCGCCGTGGACCAGCTCGACGCGGTCGGTCATGATCTGGGCGCCACTCGGCGTGGTCAGTCCGGTCCCCGTGAGCCGCTCACCGACGACGCCGGTCGCGTCCGCACGCCAGGTGCCCGGCGCGCCCTCGAGGGCGGTCGCCTCCTCGGTCAGCCAGTGGGTGAACCGGAGGGCGGCGATACCGTGGGGTGCTCGGACGGAACGCTCGCGAGCGGTGTGCCAGGCGGTCCAGGACGCGATGAACTCTGCGGGGGTCTCGGAACTCATACCCTGACGCTACCAACTCCTCAGGTGTCGGAGACCCCCTGGACATCCGGCTGCAGCCGGATGCGCTCCCCGCGAACAGCGCGATGGCGCCGCCCGGAGGACCGGACGACGCCATCGACGTGTGGCTGCTGCTCAGTCGAAGAGCTTCTTGTCCTTCAGCCAGTCGGCCGCGAGGGTCTTCGGAGCTGCCTTCTCGTCGCCCTGGTTGCGGGCGTTGAGCTCGATGAGGTCTTCGGTGGTCAGCTCCGCCGACACGGCGTTCAAGACCTCCTTGACCTTGTCGCTGGCCTTGGCCGAGTTGATCAGCGGCAGGACGTTCTGCGGGAGGATCAGGTTCTCCGGGTCCTCGAGCGTGACGAAGTCGTTCTCGGTGATCGACGGGGTCGTGGTGTAGATGTCGGCGAGCTGGACCGTACCGTCGAGCAGGGCCGCGGTGGTCTGGGCGCCGCCGCCGTCGCTGATCGGGACGAAGGTGAGCTTGTCGGCGGGGACGCCGTACACCTCGGTCAGGCCCTTCGGGCCGTACGGACGCTCAGCCAACTCGGGTGCGCCGCCGATGGCGAGCGGGATGGTGAGGGCCGCGAGGTCGGCGAGGCTCGTGACGTTGTTCGCCTCGCTGAACTCCTTCGTGACGTTGTAGGAGTCCTTGTCCTCCGCCTTGGACTGGTCGAGGACCTCGTAGCCCTTGGGCGTGGCCTCCTGCAGGGCGGAGTAGACCTCGTCGCTCGACGTGGCCGTGGCGGAGTCGTCGAAGAACTGCAGCAGGTTGCCGCTGTAGTCGGGGACGAGGTCGATCGAGCCGTCTTCGAGCGCTGCGATGTAGACGTCGCGAGCGCCGATGTTCAGGGACTCGGCCGTCTTGATGTCGTTGGCCTCGAGCGCCTGGATGTAGATCTGCGCGATGATCTCCGACTCGGGGAATCCGGCCGAGCCGACCGTGATCGTGTCGGATGCCGCGGTCTCCCCGGCGGTCGGGTCGCCTGCGGAGCAGGCGCTGAGTGCGAGGGCCGCGACGGCGGTCGCGGCGATGCCGACGGCGAGGCGTCGACCCTGTCGAACTGTGAACATGGTGTTTCCTATCTGTGATGGGCGAGAACGGTGGTGCCGTTGTGGGTCTGGGAGCCGGGCGGTGCTGTCACCCGGGGTGGTGGGACGCTTCAGTCGTTGCGGTATGCCGCGGTCTGCATGTTCGCCTCCGCTTCTGCGACGACGGGGTCTGGAGCGGTGGACCGGTCGCCACCGCTCGTGGCGTGACCCCGGGTCTCGTCGACCCGTGTGTGGGTCGCCTGGACGCCGCGCGGCACGACGGCACGCTGCAGCAGGGAGAAGACGCCCTCGAGGAGGAGGGCGAGCACGATGATGATGATCGAGCCGGCGAGCATCTGCGCGTAGTCCCGTACGGGCAGACCGTCGAGGATGTAGCGACCGAGACCGGGGCCGTTGGTGAGGAACGCGACGACGGTCGCGGTCGCGATCGTCTGCAGGACGGCCGAGCGCACGCCACCGATCATGAGCGGGAGCGCGAGCGGAATCTCCACCTTGCCGAGGATCTGCCACTCGTTCATCCCGACGGCACGCGCGGCGTCGATGGTCTGGCGGTCGATCGCCTCGACCCCTCCGTACGCACCGGCCAGGACCGGCGGGACGGCGAGCACGACGAGGGCCGTGATCGCGGGGACGAGACTCGTGCTGGAGAAGCCCCACCCGAGGGTGATGAGGGCGAGGAGCGAGAGCAGACCGAGCGTGGGCAGCGCCCGGAGCGCGCCGGTGATCGCGACCGCGACCTCTCGTCCCTTCCCGGTGTGCCCGATGAGGAGCCCGAGCGGGATCGCGATGACGCAGGCGATGAGCACGGTCAGGCCGGTCACGGCCAGGTGCTGGAGCACCCGCACGGGGATGCCGCCCGGGCCCTCCCAGTGCGCGGGGTCGAGGATCCAGGCGAAGGCGGCGAGGAAGTTGATCATGCGGTTCCTCCCCCGGCGGTCGCCAGCTCACGGGCTTCGGTGGCCGCGCGACGACGACGGATCGCACCCTTCGAGCTGGTCCGCGTCCACGGCATGAGGATTCGGCCGAGGAGCACCAGCAGGACGTCGAACACGATCGCGATCACGACCGTCCCGACGATGCCGGTCAGGATCTCGATCGGGAACTGCCGGTTGTAGCCGTCGGTGAAGAGGTAGCCGAGGTTCGTCACGCCGATGAGGGCGCCGACGCTCAGCAAGCTGATGGTGCTCGCGGAGACCACGCGGACGCCGGCGAGCATGAGTGGGCCCGCCAGTGGGAACTCGACCCGCCAGAACCGCTGGCCGGCGGAGAACCCCACGGCCTGTGCCGACTGCCGGACCCCGGCGTCGACGGCGTCGAGCGCGTCGGCGACCGTGCGGACGAGCAGGGCCACGGCGTAGATGGTGAGCGCGATCACGACGTTCGCCGGATCGAGGATCTTCGTGCCGATGAGGGACGGCATGAGGACGAAGAGCGGCAGGGACGGGATCGCGTAGAGGATGCCGCTCAGCGTGAGCAGCACGCCTCGCGACCACCGGTACCGGTGCGCGAGCCAGCCGAGGGGTAGGGAGATGAGGAAGCCCAGGATGATCGGGGGCAGGCTCAGCTGGACATGGGTGAGGGTGAGGTCCCAGATCATGTCCCAGTTCGCGATGACCCAGCTCATGTGGATGCGCCGTCCTTCCGGACGTCCAGGCCGGTGCGGTCGCCTGCGCCGGGCCCGGCTCCGAGGACGCCGGCGGGGCGGCCCGACTCGTCGACGACGACGTCGCGTCCGTCGACGCGCTCGACGTGCAGGGTCCGCTGGCCGCGATCGGCGCCGATGAACTGGGCGACGAAGTCGTCGGCTGGGTTGGCGACGATCTCGGCCGGCGTGCCGACCTGGGCGATGTGGCCGCCCTTCTGCAGGATGACGACCTGGTCGCCGAGGAGGAAGGCCTCGTCGATGTCGTGGGTGACGAACACGATCGTCTTCGCGATGTCGCGCTGCAGTCGGAGCAGCTCCCGCTGGAGCTCGGCACGCACGAGCGGGTCGACGGCACCGAACGGCTCGTCCATCAGCAGGATGTTCGGGTCGATCGCAAGGCCTCGTGCGACGCCGACGCGCTGCTGCTGGCCACCGGACAACTGACTCGGGTACCGGTCGGCGAGCGCGCGATCGAGTCCGACGGTGTCGAGGAGGGTGAGGGCGTCCGCCCGGGCCTGCTTCTTGTTGACGCCGGTGAGCATGGGCACCGTCGCCACGTTGTCGATCACGGTGCGGTGCGGGAGGAGACCGGAGTTCTGCATGACGTAGCCGATGCGGCGACGGAGACGGACGGGGTCGACGGCGGAGACGACCTCGTCGTCGATGACGATGCGTCCCTCGCTCGGATCGACCATGCGGTTGATCATCCGCAGGAGCGTGGTCTTGCCACAGCCTGAGGACCCGACGAAGACCGTGGTGGAACGCGACGGGATCGTGAGGGAGAAGTCGTCGACCGCGAGGGTGCCGTCGTCGAAGCGCTTGGAGACGTGTTCGAAGGAGATCATGCTGGACCGATGCCTCTTCTCTGCACGGCTGTTCGTGACAGGTCGTCTTCCAAGGGCCGTCGCCGCCGCGGTCGGTGGCTCGCTGAACGTCTCTCGGTCGGTGGTCCGAACCTACCGGAGGGCACCGACATCGCCCACCCCCTCGACACGTGTCGAAATACATGGCATGCGACGACGTGGGTGCGCCCGCGCACCGTCACCCGCCGGCCGCCGTCGCTCAGGATCGGTCGACGCCCAACGCGGCGAGGGCCGCCGTGACGAGCTGCTGACCGTGCAGCTCCTGCTCGATCGCCGACCGGAGGCCGGCATGGGCGACGGAGAACCCGACCGCCCACTCGTCGTGCTCGCCCGGGCCGAGCGCGTCCGCCGCGACGATCGCCTCGACCGCCAGCACGTCCGCGAAGAGGGCGGTCGAACGTTCCAGCAGTCGCAGCGAGGTCCCGGCGAAGGAGGCCGGGTCGTCCGAGCCCTCGTCCGGCACGCCGGCGGTGACGACCGGCGTCGCGAGCACGCGCAGTTCGGCGACGAGGTCCGCGGCCGACTGACCGAGCCGACCCGGTACGAGCCCGTGCCCGGTCCCCCGGTGGTCGGCCCCGCCTCCGTCGACGCGTCTGAGCCGTCGCTCGGCCGCAGCGGCGGTGTGCGCGATGGCCACGCGCAGCCCGTCGAAGGCGCGGGCGAGCCGCGCGCCGTGGAGCAACCCGCCGGCCCGCAGGACACCCGACGCCTGGTCGACGAGTGGATCCTCCGAGGCCGTTCCGAGCGTCGCTTCCACGAGCTGGACGGCCGCGGTGACCTCGTCGGCGAGGGCACCGTTGATCTGCGGGGTCGCCCGGAGCCGCAGTCCGTCCAGGTCCCGCCCGCCACGCGCACCCTCTGGGCCGACCGGCGTCGCCAACAACTCGGAGATCCGCTCGCCACTCGCCCGGGTGCCGGCCGAAGGGGTGCCGGCGAGGACCGTCGCGTCGAACGCCGGTCCTCGCCCGCCGCGCCCGGACCGCGCAGCCGCCCGGGACGAGAGGGCGCTCGTGGTGTCCGCGAGTCGACTGAGCGCGCCGAGCCGGTGGAGGGCGAGCGCGCCGACGCCGAGGGAGTAGGCGTTGTGGTGGACGAACGCCAGCCCCTCGTGCACAGCGAGGTCGAGCGGCGCGAGCCCGACCCGTGACAGGGCGACCTGCGCGGGGAGCCGTTCGCCCGCGAGGACCGCCTCCCCCTGTCCGATCACGAGCGTCGCGACGGATGCCAGGTGGGTCTCGTCGCCGTCGCCGAGGGAGCCGATGGACGGGATCACCGGGGTCACCCCACGGTTGAGGAGTTCCGCGACGAACACGGCGGTCTCGAGGCGGATCCCGGATGCCCCACGGGTCCAGCCGGCGAGCCGGGCGGCGACCACCGCCCGAGCACGGTCCACCGAGAGCGGCAGTCCGATGCCGCCACGGCGGTCATGGACGACGCGCTCCTCCACCGCCGAGACGTCGAGCGTCGCGGTGCGCGGAGCCGCTCGTCCCCCGGCGGCCCCAGGGATCCGTGGACCATGGGGCCGAGAACCCTGCGCGCCGACTCCGACCGGCGTCGTCTGCCGGTCGATGATGGCCCGGCCGGCGCCGATGCGGTCGAGCGCCGGGGTGTCGAGGACGACGATGGCGTCGTCACGGGACACGGCCACGAGGTCGTCGACCGAGATCGGGCCGGTGCCGAACACGACGGGCGCTCCCATCAGTGCGCGCCCGTCGATCGGTCGGCGGCGTTCGTCTGGTCTGCGCTGCTGGACACGGGTCGCTCCATCCGCTCGTCGAGGGGCCGTGGACCGGCCGGGATGGACGTCAGCGTACGAGCGCCTCGCGGCCGGTGCACGGTGTGTGTCGACGTATGACGGCACGCGGGAACAGCCCGTGTTCGGCGAGGTGTCCGTCGACCTCAGCGGTAGCGGCGGCCCTCGTCGCGGCGGTGGAGGGCGAGGACGACGACGGTCAGGACGAGCGTCCACGCCAGGACGCCGACCCACGACCACCACGGCAACTCGCCACCCTGGACCGCCCAGACGACGAGCTCCCGGGTCTGACGGCTCGGGAGGAACATGGACAGCCGGTCGAGCCACGGGGCGAAGAGGAACGGTGGGATGAACAGTCCGCCGGCGAAGGCCAGCGAGAACATGACCACCTGCACCACGGCGATCGCGGCCTTGCTCGGGAGGGCGTACCCGATCGCGGTGCCGAGGAGCATGAACGGCAGGGCACCCACCAGGAGCGCCACGATGCCGCCGAGCAGTCCCATCGGAGTCGTGGTGGCTGCGGTCAGGAACGCGCCGAGCACGACGACCGGTATGACGGCCGCGAACCCGAGGAGGCCGACCGAGCACAGGTGCGAGAGAACACGGGCGACACCCGTCACCGGAAGCGTGCGGAGGTACGGATCCCACGCCTGTTCCCTCGCCTGGGCGATGGTCAGGCCGAAGCCGAACAGGGAGTTGGCGAGCACGGCGAACACGATGAGGGAGATGACCGCCTGGGTCGCGATGACGGGATCGCCGGCGACCTGCGCCTGCGGGACGACGAAGAACAGTAGCGAGAGCGCCGGGAAAACGAGCGAGCCGATCAGCGCGATCGGGACGCGCACGGTCTCGAGCAGGGAGTACCGCGCGTGCAGGGCGGTGAGCTGGACTGTGCTGGCCATCAGGCGGCGCTCCGTTCGACGTCCGCCCGGGCATCCGCGGTGAGGGTCAGGAACGCCTCCTCGAGGGTCGCTCCGCGCACGGCGAGATCGGTGAACGGGGCCTCGGACCGGACGAGCTCGCGCACGAACGCGTCGGCGTCACGGACGTCCAGTTCGACGGCGTCACCGTCACGACTCGCCTGGACGACCCCGGTGAGCCGCTCCACCGCTCCGGGGTCGGTGGTCCGGAGCCGCACCCGGTGGATACCGACGAGCCCGAGGACGTCGCGCAGCGGGGCGTCGGTGATGACCCGTCCGCCACCCAGGACCACGACACGCTCGGCGAGCGCTTCGATCTCCTCAAGGTAGTGACTGGTGAGGACGATGGTCGCCCCGAGCTCGTGTTGCCGGCGGATCGCGTCCCAGAGGGTTCGGCGGGCGTCGACGTCGAGGCCCGTCGTCGGCTCGTCGAGGAGCACGAGACGCGGTCTGCCGACGAACGCGAGCGCGACCGCGAGGCGGCGCTGCTGGCCGCCCGAGAGCGAGCCCGTCTGGCGTCGGAGGAGGTCACCGAGACCGAACTGTTCCGCCAGGGCGGTCGTCGGCACGCGGTCCGCGAAGTGGCGTCCGATGAAGTCGACGACCTCTCCCACCCGGAGCGTGGGCGGCAGTGCCGTCTCCTGCGGTGTCGATCCGAGCCTGGTGCGGTTGACCGCATGGGCGGGATCGCCGCCGAAGAGCGTCACCGTGCCGGTCGTCGGACGTCGGGTGCCCTGCAGCAGGGAGAGCACGGTGGACTTGCCGGCGCCGTTGGGCCCGAGGAGCCCGACGAGCGAGCCCGGCTCGATACTGAAGTCGACGTCGTGCAGCGCGGTCACGTCGCCGTAACGTCGTGTCACGCCCTCGAGGGTGGCCAGTGGTGTGATCGTCATGATGTCCCCGTTCCCGACGCGCCGCCGAGCATCGCTCGGAGCCCGGTCATGTAGTCCTCGAACGCGCGGCGCCCGAGCGTGGTGAGTTCCAGGTAGGTGACCGGGGTGCGTCCCCGGTGGGTCTTCGTGACGAGGACGTAGGCGCCGTCCTCGAGCTTCCGCAGATGCGTGGAGAGGTTCCCGGCGGTCATGTCGAGCATCTCCTGCAGGCGGGGGAACGACATACTGCTGTCCGCATCGATCGCCGCGAGCGTCGACATGATGCGCAGGCGGGCCTGTGCATGGATGAGGGGGTCGAGTTCGTCCATCGGTCACGCCGCCGATCGGTTGGCACGCCGACGGCGGGTCGCTTCGAGGAAGGTCGCGTACACGAGGAACCCGCCTCCGCCGGCGATGGCCATGATGAGCGCGTTGCCCGGCGAGCCGAAGAACGGCGCGGCCATGCCGACCACGATGATCCAGATGCCCATGCCGTACATGAGGCGGTCGCGCCAGACTGCTCCACCTGCGAGGTAGAGCAGACCGACCACGAGGCTGTAGATCGCCGGGTAGAAGATGGCGGCGAGTGCGGGTGCCATCCCCGCAGCGAACAGTGCGCCGCCGAACACCGCCGCTGCCGTGCACCCGATCGCCCAGGCGATGCCGTACATCGTCCCCTGCACCTGCTGTGCTCCCTGGATCCCACGCGACACACGGGAGCCGATGATCGACGACGAGACGATGCCGCCCACCATGAGGATCCCGAAGAGCCATCCGGCGACCGCCGGCGGCGTGGTGAACCAGGGGTTCTCGTCGCTCGCGGACCAGAGGGCGAGGAACCCGACGGTCCACGCGACACCCCAGACGTACACGATCGCGATGGTGGGCCTCGTGAAGATGTCGTCGACACGGCTCGCCTGTCGCTCCTGCAGAGCGAGCATGGCGGCCGGGTCGAGCGCGTCCGAGCCGTCGGTGGGTTCCATCGGTGAAGTCATACCTACTTTGTAACGCAAACCACTCTGCGAGGCAACCCTGTTTGCGACACCGCGCATGAATATCCCCGCTTCGCACCGAGGCGCCGCAGCCCAACTGCCCTTCGACAGGCTCAGGGAGCGAATCGCCTCCGGCGAGCCCCTCCAGCGACTCAGCTCGGAAACCGAGGCGGTGCGAACACACTCTTCCCGGTCACTGAGCTTGTCGAAGTGCCCACGAGGACGCCTCGCCATTTCGAGCACACCTCTCCCGGTCACTGAGCCCGTCGAAGTGCCCGCGGGAAACCCTTCGACAGGCTCAGGGACCGGAGCTGGTCAGAACGGCGCGGGCTCTGGTTCCGTCCGGTGGTGTTTGCCGTCGGGTGTCGTCCACTCGAGGACACCACCGGGCCCATGGTCGAGATTCCACCCGGGAAGGTGCTTCATCCGATGGTGATGTCGACAGAGGCAGGCAAGGTTCCCGATATCCGTCGTCCCGCCGTCCTCCCACGCGACCGAATGATCGAGATCGCACGCTCTGGCGCGCCTGCCGCAGCCCGGTGCTCGACAGGTGCCGTCTCGTAGGCGGACCGCGCGTTGCAGGTCGGCCGGCACCCGGTACTGGTTCCGCCCGACGGAGAGCACGGATCCGGTTTCCGGTTGGACGAGGATCCGGGTGAAGCTCGGCGCGTTCACCGCGATACGTGCCGCGGTCTCCGGGTCGATGGGACCATACCCGTCGAGGGTAGCCGGTGCGTCGGAGACACAGGCCATGCTCAGCGCGGGGACCGTGATCTGCACGGTCGGCACGATGTGCTCCTGGACCTCGATGGGGTGCGGGAGCCTCAGGCTCGACATCACGTCCTCCGGGGTCACGCCGGTGAGGGCGAGGGCTGCGAGGGCGTCGGCCTCCAGTTGTGCGCAGGTGCGGGTGTCACCCGCCGAGCGTGACTCGGCCGCGGCCGCTTCGACCCGCTCGACGATGCCCTGCGCGATCGGCGCCGTGGTGAAGAGGTGCACCCAGGCCATGCCGTCGGCGGCGGGCTCGAACTCCACCCGGCGGTCCGCCTCCGAGCGGACCGCGCGGGCGGTGATGGACTCGGGGTGCAGGCGCTCGCGGAGCACACGGGCGCGGTTCTTGAGTCCTGCTGCGGTCATGCGCTCCGCTTCCGGCAGGACCTGCTCGAGGAACGCAGCCCGCCCGGCGGCCGGGACGTCGCAGAGCTGGTCCGTGATCACCTGCGCATGCCGCGCCGAGATGCGCCCCGCCTCGAGCGACGCCAGCACGGCCGGCGCGTCGTTCACGAGCCGCTCGGCGTCGTTCGTCGCACACTGGACCGTCCGCTCCGGCATCCGGGTCGCCATCGCGAGAGCCGCACACGTCGACCGACGAGACAGTGCCTGGCGCTCGGCCGGCGGGAAGACCGCCGGCACGGTGGCGTCGGCGAAAGCGTCCGCGTAGGCAGCTGAACGGGCCAGGAGGCGCGCTTTCCGTGCGTCCAGGACGGCCTGCTGGCGGTGGAGGTCCGCCCACTCATCCGAGAACTCCGCGAGGCGCGTGGCGTGCTCGTCGCTCGCGCGGATCGCGGCGGAGGTGGTCTCGGTCATGACTCCAGTCCACCACGAGCCACTGACATTCCAGATGCCGAGTCGAGGCGGTTGTGGAAGTCCTCCCGTGTGCCCTTCGACAGGCTCAGAAACCGGGATGAACAGCCCCGGAACCGTGGGGTTCTCCGTGTGCCCTTCGACAAGCTCAGGG